>CAIZLD010000001.1 GCA_903933715.1 uncultured Spartobacteria bacterium
AGAATACGCGCAAAGAAAAGACCACGCCGCCGGGAGTTTCGAAGCTCGATGGTATTTAACACCGAGGCACGGAGGCACAGAGGCACGGAAAAAGGCAATCGAGGAGGAAACAGAGGGCTCCTTTCTGGATTCGTGAACACGACCTAATAAAACTCCCGGATTTCCCGCATCATTCGCTGGATGTGGCGATATTTGCGGACCGGTTTAAGACGCCGATAGCTCTCCCACGGGTCGCCCCAATGGAGCACTTCGATGTGGACCCGGCGCACTCCCCATCGGCACATCTCCGAGCGGCTCGGCTGATAAAGGTCGATGGTATTCCTCCCGGCCAGCGCCCATCCATAATCATCCACCTGGCAGATGGCCCCGGTCTCCTGAATCCGAAAAAGCGTTCCGGCAGGCCAGCGCGCCCAATCCGCGGCGGCGCTGTGAATCTTGCGGTCGTAACGCAACGGGGTCCCCAGCGCGGAGAGAGCCCCGTAACGGCGATGATCCCGCTCCGAATGCGTGTAGGCGGTGGTGCGGACCGACTGGATGCGGGTGCGGGGGAGAGGTTCCTCGTAACGGGGGAGAGACCTAATACACCCGGTCATCAGACAGAGCAAAACCAGAAAAGGACAGAGGCGAATCACAGGAGGGAACGTGCTTGGCGCAGCATAATTAACTCCCGCCTCCGCGCAATCTCTTTCCTCTATTTTTGCCGGGCAAAGATCCAATCATTATTGCGCGCTGCCTGCCACGGCGGAATGATCCCCAACCGCTCCCATTCCAGCAACTTGCGCTCGCAAGCCAGTCGAACGTCGTCGTAGTTATCGTATTCCTGTCGAGCCACCCCGCAGGTATCCTTGTGGAGCCGTTTAAATTTAATCTTGGGCTGCTCCAATTGCGTTTCGTCCATTAAAACCTCCTTTTTTAAGGCGAATCCCCCCGATGAGATATCCCCCCCGGATCCCCGGGACGGCATCGGATCGTTCGCGTTGGTGTACTACACCCGCGAAGAAATAGCTCCGAACCGTCTTCGGCAACAAGACACGGCAGGGCGATTGGCGCAAAAAGACCGCCGCGAACCGCTGTTTGGTAAAGGAAGATGATTGAACGCAAAAATCAGCTTTCTTCGCGGCGATCTGAGGAATAGACTCCGAAGGTAACGTCCCCATCGACAACCCTCATGGACTACACACTTTCGCCGCTTCCTTTAGACATCACCCCGGTGCCCTCTGCCGCGCGCAGGCGGCATCGCCGGAGCAAATGGAAGAACGGCCGGTTTTACGTTTTCCTGATTTTTATTTGGCTGCGGATGGTCGATGTCTTCACTCTGACTTGCGTCTACCCCCAATTGCCAATGAGCCAAAAACCGCCCGTGATTGCCTGGGTTCTCGTGACCGCCATCTGGACCACGGTGCTTCTTTTGGCCATCTGGTTACGGCAGAGTTGGGCCAAGCATATCCTTGCAGGCAGCCTCTTGAGCGCCGTGATCTTCATGTTGACCGGGATTCCCGGGCTGCCGGACGTCCCTCATCCAAAAAGGGATTTTATGTTGATCATGCAGTTCACCGTCGCTTATTTCCCCGTGGCGTTGATCCTGATGGCTTCCCGCAAAATTCATAAGCTCACGATGCAGAGTCTTAAAGTCGCGGGGGACAAACCGAGCGGCTGGCCAGGCGGGCATTGATAAGGTTCGCCAGCCTGAAACGGGCGTGCTAGGGTTCGGCTCACATGAATATCGCCATTATCGGAGGCGGTCCGGCCGGTATGCGCGCAGCGGAAATCGCCGCGGCCGGAAACGCCTCTGTCACACTTTTTGACGCCAAACCGTCTGTCGGGCGCAAATTTCTGGTTGCCGGGACGGGCGGTCTTAATCTTACCCGAGCCGAAACTGCGGAACGGCTTGCCACCCGTTACAGCGGCCATGGAATGCCCGAACATCTCTGGCCTTCGCTGATCGCCGATTTCGATTCCAGTGCTTTCCGCGAATGGGCCCACGGGTTGGGCATCGAAACGTTTGCCGCCTCCTCGGGACGCGTTTATCCGGTCGGCCTCAAAGCCGCCCGGCTGCTGCGCCGCTGGAAAGCGCGGCTCGATGAATTGGGCGTTTGCTTCAAAATGCGCCACCGTTGGACGGGGTTTGCGACCAACCCGACACCCGACGATCTCCAACTCAAAATGATTTCGCCCGAAGGCCACCCCGTTGTGTTCAAGGCGGACGCGGTGATCCTGGCACTCGGGGGCGGTTCCTGGCCGTTGACCGGATCGGATGGGAGCTGGATCAAAATCCTCGAACAGCAAGGGGTCGCCATCGCCCCGCTGGAACCGGCCAACTGCGGCTGGGAAGTCGGATGGCCCGCGAGCGTTCTCGAAAAGGCCGAAGGCAAGCCGCTCAAAAACATTGTGGCACGGGCCGGGGAGCAGCAAGTGGAAGGCGAACTGCTTATCACCCGTTACGGGATCGAAGGGGGCGCGCTTTACGCATTGGGAGCCAATCTGCGAGCCCTCAAAAACGCCAACGGCACGGCGGAATTGAGCCTCGATCTCAAGCCGGGCTCCACCGCCAAGCAACTCATTTCCAGGCTCGGGACTTTGGGGAGATCCCCGCTTAATCTTCTGGCCGATGCCCGGAGTCGCTGGCGTTTAAGCCCCGCCGCGTTTGCACTTCTGGAAAGCCGAAGCCCCTACGCCACGCCCGGGGAACTAGTGGAAGCCGCTAAAGATTTTCGGCTCACGTTGCGCGGACCCCGACCTCTTAATGAGGCAATTTCATCAGCCGGAGGGATTTGCTGGAGCCAACTGACGGACGGCCTGATGTTTCGGTATCTGCCGGGAGTTTTTGCCGCCGGGGAGATGATCGACTGGGAAGCCCCCACCGGCGGCTACCTGCTTCAAGGTTGCATGGTGACCGGCCACCGGGCCGCCCGTAGCGCCCTGGAGTGGCTCCGCTCGCGATAGCCAGCACTGTTTTGGCGTTAAGTCCAATGCCCTGTGGCTGGAATATGTGTTATATTTCGCAATACGATTCCGCTCCGGAGCGATAAACTCCGTTCCACCGCGCAACAGTTTATGAACGAGCCTGAAGAGAAGATTCGCGCGATTAACGCCAGCCTGGAAGAGCGCGTGCGCGAACGGACACGGCAGCTTGCCGAAAGTGAAATGCGCTACCGGATGCTCTACGAGGGTTCGCCTGTGTCCATTTGGCAGGAGGATTGGACCCGAGTCATTGAAAGCATCAACGAGCTTCGCGCACGGGGAGTCAGCGACTTTCCCGCCTATTTCCGCGAGCATCCGCAGTTTGTTGCCCGCGCACTCAACGACGTCAAAATCCTGGACATCAATGAGTGGACCCTGCGCATGTTCGGAGCCAAAAATAAGGCGGATTTGCTCAGTTCGCTTGAAACAGTTTTTGGCACAGAGACCACCCTGCCGGGTTTTATTGGCGAACTCTGCTCTCTGGCACAAGGAGAAGCGGTTTACCGCGCTGAAATGGCTCTGAACACGCTGAAGGGGGACACTATCGACGCTTTGCTGAACATGACCTTCCCCCCGCTCGACTCCCATTATGGCGAGGTGCTGGTGAGTGTTCTGGACATCACCGAGCAAAGGAAAACCGAAAAGGCGTTAAAAACGGGCGAGGACCGCCTCCGCTTTTTCTTTGAGCGCCAGCTCGTGGGAATGGCGATCACCTCGCCGAAAAAGGGATGGCTCCAGGTCAACGAAAAATTGTGCCAAATGCTCGGCTATACCCGGGAGGAGCTGGCTGAGGTGACATGGGCGGAAATAACCTATCCTGACGATCTGGCCGCCGATATTGCGCAGTTCGAGCGGATGAGCCGGGGAGAAATTGAAGGCTATACGCTGGAAAAACGCTTCGTGCGAAAAGACGGCAGCGTTGTCTTTACAAATCTGGCCGTCGGCTGTGTGCGGAAAGCGAACGGCTCGCTCGATTATGTGCTCGCGATGTTGGAAGACATTACCGAACGCAAGCGCGCCGAGGAAGCCCTCCGGAATCTCAATGCAACCTTGGAGGAACACATCGAGCAGCGCACGGCCGAGCTCAAAACTGCCATTACGATGTTGCAAACCGAAGTGGCCGAACGCACGCGCGCGGAAGATGAACTGCGCCGGATCAACCGCATCTATGCCGTTTTGAGCCAAGTCAACCAGGCCGTCATCCGGGCGGATTCCCACGAAAGGCTCTTGCAGCAGATTTGCGAGATTTGCATCCAATTCGGCGGCTTCAAGATGGCCTGGGTGGGAACGGTTAATCCTCAAACCCGGCAAGTGGTTCCAGTTGCTTCCGCGGGAGACGAACGAGGCTATCTCAATAAAATCAGCATCTACGCGGACGACCGGCCTGAAGGCAAAGGCGCTGCGGGAACTTCGATCCGCGAAGCGCGGACATGCGTCAGTAACGATTTTTTGCATGATCCGGACACTCTCCCCTGGCGTGAGGCCGCCACCGAATCCGGCCTGAAAGCCGCCATCGCGCTCCCGCTCCGAAACCAGAACCAGTTGTACGGAACCGTTGTCGTTTACACGGATAATCCGAATTACTTCCACTCCAGAGAGGTGCATCTCCTTGAAGAAGTCGCTTCCGATATTTCGTTCGCCTTGGATCACCTGGATCAGGAAATCCGGCGCAAACAAAACGAGGAGGCATTGAAGCAAGCCAAAGCATCCGCGGAAGCGGCCAACCGGGCCAAGGATCAGTTTCTGGCGATGCTCAGCCACGAGTTGCGAACCCCGTTGACTCCGGTGGTCGCGACTCTTTCGGAGCTGAACACGCAAGAGGAATTGCCCGGGGAACTGCAGGCCGATATGGAGATGATTCTCCGAAATGTGCAAATGGAAGTAAAATTAATCGATGACCTGCTGGACATCACCCGGATCAGCCGCGGAGCGATTGATCTGCACCCGGAGGTCGTTGATGCGTGCCTTTTGCTTCAATCGGCGCTGGGCATCTGCCAGAAAGATGTCGATTCCAAACACCTGGATATTTCGCTGAGCTTCCAAGCCAAAACGCGCCACATAAGGGCCGACCCGACACGCATGCGCCAGGTGTTCTGGAACCTAATTAAAAACGCGGTCGCGTACACCCCGGAAGGGGGGCGGATCACATTGCGCACCTCCAATGCCGATGATCAGTTGAAAATTGAAATCGAGGATACGGGCATCGGGATTCGCTCCGAAGTGTTACCCAAAATCTTTCAACCTTTCGAGCGGGGCAATCATGCGACGTCCCCCCGGCGCTTTGGCGGTCTGGGGCTGGGCCTGAGTATTGCGAAATCGGTCGTGGAGCTTCATCACGGCACGATTACAGTATCCAGCCAAGGCTTAAACCAAGGGGCAACCTTTACCGTCAAGCTCCCCCTGGCCACCCCGGCCGAGCCTCCCCAAAAGATCACACCTCCCCCGGTCATGGGAGAAGCCGCGAAGAAACTTCTTCTCGTCGAAGACCACCCCGACACATTGCTGGCAATGTCCAAGCTTCTTCGCAAATGGGGATACGCGTTAGTGACAGCCGATTGCGTGCAAGCAGCTCTCGAACGCCTCTCCAGCGAGTCTTTTGACGTGTTGATCAGCGACCTGGGGCTGCCCGATGGCAGTGGTCTGGAAATCATGCACGCGGCCAAAAATCGACCAAATATCAAAGGGATCTCCCTAAGCGGTTACGGTACGGACGACGATATTCGCAATAGCCTGGAGGCGGGATTCCTGGAGCACTTGGTCAAACCAATCAGTGCCGAGAACCTGCGCCATGCCGTGCAGCGGGCGGCTTCGCCCCGTGAATAACGAAATCAAAACCGCTCTAATACTTGTCCCGCCAAATCTGCAAGGCAAAGAAATGCGGATTGCGGTTCTCCATGGACTGGGAGACCTATTTTCGTCCCAGCCCGCCAAAACACTTGCTCTCGAGCCCGCCTCATGCTTTTTGGTTATTTGTGCGAATGATTCGTCGACTAGTCAGGTTGGTTGCCCTCTGCCTCGCGGCAGTCGCCCCCTTGGCCAATGGCCAGGAATTGGCCGTCCAACCGACTCCGTTTACGGTGCTGCTCGATTTCGCCGCGCTGCGCCAGCCGGCCGCCCCCAAACCGGCCCTCCCGATCTGGCTTGAATCGGTCAAGATCATCCCCGCCGAACCCGCCGGCGAGAGTGCCGTTTCGGGACTCCCTGAATCGAAGGATACGCCTCACACGACGGTCCGAATCCGGCTACGCTCCCTGCCGGGGCTCAGCGAAGCCGTCCTGTTGCGGCTCTTTTTTGACGACCTCGCAACCGCCCATCCGACCATCACCGCTTGGTCGGAAACCGGCGTGCAGAGTTTCAACTCCGGGCCGCTCGGGGCCGGGCTGGACCTCCCGGTCTCCGAATCGATGTCGATCCCGACGCAAGGGGTGGCCTATCTGGACATCGACCTTCCCGGCGATGGCTCCAATCTCCGCAAAGCGCTTCTGACGACCCTAAAAAAGAGCACCGTCAATCAACCGCTCGATTTCGCACCCGTCACCTCTTCGAGCATCACCGAACCGGTCATCGATCCGTTCGGCAACCCGGCTCCGCAACCGGCGGCGGCCAACGACACTTATCTCTTTGGACGAGTGCGCGCCACGTTGGAACCCGGCTTGGTCAAACTCGCCGCTCCCAAATTCTCGACCAACCCCGCCCCCGAAAGCGAGGCCACCCCCGAGGTTAAAACTTCGGCGGTTTACGAGTTCGATCTCGAAGCTGCCCCCCTCATGGCGCTTGTCACCCTGGACATCCTGAACGCCGATCCCCTCGCCCCTCTCCAAGTCTGGGTCAACAACATGCCCGTGGGAGTCGTTTCAATGCAACTCGCCGATCTCGCCGATCCCGCCTACGCCGGGGTAGTGCGCCCGCTCCAGGCCATGCGCTTCCATTACGCCGGCTGGCTTCACGGCCAAATTGTCCTCCCCGGCGCCGCATTGAAAGCGGGCGCCAACACGATCACCCTGCAACTCCCCTCCGGGGCGAGTCCCGTGGCGATTCGCGCCATCGAGTTGCAACTCAAGCATAATTGGAGAATACTGGACTACCAATTTGCACCCTGAAATGAAATCACAGCAAAACCGAGTTCACCCATCCCGCCTGCAAAGCGGCTTTACGCTGCTGGAAATGACCCTGGTCATCTCGATCATCGTGATCTTGATGGGCGTCGCCATCAAACAAATGGGCGGCGCGGTCGATTTCGGCAAGGAAGTGCGCGTGAAAGCGGACATCCAGTGCCTTTCCACTTCGTTGCGGATGTACAATGCGCAAAACGGTTTTTACCCCACCACCGAACAGGGGCTCAAGGCGCTCGTCGTCCAACCGACCACCGAACCGCGTCCCCGCCAGTGGCGCTGTGCGTTTGAAGATGGCAAACTGCCGCGCGACCCGTGGGATTGTGAATACAGTTTTATCTGCCCCGGCAAACACAACCCGAAGAGCTTCGACATCATTTCCTCCGGCCCGGACCGTCTCCCCAACACCGCCGACGACATCGGCAACTGGGACGATTCCAGCTCGAAAATTAACTGATTTTCGGGTGCGCGTGAAAGGTGGATCGCGACCTCCGGGAGCGATGGGGAGTGCGCCTGCCATTTTTGCCGATCCACGAGCCATCCTCAATTTTGTTAAGTAGCCAGCGATCCATAAAACGGTGTAAAGTCCGATCTTAGCACACCGCCCGGTTTCCAAGCGTGTGCGCATCAACCAGCCAACCGGTCCCGTGAATCCAGAAATCTTCCTCCTCCATACCCCCCCGTCGCCCGATTACGAACTGCTCGACAGCGGCGAAGGCGAAAAGCTGGAACGCTACGGCCCCGTCATTTTGCGTCGGCCTGATCCGCAGGCGTTGTGGCATAAATCCCACGCCGCCCTCTGGAAAGAAGCGCACGGCTCGTTTGTTCGCGAAGGACGGGATGGACGATGGAATTTCACCAAACCCGTTCCCGAAAAATGGACGATCCATTTCGGCGGCCTTGCCTTTCACATCCGCCCGACGGCCTTTAAGCACACCGGCATTTTTCCCGAACAAGAGCCCAACTGGAATTGGATGCGCGAATGCCTTCGCTCCAGCGGACGCCCGGTTTCCGTGTTGAATCTTTTTGGCTACACCGGCGGCGCATCGCTGGCCTGCGCGCAAGCGGGCGCAAAGGTGTGCCATGTGGACGCGTCCAAGGCCAGCATCGGCTGGGCCAAAGACAACGCGCAAGCCTCCGGTCTGGCCGGGCAGCCGATCCGGTGGATTCTCGACGATGCCAAGGCATTTGTTCAACGGGAACTGCGGCGCGGCAATCGCTACGATGCCATTGTCATGGACCCGCCCGCGTTCGGACGCGGTCCCGACGGCGATGTGTGGCAGATCGAAGACGACTTTCTGCCGCTGGTGGACTCCTGCAAACGGCTCTTGAGCGAACACCCGCTCTTTTTCGCCATCAACGGTTACGCCGCCGGATATTCTCAACTGGCCTACCGCTACAATTTGCACGATATGGTCGCGAAGTTCGGAGGGAAAATCGAATCCGGCGAATTGACACTTCTCGAATCCAAGGGCGGGCGCTATTTGCCCTGCGGGATATTCGCCCGCTGGAGCGAAAAATGACTGCGCTTACGCCACTGCCACATTGATCCGCACATCGCCGATTTCAACCCGCTGACCGGCCCGGATTTTGCATGCCTTGCGCAATTCCACCGCGCCGTCCACCCGGACTTCGCCGCTCGCGACCAGCTCTTTGGCCTCCGCGCCGCTCTCGGCCACTCCCATGAATTTGAGGAGCTTGTGAAGCTCTATAAAATCCTGGTTCGGGCGAAGTTGAAAATCGAGAATCTGCATGCTGCCAGTGTGAACGATGCCTCTTTGAAATAAAAGAGCATAGAGAGGGGTGGGCTTAAAAATGGTGCGAATTTTCTCATTCAGCGCCAACGGCGCGGCCCCATACCAGCATGGGTCGGAGCGAAGCGCAGGCCCATGACCCCATGTCCCATATGAAAAGGGCTGTAAGCCCGCACCATGCAATGACAGAGGCGGATAGTACGGGCTTACAGCCCTGCGTAACCCACACCAAAGACCCAGCCTTTCAGGTTGGGCTGGTATAAGGCCGCGCCGTTGGCGCTGAAGCACCTGATAGGTAGTGTCGTCACGAGAGTCGCATGACAGGCGCAAAAGGCCGAAGTGGATGGCGTGCAAATCTCGTGACGACACTACCTAGTTCACACCACATTTAATTCCCCTATAGAAAGGACTTGGCAAGAATAGCATCGTCTATCATCTCCCCCCTCTATAGTCTACCCTCTCACTCCAATGAACGGTTCCCGATTAAATTTCCGCCTCGAAGCCACCGCCAGCGACTCCCGCGCCCGGGCCGCGACGTTCCGTACGCTTCACAATGAGGTGGAGACGCCTCTTTTCATGCCGGTGGGGACGCAAGCCACCGTCAAGGCACAGGCGACGCAATCGCTGGAAGATTCCGGTTCCCGAATCCTGCTGGCCAACACTTACCACCTTTTGCTAAGGCCGGGCCCGGACGTTTTTAAACGCCTGGGAGGCATCCACTCGTTTATGAGCTGGAAAAAATCAGTGCTCACCGACTCCGGCGGATTCCAGATTTTTTCACTGCCCCATTCGCGCATGATGAGCGAGGAAGGAGCCGCGTTTCAGAGCTATCTTGACGGACGGACGATTCTCTTAAGCCCGGAGGTGAGCATCGAAACGCAGATGGCGATCGGCAGCGACATCATGATGGCGCTCGACCAGTGCATCCCCTCGACGGCTCCCGAATCGGCAGCCAGGGAGGCGCTCGGGATCACGCACCGCTGGGCTCTGCGGAGTTTGGCGACTCGCGGTGACTCGCCCCAATCGCTCTTCGGCATCGTGCAAGGGGCGCTCTTCAAGGAACTGCGCCGGGAGAGCGCGGAGTCGCTTTGCGGGATGCCGTTCGACGGTTTCGCCATTGGCGGGCTGGCCGTTGGCGAGAGCCGTAGCGAACGGGAGGAAACATGCGAGTTCACGGCCTCATTGCTCCCCGCCGACCGGCCGCGTTATTTAATGGGGGTCGGAACGCCGCTCGACATTCTGGAAGCCGTTCACCGGGGGGTCGATATGTTCGATTGCATCATCCCCACGCAAGTGGCCCAGCGCGGAGGCGCGTTCACCTCCCGCGGATTCCTGCAACTGCGCCGGGGCATTTACAAATTTTCCGAGGCGCCGCTCGACCCGGCGTGCGGCTGCCCCACCTGCGCCCGCTACTCCCGCGCCTACCTGCATCATTTGACCAAGACCGGGGAAACGCTCGGCTGGCAACTGCTCGGGGCGCACAATATTTTCTTTTACCATCAAATGATGCGCGAGATCCGGGAAAGCATTCTGGCGGATCGCTTCATGGAGCTTTACCGCGGGAAACGGGAGATCCTGCACATTGAGGATATCGACAACCCGGTGAACCATCCCAAGCCGAGTCGGAAACGAAAGCTCTTCAAACTCGGCGCTTACGAGGTCCACACCTCCCCGGAAGGTTTCTCAAGCATCCGGCACATCGCCTCGGGCGAGATCATGCATTCGCGCACGCCTCCAATGGAAGAGGCTCGGCGTCTTTATATTGAGCAATCGTGTCTGGCCGAACGGCTCTGCACAGAAAGTGCCGAACCGCTCGTAATCTGGGATGTGGGGCTCGGGGCCGCTGCCAATGCGATGGCCGCAATCCGTGTTTGCGAGGAAACAACTCCTCAACGCCCGTTGCGGATCGTGAGCTTTGAGAACGATCTCGATTCGCTAAAGCTCGCCCGGCTTAACAACAACCTTTTCCCGTATCTGCGCCATGCCGGTCCGGACGGAATTCTCAAACGGGGCCATTGGCAATCGGAAACGCAACCCGGGCTGGAATGGGAACTTGTCCCGGGCGATTTCCCTGCGACGATGTCCCGGGCATCCGCGCCGCCTGACCTGATTTTTTTCGATATGTTTTCCAGCAAAACCAATGGCGAGCAGTGGACCCTGGAAGCGTTCCGCCGCTTATTCGCCGCCTGTTGCGGGCGCAGCGTGGAACTATTCACCTACACTTGCTCCACTGCGATCCGCTCCGCGCTTTTGCTGGCGGGGTTCCATGTCGCCAAAGGCCGCAGAACCGGCGAAAAACTGGAGACCACCATCGCGCTCACGCCGCAAGCGTGCCTCGGTACAACACACGATCTCCTCGGAGCGGCGTGGCTGGAAAAATGGAAACGCTCCGGCGCGAAATTCCCAGCCGAAATCGGCGAAGATCAGCACCCCCTCATGGAGCGGATGATTTTGGAGCACCCGCAATTCTCTACACCTTCACCCGGCCGCTAAGGGCGCGGCTCAAGGTCAATTCATCGGCGTGTTCCAGGCCGCCCCCGGCGGGGAGCCCTTGGGCAATTCGGGTCAGCTTCACCGGGAATTCCCGCAGCAGCCCGGCCAGGTAGTTGGCGGTCGCCTCCCCCTCCACATCCGATCCGAGCGCCAGGATCACTTCGGTGGGGTGCTCTTTGCGAACCCGCTCCACGAGCGCATCGATCCGCAAATCGTCGGGGCCGACATGGTCGAGCGGCGAGATCCGCCCCCCGAGTGCATGGTACCGCCCGCGAAAAGCGCCGGTCCGCTCCAGCGGCAAAATGTCGGTCGCCTCCTCCACCACGCAAAGGAGCTCGGATTCCCGCGCCTCGTCAGCACAAATCTCGCACAACGGCTCGGTCGTAAAAAAACCGCACTGCGGGCAGGGGCGAACGGTCTCGCTCATCGACGCAATCGCGGCGGCAATCTCACCGGGCCGCGCATTGCGCGCGCTAACCATCCAAAGCGCGATCCGCTCGGCAGAACGCGGGCCGATCCCCGGCATCCGCTTGAGCTGGGCCACCAATTGCTTGAGCGGAGCCGGATATTCAACGCGTTTCATTAAAACGATCTCCCATTATATTTTGTTACTCACCTTGAGTTGCCCGCACCAAATAAAAGTGGGCCAGCGGATTGTTCGTTTCCTGCCGCGTCGTATCGCTCTGGTTGGCTTCGCAGAGCCGCCGGGCAAAATCCAGCGGCTCGCCGATTACAAAAAAACGGTTCTCCGCCGCCCCAACATTCACCGGGCCGGAATGAACCGCAATTCCAAATTCAACCGCGATATTCCACCGCTCCCGACAGGCTTCACAAAACGGTTCGAGTCGCTTTTTTAACATCAGCGCGGCCTCGGACGCTTGCGAGGCGTGTTCAGGCTCAGGCAACACCGCGCCGAAAGCGGCGACCAGGTGTTCCGCATCCGCCTCGATCAAGACACCGCCCGCTTCCTTCAGCGTTTGTGAACCGACCTTGAGAAATCGCTTTGAAAAAAGCACGCCATCCCCAAAGGGAAGCGCTTGGGCGATCCGTGTGCCATTCAAAACGCGGCAGACGACCACACCCGCTTCTCGTTGCTCCCCCTCAAACGGGAGCGGTTCATTGGAATCCAGCCAGCGGCGAAACGTCTTCCGGGAAATGCGCCCACCCAGCACGGTTTCCAAAGCCTGCCTTCGCCGCCCCGGTGCGCTCAAATGATAGACCAAGCCAAGAACGGTTCCCAAAATTCCGGCGGTCAGCGTGGTGAATGGACTCCACAAAATACCCCAAAGAAGCAAGACCCAGGAAAGGACCACGACTTCCAGCAGCGCAATCGCAGAAACCACGACCTTGAGCGAAAATGCCCGGATTTCGATACTCGTCCAAGCCAGCCCGAATCCAAGAAGGATCGCCCCGATCCACTGCACCCAAGCCGGCAACGCAAATCCCGCGCCCGCATCAAAAAATGCAAACCGGTTCAACGGCTCGAAGATCCCCATGCTCAACAAAAAAATCGAGAGGCTCGAGGCCAATGCGCCGCAGATAAAAGCTGCCCGGAAGGTTCGCACGTTAATTTTTTCGGGCCTTAACGTCCCGACTCGAAAACGGAGAAATCGGCACGCCGATCCGGGCGGAGTTCAACCGCCTTTTTCAAGCGGGCCAGCCCTTCCTTGGAATAACCGGCTACGCAAGCATAAACGCCGCCGTACCAGAGCTTGTTGGGGTTGGACCCGGAGTCGGCCCAGACGAGCACGGTCGAGGGCATCACATCCGACCACGGAACGGAAACCTCGCGGCCATCCACCCGGACCTGGATTTGGGCATCGTCCGCGCGTGAAATCGTCCCGACCAGCCAGGGTCCGCTCCGTCGCGCAATCCAGCGGGATCCGACGGTCGAGCGAGGCAGTTCATTGATGAGATTTTTTTTGAAATCGTCCACAAACTTCACCTTGCGCAAGAGCGCCTGTTTGCCTGTTTCGTCCGAACCGGCAACCGGCGTATCGGCAATCAATTGCATAGCCTGCGCCGGCATCATCTCGCTCAAAGCCTTCATCACCCGGGCATACAAGACCGGCAACGGCACGGTTCCGCGCTGAACCCCGGAATCGGCGGCCGGCTGCAAATCGGGCTGTAACGATTTTTCATAAACCGCAAGCGCCTCCGGCAAACGGCCTGTTAGTTTGAGCTTTGCTTTAACCCCGGGAATCCGGGGGAGAATCGCCGCCCGGTTTTCCGGCGTTTTCGCGGATTTGATGAGCTCATCCAAAGCGCGGAAACTGTCGTAATCGGCGCGATACTGCGCGACCAAAGGTTTGAAATCGTTCAGCCAGACCCAGCCTCCCTTCGGCTTGGCGGCCATGAACCGCTGGAAGAAGTTGTCCGCGATTTCAAACCGGGAAGCGTCCCATTCCTTCAAACCGGCAATCAGGCATCCGGCCGGTTCATAGGTTTCCGCAGAGGAGGCAACCAAAAACGTATTTTCGCGAATCCCCATGAGCCCTTTGAGAGCGGCCGAAAATAGCCGTCGCTGCCCATCATCGGCCATATCTTTTCCCGGGACTCCCCCATCGTAGCGCGCAACAATGGCGCTCGCGCTCAAGAAGTCTCCCTGTAGCAATTTGGCGATGCAATGGTGCAAAACGATCCAGGTCTTTAGCGGCTCGGTGAGATTCGGCCGATTTCCGAGCGAAATTAACAATTTAACCGCCTCATCAAAATTGCCTTTGATGATTTCCTTCCGGGCGTTGCCGAGCATTTGTTCGCTGGAATTGGAGGAACGCTCCATCTGTTGCCGGGCCAATTCTTCGACGCTGGCGTTGCGGCTGAAAATCGAATCCCGATACAGATAGAGGATCAACCCGAGGATGAGCGTAAACGCGAGCATGCTCATCATGATGTACCCCATCACGTTTTGCTGTTTCTCGTCTTCCATGACCACGCGGGTCTTGGGCTGGCGGGCGCTCCCGGCATTTTCCAGCAGTTGCGAGCGGGCGTATTCCAGATGCTCGATCAACTCGTCGTAAGATTGATAACGGTCGCCGGGGTTCTTCGCCAAGGTCCGGTTGATCACGTAGGCGGTGGGGCTCGAAATATCGGGCGCAAACGCCTGCAAGCTGACCGCCTGGTTTTTGAGATGCTTGAGCGCAACAAGGGAAGCGTTCTCGGCCTCGAACGGCGGACGACCCGCCAGCGCATGGAAGAGCGTCCCCCCCAGGCTGTAAATGTCGCTGCGGAAATCTTCCGGGTCATGGTTGAGTTTTTCGGGAGCAACGTAATAAGGGGTGCCCCAAATATCGGCCTCCCCCTCCTGCGCTTGCTCCAACGGCATCGCCAGCCCAAAGTCCACGATCTTCGCCGTGTGCGCGTCGGCAAACAGAATATTGCCCGGCTTGACGTCCCGGTGAATCAATCCGGCTTGGTAGGCGGCTCGCAGCCCCTGCGCCACCTGGCTGCCGATTTCCAGCACTTGCGCCTCGGCGATGCGTTGTTGCAAATTCATCAGGTCATCGAGGGAACCTTTGTCCACCAGTTCCATCGCGATGTAGTAAACGCTGCGGTCGCAGCCGAACGAGAAAACTTCGACGACGTTGGGATGAGCCACCGAAGCGGTGATTTTCGCTTCGGTCTCCAATTTTTCAATATACTCGGCGTCGGCGCTGAACTCCTTGCGCAGCAGCTTGAGCGCGAGAATCCGGTTCAGGTTGACGTCCCGGGCCTTGTAGACAGTGCCCATTCCGCCCGAGGCGATGAACTCCAGCAGCTCAAAATGATCGAACCGGGTGCGGACCCGCATGGAGGTATCGCAGCTCGGGCAATTGATTTCTGAAAAAGGCTCCTGCTCGCTGACATCGAGCAAGGCACCGCATTTCGGGCAGGTATGAAGGACGGTTTCAACTTCGGAAGGCATGGTGGGAGGGGAAAGAATGATTGAGACTTCGTAGTTTGGCTGATTATCTTGCGTTTCGCAACCTTCTCCGCTCTGTTTTAACCTCCAAACTCGTTCATCATGCCGGAATACCCCGTTTCTGCCGAAGCCGCCGGTCATCGTCTGGATCATTTTCTGGCCACGCTGCTTCCCCATCTCTCCCGTTCCCGGCTTCAGGCCCTGGTTAAGGAAGGACATATTCTCGTCGATTCCCGACCCGCCAAACCGGCCGATAAATTGCATCCCGGCAGTCTCGTTTCCGTTCACGAACCGCCTCCCGCCCCGGTCTCGGGAACGCTCGCCGAAGATATTCCCCTGGAAATTCTTTTTGAAGACAGCGACCTCCTGGTTCTCAACAAACCGGCCGGAATGGTGGTTCATCCGGCCGCAGGCAATCCGGACGGAACGCTCGTGAACGCGCTGCTGCACCATTGCACCGAGCTTTCGGGCATCGGCGGCGAGCAACGACCCGGAATCATCCATCGGCTCGACAAGGAAACCAGCGGCTGCCTCGTGGTGGCCAAAAACGACCGCGCCCACCAGGGGCTTTCGAAACAATTTGCTGAACGCGAGGTGTTAAAGGTTTACCTGGCGCTGGTCGCCGGACATCTCAAGAAAAAATCCGGGGTCATTGAAGCCGAAATCGGGCGGCACCCGGTTCACCGCAAGAAAATGAGCGTGGTCACGACCGGCCGGGGGCGCCATTCCATCACAGATTACCGGGTTTTACGCGAACTGCCCGCCGCGAGCCTGGTCGAATGCACGCTCCATACCGGGCGCACCCATCAGATCCGCGTTCACCTGAAGCATTTGGGCCACCCGCTCCTGGGGGACGAACTTTACGGCAAACGCAGCGGGTACGCACGCCAGATGCTACATGCCTGGAAGCTTGGCTTTACCCACCCCGGCACCGGCCAGTGGATGGCATTCCAAGCCGCCATCCCGCAAGATTTCATCGCGGCAGGAGCCGTGCCGGAGTAATTTTAATCTGCAATCATGAACAAGAAACCGTTTGATCAAGCCGTCTCCCTCGCTTGCGATGCCCTCGCCGGATTGCGCGAGAACCCCGCCGGACCGCTCCCCCGTGCTTCCCATGCCTCTTTGGAGCGCCTCGTCAACGCGAAAGCGGCTCCCATCGCCGCCGCTCCCACCAGTACGGGCAGCAAAGCCGAACGACTCGAAGCGTTGCGTGCCGAAATCGGCGACTGCTGCAAATGCCCTCATTTGGTAAAAAGCCGCTCGAATCTGGTATTCGGGGTTGGCGACCCGGAGGCGCGCCTCATGTTCGTGGGGGAAGCTCCCGGCGCGGACGAAGATTTGATGGGGGAACCGTTCGTCGGCAAAGCGGGTCAACTCTTGACCAAAATCATCGAGGCGATGGGGTTCCAGCGGAGCGAGGTCTACATTGCCAACGTCCTCAAATGCCGCCCCGATATGCCTCCCGGCGAAAGCGGCAACCGCAAACCGCGCGCCGAAGAAATGGCCACCTGCTTGCCGTTTTTGATCCGCCAAATTGAAATCATCGAGCCGCAATGTCTCGTCGCCTTGGGGGCCACCGCCATGGAGGGACTCTTGGGGGAACCGGTCGTCATGCGCGATGTCCGGGGCCGCTGGCATTCGTTCAAAGGCATCCCGCTCATGGCCACTTACCACCCCGCTTACCTGCTTCGCAACCAGTCGCTCACCGAAAAACGGAAGGTCTGGGAAGACATGCTCCTTGTTCTCGAACGCCTTGGCGAACCGATCTCGGCCCGGCAGCGCGGCTTCTTTTTGCCCAAATAAAGGCCGCAAAAAGCATAAGCAGAGCTTTTGCGCAAAGGGAACGCAAAAGGCGCAAAAATGGACAGGCCTTGGGAGGTGTTCACGAATTCTGAAATACCGCTGATTCGTATTCAAAAAAATCTAAACGCTCTAAATTTTGCGCTTGTGCCTTTTTTCACAAGTTTGCGCTTGCCCGCAAAATCCCTAAACGTAGAGTAGTGCCATGGTTTCTCAGACACCGGTTGCTTTTGACACCAAGTTCGAAAACAACGTCATCTTCACCAAACTAGACGAAGCCATCAACTGGATGCGGAAAAACTCGCTCTGGCCCATGCCGATGGGCTTGGCGTGTTGCGCCATTGAGTTGATGGGCACGGCTTCTTCGCGCTATGATATTTCCCGTTTTGGCGCCGAAGTGATGCGTTTCTCGCCCCGGCAAAGCGACGTCATGATTGTCGCGGGAACCGTGACTTACAAGATGGCCCTGGCCGTCCAGCGGATTTACGAGCAGATGCCCGAGCCCAAATGGGTGATCGCGATGGGAGCCTGCGCTTCCAGCGGCGGCATGTATCGCAGCTATTCCACGCTCCAAGGGGTCGATCAAATCATCCCCGTTGACGTCTACGTCTCCGGCTGCCCTCCCCGGCCCGAAGCCCTCATTGAAGGCCTCCTCACCCTCCAGCGAAAAGTGATGACCGCCAAATCGCTTCTCGCCCAAAAACGCTTAACCAACGCCAACTTGTCATGATTCTCGCCGACGCCATTGCCTCCCTGGAGAGCCAGTTCACCGTTTTAGGGAAAAAAGAGTTCCGGGGTCAGACAACTCTGATCGTGGAGCGGCATCTTATTGCCGACATTTGCTCGGTTGCCAAAAGCCAGCTCGGCTTCGATCTTCTCTCGAATCTCTGCTCGGTAGATAATTTTGGCAGCGAACCCCGTTTTGAAGTCGTTTACGAACTTTATTCTGTCGAACACAACCATTCCCTGCGCCTTAAAATCGCCGTTTCTGAGGACGAGCTGGAAGTCCCCACCGTCAGTGCCGTCTGGGGCGGCGCAAATTGGCTGGAGCGGGAAGTGTACGACATGATGGGCATTCGCTTTAGCGGCCATCCCGATCTGCGCCGGATTCTGATGTGGGAAGGATATCCTTTTTACCCGTTGCGCAAAGATTTCCCGCTGGCCGGACGTCCCAGTGAAGTGACGGGCGTCGCTTTCACCAAAGCGGCCCCCCTTGAGGGCGGCCCTTATGTCACCACCCCCTCCCCCGCAGGCAGCCGGGAGCGTGAACCGCGTTCGAAACGCCTGGAGTAGGCGCTTTGGAGCCTGTAAAAAGTCTTCTCTTCTCACGCTGGCTCAGCCTCACACTGGCTTAGCAAAAGGACGCCGGGCTTTAGCCGGCTCACCAAAAGGATCGCCGAGTGTCAAAGTCGGTAACCCCATGGCTCAGCCTCACAATGGCTCAGCAAAAGGATGCCGGGCTTTAGCCGGCTAATCCGCTTTTTGCCACCGGCTTCAGCCGGTGGTTTGGGTCCAACCCGGCGCCCCAGCCGGCTTTAGCCGGGCTTTTCCTTTTCACAAGAGAAGCCCGGCGTCCCGCACTTTTTTCACGGGCTCTTGTTTGCCCTCCCCGCCTGGCCTTCCATCCGTCCGAGATGGCTTGGCAAACGTAACTATTTATAGGGAGGCAGACCATGAACAAGGCGAACCGGTGTCTCTTACATCTCGCGTGCATCGCCATTAAATTACCTCACGGTGCTCCGGTCCGTTGGCATTGGGACCACATCCTGAGGGAATTTGGGCGCGGCGTTTACAGCAAGCGGTTTCGTCCCGATAATACCCACAGCGTGTCATGATACCGGTGAAATAATTTCCCGGTTCTTGGCAGCGGACGCTGTTTCGGGTAAATCCTTGGGGATGAATTGGTTTTTTGAGCCGCAAACTTGGATCAGCCTCGCCACCTTGACCTTCCTTGAGATCGTTCTCGGGATCGACAATGTGATTTTTATTTCGATTCTCGCCGGGAAAGTGGCCCGTGAGAAGCAAGCCAAAGCCCGTCGGCTTGGGTTGATTTTTGCACTGGTAACCCGGGTGGCCCTGCTTTGCACGCTGGCCTGGCTGATCGGGTTAACGGAGCCGTTTGTCACGATCCTTGGCAAGGGAATCTCCGGCAAAGACCTTATTCTGCTGCTGGGCGGCTTGTTCTTGATCGGCAAGAGCACGCACGAAATTCACGGAAGCCTGGAAGGGTGCGAACCGGAACAAGCCGTAGGCAAAGCCGGGGCGTCGCTCCTTTCCGTGGTGCTTCAAATCGCGGTGATCGACATCGTCTTCTCGCTTGATTCCGTCATTACCGCAGTTGGGCTGGCGCAACATCTCCCGGTGATGATCGCGGCGGTCGTCCTGGCGATGATCGTCATGCTTTGGTTATCCGGAACAATCAGCGATTTTGTGAACCGGCATCCGACGGTCAAGATGCTGGCGTTGAGCTTCCTGCTGCTGATCGGCGTCGTGCTCGTCGCCGAAGGGTTCGGGCAGCACATCTCGAAGGGCTACATTTATTTTGCGATGGCGTTCTCCTTTGGCGTGGAGATGCTGAACATCCGGGTCCGCGCCGTGCGCACCCCGGTGCATCTGCACAGCCGGGTTGGGGAGTAGGTCTAGTCAGGGCGTGACGCTCTCAGAAGCTGTCTAAAAAATGAGCGGGAGGCAGATTGGAGCGAATTTTTGAGGCTGGAAGACGGCCCGTGCGCAGCGCCTGTATTTGAAAATACAGGCCAAGCACGGGATGACTTCCAGACCAAAAAGGTGCCCAAGATGCGCCCGATTCAATTTTCAGACAGCTTCTCAAATGCCGAGGTGACCGGGCGTCCCCAGAACGATTCCGGCACCTCGATCCCCAAGAGCCAAAGCGCCGTGGCCGCCGTGTCGTAGATCACCACCGAAGAGGTGATCGTAAAATGCCGTTTGACCCCCTTGCCCCAGGCGATCCAAGGGATCACAACGTCCTCGGTGGCGGGGGAGCCGTGAGTCCCGGTCACACCTTTCTTCGCCTCTGCCGGAATCACGTCATGGCCGCCATGATCGGCGGTAAGGAGGATGACACTCGAATCGGCCAGCCCTGCATCGTTAATGGCTTTCCTGATCACGTCCAATGCCGCATCACAATCCGCAAACGCCCGCATTTTCTCCGGCGAGAACATTCCGAATTGATGCCCGGCCACGTCGGGGTCTCCAAAGTGAATAAAACAGAGGTTCGGTTTGAGCTTCCCGACCTCGGCGGCAAACGCCCCGGCCACCGCTATGGCGTTGGGATTTTCCGGTAAGACAAAAACGTCCACGCTGCCGGGCAGTTCGAGCGTCCTGAACTTCGGTTTAGAGACAAACATCGCGGTGACAAACCCGTGCTCCTTCGCAATGCTGAAGATCGTGGGCACTTTGACAAAGCCTTTGACCGGATCGAAATCGTTCCACAGCACCTGGTGTTTTTGGATGCCGACGCCGGTGAGCATCGAAGCATGGGATGGCAGGGTGAGGCTCGGCACGATCGTATAAGCCTCCCAAGTGTGGGCTCCCTCGTCGGCCATTTTCTTGAAAAACGGCATCTCGCTTTTTTGAACGCCGCTGGGCGCGCCTTGATCGAAACTGACGATGAAAACGTGGGGGGCTCGCGGCGCACCCGCAAGCGAGGTGACGGCCAGAACGAAAACCGCTTGGATAATGAGCAGGAGCTGTTTCATAGGGGAGCTAATTACTGCGGTGAAAGATCCCAAAACGTCCGAAACGCGCGAGACCAGTCGCGATTCTGCACGCCTTGCCGGGCTTGTTCCCCGAGCTTTTTGCGCAATGGGCCGTCGAGCACGAGCGAACGCACGGCCCGGGTGAAATCGTCCACATCCAGGCTGCGGGTGACGGTTCCGTTAAACCCGTCGCAGACAAGTTCCTTCGGCCCGCCGGTATCGGAAACGACCGTCGGCAGCCCGGAAGCGTGCGCCTCGACGACGACGTTGCCGTAGGTATCCGTGGTGCTGGGGAAAAGGAATACGTCTGCGGAAGCGTAAGCTGTGGCGAGATCGGTCCCGTAAAGCGCCCCGGTAAAGCACGCCTCGGGAAGCGCCTGGCTCAACTCCTTTAGATACGGGCCATCGCCGACAAACACCATTTGGACCGGGAGCTTTTCTTCCTGCAACCGTCGGCATGCGGCGGCGATGATGTCGAGATCTTTCTCTTTTGAGACGCGTCCAATGTAGAGCAGGATCACTTTGTCCCGCCATTGCCCGAAACGTTTCCAAAAATCCCGGTTCCGTTGCCGGGGGTGAAAAAATTCGGTATCGAGCCCGCGCGGAAGAATGGCGATCTTGTGCGCTTTGATCCCCCGATCGATCCAGGCTTTGCGGTAATCGGCGCTGTTGACGTAGAGCAGATCAAGCTGGGAATAGAACCCGTGCATGTATTTCCAGGTTAGCGTTTCCAGGAAATTGTCGTCGGTGAGAATGCGGACGTATTGCGGAAAATCGGTGTGATAAATTCCGCAGGCCCGCAATCCCAAAAGCTTGGCGGCCATCAACGCCGTGAGCCCCACCGGCCCCGGCGTGCTGATGATCAGCTCCGTAAATTGCTCGCGCTGGATGTAATCAAGCATTTCCAGAATGGGCGGGAAGCTCAGTTTTTGCAGCTCGTATTCCGGTAATTCGAACTCGCCAATCGGATCAAAATTCTTGATCGGGATATCAGTGATATGCGTCTCGGCACGCGACGTGACGACAATGAGCTGCTCTCCGGCGGCGACTCCCGCGGCAGTCATTTTACGAATCGTGGTGGCCACGCCATTGACATCTTCGAGCGTATCGGTGAACCAGGCACGCCTGGAGTTGCGCAGTAGCGGCGGAATCTCCCCGGTGATCCGCTCACAAATTTCGCGCAAGAGTAAGCGGGGCGGCGATTGGGTGTGGAACGAGTAAATATAAGGGCTGACCGTCAGCAAAATCGGGGCCAGGACGCTCACATCCTGGATCGCCTCGATCAGGTTGCCCGAGGAGACTTGCTTGACGAATTTTGTAAAAAACTGGAACACCAGCCGGCTCACAAACAAATTGGCCATCATGAACGCACGCCGCTCCGGCTCTTCAATCCCCTCCGTTTGCCGGGCAATGAGTTGTTTGAGATCGCTGTCGGAGAAAGCCGCCGAGAGCTGTTTCCACAGTGAAGCGTGCGCCGGTTTGGCGAGTTCAAAAATCTTGCCTGAGACGATGCCTTGAGCAAGCAGCCCGATTTTGTCGGTAAACGAAAACTCGGTCGGATCGCGACCCTCCATGAAGCGCGAGAATACTTTGGCAATCAGGCCGGAACTCCCCTCCCCTCCGCTCGTGAATTTGTCGCGCGCGAACGAATAGATGGTGTTATAAAGGCCGTGGGAAAGCGCCAGCGGAGTGCCGCCTTTCCCGGCCACCTCGCATCGGCCGCACTGGACGTGGCGAAGGAAATCGGCGGCCGTTTTGCAACGGGGCGTAACCGTCCATGCCACTCCGGGAAAAAGCCCGCCGTGGTCATCGGAGCCGCCCACCACGATTTTTTTCCAGGGCTCGGAATGGGTGGGCGCAAGGTTGTGCCGTGTCGATAACTCGTCAATTTTCTCTGGGGTAAGCTTCCCGAAAAGATGCCGCGTGACGTCGTTCAAAAGAGCGTTGCGCAAGCCGTTAAGCCCCTCAAAATGCCGGAAGAGGAGAATCAGTTTTTCAAAATTATCGGCGCTTTGTTTGTCGTCCAGCCGGTAGAGCGGGTGCGCGACGGCATGAACAATGCCCGACTGGGCCAGATAACCCTGCAAATCATAGATATTCTCGCGCAACGCCTGGATCTCACGATGCTGGGCCTCGGTGATCCCCCACGCGAGCAGTTCCACCCGGCTGCGGTCTTCGGGAAAAACGGTCGAGATCTGTTCGCTGATGAAAACCCCGGGCTGATCGGCAATGGCGAGACATCCCTCAATGTCGTTGTGATCGGTCAGCGTCACAAACGACATTCCGTCCTTTCTCAGCCTTTTATAAAGCGACAGCGGGTCCGAATAGCTATCCGGGAAATTAAGCCGCCTCAGCACCCACTCGGCCGAGCGGGCGCTATGACGGGAATGAAGATGGAGGTCGGCTTTGGAAGGCATGAGCCTCGATAATTATGCCTCCCCAAAACGCCGTGACAAGGCAGGAGAATATCCCCCGCCCGTGCTGGGACTTCATCTTCTTCCCGGGTTGACCCCCTCTTGAGAGGCTGATAGGCTTTCCCTTCCGATCCGATGAGCACGAATTACAAAGATACGCTGAATCTCCCCAAAACGGACTTCCCGATGAAGGCCGACCTCATTACCCGCGAGCCCGCACGGTTGGCAAAATGGGAAAGCGAAGCGCTTTATGCCCGGATTCAGGATGCCCGCAAAGACGCCCCCCTCTTTGTGCTTCATGATGGCCCGCCTTTTGCCAATGGCGACGTCCACATGGGCACCGCGCTCAACAAAATTTTGAAAGACGTGATCGTCAAATCCAAGACGATGCTCGGCCACCGCGCCCCGTTCATCCCCGGCTGGGATTGCCACGGGCTGCCGATCGAATTCAAGGTCGTCAAGGAATCCCGCGGCCTCTCGCCCCTGGAAATCCGCCAAAAATCGGAGGCTTACGCCCGCAAATTTATCGATATCCAACGCCGTCAATTCCGGCGTTTGGGAGTTCTCGGAGATTGGGAAAATCCGTACCTGACGCTCGCGCCCGAATACGAATCCGAGATCATCCGCACTTTCGGGACGTTTGTGGAAAAAGGGTTGGTTTACCAGAGCATGAAGCCGGTCTACTGGAGTACCGGGGCTCAAACTGCCCTCGCCGAGGCGGAAGTGGAATACGCCGACCGCACCGATCCCGCGATTTTCGTCAAGTTTGCCATCACCTCCGGGCCGCTTGCCGGCAAAGCAAATATGGTGGTCTGGACCACGACGCCCTGGACGCTTCCGGCCAATGTCGCCATCGCCGTCCACCCCCGCTTTAAATACGTAGCCAAGACCTTCAAGCATGCGGAAAGCGGCCGCTGCGAAACGCTGGTCATTGCCGAAGGGCTCGTGGAACAGTTTGCCAACCAAACCGGCTGGCAACCGACTGAAGGCGAAACGCATGAATTGACCGGCGCGGAGCTGGAGGCGACGAAAACCTGCCATCCGTTCCTGGACCGCATTTCGCCCGTCATTCTCGCCGATTTCGTCACGCTCGAAACCGGCACCGGCCAAGTTCACATCGCCCCCGGACACGGTTCGGACGACTACATGGCGGGCATCAGATACGGGCTGCCCATCCTTTCCCCCGTTGACGAACGCGGCTGCCTGACCGAGGAAGCGGGCGTCCCGGCATGGACCGGCAAATACGTTTTCGACGTCAACGCGGAAGTGGTGGAGTTCCTGCGCGGCAACGGTTCCCTTTTGGGCGAGCAAAGCTATACCCACTCGTATCCCCATTGCTGGCGTTCCAAAACGCCGGTCGTCTTTCGGGCGCTCGAACAGTTCTTCATCCGCATCGACGCGCTGCGCGAAAAAGCGCTCGCCGAGATCGATTCCGTCAACTGGATTCCGCATTGGGGGCGCAACCGCATTTATGGAACCGTGGAATCGCGGCCCGACTGGTGCATCTCGCGCCAACGTTGCTGGGGCGTGCCGCTGCCGGTCTTTTATAGCACCGCGGGCGAACCGATCCTCGATGCAGCCATTGCGCGCAAAGTGGCCGACCTCGTGGAGCAACACGGGACCAACCTCTGGTTTGAAAAAGACGACCTATGGTGGGCGCAAGCGGTGGGACTGCCGGAAGGCACGACCCGGCGCAACGACACCCTCGACGTCTGGCTCGACTCCGGCGTCTCGCACGCCGCCGTGCTCAAAAAACGCCCGGAATTGCGGTTCCCTGCGGACGTCTACCTCGAAGCCACCGACCAGCATCGCGGCTGGTTCCAGTCGTCGCTGATGACCAGCGTGGGGGTCAATGAAAAAGCCCCCTACAAGACCGTCATCACGCACGGGTTTGTGGTCGATAAGGACGGCAAAAAGATTTCGAAATCGAGCAGCTATCAGAAACCGATGGACGCCGAACATTTTGTCGGCAAATACGGCGCGGATATTGTGCGCCTCTGGGTTTCAAGCGTGCAGTTCACCGACGAAGTCCCTTTCTCCGAGGAAGCCTTTACGCGCCTGGGAGAAGCCTACCGGCTCTTCCGCAACACCTTGCGCATTTTGCTGGCGAACCTGAGCGACTTCGATCCCGCTCAACATGCTGCGCCGCGCGAAGACTGGACTTTCATCGACCGCTGGGTCATGTCGCGGCTCCAGAACGTCATTGCCACCTGCCGCGAGGCTTACGATGCCTACGAATTCCGCCGCGTATTCCAGACCTTGAACCAGTTCTGCGCGGTTGATCTAAGCGCTCTCTATGTTGATGTCACCAAAGACCGGATGTACTGCGACGGGATCAATTCCCCGCGCCGCCGCGCCACGCAAACCGTAATGCACGCCGTCTTTGACGCGCTCACGCGGCTGCTCGCGCCGATCCTCGTCTACACTGCCGACGAAGCCTGGGAATTCGCGGGCAACCCGACCGGCGCGGTGCATTTGCAAACCTTCCCCGAAGGAGACGCTACGTTTGCGGACGCGGCGCTCGAAACACATGTCGAGAAGCTCCTCGCCCTGCGCGGCGTCATTGCCCAAGCCATTGAACCGGCCCGAAAAGAGAAGCTCATTGGCAACGCGCTGGAAGCATCGGTCACGCTGCAAATCGCAGATCCCGCGCTCCTGGCCCAACTGCAAGGCCACGAGAGTGAACTCGAAGAGTTCTTCATCCTGAGCAAGCTGACCCTCGAAGCGGGAGCTGAAACCAAAGCCATGCTGATTCGCACGCCGGACGCCAAATGCAGCCGTTGCTGGCGGCACAAGGAAACCGTCGGCGCAGACCCCGCCAAGCCGGAGCTGTGCGACCGTTGCGCGGCGGAAGTGCGGTAATCGCTGCAATTTTTAAATCTCTCGCAAAGACGCAAAGGCGCAAAGGAAAGACAAGTCTGTACTTCTTTGCGCCTTTGCGTCTTTGCGAGAGACAAGTTCCTATTCGGGCGCAAACCAAGCTTGAACCGCAAAAAAACGGCGTGGTTTCCCACGCCGTTTGAACTACTTAGCGCCTGCCACCGAAGCAGCGTCGCGAAGCACGCTGCATCGCGCGGAAGCGCGAACCGGGTCCAGCGTCACGCTGGCGTCACGCTGGCGTCACGCTGGCTGGCTACTTCATCTTTGCGTTCCAGTCAGCGATGCGGTCGGCCTTGGCCGCGAAGAGATCGTCCACGGGATCGAGAATATCGATGCCGGTGATCTTGTCGCCCTGAGCCACCGCATTCACCACATCCTGGCCGTTCGTCACCGCACCAAAGATCGTGTGCTTGCCATTGAGCCACGGAGTCGCCACATGCGTGATGAAAAACTGAGAGCCGTTCGTCCCGGGACCGGCATTGGCCATCGCGAGATAACCGGGCTTGTCAAAGCGAAGCTCCGGAACGCACTCGTCCTCAAACTTGTAGCCGCGGTCGCCGCGGCCGGTGCCGGTCGGATCGCCGCCCTGGATCATGAAATCGGCAATGACCCGGTGAAAAACGATGCCGTCGTATTTCCCCTGCTTGGCGAGGTTAAGGAAACTGGCAACAGTGACCGGCGCTTTGGAAGGGAACAACGTCAGTTCGATGTTGCCCTTGCTGGTTTTCATGACGATACGGATGTCTTTCATTTTGGAGATATCGGGTTGGGTTGATGCCGCTTTTTCTTGCGCCACGCCCACGAGTGGGATGGCCAGGCCGAGCAGCACTGCGGCGATTTTAACAAAAATTTTGCAGTTCATGGAAAAATGCAAAATAGGAGCCATTGAGCCGGTTGTCGAGCGTTCTGCTACGGCTCCGCTTCGCACCCGCGAGAAAACTCAAACGCGCAAGAAAAATCCTGTTTTTCCGAAAAAAATTTAAACCACATTTTGCCCCAAAAAAGTTCTCCCCAGCGATTGGATTTAGGCTATTTTGCGTCCAGATGGCAACTCAACCCACCCAAGTCAAAGTCGCGCTCGTGCAAACGAGCTGCTCTGCGGACCCTGCCGCGAACTTCGCAAAAGCCGTTGACAAAATCGGCGAAGCGGCGCGCCAGGGGGCGAATATTGTCTGCCTCCAGGAACTGTTCTCCAGCGTCTACTTTTGCCAGGTCGAGGATCACGATTACTTCAAGCTCGCCGAGCCAATCCCCGGGCCGTCCACCGACGCCCTTTGCAAAGCCGCCAAAACGCACGGGGTCGTCATCGTCGCCTCGCTTTTCGAAAAACGGGCTGCCGGGCTCTATCACAACACCGCTGCCGTGATTGATGCCGACGGGACGTTCCTCGGAAGTTATCGCAAGATGCATATTCCGGACGATCCGCTCTTTCTCGAAAAATTTTACTTCACTCCGGGCGACCTGGGGTTCCGCGCCTGGGAAACCCGGTTTGGCAAAATCGGCGTCTGCATCTGCTGGGATCAGTGGTATCCCGAAGCGGCCCGGATCACCGCATTGCAAGGGGCGCAAATTCTTTTTTACCCGACCGCCATCGGCTGGCATCCGGCGGAAAAAGCGCAATACGGCGAACGCCAGCACAATTCATGGGAAACCATCCAGCGATCCCACGCCATCGCCAACGGCTGCTACGTCGCGGCCGTCAACCGCGTGGGGCACGAGGCGCCCAACGGCGGCCCCGGGATCGAATTCTGGGGGCAAAGTTTTGTGGCCGACCCGAGCGGCCAAATCGTGAGCAAAGCCAGCGTGGACCGTGAGGAAATCCTTGTAGTCGACGTGGACCTTGCCGCGCTCGACACCCAGCGGGTCCACTGGCCTTTCCTTCGAGACCGCCGCGTGGACGCCTATCAACCCATCAACCAACGTTTCATCGACTAGTTCCCCTCCCCCCAGCGCCCCTTTTGTATGTCTTTGTCTGAATCCACGTCCTCTTTTGATGCAACCCCCGCCGCGCCCACCCCGGCCCAACTCGGTTACCGTATGCCTGCCGAGTGGGAGCCGCATGAAGCCACCTGGCTCTCCTGGCCACGCCGCGACGGAATCAGTTTCCCCGGCTCGTACGACTCAATCCCGCCCGTGCTCGCAAAAATGGTGGACGCTCTGGCCGATTCCGAAACCGTTTGCATCAACGTCTCGGGACCGGCCCAGGAGCGCGAAGTGCGCGACGTCTTGAGCCGCTGCCGCGCCCGCTCCAAGCACGTCCGGTTTTTCCATATCCCCACCAACGAACCGTGGTGCCGCGATCACGGCCCGAGCTTCCTGAAACGGGAGGGAGATTCCAAGCTGGCCATCGTCGATTGGGACTACAACGCGTGGGGCTGGAAATACCCGCCTTTTGACCTCGACGATGTGGTGCCCACCGAGATCGGCAAAGCGCTGGGGCTCGAAGTTTTCAACCCCGGCATCGTGATGGAAGGCGGCTCCATCGACGTCAACGGCTCGGGCTCGCTCCTGACAACCGACTCCTGCCTGCTCAACCCAAACCGCAATCCCGACCTGACCAAAGCGCAAATTGAACAAAAGCTGCGCGATTACCTGGGGGTCACCAACATTCTCTGGCTGGGCGACGGCATCGAAGGCGACGACACCGACGGGCATGTGGACGATTTGACGCGCTTTGTCAGCCGCACCTCCGTCGTCACCTGCGTCGAGGACGAGCAAGACGACCCCAACTATGAGGCGCTCCAGGAAAACCTGGCCAAACTGCGCGCCATGGACGTGGAAGACGGCACGCCGTTGCAAGTCCACACCCTGCCAATGCCCGGCAAGATCGTTCGCGACGGCCAGCGGCTCCCGGCCAGCTACGCCAATTTCTACATCGCCAACAAAGTCGTGCTGATGCCAACCTTCGGCGACAGCGCCGACGGCTGGGCTTCCTCCGTGCTCCAAACCGTTTTCCCGGATCGGCAGGTTATCGGCATCGATTGCCGCGAATTGATCTGGGGTCTGGGGGCATTCCATTGCCTCACCCAGCAACAGCCCAAAGCGAACTAAGAGGTTTTATCCGCAGATTGCGCACCATTTCTGAAAATCTGTGATCTGCCTACTCCTCTGATTTGCAGAATTTGTGATCACTACCCAATCCCCTCTCCCATGATCAAGCGCCTGGCCTTCCTTCTTCTGCTGGTCACATCAGCCATCGCGCAGACCCCGCAGGGGACGGCACTGGACGCCGCGCTGGCCCTGCCGGCACTCTGGGAAACGCCCGCCGCCTCGTGGGTTGAGGGCAACCAGCAACTCGGCTTCCGTTGGATCTCTGCCGCACATAATATCGCGCAATCCACCCTCAAGGACGCGACTTTCTTGGGACAACCGGTCTGCCAGACAATTCTGCGCTGCGAGGCAGACAAAATCGTCGAGTTGAACGTCCTCTTCTATAACCGGGGCGACATGGGAGAGATTAATTCCGTTCAATACGGAGACCTCATCAAGAAAACCATTGCGGCGATTTCGGCAGCAACGCAAATGACGTTCACGCCAAAAAAAAGAGACCCCGCCAACGTGGTCAAAGCGGATGGCGTTAGTTGGACCACCCCGGTATCGACCTATTTGCTGGAATATTCCTGCACCAAATCGCCCGCCTTCCGTTCGGAATTTGTGCGATTGCAGATCATCCCCACGCCGAAGCCGAAAAATCTGGTCCAAGAGGCGCTCGATAACGCCAAAAAGCAATCTGCCCGTTTTCGCGGCCTTGACCACGTCACGCGCGACTCCGCCTCGGGCGACGTGGTGATCAAAGACGTGCCGATGGTTGACCAGGGGCAAAAGGGCTATTGCGTCGTCGCCACGGCCGAACGGGTCATGCGCTATTATGGAATCAAAACCGACGAGCACGAATTGGCGCAATTGGCCAATAGCGACGCGGAAAAAGGGACCAATTACAATGCGATGACCGAGTCGTTGAAAAAGCTCACCGCCCGATTGAAAATCCGGGTGCGCTCCCTGTGCGATATCGATTACGGATCGACCGTCAACGATTACAACCTGGCCGCCAAACGCGCCCGGGTTAACCCGGTCAACATCGGCGCAGGGGATGCGAGCGTTGTTTTCAGCCAGATGAAGCCGGAGATTTTGCGGGAATCGCGAAACAAAAGCCGGGCCGCCTTTGGATCGTTTCAGCGCCAGATCAAGACGAGGATTGACGATGGCATTCCACTGCTCTGGTCGGTGATGCTGGGTGTTCTGGACACAGACGGCAGCCATGCCAAAAGCCCCGGCGGTCACACGCGGCTCATCATCGGGTACAACGAGAAAACAAGCGAAATCCTTTACAGCGACTCGTGGGGCGCGGGGCACGAACTCAAGCGAATGTCCGCTTCGGACGCCTGGACCATCTCCCACGGCCTCGTCACCATCGAGCCGATTTAAATCCAGCAGGAAGAACCAGTGGGATGGGCGGCTGTGAACCAGCCAAGAAGACGATCACCACCGTAAAACAGTCAGCCCTGAAATCCGTGTGAAGTGATCATCACAGGTTGCCAGCGGCAGGCCGGTCTGGATGGCCATTGCAGCGATCCAAACGTCATTTTGAGGAATGGGTGTTCCGGCCAACGCCAACGCTGTGGCGATTTGTCCATAGAGTTGGGACGTTTCTTCGTCGGGATTCAATACGTCTACCGCCCCAAGGAAACGCTCGATTTGAGCCAGATGCTTTTCAGGCCCGGTCGAGCGATACGCCCCGTAATAAAGTTCGCCCAAGGCTTGTTGCGGCAAAAACAGGTTTTCATACGCCGACAATTCATCGGCCACGGCTGTTGCGTCCCGGAAATGTTTGACTACCACGCAGGTGTCCAGCAAAAGACTATTTCCAAGCATCGGGATCAATCCGTTCGGCTTCTTCGTTGACGGCTTTTTCGAAGGTTTCACCTTCCTCGCCAGGCATGCACCCGCCCACTGCCCGCAGCGCGGCCATCCGTTCGCTACGGCGTTTCGGATTGAAATGACTGACATACTGGGCCACCTCCACCAGCTTTGACGCGGGTAGCGCCTCCAAATCTCTGAGGATGGATTCCATGACTGTCATGTTTTAATTCTAGCAGCTTACCAATGGGGCTTCAAGCGGTCCTTTCTCCGGTTCAGGCCTCCAGCATTTTTGGACGCTTTCCTGGATTAACTGAGATATTTCAAACCTGCCCAACGCCTCCCGCGCGGATTTATTGGAAATTTCCGCGCGGATGCTCTACTAAGAACCCGCACATGATCCTTCTGGACCGTTACATCCTTCGCAATTTCCTCACCCCGTTCCTGCTTTGCTTCTTCGGGTTCCTTGGCATTTGGCTCGTATTCGACTTGCAAAGCAACACGGGGGACTTCCTCGAAGCCCACGTTTCCCTCAAATGGGTGACCTATTTTTACCTCACGCAAGTGCCGCAATTCATGATGATTTGCATCCCGGTCGGGCTGCTCTTGGCGCTTCTCTTTTGCCTGAGCAAAATGTCCCGCTCCAACGAGATCATCGCAATGCTCACGGCGGGCCAGAGCCTGGTCCGCCTGCTCATGCCGCTCATCATTGCAGGGATCGTCCTGACTGGCGTCTGTGCGGGCCTCAATTACAGCATGGCCCCGCATTCGGACTCGCTCAAAAAGGAGCTCAAAAACGGGATCAGCAAGAAATCGGATAAAAAAGCAGTGCTTGACGGCCAACTCTTCTGCAACCGCACCGACCGCCGGTTTTGGTTCGTTCGCAAAATGCCCGCCAATCCCCACGACCGTTCGATCCTGCAAAACGTGACGATTCTGGAACAAAACAAGGCCGGGGCAATCACCTCCGAATGGCTTGCGGCCACGGCCAGCTACAAACCGGAAACCAAGGCGTGGCTCTTTTCCCAGGGCAACGCCGTGCAATTCGCCCCGGATGGGACGATCCGGAGCAGCAAGCCGTTTACGGTTCTCCAAATTGACAACTGGAGCGAGACTCCGTGGCGCATTGCCAGTTCCAACCTCGACCCGCAAGGGCTCTCCGTGCCGCAACTGCGCGATTACCTTCGGTTTAATTCCGATTTTTCAGCGGCTCAACTCGCCCAATACCGCACCCATCTCCAATACCGCTGGGCGTTGCCCTTCCAATGTCTCGTGGTCGTTCTATTCACCGGTCCGCTGGCCATCGTTTTTTCGCGACGCGGGGTGCTCACGGGAATCGCGGGTGCGATCTTTCTTTTTGCGGGAATGACCTTCTTTAGCTTTCTCATGCTCGCTTTTGGCAAGGGAGCCCGCGTCTCAGACGTTACGGCCGCGTGGTCGCCCATCGTAATCTTCGGCTGCATCGGCCTCTACCTGCTTTACATGAAAGGCTCCAACCGGGAATTTCCGAAACTCGCCGAGCTTTTCCCTTCCAAACCCAAACGGTAAACGCGCCATGGCCAACGAATGGGAAATCAAAGGACGCAGCCACGTCTGCACCGCCACGGGACACGAGTTTGCCGACGGAGAGCCTTTTTACACGCTTCTCTTCGATGAACGGGGCGGCTTCCGACGCGAGGATCTTTGCGAGGAAGCGTGGCGATCGCGCGACCAAACCAAAGCCCCCCATTCGTTTTGGCGCAATCGATATGAGATCCCGCCTCCCCCTGCGCCGGAAGCGCTCGGCAAGCAAACCGCCGAAAGCCTGCTTCGCCGCTACATGAGCGAACCGGGCGAAGAACATGCCAACGTGCGCTTCATCCTGGCCCTCATGCTGGAACGCAAACGGCTCCTAAAACCAATCGAAGTCAAAGAAGAAGACGGCAAGCGTCTCCAGATTTATCTCCACGCAAAAACCGGTGAAGTTTTCGTGATCCCCGATCCCGGTCTCCACCTCGACCAGATCGAAACCGTGCAAAACGAAGTCGCGGGACTGTTGGGGTAAAGAAAGACGATAGAGGGGGGAGATGATAGATTATAGACGCCGTCCGTTGCTCGTGAACCCCGTTGCGCCTCGACATTTTGTTCCTAAAAAAGCCCCTCTCCTCCCTCTATAATCTCCTCCCTCTATAATCTCCTCCCGCATGCTTCCCTGGTTCCAAGATCGTTTTCCGCTTTATCTCGCGCCGATGGCCGGGGTGACGGATCAGATTTTTCGCACGCTGTGCAAAGAACAAGGGGCGGATGTGATGGTCACCGAATTTGTTTCCGCCGAGGGGATCTTCCGCAAGAACGCGCGGACCATCGAATACCTTGAGTTCACCCCGGCGGAACGCCCGCTGGGAGTCCAGCTTTTCGGAGCCGACCCGGACCACCTGGGCGAAGCGGCACGTAGGGTGCGCGACTGGGTCGGGCCCGATTTCCTCGATCTCAACTTCGGCTGTCCCGTCAACAAAGTCGTCTCGCGCAATGGCGGCTCGGCCTTGCTGAAAGACCTGCCGTTGCTGGAGCGCGTCGCCCGCAGCGTCGTCCAGGCGGCAGCCCCCTGCCCCGTTACCGCGAAGATTCGCATTGGCTGGAGCCGTGACGCCGTCAATGCGCTCGAAACCGCAAAAATTCTCGAAGATGCGGGGATCCAGGCGCTCGCCGTCCATGGGCGCACCAAAGACCAGGCCTACGGCGGGGAAGCGGATTGGGAGGTGATCGGCGAAGTGGCGCAAAGCGTCCGCATCCCGGTCATTGGCAACGGCGACATCAAAACCGCGCACGATGCCGCCCGCCGGAAATGTGAGACGCCGGTCGCGGGTCTTATGATTGGCCGCGCCGCCATGTCCTCCCCATGGATTTTCCATGAGATAAAAAGCTATTTTGCAACCGGACAACTGCCGCCGCCCCCGACCCTTGCGGCTCAATGGGAACTCGTTCGGCGGCACTGCGCCCTCGCCATTGAAGCCCGTGGAGCCGAACGCCCCGCCATTCATTCCCTCCGCGCCCGCCTGATGGCCTACGCCCATGGAATGCCCGGTGCCAAAACCTTGCGAAGCCGCTTTGCCGTCATGGAAAGCCTCACCCAGCTTGACGAGATCATCGCCGCAAGCCTCGCAGAAGTTTAGGACATGTTCATAAATTACGGCGACCCTTTAGTTTTTAAATCTCTCGCAAAGACGCAAAGGCGCAAAGGAAAGACAAGCCTCCTCTTCTTTCCCCCTCTCGTTCCCAATCTCATGATTGGGAACGCGGTTGTCCCCGAAACTCCGTTTCGAAACCCCCGCTATCGCCAAGGATCGCACTCAATCAACGGCTTTGTTTCCGGCAACCAGGCGTGTGCCGAAGAATAGCGCCAATGCTCCGGCGCGGTCACAAAACCAGCCCTGACGGGATTGTGATGCAGGTAATCCAGTTTCTGGAGCATCATCTCATCGGAAATGATTGCCTGAGGGTGGAATCCCTCCTGCCAGATTTGGTGCGCGGCAGCTTTGTGGGCCGCCCGGTAATAGCTCAGTTGATTTAGGAGCCAATCGCACCGTTTTTCAGCAAGCCTCGCCAGAATACCTCGGGCCGTGAATTTCTTGAAATCAGCCATAACTCCGCTCAAATCCGGTGCCGAAACAATGGCGTGAAAGTGAGTGGGGAGAATCACCCATGCGTGCAGTTGAAGCGCCTTGCGCTCACGGCAGAATTGCAGGGACTCCACCAGAATGTCACAGCAACCCGTGGAACTAAAGATGGGCAACCACTCAACGATGCTGGAGGTGATGAAGTGCGCAAGATGAGGTTCGTGAACACGGTAGCGGTTGCGCATGATGGCGAGGTTAACGAAACGGAGTTTCGCCGACAAGCGCGTTCCCAATCAGGAGATTGGGAACGAGAAGCCGCGAGCTTTTTGCTCGTTCCCAAGCTCCATTCGTGCTTGAAAAGAAGGCGACATGATTCCGCCGCTTCTCTACGATCACCTCGTCCGCCCGTTGCTTTTCCAATTCGACCCGGAAACGGTTCACCATATCGCCATGAAGGCGTTGAAAGCGCTGGAGCTGCTTCCGTTCAAGCCGACCCACGATCCCACGCTCCAACGCACCGTCTTTGGCCTGAAATTCCCCAACCCGATCGGGCTCGCCGCCGGGTTTGACAAGGAGGGGGAAGTTCTCAATGCCTGGCAAACGCTCGGGTTCGGCTTTGTCGAAGCCGGCACCATCACGGCGCTCCCGCAGCCCGGGAATCCGCGGCCGCGCATCTTCCGGTTCCCTGAAATGGGCGGCGTCATCAACCGGATGGGATTCAATAATAGCGGGGCCGAAGCGATTGCCCTGCGCATGGAAGCCCAACGCGCAAAGGGGCACTGGCCGACCATCCCCATCGGGATCAATCTCGGCAAAAACAAGATCACCCCGCTGGAGGAAGCTCCTCAAAATTACCTGCTCTCGTTTGAACGCCTCTTCGAGCTGGGCGACTACTTTGCCCTCAACGTCAGTTCCCCCAACACCCCCGGCCTGCGCACCTTGCAAGGTAAGGCCGAACTCAACGAACTGCTCGGCGCGGTCATGGCCGCCAACCGCGCGAAAACGAACCCCAAACCGCTCCTGTTGAAAATCGCGCCCGATCTGGAATGGTCGCAAATCGACGAAATCCTGGAACTCATCACCGAGCACGGCCTCGCGGGATTGATCGCCACCAACACGACGCTCGACCACTCGTGCGTCGCCGCCGAACGGGATCAGACCGGCGGGTTGAGCGGCAAACCGTTGCGGGCTCGCTCCACGGAAATCGTCCGCTACGTCTGCAAACATACCGATCTGCCGGTCATCGCCGTGGGCGGGATTTTCGACGCGGAGGCGGCCCTGGAAAAACTGGACGCGGGAGCCGCGCTCATCGAGCTGTACACCGGCTTCATTTACCGGGGTCCTGCGCTCATCGAAGAAATCTGCGAGGCGCTGAAACAAAAATAGCTTATGGTTTCACTCGACCCGGCCCTTGGCGAAAAAGTCCTTTCGGGAGAACGCATCTCCACAGCCGACGCGTTGGCGCTTTATCGTGCGCCGCTTGAAGAACTCGGCGCGCTGGCCAACGCCCGCCGCAAACAGATCAAAGGGGCGGCTTACGACGGACGCGGCAACGAGATCGTCACTTACATCGTCGATCGCAACATCAATTACACCAACGTTTGCGATGTCCATTGCAAATTCTGCGCGTTTTACCGGCCCGAACACCATAAGCAAGGGTACGTCATCACCCGGGATGAGCTGGATCAAAAATTGCAGGAACTGAGCGACATCGGCGGGGTGCAAGTCTTGCTGCAAGGAGGCCACCATCCGTCCCTTAAAATTGATTGGTATCTGGAAATGCTCGCCCACATTCGGGAACGCTTTCCGCAAATCGCCATTCACGGGTTCAGCCCGCCGGAGTTCCAGCATTTTGCCAAAATTTTTGCGATGCCGTTGCGCGAAGTTCTCGCCAAGTTCAAGGAAGCGGGGTTGACCTCCATCCCCGGCGGCGGCGGCGAGATCCTCGTGGACCGAGTCCGCAACCAGATCGCCCCGCGCAAATGCAACACCGATCAATGGCTCGAAGTCATGGATGTGGCGCACAGCCTCGGCCTCACCTCCAGCGCCACGATGATGTTCGGCCATGTGGAAACCATCGAGGACCGCATCGAGCATCTACACCGGCTGCGCGAGCAACAAGCGCGCTCCGGCGGCTTTACGGCATTCATTTGCTGGACTTTCCAGCCCGAGCATACCGCGCTCAAAGCCCCAACCGTCGGCGCGATGGAATACCTGCGCACGTTAGCCGTCGCGCGGCTCGTATTGGATAACTTCGAAAACCTCCAAAGCTCGTGGGTCACCCAGGGGCCGCAAATTGGCCAGATCTCGCTGGAATACGGCGCGAACGACTTTGGTTCGGTGATGATGGAAGAAAACGTCGTGAGCAGCGCGGGCGCTCATTTCCAGCTCCAAAAAGAGGAGATCCAGATGCTGATCCGAGATGCCGGATACGAACCGCGTCTGCGTAACACCCGTTACGCGCTGCTCGATTGAACCAGCATCTGATCAAGTGCCACTCGGAACGCGCTGAAATTCACCGGCTTCACGAAATGTTTCTCAAACCCGGCGAGACGGCTGGCGCGGAAATCTTCTTCGGTTCCGAAACCGCTCATGGCGATCCCGGGCAGCCCGTAAAGCTCTTTAAGCCGTTTCATAATCTCCATGCCGCTGCCATCGGGCAACCCGAGATCGCTCACCAAGCCATCGAATTTATGCTCCGCCGCCGCTTTGATCGCCCCCTGGACCGACATTGCCGTCACTACCGAATAGCCCCATTTTTCCAGCAATCTGCGAAAGATTTGCAGCGTATCGGCGTGGTCGTCCACTAAAAGAAGAAGCGGGCTTTGTTTGGCCTCTGGCATGGCAGATGGAGCCGAATTGAAAACCGTACCGCTGAGCGGCAATTCCACCATAAAAACGGCCCCTTTGTTTTTGCCTTCGCTGGTCGCGGTTAATTGCCCGCCATGCAATTCCACCAGATTCTTAGCCAGGCTGAGCCCCAGCCCGAGACCCCCAAAAAGCCGCTTCCGGGTCCGTTCCCCCTGCTCAAACGGGCGAAACAAGCGGGCCAGTGTCTCCGGCTCGATCCCAACCCCGGTATCGGAAATCTGAATCCGGATCCGGTCGCCCAAGTTCAATGTGCACACGCGCAGCCTCCCCCCTTCGGGCGTAAATTTGATCGCGTTTTTTAATAAGCTCCAGAATACCTGCTGCAAGCGCCCGGAATCCCCACAGACAATCGCATTTGCAGCCTCCAGAGTTTGCGTCAATTCCAGGCGCCGGAGTTCAATCTCGGAGCGGCATAGATCCAAAGCCCCTTTGAGGCAATTGTGGACATTCACGGTTTCACGGGTGATTTCGACCGTGCCCCGGATCATCCGGGTCAAATCCAGGAGATCGTCGATCAATCGCGATTCCATCTCCAGGTTGCGCCGGATCACCTCCAGGTCTCTCCGGGCCTCGGGCGGGACTTCTCCCCCGCTCAAAGCCGCGATTGCGGCCAGCGCGGGCGTCAGCGGGGTGCGCAGTTCATGGCTGATCACAGCGATGAACTCGTCTTTGGCGTGATTGGCAGCTTCGGCCGATTCCTTGGCGTTTTTGAGATCGATTTCGATGCGCTTGTGTTCGGTAATATCCCGGAAAACCCCGAGAATACATGGGCGGCGATCCAATTCCAATCCGGTCCCATTAATATCGGCGTAAAAAACCGTGCCATTCTTGCGTTGAACGGCGATATCAGTCAGGAGATTAGCGCCTCCACCCATCTCCTTAAAAACCGCTCTCACCCGGGGCAGCACCTCGGCGGGATGGAGATCGGAAATTTTGAGATTTCGGATTTCCTCCCTGCTGTAGCCGAGCATTTTAGAAAAAGCTTCATTGGCTATAGATAGCTGACTCGTTTCCAAATCGACCACAGCGATTCCGTCGGTAATTTCCTCAAAGAGCGTTCGGAACTTGCGTTCGCTCAGTTGCCAGGAATGGCTCGCGTTCCAGAGTTTCGAAGTCAACCGGGCGATCAACAAATAAAGCATCATCGCCGTCACGAAGACAAAGACGAAACCTTTCAGGATCGACCACTCCAACAGCATTTTCGAATCCGGAACCAGTGCGGAAAGAAGCCGATCGGAGAAAAAGATCCAGCCAGCCGCAACCAAAACATACGCAAATACAATGCCGCGGATTTTACGGAGCATCTGGGAATATCCAGTCTCTTTGAATTTTTTTGGCTGTTTGTTTGCCGTCATGATTCAGGGGTTTTCACAACGAGCGTTTGCACCGCCGTCTGCATGCCTGAAAGCTGACCGGTTTTGGTGAAGATGTTTTTGCAAACCGGTTTCGAGGCTGGCGCAAATATTTTTTATAGGTTCCATAGCGGCTCAAAGCGATTTCCGCAGTCCACCAAACATCCCGGTGTATGATATCACACCCGCTGTCACCCGTCAAACTTTGGTCATAAATCAGCAGAACAGGGCTGGCGCAAATCAATTCCTGTTCCAGCAATTTATTTTGCACCAATTTTCGTTTTACAGCAGCAACCTGAAAGCAGCGCCCCGGCGCGTCAGAACGGGACCGCTCTTTACCGTGCGATCCCGTTCTTTTGTGGGGGGAGGGCTCTATCTGTGGCTCCGGCTTCGCCCTGCCACCGGGCGGCTCGTGCGCGGCGCTGGATGACAGTAGGAACCGTTGCGATTGTAGGAGTAATTCACAAGGTAATCATCCGGTCCAACCGCCTCGGCGGGAATCGGTTCAGCGGTGTTGGTCGGATCCAGAATCCACCAGCGCCCATCCTTCTTCCACATCAACCAGGCGTGGCTGATCTTGGAGGTCAACCTTGCTTTTCCAATCACATAAAGCACATCCTTATCGTTCATACAACTCGCCAGCCACAGCGACTTGGCCTTGCAATCGCCCGAACGCTTGGCGGCGGTCACTTCAGGCATGGCGGCCAGGTATGGGGAGTCAAAGGAGTATTTGAAGGCAAATCCCTGCCGCATCAAAGCCTCGACACGCTCCATGCTCGGTGAGCCGCCATCGAGCCGGTGCAAAACGGCATCCACGGGACGACAATACGGATCATAGGGAGTCGGGCCGGGCCGGCTATTGCTAAGATCAGGCCGGGCGCCGGCAAATGTGGCACTGACCAGGAGGACAACAGATGTAAACAGATGTGTAAGTCGCATCGTAAGTGCGACAACAGTTGTATTGAACCTTGCATCAGTCAACCCCCTACCCCTAAATAATGGAGATTTTTTTCGGAAGCGGTTGACGCCGTCGCAACCCCTCCCCAAGCTCTGCGCATTGATTGGAATTCCTGCTTTTCTCGTTTCTCAATGCCGGGATTCCTGCTTTTCTTGAGGGCACGCCAAATGAAACTTCGGAATCAACTTCTCGCTCTGGTCTGCTTACTGGTCTTTATCGGGTTTGGGTTTGTGTTTTTCCACAACTGGGTGGAACAGAAGCCGTTCGGGATCATCCTTTTTGTCACCGACGGACTCTCCACCAACACCCTCGCGGCCACGCGGCTTTATCAAAACGGCGCCAACGAACGCCTGGCCGTGGAATCGTTCCCCCACCTGGCCCTGCTGCGCAATGCTTCCAATGATTATGCCGTGCCGGATGCTGCCGCTGCCGCCACCTCGATTGCTACGGGGATCAAAGGCAACAACCGGGCTCTGGCCATGGAGCCGGGCGGCAAACCGATCGTTTCGATTCTGGCCCTGGCCCACGATGCGGGCCGCGGGACCGGCCTCATCAGCACCGGCGACCTCACTGATCCCACCCCTGCCGCCTTTTACGCCCACGCCACGGACGCAAAAGACCGGCAAGCCATCGCCGAACAGTTGATCGGGAGCGATTTTGTTGACATCACCCTGGGCGGCGGCCTCTCCAATTTCACCCCCGAAAGCAAAGGCGGCCTCCGTAAAGATGGACGGGATTTGTGGCTGGAACTGCGTGGCAAGGGACATTCGCTGACACGCACAAAAGCCGAACTGGAAAGCACGCCCGCTTTCCTGACGACCCCTTTGACCGGTATCTTTGCCGACACCGACCTCGCCTTCTCATCCCAGATGGAGAGCGGCAGCCAGCAGCCATCGCTTTCCGACATGGTGCGGCGATCCATCCAGTTCCTCCAAAACAACCGGCGCGGCTACTTGCTGGTCATTGATGCGGCACTGGTTTCGCGGGCTGCCGAGCAAAACAAGGGGGAACGGGTCTTGAGCGAAACCGCCGATTTCGACCGCGCAGTGGCGACCGCCCTGCAGTATGCGGGCGAAAAAGCGCTGATCCTCTGCATTGGCAAAAGCGACTTGGGCGGCTTGAGCCTCAACGGGCATCCGCTCCGGGACGACCACGGCGTGGCCTTGCTGGGCACCAATGCGGCCGGTTATCCGGCCCTCACCTGGAGCACTGGCCCCAACGGTCCTCGCAAAAACGACCCTTCTGCGCAATCTCAGCTATCGGCCAACCCCACCGCCTCCCCCTCACCCGCAGCAACACCTGCCGCCGCCGCCGAATCAGCTGAACCGGCCGCTTTTGGAACCGCTCAAGCGATCCCCACCGCCCGCGACATGATCGGAGTCGCCACCGGCCCGGGATCGGAAGGACTCAACGGCTTTATCGACAACACCGAGATTTTCAAAATCATTCAAAAAGGGTTATAGCAATTCAAACCGTCTGTTGATCACGCAAAAAAAGCCGCCCTCAATGAGAGCGGCTTTTTCTTAAACCCGAAAAGAGAATTAGCTGTTTTTATCTTGCTTGCCGCGCGCAGCGCCAGCTTCTTCCAAAGCACCATCGTCCAAGCTGGCGACGTCTTTGTCGATCAGAGTGATTAGATAGTTGCTCAGAGAGCGGCGGTCGCGCTTGGCTCGAGTCTTTGCTTTCTCAAGCAAATCTTCGGGACAACGGAATGCGGTGTATTTGCTGCTCATTGGAGATCTGAGTTAAATATTGGTTTTTTGTGAACGACCAGTTTACAGCATAACACCCCCCGGAAGTAAAGCGTTTTGTTTAACCGCCGTTCCATCCATCCTTTTAGAGCGTTTTAAATTGAAGTGTTTACAATGATGCGAGAGCGCCGCGGGTTGATGCACGGGCTCTTCAAGCGAAGTGGCTGTATTTCCAATACTGCCCGAGCTTGAAAGACCGCGCAGCGGCCCGCGCCGCCGAGCAGCGTGTAAACAATAAAATTTAAACCGCTCTAGCTTATCGATGGCAGCTACGGCTCCTGCGCATTCCAGGGGATGTAATTAGCGACAAATTCCCGCCGGAAACGATCAAACGTTCCGGCCTCGATTTCCGCCCGCGCCCGCGCCATCAGCGTGAGGTAAAAATGAAGATTATGGAGCGAGATGAGCCGCAACCCGAGGATTTCCTCCGACTTGACGAGGTGCCGCAAATAGCCGCGCGAAAATTCCCGGCACGCCGGACAGGTGCATCCTTCTTCAATCGGCCCCTTGTCCAGGATATACGGGTTGTTCTTTAAATTGATCGTCCCCCGGGCGGTGAACGCGGTGCCGTTGCGGGCGATCCGGGTCGGCAAAACGCAGTCAAACATATCGACTCCGAGCGCTATCATGTTGAGCATCTGCGGCGGCGTCCCAAGCCCCATCGCATACCGGGCCTTGTTGACCGGCAAAAACGGTTCGGCGTTTTGAACGGCCGCCATCATTTCCGTCTCCGGTTCCCCCACGCTCACCCCGCCAATCGCGTAGCCGTCGAAATTCATTTCCACGAGCGCTTCGGCGCTCGCCCGGCGCAACTCGGCAAAGGTCGCCCCCTGGACGATCCCAAACACCGCCCCGCGCTGCTCCCCTGCGGCGTCCCTGGCTTGCGCCCATTGACGGCATCGTTGAGCCCAGCGCAAAGTGAGTTCCAGGCTCCTGGCCGCGTAATCGTATTCGCACGGGTAAGGGGGGCATTCGTCAAACGCCATCGCGATATCCGAACCCAGCGTCGCCTGGATATCCATCGAGGTTTCCGGGCCGATGAAGCACGGCGCACCGTCCAGGTGACTCTGGAAATGAACCCCCTCCTCGGTGATCTTGCGCAGTTTCGCCAGTGAAAACACCTGGAACCCGCCACTGTCAGTCAGGATTGGCCGATCCCAGTTCATAAACCGGTGAAGCCCCTCGAAATGGCGCATTACATGCAAGCCGGGCCGGATAAACAGATGGTAGGTATTGCCGAGAATGATTTGCGCATCGAGTTCCTTTAGCTCCCGGGGACTGACCGCCTTCACCGTCCCTTGCGTCCCCACGGGCATGAAAATCGGCGTCTCGATGACTCCGTGGCGGGTGGTCAGACGGCCCCGGCGGGCCTTGGAAACGGGATCAGTGGCTAGAAGTTCAAACACAACGTGAAAATAGGGGAGGAAGGGGAGCTTGGGAAACAACAAAAAGTTGCCGGGCCAAAAACACCGCATTCCAGATCAGCGATTCCCTGAGCTTCAAATTGCACCGCCACCCTTGACGCCTTCCGTCTCTTCCACTAGCGTCATTCCCGATATGCGGAAGCTCATTGTTTTATCATCGCTCACCCTGGCTTTGCTGATGTTTCAGGTTCCGCCAGTCTGCGCTGCGACGGTTTACCGCCCCGGCGAAGGTTTCCACAGCGAAGATGAAGATTCAGGAGTCCTGGAACAATCCGCCAGCGAACAGCTTCAAAAAGCCCGCGCGCTGGAAGCCGAGGGGAATCTCAAAAAAGCGATCGGCGCTTACCGAGCCCTGATCAAAGGCTTTCCCGGCTCCGGCGCCTCCCCTCAAGCCCAATTCAAAATCGCGGAACTTTGCGAGCAAATCGGCGAACCCGAACGGGCCTTCAAAGCCTATAGCCAATACATAGCCGATTACCCGCGCGGCAAAGAATTTGACAGCGTGGTCGAACACCAGTTCGGGATTGCCAAAGCGTTCCTCAACGGCGAACGCCGCAAACTTTTTGGCGTCAAAGCGTTCCCGTCCATGGAGCGGGCCCAGAAGATGTTCGAGGAGATCGTCAAAACCGCCCCTTACAGTAAATTCGCGCCGCTTGCCCAGTTTAACATCGGCATGGCGCTCGAAAAACAGACCCGGTATCCGGAAGCGCTCGCCGCTTACCAGCTTACCGTAGACAAATATCCCAACGACGATATCGCTGGCGATGCTCAATACCAGATCGGCTACGTCCAGATGCACCTGATCGATACCGGCTCCAACGACCGGGCGGCCCGGGTCAAAGCCCGCGACGCATTCGAAGACTTCCTGGTCCGCTATCCGCAGAGCGAGAAAGTCCAGCAAGCCCAAGCCAACGTCACCAAGCTCTCCGATAGGAATCTCAAAAAAACATTGGAAGTCGCCCGGTTCTACAACAAAACCAAAAATTACAAGGCGGCCGTCATCTACTACAACCAGATCCTTCAGGATGGCAAGAATACCCCCGAAGGCGAAGAAGCGAGCAAAAGCTTGGAGCAGCTAAAGCAAAACGTCGATCCCGAGGCACTTCGCGCCGGGCCGGAACTCGCCGAAACCGGCGGCAAAGCCCAGGAACGCCGTAAACTCCAGGCCCAAGTCGATACCGCTTCGCGCCCCGACTTTGCCGGCCCGCCCGCACCGGCCAGTGCGCCTGAGGAGACCGCTCCCGAAGCGCCCAAGCTGCGCACTCCCGGCAACCTCCCCCCCCCGCCCGAACCCGCACTGCCCGCCCAATAGCCCCGCCTGCAATGAAGTCCACGATTTTTGCCCTCGCGCTCGCCATCACCATGCTCTTGAGCGGTTGTGCGGGATACCATATTGGCGCCACCGTTCCTAAAAAAATGGAATGCGTCCGGACGCTTGCCGTCCCGACTTTCCATAACGATACCCTCGTCCCGCGTCTCGAATCGCTGGCCGCCAGCACCGTCGTCCGGGCGTTTCAGCAAGACGGCACATTGCAAATCCGCAGTTGCCAGGACGCCGATGCCATTCTTGAGGGAAGAATCGAGGGGATTCGCCGCCGGGGGGCACGTTCCGTCCGCAGCGACATCATCAAACAGCAGGAATATCTCCTCACCGTCAACATTTTCTACGTCATCAAGAGCCGCACGACAGGAGAAGTGATCGACCAGGGGACCATCGTCGGCAACACGAGCTTTTTTGTCTCCGGCAATGATGTCAATCAGGACGAACGGCAAGCCATTCCGCTCGCCATCGAAAACGCGGCCTCGCGCATCGTCAGCCGCGTCACGACCGGTTGGTAATCGCCTTTGGAAAGATTCGTTTTTCTGATTTCGGCAAAAAACATTGCAATCGGGCCGTCCTGGGCCTTTCCTTGAGCTGATCTAACCAGCAACCAGCAATGAAAGGAGTTGAAACCAGCATGTTTAAAGCACTCGTACTTCTCGCAGTCGCAGTGTCTCTTCTGAACCTCGGCGCTTGCGCCGGCAAGAAAGAAGTGACCACGACCCACGTTTCCACCACTCACGCCAAGTAAGCGGTAAAACACACCAAAAGGCCAGACCGCAAGGTCTGGCCTTTTTGTATTAGGAAAAGGCAAGAGCGCTGTAGTATCTCGGTTTTTTTCGGAAGAAGAGAATCCGCAGATTGCGCAGATGAACGCAGATTTATGCTGATATAATCGGCCAAATTTTGCTTCTTCAGAAAAGCAGGTCATGGAAATCCGCAACCGTTCTCACTGGCGGGCGGCATGCCGATTTCTCGCACAGATAAGCGGCACCCGCCGTTTCGTCGTGCTTCGCCCGGAATACCGAATGCGGAGAACCGCCGTCGGCTGCCTGCGCGGCGGGCTTTGAGGCAAAGCTCGCCGTATCCGCAAGCGCAAACCGGTGCGCCAGCCAGCGTTGCCCGGGGCCGCCATCTGCAAAAAGGACGATCTTCCGGGGGATGTAATGGGCGTGGAGCTCTTTCCTGAGGGGATGCGTCTCCTCAAAGGTGCCCGCAAAAACGATCCGCTTGGGCGGGTTGAGTGCAAAATCGAGCGCCACCAGCATTTGGGGCATTGCCATGGGCGCGCGGTGCAGCAAATTTGAAAAGGCGCGGAGCGTCGCTTCCCCTCGCCCGATCAAACCCGGTTCGTCGAGCATATGCCCAAGGCGCAGGGCATTGAGCGCCGCCACCGAATTGGGCGACGGCTCCGCCCCGTCATAATCCTCTTTCATTCGCAAGAGTTGCGCTTCGCCCTCCCGCTTCGACTGCCAATATCCGCCCTCCCCGGCGTCGTAAAACTGCACATCCAGCGATTGCTGGAGTTCAGTTGCCCACTGAAGCCAACGGATATCCGCCCCCGCTTCGTAAAGATCCAGGAGCCCTTGAATCAAAAAAGCGTAGTCGGCGGCGAATGCTGGAATCTGGCTTACCCCTTCCCGGTAGCTACGCCATAAAACCCCGTCGTGCCAAAGCTGTTCGTTTAAAAAAACGGCAGTGGTCTCGGCGCACTCCAGGTAAGCGGGGTCATCGAGCACCTGGGCAGCACGGGCAAACGCCGAGAGCATCAGCCCGTTCCAGGCCGTCACGATTTTGTCATCCAAATGAGGTTTCGGGCGTTTCGAGCGGCGTTCAAAAAGAATGCCGCGGCTGCGGGAGAGCGATTCGGCGATTTCCCCGGCGGACCGCCCCATTTGCCGCGCGAATTCGTCCAACGATTCCCGCCCGATGAAGATGTTTTTTCCGGTGAACTCTCCCATTGGATCGCTTCCGGCCGGGGCATTGCCGCCCGTTTGAACGCCATAGAACCGGCAGAAAATAGCCGCATCGTCTGGCGGGAGGGCCGATTCGATTTCCGCTTGGGACCAAATATAAAAGGCTCCCTCGCCCAGCTTCCCGGGATTTTCCGGCAACGGGCTGTCGGCATCCTGAGCGCAGTAAAATCCACCCCCCGGGGCCGCCAGATCGCGCCGGACGTATTCCAGGGTGCCGCGGGCCACCTCCGAATAAAAACGCTCTCCCGTGATCTGGAAGGCGTCGAGGTAAATCGACGCCAACTGTGCCTGATCGTAGAGCATTTTCTCGAAATGCGGCACATGCCAGAAATGGTCCACCGAGTAACGGTGAAAGCCGCCGCCCAAAAAGTCGTGAATCCCGCCTGCCGCCATTTTATCGAGGGTTAAAAGGACCATCTCGCGGGCATGAACCGCCTCCGCGCTTTGCGGAGAGAGCGCCTGGAACCGGAGCAAAAATTGAAGCGGCGCGGGATACGGAAACTTCGGCGCGGGAGAAAAACCGCCCATTTGCGGATCAAAATTCCGGGCGATCTGCTGATAGGCGCCATCCATCAACTCCGGGTCGAGCTTCACGCCGGGCCGCGCGGTCTCCACTGTCGCCTCGCGCAATGCGTCGAGCATCTCCCGGCCTTGGGCGACGATGTTGGGGCGGTCATCCTTCCACGCCTGCGCTATCCGTTGCAGTAAGGAGGCAAAACCAACCTGCCCGGGACGGTCTTGCGGAGGGAAATACGACCCCCCGTAAAATGGCACCCGGTCCGGAGTCAAAAAGACGCTCATCGGCCAGCCGCCGCTGCCAGTGGTCGCCTGGACAAACGCCATGTAAACCCGGTCCACATCAGGGCGTTCTTCCCGGTCCACTTTGATTGAGACAAAATGGTCGTTAAGCAACCCGGCGACCTGCTGGTTTTCAAACGATTCGCGCGCCATCACATGGCACCAGTGGCAGGTGGAATAGCCGACCGACAGAAAGATCGGCTTCTGTTCCCTGCGCGCTTTTTCAAACGCCTCGGTCCCCCACGGATACCAGTCCACAGGGTTGTGTTGGTGTTCAAGCAGGTAGGGCGACTTTTCCTTGGAGAGGCGATTGGTGCTCATCGGTGGTACAGTTCCCATCGTTCACCGGCTGCCGCCGGATTCATTTCCATTAATTTGGCCCGATTAACCCAACTTATGCCAGCTTCCAAAGCGCTTCGGTAACTGCCTGGATCTCCTCCGGCTCATGCGCCGCCGAGAGGGTCAATCGCAACCGGGCCGCGCCTCGGGCAACCGTGGGATACCGGATCGCGGGAACGAAAAAACCGCGATCAAAGAACATCCTGGAAGCCGCCAGCGCCCGCTCTTCGTCACCCAGCATCACCGGCACAATCGCACTGCGGAGCTTCTCCGGCGTCAATCCCGGAGGAAGACCTTCGGCGAGCACCTTGAGGTTTTCCCAAAGCTTACGCCGTCGCGCTTCCCCTTCCGGGCTCGACAGGAACTCGATCGAGGCCAATGCCGCCGCCGCCATGGCCGGAGGCATCGCCGTCGAGTAAACAAAAGAGCGCGCCCGGTTGATAAGCCAATCAATCAATGGTCGGCGTCCGCAAATATAACCGCCGCTCACGCCGATGGCCTTGCTCAAAGTCCCCATCTGGATATCGACGCGTCCGGCCAGCCCAAGCAACTCGGCCAAGCCCCGTCCATTCGCGCCGACCACTCCCACCGCGTGCGCTTCATCCAGCAACAGCAACGCGCCGTGCCGGTCTTTGGCAGCCACGATCTCCGCCAGGGGGGCACGGTCACCGTCCATGCTGAAAATCGATTCGGTCACAACGACCACCCTCGCTTCGGGATGCGTTTGCCGGGCCCATTCCAGATGGCTTTCCAGCTTGGTGACATCGTTATGGGGGAAAACCCTCAAATTCGCACCGCTCAACCGGGCTCCGTCAATCAGCGAAGCATGGGCGAGCTTGTCGAGGATGATCACGTCGTCCTTGCCCGCCAGCGCCCCGAGCGTCCCGACCGCTGTCGCGTAACCGCTGGAGAAGCTCAAAGCCGCCTCGGTGCCTTTGAAGAGGGCAAGCTTCTCTTCCAGTTCCACATGGGGCGCCAAGGTGCCGCAGACCAGCCGCGAAGCCCCTGCCCCGAGGCCGTAATCATCAATGGCTTTCTTGGCCGCTTCCCGCAAGAACGGCTCCCCGGCCAGCCCCAGGTAATCATTGGATGAGAAATTGACGAGGATTCGCCCTCCATAGGTGATCGCAGTCCCCATGGTGGAATGGATTTCGCGTAATTTTCTCAGCAACGATTGTTGCTTGAGTTCGTCGAGTTCTGTTTCGAAGGTGCGTGCCATGGGGATGTCATCTCGCTTTCTATAACGAGAGCCCCCAGGCGAGCAGTGAACTGGAATCGCGCCAGAGGCACGAGCGGTCTTTGTCGCCCAGCACCACCGCGATCACCTCGCGCCCATTGCGCGTTCCGCTGGAAACCAGGCAATGCCCGGCGGCTTGCGTGTAGCCGGTTTTCATCCCGTTGCAGAACGGAGAATCGCGCAAGATGCGGTTGGTATTTCTAAACGCTTCCAGCCGCCCGTCGGCGAATTCGAACACGAGGCTTTTGGTGGAAACGATGGAGCGAATGGTCGGGCTGCGGTATGCGGCCAAGGCAAGCCGCGCCATGTCGCGTGCCGAGGAATACTGGTCCGGTGCCGGAAGGCCGTTGGGGTTGACGAAATGAGATTTTTTCATCCCCAGTTCCTGCGCCTTGGCGTTCATTTTATCCGCAAACTCCGCGACGCTCCCGGCGTTGTCGCGGGCGAGAACACAAGCCACGTCGTTGACGCTGTGAACCAGCAAAACCTGCAACAGCTCGCGGCGGGTATAAACCTCGCCCGGCTTGATGCCCAAGGTCACGGGCTCAACGCGCGTGTCACTCGCGGCCACCATCACCCGCTTGTCGAGATTCCCGGCCTCGACGATGAGAAGCGCCGTAAGCAGCTTCTGCGTGCTGGCGGGCGGACGTTGCTGGTCGGCGTTTTTCTCGTAAAGCACCTGCCCGGTTGTGGCGTCCGCCACCAATACCGAGGCAGCCCGGGTCCGGGGGATTCCCGAAGAATCTTCCGCCGTTTCCGCAGCCGGTTCGACCTGCCGGGGCGCTCTTCTCGATCTTTTTTTAGTCGCCCCTTCGGCAGGCAACGCACAAGCAGCCAGCAAGGCAGCGATCACACTCGAACGGATAAAATGACGAATCATTGGTTAAAAATTTTCCCGGGCATTTTTCCCGCCCGATTCGGAATTGTTATTCTTTACTCCCATTGATCTGTTTTTCAACCAGCGAATCGGGAGCAGCCCCAAGGTCGCGGGCGCGATAGTAATGGCGGCGGGCCAGTTCCAGCAGCGGCGGGTTCTCTTGCAGGTAGACCACGGCGAGGTTGAAATGGACATCCGCGAGGCTTTCGTCGAGTTCCAGCGCCCGCTGAAACTCCGCCTCCGCGCCGTCGCGCCATCCTTTGCGCCCCAGAGTCACCCCGAGATAGCTGTGGGCTTTGGCGTTCCCGGGCTCCAGCCAGACCGCCTGCGCAAGCGCCGCCATCGAGGCGTTCAGTTTGCCCATATCGCAGGTCACCACCCCCAGAGCCAGCCAGGCCGGGGCGGATTTCGGTTGGGCCAGGGTCGCCCGGCGAAGTAGCTTCTCGGCCTCGTCCAAATGCCGGGCGCGGTATTCGATTTCTCCCAGCCCGATCAAGGCCGGGACGTTGGCGGGCTCTTTTTCCAAGAGGGCTTCAAGCCGGGAGCGGACCGCCGCCTCCGGCTTGGACTCCCCGGAAGCGAATGCCGTGCAAACACAGAGGATGAAAAAGAGGGCGGCTTTCACAAAAAACCTACGCGCCCAATTCGCGGGAGCGTTCCGTGGCCGCACGCACCGCGTTCATCAATGCCGCGCGCACGGCGGCTTCTTCGAGTTGTTCCATCCCGGCGATCGTTGTTCCACCGGGGCTGGTCACCTGATCCCTCAGCGCCGCCGGATGTTGCCCGGTCTGGAGCACCATCGCCGCAGAGCCCGCCACGGTTTGCGCGGCCAGCTTCAAGGCAAGATCGCGCGGAAGCCCCATGAGCACCCCGCCGTCCGCGAGCGCCTCGATGACGAGATAGATATAAGCCGGGCCGCTGCCGCTCAAGCCGGTGACCGCATCCAGGAGCGACTCTTTGACCTCCGCCGCGCATCCCACGGCGGAAAGGATCTTCGAAACCAAATCCGCATCGTTCCGGTTCGCGGTGCTTCCAATCGCAAACGCCGCCGCCCCCTGCCCGACCAGCGCAGGGGTGTTTGGCATGACTCTCACCACGCGGGTTGACGATCCGGCGGCCTTTTCCAGGGCGGCAATCGAAAGCCCCGCCACGATGGAAATCACCAGTTTACCCCCCAGTTTTCCATCCAGGCCGCGAAGGGCGTCCAAGGCGTCCGCCGGCTTGACGCAAAGCACCAGCGCGTCCACCTCCTCCGCAAGCGCTCCGGCGTTGGCAACAGCTGTTACGCCGGTCTTTTGACCCAGCGCTTCCGAAGCCGCCGGGACACAATCATAGACCCGGATGGATTCCGCTGGAAAAACGCCTGTTTTAAGCACGCCGCCCACGAGCGCAGTCGCCATTTTGCCGCAACCGAGAAAGCCTAGTTTCATCTGGAAAGGAATATACCCGAACCGAGCCGACGCAAATCAGAAAAAACGCCGGATTTGCTTTCTCTGGATCGAGGGGGCGTTATCTTGAATCGATGTCTCGTATCTACCTGGACCACAACGCCACCACGCCGCTTGCCCCGGAAGCGCTGGCCGCGATGTTGCCATTCCTCTCAGACGAGGAAGGGGGGCGATTCGGGAATCCGTCGGCCATTAGCAGCGAAGGCCGGGTGACACGGGCCGCCGTGGATGAAGCCCGGGAGACGCTTGCGCAAATTTTGGGCGCGTCACGGCCCCAGGAAATCATTTTTACCAGCGGCGGCACCGAGTCCGACAACCTCGCCGTCATCGGCTTGTGCCGCAGCCGGGTGGAAAAAAACGGTTGTCGGCGCCACCTCATCACCTCGCAAACCGAGCACCACGCCGTCTTGCATGCTGCCGATTTTTTGGAAAAACACGAGCAGTTCCAAGTGACCCGCCTGCCGGTGGACGCGCGGGGATTGGTGGATTTGGACGCCTTGCGCGAAGCCCTTACCCCGCAAACCGCGCTCGTTTCCATTCACGCCGTCAATAACGAAACCGGCACGATCCAGCCCGTTCCCGAGATCGCTGCGATTTGCCGCGAACACGGCGTCCCGTTCCACAGCGATTGCGTCCAGGCGTTTGGGAAAATCCCGGTGAATTGCGAAAGCCCGGACGCCATCTCCCTCGCGGCACACAAGTTTCACGGACCGCGAGGCGCGGGACTGCTTTGGCTTCGGTCCGGCTTTTCCATCGAGCCGATCCTCTTTGGCGGCGCTCAGGAAAACGAGCGGCGGCCGGGGACCGAAAACGTCCCGGCCATCGTCGGAATGGCGGCAGCAGCCCAATGGGCCATTCAAAACCTGGAATCCGAAGCGGACCGGCAAACAACGCTTCGGGAACGGCTCTGGGAAGGAATTGTCGCGGCGTTCCCCCAAGCCGTGCGCAACGGGGCTTGGGACGAACCGGGCCGCCAGCTCGCCAACACGCTCAACATCTCGTTTCCCGGGCTCGACAGCGAAGCCCTCCTCATCAACTTTGATTTGGAAGGAATCGCGATTTCAGGCGGCTCGGCGTGCATGGCCGGTTCGACGCAACCGTCCCACGTCTTGATGGCGATGGGCGTGCCCAAAGAAACGGCGAGCGTCCGGTTCTCGCTGGGCAAAGGAACCAGCGCCGAACGGATCGAAACGGTTATCGCTCGCCTCCCCCGAATCTTCGCGCGCTGCCGCCTTTGAGGAATCGATTATAGATTTTGCCCGAACGCCAGGAATGGCCGGTATTCCTCCAAAATGCTATCCAGTGCCGCGACAGTTGCCTGGACCTGAAGCTCAAAAGGCTCTTCTTGCGGCGTCTCGAAAATCAGCTCAAACGGAGCCGGTTTCAGTTCCACCGGATTCGACAATACCCCGTCGAAGCATTGCCCGTGAATGAGCGCGTCCTTTGCGTTAAACCCGTCGATAATCAGCTCCTTGGCCCGCGGCAAAAACGCTTCGGCGGCTTTAATCGCAGGCCGGGCCAACGCTTCGGTGAGCGTTGCGCCCCGCACGTACGCATAGACGCCGGAGGTGGTGTCGTCCGCGTGCAGGGCGATGACTCCCTGGAACAAAAGCACCCCCAATTCCCGTTCCAGGTAATAGACTTCCGGCTCGGCTGAGCCTTTCCAGAACTCGCGGTTGAGATCCTTGCCCGAATGCGAATGGCGCGTGTTGTTTTCAACCCCGGTCGGGTTGCAGACCGGGTAGACATAAAGCTCGTAGCCGCGTGCCCGCTCCGGCTCCTCCAAAAGCCGCCGCAAAAACTCCAGCGCGGCGTGAGCAGTTTCCGGTTCGTCGCCGTGAATCGCCGCGAAAATCCCAATCCGCACCGGTTCATCCTGCACCCCCGGCCCCCGGAAGAAGAAGCGCGGGATCGCATAGGTCGCCCCGCCATGTTTGAATTTGCCGATTTCGGAGAAAAACAGATGCTCGGATCGTTCGGAATCGCGTCGAAGCTGCTCGATCAAATGAAACACGGTCTCATCATAGCACTCCCGCGACACCGTTGGAAGCTTCACCGAAAGCGGATCGTAGGTTGAGCGTGGCATAAGGAGATTCATGAGTTGGGTTTAAAGCATCGGATGTTGCGTTAATCTCTATCGGGTTTATGTATATTACGGTTTCCAACCGATTGGAAAGCTTTTTTGAGAAAAATCTACGTAGGAAAATCCTATCGCCCTCTCAGGTGGATCGCGACCCGGCGCGATAGGCGGATGCGCTGCCGCTCTAAGCTGAATCGACATTCAGATCGAGCCAAACCCAAAGGGTTTGAAGCCCATAGCCGGTGGTTGAGCGTTAGCGACACCACCGGATCAATGCAAAACCGCGCCTCACCCCCAAAGGGGTGGCAGAGACCATCGCCTCGTTTTCTGCCACCCCGTTGGGGTGAATTCTTTCAAACACCTCATCCGGTGGTGTCGCTAACGCTCAACCACCGGCTATTTGCTGGCAACCCTTCGGGTTGCGGCGGCTTTTAAATGTCGATTCAGCCTAAAGTCCCTCGCTCAAAGCCGCTTCGAGGCGGTTCCACAATTCCTCGCTCCGTTCGAGTCCGGCAGAAATGCGGATCAAATAACGGGGCACGCCGCAAGCTTCAGCCCATTCGAGTTCAGTGTAATGAGCCAGGATGGTAAACGGACAGGCAAGCGTGAAAACCGTTCCGAGGCTGGGCCCTTTGCAGAAAGCCAGCGCATCATAGATTCGCGGGGCGGCCGTCTCGGCATTTTTCGGCAGGAACGTGATAAGCGAACCCCAGCCTCCCTCGGGCCGGCGCACGGCCTCGTAGATTTCACTGAATTCCCACTTGGGATACCAAACCCGCTCCACCGCCGGGTGATTGCGCAGTTTTTCCGCCAAAAAAAGGCCATTCTCGTTATGCCGCTTCATCCGCTCGGGAAACCGGTGCGCTTGCGCGTCGATAACGGCCGCATCGCCGGAGAAAAGCAATTCTTCGTGCTGCGCCTGCAGAATCGGTTTTAACTCGTGATAAAAAGGGGACTTCGGATTGCAGATCACCGCCCCGCCCATCACGTCTCCGGTTCCGGCAATATACTTGGTGAGACTGGTGGCGACGAGATCGGCGTGTTCGCTCAAATCGACATTGAACGGGGTCGCCACGACATCGTCAATGACCAGCGGCACGCGATGGCGGCGCAAGAGTGGCGTAATCCGGCGCACATCGGCCGAACCGAGCGTCGGGTTGCCGGGGATTTCACAAAAGCAGGCCGCGAGCCTTCGCCGGGCAAGAAGTCCCTCCAAATCCGGCGCAATCGATTTCAAGTCGTGAAGGAGGGTCGCCCCGGAGCCGAATTTTTGTTGCAGCTTGAGGGTATCGACATACGGGAACCCGAGTTGCGCCGTTTGGTGCCCCGGGCTGCGTTCGCGGACGGCTTTCAGCGCGGCGAATTGCGCCGCCATGCCGGTGGGGGTTAAAAAAACGTCCTCTTCGCCGCAGCCGTAAAACCCCGCAAGCTGATGGCGCAACGAGCGATGCTCCCCGTCGTTTTTCATCCCCTCACCCGCCAGAAACGCTTCCGCCCGGCGCGTGGAAACAATCAACCCGGTATGCTGCCAAAACGCACGCAGAAACGGGAAACCGGCCTCAGTTGTCGCGACACCGTGAATGCTTGCCGATCGGTTGGAACCGGAGAGAACGTTAGCGGATTCGCCGCTGTTTTTTTGGACGAACTCCGCGCAAAGTTGCGCTACGCGAGCCGACGCGAACGGCAGGCACGGTCGCCCGCCCCCGAGTTTTTGCGCGACGGTTTCCACCAGCGGATGAATGACAAAACGGGGGTAGCCCCCACGCAACCGCGCCATCACAGCCGGAGTTTTTTCTTCGTAACCAACGACATCCTCCCAGCGAGGCAGGGCGACCGAAACCGCATGGACCGAATCCGGGAGCGGCGCACCCAAATCCGCTGCTTGCCAAAGGGGCGCCTGGAGCAGGCTGGGGTTTTTCATTCGAGAGTGGCGCGGAGGGCTTGGTCGAGGTCGGCGCGCAAATCCTCCACGTTTTCAATCCCGACCGAAAAGCGGACCAATCCATCCCGGATACCTACGGCGTGGCGGACTTTGACCGGGACTTGCGCGTGCGTCATCGTGGGCGGGTGGCAGACGAGGCTTTCGACCCCGCCGAGGCTTTCGGCCAGGGTGAAGAGCCGAAGCCGCCGGCAAAATTCCAACGCTTTTTGAGCCGGAAAATCGAACTCGGCAACGATCATCCCCGAGCCGCCACGCATCTGCTTTTGAGCCAGCTCAAACTGCGGGTGACTGGGCAAAAACGGGTAGCGGACCAGCCGCACGCCGGGTTGGGTTTCAAGCCAGCGGGCCAGCTCCAGCGCGTTTGAGCAATGGCGTTCCATCCGAAGCGCAAGGGTCCGTTGGCCGCGTGTGGTCAGCCAGGCGTCGAACGGCCCCGGTTGCAGCCCGAGCGCTTTCTGCGCAAAAACCATCCGGGCGTGCCACGCTTTATCATTCGTGGCGACGATCCCGCCGAGGCAATCGCTGTGGCCGTTGATATATTTGGTGGTTGAAGAAAGCGAGAGGGTCGCGCCGAGTTCCAGCGGCCGCTGAAGATACGGAGAGGCAAAAGTGTTATCGACCAGCGTGGGGGCGTCCACTTCGGCGGCGACCTTGGCAATCCCGGCGATGTCGATGATTTTGAGGAGCGGATTGGTCGGGCTTTCCAGCCAAACGAGCGTCGGACGGGCGCGCCGGATCTCCTCCCAATTCTCCTCGCGGCTCAAATCAACGTAGCGAACCTGTAGGCCGAATTTGTTGAAAACCCGCTCAAAAAGACGGTAAGTGCAGCCGTAAAGATTCTCCTCAGCCAAAACAAGGTCGCCGCTTTTAAGGCTCGAAACGACCGCCGTAATTGCGGAGACGCCGCTCGCAAAGCAGGTTGCAAACGAAGCCCCTTCCATCGCCCCTACGCTCTCTTCGAGCAGCCGGAAATTGGGATTTCCCGAGCGGGTGTAGTCGAACCCGTCCAAATTGCCGCTTTCAAAAGTGGAGGTGAGGTAAACCGGCGGCATCACGGCTCCGGTTGAGCCGGTGAATCCCCGTCCTGAATGAACCGCCCGCGTCCCAAATCCGTCTCCATTTTCCGGTTGCATAAAGATTTAGATCACGTAATCAGGCCCGTTAGCATCGGCGCTCAAGTTGCGGGCGCGCTCGCAAAGATCGGCAAGCGTGATGCTTTCGAGGACTTTCAAGACCGCCTCGCCGACTTCCTTCATCACGCTTCGAATGGCAAGCTGGACCTCGTCCGGTTTCTCCCGTTTGTGTCCCGGCCCGTCGTTTTCCGGGGGAGCAGGCAAGAGCCCCCCTTCCACATAACGGATCAGTTCCGCCAGGGTAATCTGCTCCGGGGGCCGCGCCAATTGATAGCCGCCCGCAATGCCCCGGCGGCTTTCCACAAATCCTCCCGTTTTTACGTCATTGAGAATTTGTTCGAGGAACCGTTTGGGAATGTTTTGCTGCTCAGAGATCGCCTGAATCCGAATGATCCCTTTGCCATAATGCTCCCCCAGCACGATAAGCGCGCGCAAAGCATAATCCCCACGAAGCGAAAGTTTCATCCCAACATTATCGTAATCTCAATAGAGAAAATCAAGTTTAGAGTATCTCTCAAAAAACTTTTCGTAATTCAATGCTTTCTGCCACCCCGTTGGGGTGAGGCGCTTTGGCTTTGGCTTCCGGTGGTATCGCTGACGCTCAACCACCGGCTATTGGCTTTGAATCCTTCGGACTCATTCCTGTTGATTCGTTCCTGTTTAGCACCACTCGCGCTAAACAGGAACATGGATTCAGAAAACCGCGACTGCTTTAGATGTCGATTCTGCTTACCCCTTCTTGATCTGCTTCAAAAGCGGAGCCTCCGGCGCGCTCTTGTAAAAGTGATCCAGCGGATAGCACCCCGAAGGCAGCCCGTTGCGGGGGGCGGTCGTGCAATCGCTAAACGTGCGGCAAATCAAGCGGGTTTCCAATTTCCCCGTTTCCGTCGCATCGGCCAGCATGCGCGGATACGAGAGCGCCGTGCGCCCGATGCCTACGCTATCCACAAATCCGTTGCGCAAATAATATTGAGCCACCTGCGGCATGTACTCCTGCAAATAGGAATACCCGGTCCCCACCAAAATCAAATCAGGGAAGTGCGCCTTGAGTTCCTTGACGACATTAATCTGCCGCGCACAGCCCACGAGCGGCTCCTCCAGTAATTGATAGCCATCTGAAGGCGGATAAGCCGCCGGACGCCCGATGTGCGGATTGTAGTAAGGACTGCCCGCCGAGAGGTTCACAAGCCGGATATCGAGCTGCTGGCAAAGATTCAAAAACTCAATGGTCTCTGTTAAATCGTATTGTGTAGGGTTCTCTTGATTGATCCCAAATCCGTAACGATACGGCAGGCAATGCGAAAACTCCTCGGGGATGCCGGGCCCAAGGCAACCCGGCTGGCTCAAAGTGGGATCGGGCTTGTACGGAACGGCATCAAAGGCGCTTAACCGCACGCCGATTCCCATGGTCGGAACCGTGGCGCGGATCGCCGCGACAATTTCGCGCAGCGGCCGCGTCCGATTTTCAAACGAGCCGCCATAAATGCCGGGCCGCGTGTGGGCTCCGAGAAACTCGTGCAGCAAATAGCCATGGCAATGCTTGATATCGACAAAATCCGCGCCGACTTCCGACGCGATCTTAGCCGCTTTTGCATAATCATCCACCAGCCGCTTCATCTCGTCGTCCGACATGATTTGCGCGTCGCTCGTGACGTTGAATTTTTTGTCGAGAATCGGGTGCCGATACGCCACGCGCGATTCGAGCCGCTTTTTGTCATTGGGGCGGCAGAACCGTCCTGAATGCGTGAGCTGAAAGCCGACGATGAGATCGCCGGTCGATCCAAAATTTTTCTGATGCGCGGCCACGAGCGCCTCGCGGAGCTTTGCCAGCCCGGCCTTGTTCTCCTCGTTGATGATGATCTGGTTGGGGTTGGCCCGCCCCTCCGGCTTGACGGCCATCGCCTCGCCGCCCCAGATCAGCTTGGCCCCGCTCTCGCCAAAACGCTCCCAACGGCGAATCATCGGCTCGGTGATCCCGCCCGTGGTCGTCCCGTCCCAGCCTTCCATCGGGTGAACGCACCAGCGGTTGCCGATCGTGCGGCCTTGCCACGGAATCGCGGCGGTCAATGGAGATTCGGCGCCCAGGGCTATGGTGTCCTCGGCCTGGAGGTCGATCCCGAGCGAAGCCACATATTCGCGGAACGCTTCAATGGTGCGGAGAGTGGGAATGCGTGTGATTTTCATGGGATTCGGTCTATTTAAAAAATTGAAGATACGGCTTTTGTTCGGCTTCGCGTTGAATGAGCAAGGCGAGTTCGCGGGCATGGTAATCGCCCCACATACTCGACTCTCCGCACGGGACTTGCTGGCCTGTGGGGATATGATCCCAGCCATTGGGCCGGTGATAAACGCTGTGAAGAATCAACCCCTGGTGGTTCGGGTCCGCACTCAAATAAATATCGCCAAAAAGGGTTTCAGCCACGGTAAGCCCGGCCTGCCAGTAGCGTTTCCCGGCCTCGTCACCCCGCGCCATCAAATAGCGTCCGAGCCGGAGCAGCCCTTGCGCCGCAATCGCCGCCGCCGAACTGTCCACCGGTTCGTATTCGTTGAATGGCTCTGCCGGACGGTCCAGATAATCGCCCAGTTTATGCAACAGCGGCGCGCCTGCATCCCAGTAAGGAATCCCATCGGTGGGGGTTTCTTTTAAATAAAAATCCGCCGTCGCCAATGCGGGGCGCAGGAACTCCTCCTCCAGCGCGGCACGCCCGCCGAACGGCTCCAGCTCTGCATCGGCGAGCGTAGCCAAAAATTCCAGCTGCTCCGGATAACCGCACAAAATCCAGGCGAGCCCGCGAGTCCAGGTCGTGAACGGAGCATACCCTTGCTGGGAATTGGGGCAGCGGTAAGCGCCGTTGTTGACGTTGAAAAGACTCTCGTGCGCGGTGCGCCCCCAAACGTCGTAGGCATCGCGTCCCTCCCCGTAATAAACCGCGTATTTTGCCGTGGCGCGCGCGTGTAAAACCAGGCGTTCCAAAAGCGAAATCTTCAAATCCTGCTCGCCCATCAATGATTGCCCAAGCTGGTGCGCCACGGCCAGCGCCCGCAAGGAACGAATGGTGTCCGCAAACAGCGAATGCGGCCCATTGAATGAATAGATAAACCCGCCGCCATCCACCGTTGGAGTCCAGCGCGTGGCCTGCACCGCGCCCGAGCATTTCAGCGCGAGATCGTAAAAATGGCGCTCATATTCTCCGGCATCAAAGCGCCCCTCGCCCGCCAACCGGCGCAGATTCCCATAGGAGCTGACGTTGTTGAACCCGTGATCGTGAACCCCGGTATGCGTGAGGTGATGCGACATCCGCGTCAATGTCTTGTGGCGTCCCAGCTCCAGAAACGCGGTGTCCCCGGTGGCGTCAAATTGTAAAATCGCCGAGCCATAGACAAACCCCTGGGTCCACTCTGTCCAGCCCCGGGCCGTGTATCTGCCCTGGACTGTGAAAACCGGCGTCGCATTTCCCGGCACGTCGTCCCGGTCAATGGAAAGAATTTTGGGGGCGGACGCCTCCCACAAATTGCGGATTTTCCCGAGGAGCCCTGCGGGGGTGATTTGGTGATTGATTTGAATCATAACGGGTTAGGTAGTGTCGTCACGAGAGTCGCATGACAGGCACAAAGGATTTTTTTGATATCATTTTTTCGCCACTCTCTCTAAAGCGTGCGAATGTGAAAGCCGCCGTCGATCTGGAAAATTTGACCTGTTGAGTAGGGAAACGCTCCCCCGGCAATCGAGACGACGCATTTGCCGATGTCCGACGGGGTTCCCCACCGGTTGATCGGCGCGAGGCCTTCGGCAAAAAGGCGGTCGTATTTTTCCTTCACTGCCCCGGTCATTTCCGTGGCAATCACGCCCGGCTGGATTTCGTAGACATTGATCCCAAACTCCGCGAGCCGGGCTGCGTAAAGTTTGGTCATCATCGAGAGCCCCGCCTTCGCCACGCAATAATCGCCCCGGTTCACCGAAGCCGTGAATGCCGAAATGCTCGTCAACGTGACCACCGCGCGCGGGCAACCGGGCAGCGGCTCACAACTGGCCATGAACTTGGCCGCGAGCTGCGTCAGAAAATAGGGACCTTTCAAATTGATCGCAATCAACCGGTCAAAGCTCTCCTCCCCGGCTTCGAGCAGATCGGCGCGGACATTGGGGGCGACCCCGGCGTTATTGACCAGCAAATCGAGCCGCCCAAACTCCGAGCGCACAAACTCGATCAGTCGGACCCGGTCGCCTTCGAGCGAAATATCGGCTTGAGCAATTTTGACGCGGATCGGATGCCCGCCCGCCGCCGCCTGGCAAAGCTGCTGGCATTCGAGAGCCGCCGCTTGGTTTCCCGCGTAATTAATCACGAGGTCGTGGGTGCCTGCCTGGGCGAGTTCAAGAGCGATCCCCCGGCCAATGCCACGGGAGGAACCAGTAATGAGGGCAACGGGATTCATGGGGCGACAATATAGGAAAAAGAGATCCCTTTGGATAGCACAGCGCCGTTAATTATTAGCACAAAATCACCCAAATGGACCGGATTGAGTTGCAGCCCGGGCCGTTTTGGCGCAGTTTAAGAGCAGTTTTCCGATGCCAAATCCGCCCCAATTGATCCAGAGCCCGCTCAACCCCCACTGGTTGATCCCCAAAGGCTGGGAGCAGATTCTGGGAATGCAGATCGATTACCGGCTGGGGCATTCCGCGCTCCATCTCTGGCGGGTTCAATGGAACCAGCATATCGGCCTGGACAAAGGGGCAAAACCGCACGCCCACCCTCATCACCAGCTCTTGTATTATCAGCGTGGCGAAGGCCATTTGCGCGCCAACGGCGAGCAGTACACTGTTAAAAAAGGGAGCATTTTTTTTGTTCCGGCCGGTTGCGAGCATGAATTCACCAGCGCCCATGCGGAAGCTGCGCTTTGCCTCGCGCTCGATTTCACCATCGCGCAGGACGCCGCGTTTGACCAACTCGACATCAGCGGGTTGCCGATGAACGACGAAGAGGCGGTATTATTAAGCCTGCTTCACCCCGAACTGGCCCGCCCTTTTGCCTTGCGCCCGGTGGATCAAACCCAGGTGGACGCATGCATCGAGGCAATTGTGGGCGAGAACGACCGCCGGGAACTCGGCTATGCGCCGATGATCCAGGCCCACTTGTTGCGCCTGATCTCGCATTGTCTGCGAGCAACGCAACGGGCGCACGGATTTGGCGAACATTTCCGGCACACAGCCTGGCGGCACACGTTGATGGCCGAACGCGCCTTGGCCATCATCCATGAGCACGCGACCCGGATCGATCCGGATTTGAGGCTCGCGGAAGTCGCTCGCGCCTGTTCGGTGAGCCCCAATCAGCTCAACCGGATTTTGAAGCGAGCTGCCGGATCGACTTTCCGGCAAATCGTCCTCCGGCATCGGCTCGAACACGCGGCGGAACTGCTCCGTTCGGGTCAGGCAAACTGCACCGAAGCCGCGTTCGATGCCGGTTTTAGCGACAGCAACTATTTTGCGCGGGCGTTCCGGAAAGTATTTGGGCATTCGCCGTCCGATCTGGGCCGCAAAGGTTGAGCCACTTTCAATCAATTCTTGCGCGGTTTGACGAAGCCGTCCAGGAGATGCAAAAAAGCGAGGATCGGGTGGCGCAGGGCCATCCGTGGCCCGGCATAACGCATCACTTCTCTCACCGCCTCCCGCATCGCCGGACGGTAACAATGGACGGCACATTTCGCACACGTCGGTTTCGCCGCCTGGAATGGGCACCGATCGATGCGCTGCATCGCATACCCGGCCAATTGCGCGCACGACGCGCAAAGCGTTCTGCCGCCATGCCGCCCACGACAAAATATCCCGATCATTAACCGAACGGTATCCCGCTCCCGCTGCATTCGCTTTTGGCTCTTGGTCATCTCCTCAGGATGTGCGTATAATGGCGCAAAATACGCGCTTCCGCTTGGAAAGCCAAGCCACAGCCGACCCTATCTTATGATTCTCATCACCAAACCGAACACGACCGAAGCCCAGATCGACCATATCATCGAACGCATTGCCCAATGGGGGTTGCGCTGCGAAGTGAGCCGGGGCGAGTCCCGGGTGGTCATCGGGGTCATTGGAGCCGAAGATCACATTCGCGAAAAACCGCTCGCCGCTCTGCCCGGGGTCGAGTCGGTCACTCCGGTTTTGAAGCCCTACAAGCTCGTTTCTTATGAATTTCGCGGAATGCACAGCCCGGTTTCGGTTGGCGGAGTTCAGGTGGGCGGGGCGGAAGTGGTGGTAATGAGCGGGCCGTGCTCGGTGGAAAGCCGCGAACAGATCGTCTCGATTGCACAAGATATCAAAGCGGCCGGGGCGCGCATTCTCCGGGGCGGAGCTTTTAAACCGCGCACTTCCCCCTATTCGTTCCAGGGGCTGGGCGTGGAGGGGCTCAAACTGCTCGCCGAAGCCCGGGAAGTCACCGGCCTGCCAGTGATTACAGAGATCATGGACACCAAGGATCTGGAAGCCGTCGAAGATTATGCCGACTGTTTGCAGGTCGGGGCGCGCAACATGCAGAACTTCTCGCTTTTAAAGGAAGTGGGGCGCAGCAAGCTCCCGGTGATGCTCAAACGCGGCATGAGCGCCACGATCAAAGATTTCCTGATGAGCGCGGAATACATTTTAAGTGAGGGAAACTTCAATGTCATCCTCTGCGAGCGGGGCATCCGCACCTTCGAGACATATACGCGGAACACGCTCGATCTCAATGCCATTCCGGTTTTGAAAGCCGAGACCCACCTGCCGGTTGTGGTGGACCCGACCCACGGGATCGGGTTGCGCGAGCACGTCGCCGCGATGTCTGCCGCAGCCGTTGCCGCCGGAGCGGACGGTTTGATGGTGGAAGTCCATAACTCCCCCGAACTCGCCAAGAGCGACGGCGAACAGGCGCTGCTGCCCGAAGAATTCGGATGTCTGATGGCCCGTGTCCGCGCGGTAGCTCACGCCGTGGGCCGGAGCGCGTAACTGACGCCCTACCAAGTTCCAAACGGCGGAGCTTGTTCCCAGTTCAGGTTGTCGGGCTGATAATAGAGCGGGCCTCCGGCCAAATGCCAGAGCCCGTCGGGATCATTCTGATCCATCAAGCTCGAATAGCAGTTTAACGGCGGCTTGAAGCTCGCACCCATTTGCGCGCAAACATCGCGGTTTTCGACCCGGCATTCCCGAACCGGGATCGGGCATTGGCAACCGGTCATCAACAGACCGGAAAATGAAAGACAAAGCGCCGCGACGCTTTGAATCTTTGTTGACTCCATGCCCCGATTTCGGGCTGAGCGGGCATTTCGGCCCGGCAAAAGAGGCCCACCGGGGTGGCAAGGATAATAGCCCGTAATGGCTAACCACGTTACGGGGCGGGCTTCCTGGTCACGTTGAGGATTTCCAGCATCGCCTTTTCAATTCTCCCATAAAGCTTTAAAGCACCGGGAAAATCGTGGGAACGCAGATCGGCCTCCATCACTGCCACCAGTTCCGAGGTTTCCCGGGCTCCGACCGAGTCGAGCGAGGCTTTCAAATTTCGGGCCAACCTCTCGGCGTCGGCGATTTTTGAGGCATTGAGGGCTTCCCCCAACTCTTTCAGCAGACCGGGAGTTAATTCGCCAAAAAGATCGCAGACTCCCCGCAACAGCGTTTCGTCCCCGCCCATCGCCTTGAGAAGACTCTCCAGCGATACGCCGCGACCCGGGTTGGCCTCTGGAGCGGCACCTTTCCCGGGACTAACTCCCAGCGATTTGACCAGAAAATAGAGCTCGTCCTTGTGGAAAGGTTTGGAGATGTAATGGTCCATGCCCGAGGCCAGGAATCGCTCGCGATCCCCCTTCATTGCATGGGCCGTCATGGCAACAATCGGCAGGGTGGACCGCTGGTCGGGCATGGCACGGATCAGGCGGGTTGCCTCCATCCCGTCGATTTCCGGCATCTGCACGTCCATAAGCACCAAATCGAATGACTCGCGAGCCACCGCTTCAACCGCTTCCTTTCCATTGGAAACCTTGACCACCGAACAGCCAAACCCGACCAAAATGCGTTCCGCCACGAGCTGGTTGACAGGATTGTCCTCGGCGACGAGCACCCGGAGCCGCAGTTTGGAATCGGCAACTGGAACTTCCGGTTGAGGCGGGGCAACCGGGGCAGCTGTGGAACCGAAGGTCTGCTCAATAATCTGGATCAAGTCACTGATGAGAACCGGCTTGTATAAAATCCGGTCCGCCCCTTCTTCACGAGCCTTCTTGATTTCCCCGGGGAGAGCGGTTCCGGGGAGCAGCAACACAACCGGTTGCTCTTTGTGCCCGGCCAGCGCACGCATCAATGCGGTGCCGCTCATATCGCCCAGGCGCGCATCGGCCAGGACCATCCGGTAAGGTTCGCCACGAGCTTTGCCGTTGTCCAGTTCGCAGAGCGCCTCCGCTCCCGAACCTGCCACCTTCGGTTTGAGGTGGAGCACCTGGAGCATCTTCTCCAGCTCGCATCCTGCTTCCGGGCTTCCCTCCATGGCTAGGAGGATTCGCATATCCCGGAAGCGTTCAAAATTGATGTCCAGGTCCGGAGTTTCCAGCTCGATCTCCCCTGATTCAGTGCCGGCCGGCAAATTGAAGGAAAACGTACTCCCCTCGCCCAACGTGCTGCGGACCCGAATGTCGCCGCCCATCTGTTTGACCAGGCTGGAAACAATGGCCAGCCCCAGGCCGCTGCCGCCGTAACGGCGCGTCATGGAACCGTCCACCTGTGCAAACGCCTCGAAGATCATTTGCTGCTTGTCCTCGGGGATGCCGATCCCGGTATCGGTCACCTCGAAGAGCAGGTTAACCTGTCCGGCCCGGCTTGAAACCACCTTGGCGCTGATGACGACTTCTCCCTTTTCAGTAAACTTGATCGCGTTCCCCAGCAGATTGAGAATGACTTGGCGAATGCGCAGGGAATCGCCGATTATTTTGCGGGGAACGTCCGCGCGCACTTCGAGCCTTAGCTTGAGCCGCTTTTGCTCGGCCCTTGCAAACAGCGCGTTGATGGCATCCTTGAGCGCCTCGCGCAGGTCAAACTCGACGTTGTCCAACTCCATCTTGCCTGCTTCGATTTTGGCGAAGTCGAGCATGTCGTTGATCAGAGCCAGGAGCGAATCGGCGGATTGCGCGACCAATTGCAGGTTTTCGCGCTGCTGGGGGTCGAGCGGGCCATCCAGCGTCAACTCGGTCATTCCGATGATGCCATTCATCGGAGTGCGGATCTCGTGGCTGATGTTGGCGAGAAACTCGGTTTTGGAACGGTTCGCGGACTCGGCGATCTCCCGGGCTTTGCGCGCTTCCATTTCCGCATGGCGGCGCTCGGCGACCTCGGCCTTGAGCAATTCGTTGGCATGCGCCAGTTCGGAGGTTCGTTCCAAAATGCGGATTCCCAAGTCGTCGTGCGCTTCCTTGAGCCGCTCTTCCACCCGCTTCTGATCGTCGATGTAAGCCTCGGTGCCGATCCATTCGAGCACTTTCCCGACCGCATTGCGGCGGGGAATGGCACGCGATTGATGCCACCGGTAGGAGCCGTCGGCCGAAAGCAGACGGTGCTCGATCTCAAACGGTTCCCCAGTGGACAACGAATAATGCCAACGATCCAAAACCAGATCGTCCGGGTGAATCGAAGGAGCCCACCCCGTCCTTAGCGTTTCCTCCAGGCTGCGGCCTGAATAATGAACCCAATATTGGTTGAGGTACACCAGATTGCCGGCCGGGTCGGTCGTCCAAACCACCTGCGGCAGGCTGTCGATCAAAAAGCGATAATGCGCGACCGTCTCGACCAGCGCTTTTTCCGCCCGTATCCTCTCAGCCGCTTCCTCTTTCATCCGGAGGGTCAGTTGGTTGAGTTCCCGTTCCTGGCTTGAAACAGGGTGGCCCGCGAGCGAGCGGCGCTCCCAGGCATGGATCAGGGAGCGAACCAATTTCCCGGGAGTCAGTTCGTCCAGGCAAAGGCAGTCTTGCGCACCGTGCCGCAAGGCTGTGATCGAAATCGATACATCGTTTTTTTGGGTCAGCACGATCACCGCCGGGGCGTGGGGCAGTTGAACGATGTGCTTGAGCAAATCGAGACTGACCGCACCGGCTTCCCCCCACTCCAGCAAAACAAGATCCACCGAACCGTTCCGAAACATCTGCCGCGCCAAAGATTCCTCCACCACCTCCAGCATTTCGAACGTGAACTCATTCGACCCGGAAAGAGGGGTTCGGAGGAGTTCGCCACAATGGCGGAAGAAACCAACCGGAACGACACGGAGAAATGGCATGCTCACAAATTGAGACGGGAGGCGTTGTCGTGCAAACCTTTTTGAATAAACCGGCCTGTAATTAAGCTGAAATCCTTACATCCTGCGGTTTTCCCTTGCTTTTTTCCAAGCGGCTCAATGCCCGGCCCGCGCCAGGGCTGTGACTTGCCGGTATTGTTCACGGAAACGGTCGCCCAACTGTTTGGAAAGGCGGGTCTGCTCGATCTTTTGCGCCGTGCCGAGCACCGGTTTGATGAGCTTCGTCGAGACCGCGTAATCCACGGCGCTCACGTCGTCAAAAAGCGCCGTCGCCTGCGGTGGGAACCCGGCGGCAATCAACGCATCCCAGGCTTCACAAAGCTCCTCGTGCGGGTCGATCGCCATGCTCTGGATCACAAAACCGATGACGCGAAAGAGCGGGCCGGTCCATTCCGGGCGATACGGCGGATTGGCCGCTGCCCAAGCATACGGGTTCACGGACGGATCGGAGCGGAACCGTTCCCACTCCGGCGCATACAGTTCGGGGAGAATCGGGAGCCGCCGCAGAGCGTATTTCTTCGGCCCGCCCGGGGCGCCGACTTTCCAGTTCCACAGCTTTTGCCCCTCCTCCGAAAGCACAAAACCGATGAATTCGCGGGCCAGTTGGGGCGAAGGAGCGCCGCGAAGAAGGCCGATCGGGTCCGCGCCAAAGGAGGAGCCGCCCTCCGGCGTCAGATAGCGCAATCGCGAGGTGCCGTCGGGCCGCCGCACCGATTCGCTCTGGAACCGTCCGTAATAGTCGATGGCCATCCCGGCTGTCGCGTCCCCCGATTCCACGTCCCATACAATCCGGGAGGCCGCATCGGAAAAATAGCGGGCATTGGCCGCGATGCGCCGGATGAGCCGCATGGCCCGCCGCCACCCTTCCACCGGGTCGCCCCCCGCTTCGACGATCTGCTGCTGAATCAACATTTCAAACGCCTTGCCCGCGGAACCGCTTTGGGTCGGGTCGGCGAGCGCCACCGTCCGTTTGAGACAAGGGTCGGCCAGGTCGCTCCAACGCTCCGGCTCGCGCCCGAGGCCGGTCCTCTGGAGCGCGTCGCTGTTGTAGCAAATCCCAAAGGCCGAGAGAGCGGCCCCGACCCACCGCCCTTGTGGATCGCGGTAAGCCTCGCCCCCGACGGTCTGGGGAAACGGCAACTCGGGCACGCCACAGGGGACCAATCGACCGGCCGCCGCTTGCTGCGAAAAATCATAACTTCCACCGCCAAAGAAGAGATCGATGCCGCAACTCAGTTCCGATTCCAAAAACAGCTTGCGGGCGCGGGCGGCAGGCGTGCTTTCTCCGGGGGCGACTTTGGGATTATCGAATGCCCCCTGCACTTCAGCGCTCCACGGCTGACCGCGCCGGCTTTCCCATTCGTATTGGAACGCCCCCAGGTAAGCCGCTGCGAGGTAACGGGCGATCTCGCTCGTGCCGCCGGGGGTGCGCCAGTCGATTTTAACCTGCCGCCCGGTGCGCTGGAAATGTGATGCCGTAAATGCGCGCTCAAATTCATATCGGACCGCCTCGTTGTGCGGGGTGACGATGACGAGCGTTTCATCGGTCTTGAACGGCGCATTCTGCCGGGAACGCAACCCGATCGGGATGAGGATCACCACCCCGAGCGCCAGCACGATCCATAGGCTGTTTTTAAACATGGGGCAACACGACCACGTCTTCCGCCGCGACGGCCAAAACACACGCTCCCTGGGCGGCAACGGCGCTGGGATTCATTACATAAGCTTTCAGGATTGCCGCGCCGACTCCGGCAGAGGGAGCGGTCACGTAATATTGCGCCATTTCACCCAGGTAGAGCGATTCCCGGATTTCGCCGTAAACCCGATTGGGGGCGGCTTCGGAGATGGGGCCATTCAAGCTCCATGCTTCGGGCCGGATGGAAAGCGTGACCCGCTCGCCCGGCTTGAATCCGTTCGCCTGCGCCGCTTCAAAACAGCACCCCCCGGCCTTGGCGACGAGCCCCTTCCCCTGGATGGCGACCACTTCCGCTTCCAGGAAATTCGTTTCGCCCACAAAATCGGCCACGAACCGGGAGACCGGCCGCCGGTAAACCGCCTCCGGAGTCCCGACCTGGCAAACGCGGCCCAGGTTCAGCACCGCCACCCGGTCGGCCACCGAAAGCGCCTCTTTTTGATCATGGGTGACGTAGACCGCCGTCAGCCCGGCTTCTTTGCAAATGCGCCGGATCTCAGTCCGCATTTCCAGGCGCAGCTTGGCATCGAGATTGGAGAGCGGTTCATCGAGCAGGAGGCAACGCGGCCGCACCACCAACGCCCGCGCCAGCGCCACGCGCTGTTGCTGGCCGCCGGAAAGCTCGTGGATGCCGCGTTGCGCAAAACCGTCCATGCGCACCGAACCGAGTGCGTCCCCCACCCGTTGCCGGATTTTGTCCCGCGCCACACCTGCTTCCTCCAGCCCGAAGGCGACATTTTCGGCAACGGTTTTGTGAGGCCAGAGCGCGTAATTTTGAAACACCATGCCGGTGCGCCGACGATGAGCCGGGAGCCGCGTCACATCCTCGCCGCCAAAACGGATCGTCCCCTCATCCGGCTGGCAAAATCCGGCCAGAGAGCGCAAAAGAGTCGTTTTGCCGCAACCGCTGGGGCCAAGCAGAAAGAAGATTTCGCCCGGCTCGATCTGAAGATCGACGGCATCCAATGCGGGGGTCGCGCCGTAGCGTTTGGTCAAATGCTCGATTTGAATACCGATCACGACGCGAGTATTGGAAGAAGAGGGCCGGATGACAAGCGCCGATCTTGTACATCAGAAGCCTTTATGGCACGCGGAAGTGACCTCCCGTGAACGGATCTTTGGCAAGGCACCCCGGAGCAAGTCCCTGCACATCGACGATGCACGGCTTGCCGGTAAACGGGCTGTAAACATAACCGGGCCTGCCTGCAACGGGAGTCGCAATCGGGCGGCCTTTCCGCGATAACGGTTCCGAACCCACCGGAACGAGCCGGACAACTTGCGCGGGTCCGGGATAGGGCGGCGCGGGTGGAATCACTGCGCAATCGCTATCGTAAACCCCCGCCCCCTCGGTCGAGCCGAACACCACGACCCCGCTCTGGGCCGGTTGAGTCAGCGGCGTTGTCGCGGCAAGCAGCTCTTTCTCAAACCGCACCGCATCCCGCATTCTCACCACCGCCGCCCGGCGCATCGCCATGGCCCGTTCCGTGTTGGTGATCTCGACCTGCTCCGCCACCGGCATCAGGCGCGGATAGGCGATCCGGTAAGGGTCGCGGTAGGCGTCAACACAACAAGCGGTTTTTTCCGGCTGCGGGCAGGGAATGACGGCGTCCGGGCAGATGGCCAGTGACGTCAACGCACAGATTGAGCTTAAAAAAACCGAAGTTAAAATCTGCTTCATAACGTTTCTCCTTACAAACGATTCGGAAGTGCGGAAATTTTGGCCCGGTGATCCATCTGACGTTTTAGTCGGAAGCCGACCATTCCGGCGCACGATGGGGCCGGGTCGGCTTTACCCGTTTGCGCTTGTTTTCCTGTGGCGCCGCCTTGGTCGCCTTTAAATCGCGTTGGGCGACCGCTTCGGGCAGTTCAATGGGAGGCAACGGTTTGCGATAGTCGGCCAACGGATCGGTAACCGGGGTCTGCGCCAGCTCGTGAAGCAACCGCCGATCAGACTCCGCGAGCGACTCCGGGGGAACGGGCGAACCGAGCATCTTGTGCAAAGTCGCTTCATCCAAACGCCCCGAAGCTCTTAACCCGTGGACGATTTGATAACGCCGCACTCCCGCAACCGTGGGCAGGTCGAACGTTCCGTTAACCGGCCCGTCGTAAAGCCGCTCCTCCCGCAGCAACGCCTGGACTGCCGCCACCGGCTCCTCTTCCGCCGCGCCGCGCCCCGGAAACATGATCCAGGCAATGACGCCCGCCATTCCCAACATCATACCGCGCCAAAGTTTCATCCCTCAAAGGTATCGTAGGCAAACCTTGCCTTGCGCGATCTCGGGAGATTCGCCCCGATGGCGGCTCAGGGTTCCCCCGGTAGACGAAAATCAAAAAAATCGTTATAAAATCGGGAGCTACGGTTCCCAATGTCCTTTGCTCTACCCAGCCAAGCTCCCGTTCCCGGAGGGGATGGTTCGAAAACCTGCGATGTTTTTGAAAAAAGCGCATTGCCTGTCTTTTTCTGGAATCTGGACAACCGGCTTGTGGATACCAACCAGGCCGGCGTCGATCTGCTGGGCTACCCGCGCGAAGCCTATCACCAGGGCCGCGTGACCTGGCGTTCCATCACCCCTCCCGGTTGCGAATCGCTGGTGGCCGAAATGTGCGCCCGCGTGTTCAAGGAAGGAGCCGTCGCTCCGTTCGAATGGGGGTATGTCCGGGCCGATGGCCGCCAGGAATGGACACAAATCGTGGTCTCCCGGCTGCCGGGATCTGCCGAGATGGGGTTGGCTTACGTGCTTGATATGACGCCCCAGCGGATCGTTGAACGCGAGATGCTGCGGGCGCAGGATGCCTTGAGACAGCGGGAGCGCTCGCTGCGGCTGGCGATCCAGGCAGGAAATCTCGGAACGTGGGATTTTGATCCCGCGACCAAAAACCTGAAATGGTCTCGCCGGTGCCAGGATATTTTCGGAATCGGGCCACGCCAAATGGCCAGCTACGCGGAATTTATTGCCTCCGTTCATCCCGGCGACCGCAAACGGCTGCAACGGGCGCTGAACCAAACCCTCGACCCGGGGGGCATCGGTAATTGCGAACTCGAATTTCGCATCATCCGCAAGAGCGACCAAACCATGCGCTGGGTGATGGCGCGCGCCCAGGCTTTCTTTGGAGAACGTTCCGAGCAACCGACCGCCGACCTCCTGATCGGCACGCTTCTGGATGTGACTCAACGCAAGAGTTCCGAAGCGGAGTTGCGCCGGGCCCGCGATATAGCGGAAGCCGCCAATGCAGCCAAAGACCAGTTTATCGCCAAACTCTCCCACGAACTGCGCACCCCGCTCACTCCCGTTCTGATGGGGATCGACATGCTGCTTGACCAAATTCCGGAATGCTCCTCGATGCGTCAGGATCTCCTGCTGATGCAGCGCAACGTGCAGCTCGAGGCCCGCATCATCGACGACCTCCTGGATGTCACCCGGATCAACCATGGCAAGCTCGACCTCCACCTCGAAGAAGTGGACGTCCATCAGTTGCTTGAGGAAGCCGTTGAAATCTGCATGCCCAAGGCGCAGGAAAACGCCGTGTCGATCTGCTTCCGGCTTGATGCCCGGGAGCATTGGACCGGTGGCGATTCCTCCCGGCTCGAGCAGGTCTTTTGGAACCTGCTTCAAAACGCGACCAAATTTACTCCGCCCGGCGGCGTCATCCAAATCTCCACCTCCAATCCGCACCCCGGCCGCATCGTCATTGCCATTCGGGACAGCGGGATCGGGATCGAGCCCAAAAGGCTCCCGGAGCTTTTCAACGCTTTTGAACAAGGGGGCGCGAGCATCACCCGGCGTTACGGCGGGCTGGGTTTGGGATTGGCGATTTGCAAAGGGGTGATCGAACTGCACAGCGGCTCGATCCGGGCTTTTAGTGAAGGGAAAGGGACCGGAGCCACGTTTTTTGTCAACCTCGGCACCGCCACGCCTCCCGCAATTCTTCCGTGCCCCAAGAATCTCCCGAAAATAGTGCCCCCCGAATGCCATGGGCTGAACCGGGAAAAGGGTGTTCCGATCCGCCTGCTGGTGGTGGAAGATCATCCGCATACCGGCGACATGATTGCCCGGCTCTTGCGCCGTGCGGGTTACGCCGTCTGCCTGGCCCGCAGTCTGGCAGATGCCAAAAAACTGGCCGCCAGCCAATCTTTCGAACTGGTGATCAGCGATATCGGGCTTCCCGACGGAACCGGCCGCGAATTGATGGCGTTCTTGCGCGAAACTTATGGGCTTCAAGGGATCGCCCTGAGCGGCTTCGGAACCGAGCAGGATATCAAGGCAAGCCTTTCAGCGGGATTCAAGGAGCACGTAATAAAGCCGGTGGCATGGAAACAGCTCGAAGACGCTATCCAACGGGTTTTGAAGCACGCCTGACTGATCGGCTGCCTTCAAGAAAGAATCTGCGGTAATTTGCGCAATCTGCGGTTTTCTCCCCTGTTTTGATCCGTTTGCCCTGGTGGCCTAAAACCGCCGGATTGACGGGTGCCTTGGGGAATGGCAGGATGAGGAACTCAGCTTATTCCCCCCAGATGAAATCCGTCCACTTATACCTGTTCGGGATCGCTTGCTTGCTGGCCGGATGCGCTTCCCCCGTCGGCGGATTGCTGGGCCCGGGCGCGCTCAAGCCCGGTAAAAACTATCGCGTCAAGACCACCGCCTACACGGGTAAACGCAATGCCATTGGCCAGCGCCTTCAACACGGTCCGGTCATCAGCGCTGCCGCAGATTGGTCGGAGTTTCCGCTCGGCACCCGGTTCCGGATTCTGGAAAACGGAAAGAATTACATCATTGACGACTACGGCTCCGCGATGGTCGGCACCCGCACCATCGACCTCTGCATGCCCAGCAACAGCGCGATGTGCGCCTGGGGGGTGCGCTGGGTTAACATCGAAATTCTGGAATGGGGATCGCCCCGGGCGAGTCTGGAAGTGTTATCCCCGCGCAAGAACGCCTGGTATGTGCGCCGGATGCTTTCGTCGCTGCAACGCCAGTCCAAGGGGATTCCGCAACAGTTTCATCGCAAAAAATGACCATGCAAAAATCCGGGCATTCCCTACCGTTGGCCAAAGTCGTCGCGGAACTCGAAAAGCTCTTGAATCACGCCGCCGTCAGCGACTGGCCCCAAGCTTTGAATGGGTTGCAGGTTGAGAACAGCGGGCGGATTCACCGCATCGGCGCCGCCGTTGACGCTTGCGAGGCGACGCTCGCGCAAGCGGCCGCGAGAAAGATCGACTTCCTGCTCGTTCACCACGGCCTGTTCTGGAGCGGCCTGCAACCGGTGGCAGGTCCGGCCTACCGCAAGCTCAAGCTGGCAATCGATGCCGATATGGCGATTTTCAGCTCCCATCTCCCTCTGGATTGCCACTCCAAGTTTGGAAATAACGCCTTGCTGGCCAAGGCGCTCGGATTTCGGAAGCCGGAACCGTTTTTCTTTGAAAAAGGAAGCTTCATCGGCCTCAAGTCACGGTTCGCAATGGATCGCGGCGTTCTGCAAAAAAAATTGGCTGCTCTCGTCGGCGGACCGGTCAAGTTGATCGAAGGCGGACCTGAGCGCACGCAAACCGTCGGGATCGCCAGCGGCGGCGCGGGCGGCGATCTCTCCCGGGCGGCGGCCGAAGGGGTCGATACCTTCATCACCGGGGAAGGGCCGCATTGGGCCTACACGGCGGCGGAAGAACTGGGCGTCAACCTCATCTTTGCCGGTCATTACGCCACCGAGACGTTTGGGGTCAAGGCTCTGGCCGCCCACCTATCCAGGAAATACCGGCTCCCGTGGGAGTTCATCGACCACCCAACGGGGCTTTGAGGTTGTGATCGAACGCGATTTTTTCCAGCGCGATCCGTTGACCTGTTCGCGGGAGTTGATCGGGTGCGAACTGTTTGCCGGAGAATGCGCCGGTGTGATTGTGGAAACGGAGGCTTATTGCGCCGTCGGCGACGAAGCCTGCCATACGTTCTTTCGGTCGGGCACCCGCGATTTCATGGCCCTTCACGCCCCCGGCGCGGCTTACGTCTATTTGAATTACGGGTTGCATTGGCTCTTTAATATCCTGGTCAAAGGCGGGGGCGGCGCGAAGGATGGTTTTGTCCTTGTCCGGGCGCTGGAACCGCTCCGGGGGATCGAGTCGATGCGGGCACGGCGGCAACGGCACGCGTTGCGCGATCTTTGCTCCGGCCCCGGCAAGCTCACGCAGGCGCTCGGGATCACCGGAAAGGAACACGGGATCGATTTGTGCGCGGGGGGCGGGATCGGTTTTCAACCCCGCCGATTCAACCCGGAAGTTGAAAGCTGCCAGCGCATCGGCATTGTCAAAGCCGCCGATCTCCCCTGGCGGTTTGTCCTGAAAGATAGCCCGTTTGTCAGCGTCAGGCCGCGGGTGGAATAGCCGCAAAAAAGCGCAAACAGGATAGAGACATGGCGGGGGTTGCTCCCAATCGCGCCCGGAGGTCGCGATCCACCTTGCCGAAATCGCCTCAAGGTCTGGCTATTTACTGCCGCGGCTCGACCGGCACGGCCGGGCGGCGCTTCGGGGCGACAAGACCCGCCGATACCACCATTTTCATCGCTTCCTCAAGCGTGAGCGAGCTTTCGGTCAATTTGTGGGCCGGAACCACCACCACGAGCCCGGTCATCGGGTTGGGTGCGGTGGGGATCACCACACTGGTCATCTCTTCCCCCAGCTTGGAATCGTAATACTGTCCGGTTACAAACCCAATCAGGCGGGCTCCGTCCGCCGGGTAGTCGAGATAGACCACGCGCTTGAAGTTTTCGATGTTTTTGAACGATTTAAACGAATCGATGACCTGTTTAATGGCGGCGTAGACGGTCGCGACCACCGGGATGCGCAAAAGGGCCATTTCCATTTTCTCCAGAATTCGGCGGCCGAAAACATTGGAGGTCATGAACCCGAGCGCGATAAAAAGGGCCAACGTCACAAGGAATGGCAGGATCGGCATGTTGATGCCGAGGTTGAGGAGGGCCGGGGCGCTAATATCGTTAATGCTCACATATGCCAATTTCACCACCCAAATCGTTGCCAGCAACGGGATCGCAACGACAACCCCCGTGAGCGCCATATTACGCGTTCCCGCCAGCAACGGGCGGCATTGATGCGCGGCATTGCCCGCTTTTTGCCGCCACTGAGAGGCGAGAGATTGCCATTGCGTGAGATTCTTTGGGATTTCCATGAGAAGAGACGCACAGTTTAACCCATTGCCTCCGCATTTGCCAACTATCCAGCAATCCTGTCAAAAAACGTCCCCCCTGCCTGAAATAACAACCAATGGCGATCCAGAGATCGAACTTGGATGTACATCTCGGTTGACCCAAGAGGGAGAGTTTATGAACCATCACTCAGGAGAGAGCGTTTCGGTTTGGATGGCCAGTTCAACGCTGCCGCTGTTCCCGAAACTGCTTCAAAATGAGACGGCGGACGTATGCGTAGTGGGTTCCGGCATCGCCGGTTTGACCACGGCCTACCTGCTGGCGCGAGATGGCTATTCGGTCATTGTTTTGGATGACGGTCCACTCGTTTCCGGGGAGACCGAAAGGACAACCGCGCATCTGACGCATGCTTTGGACAGCCGTTTCTTTGAACTCGAACGGCTGCATGGGGAAAAAGGAGCCCGTATTGCGGCAGAAAGCCATTCCGCGGCTATCGAAAAGATCGAAGAGATTGTGAAGCGGGAAAACATCGGCTGCGATTACCAGCGGCTGGATGGGTATTTGTTTTGCCCGCCGGGGGAATCCACCCAAATATTGGAACGGGAAATGGCCGCAGCCCATCGCGCCGGATTAGACGCCGTGGAGATGGTTTCGCGCGCCCCGGTCGGCTCTTTCGACACCGGTCCGGCGCTTCGATTTCCGAGGCAGGCACAATTCCACCCTCTGAAATACCTGGCGGCTTTGACGATAGCGTTCCAACGGCAGGGAGGGCGCATTTTCACCAATACGCATGTGACCGGAGTGGAAGGAGGCGAACCCGCCCGCGTCGAAACCAAGGGAGGTTACGTCGTCAACGCAAAAGCATTGGTGATGGCTACAAATACCCCGGTCAATGATCGTTTGATCATCCACACCAAACAGGCCGCCTATCGCACCTATGTGATCGGAGCGACGGTCCCGGCCGGGTCCGTTCCAAAAGGGCTTTATTGGGACACCGCTGACCCGTATCACTATGTCCGCGTTCAGCCGCTGGATCGAGGCGACGTGCTGATCATCGGAGGTGAAGATCACAAGACCGGGCAGGCCAATGACGCGGATGCGCGCTATCTGCGCCTGGAGCAGTGGGCACGGGCCCGGTTCCCGATGATCGAGGCAATACCTCACCGGTGGTCAGGCCAGGTGATGGAGCCGGTGGATGGGTTGGCTTTCATCGGGCGCAATCCGATGGACCAGGAGAACGTCTATTTAATCACGGGGCATTCCGGAAACGGGATGACTTACGGCACGCTTGCCGGAATGTTAATTTCAGACCTGATCGCCGGAAGAGAGAATCGTTGGGCGGCGTTGTACGATCCCACCCGCAAGACGCTCGGTGCAGCTAAGGAGTTTGCCGCACAAAACCTCAATGTCGCCGCCCGCTATTTGGAAAACGTCACGGGGGGCATCCCCCAAGATCCGTCAACCCTGCTGCCCGGAACAGGCGCCGTGATCCGCCGAGGACTTAAAAAGGCGGCTGTTTATCGGGACGACGCCGGGGAGTTGCACGAATTTTCTGCCGTCTGCCCTCACTTAAGCTGTCTTTTGTCCTGGAACGCTGCCGAAAAAAGCTGGGATTGTCCGTGCCATGGCTCCCGTTTTGACAGGCACGGACACGTACTCAATGGTCCCGCTATTTCGGACCTGGAGGATTGAGGCTCCTACCCCCACGGACTCCAGGTAGGGTTAACCCGATCTCAATCATTGTGAACCCGCCCGCTCTGGTTTATGAGTTTTTCATGGTTTCTTCTTCGCGACAGCAAATCCGCCTTTTCCGGGTGTTTGGAATTACTGTGTTCCTCCATTGGTCGTGGTTTTTCGTGGCCGCTTACGAGCTCGATCAGCGCTCCGGGGGTTACAGCGCGCTGGGCTGGAATATTGCCGAATATGTGGCGCTGTTTGCGATTGTATTGCTGCATGAGTTCGGCCATTCGCTGGCTTGTCGGCAGGTCGGCGGAACGGCCAGCGAGATCATCCTATGGCCGATGGGTGGCGTGGCTTTCGTGAGCCCGCCTCCCCGCCCCGGAGCCGTTCTTTGGAGCATCGCCGCCGGACCTTTGGTGAATGTCGCCCTGGTGATCCTCCTGGCCGTTGCCAATCCGTTTCTGCATGAGCTTTCAATCTCACGCTCGGCCCATCATTTCTTGAATCAGCTCTGGATCATCAACCTCGGCCTCCTCATTTTCAATCTGCTCCCGGTTTATCCGCTTGACGGCGGGCAGATTCTGCGGGCGCTCCTCTGGTTTCCGCTGGGGCGGGCTCACAGCCTCACGGTGGCCGCCGTAATTGGCGTGATCGGCTCGCTGGGCCTCGTCGGGCTCGCTCTTTGGATGGCCTCGTTCTGGATCGGCTTGATGGCCGCCTTTATTCTGGCCCAATGCTGGAGAGGTTTTCAAGAGGCGCAACGCCTGCGTGATGCCGCGCGGTAACGCAAAAAAGCCCGGCTCGGAATTTCTCCGGCCGGGCTTTTAAATGGTTAATTGACTGATCCTGATTACCGTTGGACGCGGCCGCTGCCGTCGCCTTTGACCAACCCTTGCACTTCTTCCAGGGTGACCCGGTTGTAGTCGCCGGGGATGGTGTGCTTGAGGGCGCTCGCCGCGACCGCAAATTCGATGGCGCTCTGCGGATCGTCCCCGCGCAGGCTGGCGAAGATCAGGCCGCCGCCAAACGAGTCGCCGCCGCCGACGCGATCGATGACGTTGAGGTCGTATTTGCGCGAGAAATACGCTTTGCCGCCGGTCCAGAGCATGGCGCTCCAGCCGTTGTGACTGGCGGAATACGATTCGCGAAGCGTAATGGCGACTTGCTTGAACCCAAAACGCTCGGTGAGTTGCCGCGCGACTTCTTCGTATTGCGCGTTGTCAATTTTGCCCCCGGTCACTTCGGAACCGTGGATGCCGAAAACGCTTTCGGCGTCTTCTTCGTTGGCGATGCAGACATCAACATATTGCATGAGCCGCCCCATCACTTCGCCCGCTTTTTGTTTGCTCCAGAGCTTTTTACGGAAATTGAGGTCGGTGCTGACGGTTAATCCGGCCGCTTTGGCCGCGATGCACGCTTCTTCGACCACCGCGGCGGCGCTATCGGAGAGCGCCGGGGTGATGCCGGTCCAGTGGAACCAGCGCGCCCCTTTGAATGCGGCGGCCCAATCCACTTCGCCCGGCTTGATCTCGGAGATTGCCGAGTGCGCCCGGTCATAAGTGACCTTCGAGGCCCGCTGGCTGGCGCCGGTTTCGAGGAAGTAAATGCCGATGCGCTCGCCGCCCCGGACGATGTGCCCGGTGCCGACGCCCAAGCCGCGCAGCTCGTTGATGGCGCTTTGGCCCATATCGTTTTTGGGAAGCCGGGTTACGAAATCGGCCGTGAGCCCGTAATTGGCCAGGGAGACCGCGACATTCGCCTCGCCACCGCCAAAGGTCATTTCGAGGGTGTTGGTTTGACCAAACCGGAGGAAGCCCGGCGTGGCCAGGCGCATCATAATTTCACCGAAGGTTACAACGTCAGACATAATGGCCGGGGATTTTAGAGCCCACGGTTTTGATGAACAGATTTTTTTCTCAATTTATGAATAAAGTGTCGAATTCCCGCATTGACACGCCCCCGGTTATCAGCGGCAATCAGGCGGATCTTTTTTCCGATGAACTACCCCGAACTTGACTGGAGCCAAATTAAGACATTCTCGATTTCCGAAAGGCCGAACAAGGTGGCCGTCGCGGATTTCGCCACGCCGCATACCGCCGGTTCGAGTTTTGCCAAGTTTATGGCGCATCTGCCCCATTTCCTCGCCGCTTCGGATTTTGGCCGGATTGTGGACGCGATCGCCGAAGCCGTGCGCAATCAACGCACCGTGCTCCTGATGATGGGGGCGCACTCGATCAAGTGCGGCTTGAACCCGATCCTGGTCGATGCCATGCGTTCGGGGATTGTCCATGCGGTCGCCTTTAATGGCGCGGGGGCGATCCACGATTTTGAAACGGCGTTCCAGGGGGAAACCAGCGAGGATGTGCAGCGAGGGCTCGACGACGGCTCGTTCGGCATGGCCGATGAGACAGGGCGTTTGATGAATGCGGCGTTTGCGAAGGGGGTAGCCGCTGGCTTGGGCGCGGGCGAGTCGCTGGGCGTGACGATGGGCGAGTTCCCCAACAAGCACCTCAGTATTTTGCGAACCGGCGCGGAACTGGAGATTCCCGTGACGGTCCACATCGCCCTCGGGACGGATATCATCCATCAACACCCGACCGCCAACGGCGCGGTGTTGGGCGAAGCGAGCTTCCGCGATTTCCAGAAGTTCGCAGGCGTCGTCGCCAGCCTCGAAGGGGGCGTGGTGCTCAACGTCGGCAGTGCGGTGATCATGCCGGAGGTTTTCTTAAAGGCGCTGACCGTCGCGCGCAACCTGGGGCACAAGGTCAATGCCTTCACCACCGCCACATTTGACATGATCCGGCAATATCGCCCCACCGAGAACGTCGTCCGCCGTCCCACGCACCTGGGCGGCAAAGGGTATTATATTGTCGGCCACCACGAACTGAACATCCCGTTGCTCTTCGCGGCGGTTAAGGAGAAGCTGGCTCCATAGCGGTCGCCCTTCACTATCTATTCCCAAATCTGCGAAAATCTGCGTATAACACCTCCCGCACCATGAACCGTTCCCGTTTCCAACAAATCGCCAGCCGCTTCCCCGAGATGAAACTCCTCGTGGTCGGCGATATCATGCTCGACGAATTTATATGGGGGCGGGTCAAGCGCATCTCGCCCGAAGCCCCCGTGCCGGTGGTGGAGGTGGATCGCGAGACCCATTATCCCGGCGGAGCCGCCAACGTCGCGCGCAATCTGCGGGCTTTCTCCGGATCGGTCCATTTGCTCGGGCTCATCGGGTCCAACTCCCACGCCCTTCAGCTTAAGAGCCTGTTGGCTGCCGACCGCATCGGGCTCGACTGCCTGGTGGAAGACCCGGCTTACCAGACCATCGTCAAAACCCGCATTATCGCCCGCAACCAGCAGGTTGTCCGGGTGGACCGGGAACGCAAAGTCGGCCTGACCCACCTCCAAACCGCCCAGGCGCTCGAAAAACTGGACGGCCTGATCGACCAGATCGACGGCATCATTATTGAAGATTACGCCAAGGGGCTCCTCAATCAGGATCTCGTCGATGCGATCATCGAAAAAGCGCGGGAAGCGGGAAAAATCGTCACCATCGACCCCAATCCCCAAAACCATCTGCAATGGAAGGGGGTCACTTCCATCAAGCCCAACCGGAGCGAGGCGTTTGCCGCTGCCGGGTTGCCGCTATCCGATCCCGTGGAACCGGCCACCGCCGATACCGAACTGCTCAAGGCCGGGCAAATCCTGCTGGAACGCTGGAACACCGAAAGCCTCCTCGTCACCTTGAGCGAGCAAGGGATCATGCTTTTCCAACGCGACCGGGCTCCGTTCCACATCCCCACCCGCGCCCAGGAAGTGTTCGACGTTTCCGGCGCGGGCGATACGACGATTGCCCTCTTCACCCTGTCCCTTTGCGCGGGAGCCAGCCCGTCCGAAGCGGCCCTCATCGCCAATCAAGCCGCGGGGATCGTGGTCGGCAAACTCGGCACCGCCACCCTGACCCCCGCCGAGCTGCAAGAGAGCTTCGCCGCCGACTTCGTCTCCTGATGCCCCGCCCCGCCGTATTTCTGGATCGCGACGGCACCCTGATGGAAGAGGTGCATTACTGCGCCGACCCGTCCAAAGTCCGGCTCTTTCCCGGAACCGCCGCCGCCCTGCGTCGCCTGGCGGAACGCGGCTATTGGTGCGTCATCGTCACCAACCAGAGCGGCATCGGGCGCGGGATGTTCACCGAAGCGCAGTATCAAGCCGTCCACGCCGAGTTGCTGAGGCAGTTGGATGAACCCGGCTCCTCCTCCCTCATTTCCGCGAGCTACTTCTGCCCGGACGTCCTCCCCTCCCCCCGGCGCAAGCCGGAACCCGGGATGGTCCTCGAAGCCGCACGGGATTTGGACCTCGATCTCGCCCGGTCGTGGTTTGTGGGGGATAAAATCGCTGATATTGAATGTGGCTCGCGGGCGGGCACCCGGACCGTCCTCGTCCAAACCGGCTACGGAGCCGAAACGGAGGCCGATTTGAGGGTTTCCCCTAATTTTATCGCGAAAGATATTGTCGCGGCGGTGGAGGTCATTTTACAAAATAGCGATGCCGAAATCCGCTAAGGGCGTCGCCGCCATTCTTCCCGCCCGTTGGGGGTCCACCCGTTTCCCCGGGAAACCGCTGCACCCGATCGGCGGCAAACCGCTCATCCAGCATGTCTGGGAACGGACTCTGCGCGCCAAGAGCATCTCGCAAGTGATCATCGCCACCGACGATCTCCGTATTGCCGAGACCGCCTTCAACTTCGGCGCAGAAGTGGCGTTCACCTCCCCCAAACACCGCAGCGGCACCGACCGGATCGCCGAAGTCGCCAAAAAGCTCAAAGGAATCTCCCACGTTCTCAATATCCAAGGGGATGAACCGCTGGTGGAGCCTTCGCTGATCAATCGCCTCGCCAAAACGCTGCTGGACGATCCGAAGCTCGACATGGCCACCGCAGCCAACGCCTTCGCTCCCGGCGACGACTTGAACAACCCCAATGCGGTCAAAGTCGTCCTCGACCGCGCCGGGAACGCCCTTTATTTCTCACGCAGCCCCATCCCCTACGTGCGCGACACCACGCAAGACGTCCCGTTTTACAGGCATCAGGGGATTTACGGCTACTCCCTGCCGTTCCTGCTTCAGTTCGTAAAATGGAAACCGACGCTTTTGGAAAAAGCCGAGCAGCTTGAGCAGCTCCGGGCTCTGGAAAACGGGGCGCGCATCCGCGTTCTCCTCACCCGGCACGCCTCGGTGGGGGTCGATACCCCGGCCGATGTTGCGGCGGTGGAGAAAATCCTGCGAAAAGCGGAATAAACAGAAAATCCGCAGATTTTCTCAGATGCACGCAGATTTTTTTGTCCTTTTTCCTGATTCCTGCCTTCCTCATTCATTCCCTTCTTCTAAAACGGCGCAATCCGCGTAAGTTCTCCATTACACACACTTTTATGAAATACATCTTCGTCACCGGCGGCGTGGTCAGTTCTCTTGGCAAAGGGCTCGCGGCCGCCTCGCTAGGCACCTTGCTTGAACATCGCGGCCTCAAAGTGGTCCTCCAGAAATTCGATCCCTACCTTAACGTCGATCCCGGCACGATGAGCCCGTTCCAGCACGGCGAGGTTTACGTACTCGATGACGGGGCCGAAACCGACCTCGATCTCGGCCATTACGAGCGCTTCACCAAATGCGTCCTGACCCGCCACAACAACCTCACCAGCGGCCAGGTCTACCAGAGCGTTCTGGATAAAGAGCGCCGGGGCGATTACCTCGGCAACACTGTCCAGGTCATTCCTCACGTGACCGACGAGATCAAAGCCCGCTTGCGTGAATTGGAAAAAGAGCAGGCATGCGACGTCCTGATCACCGAAATCGGCGGCACCACCGGCGATATCGAAGGGCTTCCGTTCCTGGAAGCGATCCGTCAATTTATCCTGGAAGTCGGCCCCAAAAACGCCCTCATCATGCACGTGACCCTCGTCCCGTTCATCAAAGCGGCGGGCGAACTGAAAACCAAGCCGTCCCAGCAAAGCATCGCCAAGCTGCGCGAGATCGGTCTCCACCCGCAGGTGCTTATCTGCCGTTGCGAACACCCGCTGGGCGACGACGTTCGCCAGAAGCTCTCGATGTTTTGTAACGTCCCGCTCGAAGCGGTTGTCGAAGCCCGCGACGTGGACCACACCATTTACGAGATGCCGCTCATGCTTCAAAACGAGAAGCTCGACGATACCGTCATTGGCCTGCTCGGCCTCAAAGCCCGGGCTGCCGAAGTCGCGGACATGGCGAACTGGAAAAAATTCGTCCAGCGGATCATCAGCCCGAAGAAGCGCGTCAAAATCGCGGTCGTCGGCAAATACATCGAGCTTCAGGACGCCTACAAGAGCATTTACGAAAGCCTCACCCACGCCGCCGCCGCCAACGATTGCGCCATTGACTTGATCCGTGTCGATGCCGAGACCGTCAAGGACTCGGACCTGAGCGGCGTCGCCGGAATCCTGGTCCCCGGCGGCTTTGGCGATCGCGGGATCGAAGGAAAAATCCGCGCCGCGCAATTTGCCCGCGAACAAGGTATCCCGTATCTCGGCCTTTGCCTCGGGATGCAGATCGCCACGATTGAATTTGCCCGCAACGTTTGCGGTCTCAAGGACGCCAATAGCACCGAGTTCGACGAGAACACGCCCCACCCGGTCATCTCGCTCCTCGACGAGCAAAAGGAAGTCACGCAAATGGGCGGCTCGATGCGGCTGGGCACCTGGCCGACCAAAATCGTCGAAGGCACCCGCGCCCACCAGGTTTACGGCAAAAGCGAAATCGCCGAACGCCATCGGCATCGGTATGAATTTAATCCAGCCTTCCGGGAAACGATGACCTCGCAAGGGTTTGTGATCGCGGGCACCTCTCCGGACGGAACCCTCGTCGAAGTGATCGAACTGAAGAATCACCCGTGGTTCCTGGCCTGCCAGTTCCACCCGGAATTCCAGAGCAAGCCGAACCACCCGCACCCACTCTTCCGAGGGTTCGTCGCCGCGTGCCTGGCGAACCTTTGCTAAAAGAGGTTTTATCCGCAGATTACGCACATGAACGCAGATTTTTGGAATCTAGTGGGTTGTCACGCGGGAAATAGATTGTAGAGCGAAGATTTGCTCTCTTGCTCTCGTTCCCAATCTCCTGATTGGGAACGCCCCTGTCTGTGAATCTCCGATTCGAAAACCGCGAGTTTACAGATCAAGCCTTCTGGATCATCTTCGATTTTTTACGCAATCCACGATTGTCGAAACAGAGTTTCGCGGACACTTGCGTTCCCATCGGAGATTGGGAACGAGGCTGGGCTTGTGTCTTTACCCATC
>CAIZLD010000002.1 GCA_903933715.1 uncultured Spartobacteria bacterium
AGCGTAAGCGACACCACCGGTTCAATGCAAAACCGCGCCTGCACCCCAAAGGGGTGGCAGAAAACGAGGCGATGGCTCTGCCACCCCTTTGGGGTGAATTCTTTCCAACACCTCATCCGGTGGTGTCGCTAACGCTCAACCACCGGCTATCGGCTTCAAACCCTTTGGGTTTGGGGCTCGATCGATTCAGCCTAGTGGGCTGCTGAAAAGGCGTTGCTTATGCTGTTCCCAGTGCCCTTGCAGGCTCGACGCTTTTTACTCCTGCCGTAGCGCCTTGACCGGGTCCAGCCGGGCGGCGAAGTAAGCCGGGATCAGCGCGGCCAGCGAGCAGATCACAAACGCGCTCAGGCAAATCACCGCCACGTCGTGCGGAATCACCTGCGCCGGGATTTTTGAAAATTGATAAATATCCGCCGGGAACACCTGGACACCGAGTGTCTCCGCCAGCCAATCCTTGAACTCGTTGCGGTATTTGATGAGCGTCATGCCGAGCGCGAGCCCGGTCAGGTTGCCAAAAAAACCGACCACCATTCCCTGCCCCAGAAACACCCAGACGATCTGCGAAGTCGTCGCCCCCAGCGCCTTCATAATGCCGATCTCGCGTGTTTTTTGAACCGTCACGGTGATCAGCGTGTTCATGATCCCGAATGCCGCGACGATCACGATAAAGAGCAGCAAAAAAAACATCACGTTGCGCTCCATGGCGATCGCGTCAAAGAAGGTCTTGTTAAGCTCCTCCCAGGTTTGCGCGTTGGTCCCCTCGGGCAACGCTTTCCGAAGCTCTTTTTCGATTTCCCCGGCCCGGTTCGGGTCGGCGGTCTTGACCGAGATGCCGGTGACCGAATCGCTGTCGTTCATCCCGTAAAGCTCCTGGGCAACGTAGAGCGGCACGAGCAGGAAGTTGGAATCGTAGGCGTAACGGCCGCTGCGGAAAATCCCGGTCACAATCAAATCGCGGGGCAACACCAGTTCTTTGACCTGCTCCAGCGCCTTGGGATCTTTTTCGGCCTTTTTGATCGCGTCCAGCACCGGGCGCAGGTTGCCGGGGGAGTAAACGGTGATCTTGTCGCCGACGTGGACACCCAAGGTGAATGCGAGGTCCGCGCCAATGACCGTCGTGTCGCCGGAAAGATCCATTTTGCCGCTCACAATGAACTGCGCGATGTCGATCACTTTTTGCTCCTGGGGCGCATCAATGCCGCGAATGACCGGGGTCATCCGTTGATTGCCAAACTCGGCCACCACCGGCCCCTGCACAAACGGCGCGGCGGCGACCACGTCGGGGACGCCCCGGATTTTTTTCAAGAGCGGCTGCCACTCCCCAAGCGCCTCGTTGGGGTTCTGGACCAGAATATGCGGCTCGAACCCGAGCACTTTGCTGCGCAGTTCCATGTCGAAGCCGGTCATTACCGAGATCACCAGAATGAGAACGGTGATCCCGAGCGTCACGCCGAGGATCGAGATCAGCGTAATGACGCTGACGAAGGTGCGCTTCGGTTTGAGATAGCGAAGCGCGAGAAATAAACTAAACGGAGCTTTCACGATTTCCTAATGGTTACAGGTTCCGGCCCCGGGTGCAACCCGCGAACGCAACGGGGTGGAGGCGGCCTGTTCCTGTCGGCTGAGCCCGGGGCTACATCCGTTCCGGGACGCGGATGCCGAGCAGTTCCAGGCCTTGCTGCAGCACGCGGGCAGTCAGTTCGCACAAGGCGAGGCGGCTTGTGCGCGTCTCCCCTTCGCTCTTGAGCACCGGGCACGCCTCGTAGAAGCCGTGGAAGGCGTTGGCCAGTTCGTAAAGGTAATTGGCCAGCAGGTTGGGCCGGAAATCGTCGAGAATGGACGGGACGATCTCGCCAAATTGAAGCAGCTTTTTGCAAAGCCCCTCTTCGGCAGGCTCGGTCAACGCGAGGGCCGTGGGGGCGTCAAATTCGCTTCCTGATTTTCTAAAAATCGACCGGATGCGAACGTACGCGTTTTGCAGATACGGGGCGGTGTTTCCCTGGAAGGAAAGCATTTTGTCCCACGAGAAAACGTAGTCGCTCATGCGGAATTGGGAGAGCTCGGCATACTTGACCGCGCCGATCCCGATGATCTGCGCAATCGTCGCTTTCTCTTCGGCAGGCATTTCCGGGTTCTTTTCCTCAACGAGCCGGAGCGCCCGCTGTTGGGCTTCCTCCAACACGTCGCGCAAACTGACATTTTCGCCCGAACGCGTCTTCATCAGTTTGCGGTCTTCCCCCAAAATGCTGCCAAACGGGATGTGGCGCAGGTCGCCCGAAATCCCCATCCGGGCCGCGACATTGAACACCTGCTCGAAATGGAGCGCCTGGGGCGCGCCCACGACATACCAGATGGCATCGGCGTTCCAGCGTTGAATGCGGTATTGCAAGGTCGCCAGATCGGTCGTGGCGTAGAGGAACCCGCCGTCGCTCTTGCGGATGAGGCACGGTTTTTCCGCCAACGCCGGGTTGTCACGGAAAAAGACGCAAACGGCTCCTTCGCTCACCTCGGCAATGCCGCAGGAAAGCAATTTATCGACCAGCGGCGCAAGGGCGTCGTTGTAGGCGCTTTCCCCCAGGTGTTCGTCGAAATGAATCCCGAGGAGGCCGTACATCGCCTCAAACTCGCGCCACGAAAGGGCGACGGTGCGCTTCCAGATGTCGAGGTTTTCCGGGTCGCCCGCCTGCAGTTTCACCAGCTCCTCGCGGCAGGTAGTCATGATGGCCGGGTCGGCATCGGCCAGCGAGTTGGCGTGTTTATAGAGGCGCACCAATTCCTGAATGGCGTCACGTTCCAATGCCACGTCATCCCGGAAATGCTTCCAGCCGTAGATGACCTTGCCAAATTGGGTGCCCCAGTCGCCGATATGGTTGTCGGTAACGACCTCGTGTCCCAGGAACCGGGCGATCCGGGCAAGCGTGTCGCCCAAAATGGTGCTGCGGATGTGGCCGACGTGCATCGGCTTGGCGACATTGGGGGAACTGAAATCGACGATGATTTTTCGGGGATTCTCTGCTTTGGGGACGCCGAGTTGGGGGTCGTCCAGAAGCGCCCGCGTCTGGCCAGCCACAAACTCCGGTTTCAGGCGGAAGTTGATGAACCCGGCCCCGGCGATCTCGGGCGTTTGGCAGAAGTCGTCAACCTGGAGTTTCTCAATGATTTCCGTGGCGACCTGGCGCGGATTCATCCGCCGGGTCTTGGCGAGAATCATGGCGGCGTTGGTCTGGTAGTCGCCGAAACGGGCGTCGGCAGTCGCGGAAACTTGGGCGGGAGCGCCAAGCGCATCGCGGAGCCGGGATTCGAGAAGGGTCTGGATCGTCATGAGCGTAAAAAGATGAATTAGGAAACCAGAAAGCCAGGAAATGAAAGAAGAAACCTACGGAGTCAGCCTTTCCTCGTTCCCAAACTCTGTTTGGGAACGCACTTGGTTTTGGAAACTCTGTTTCCCTACGCGCCCGCAATGGCGTCGGCGCTTTGCGAAACGGAGTTTCGGGGAAATCGGCATTCCCAATCAGGAGATTGGGAACGAGAAAAAAATCTGCGTTAATCTGCGGATTCTCCCCTTCCGAAATCCTAGTGGGCAGGGGCCGTGGCTTCGAAAATGGAGAGAATTTCCTGCGGATTGGCCGCCGTGCCGAGCCGCTCCCGCACGGAACGGTCGTTGAGGAATTTGGCGATGGCCGCCAAGGTGCGCAAGTGGGTCTGAAACTGATCCTTGGGGACGATGAAAAGAACGATGAATTTGACCGGGAGCCCGTCGAGCGAATCAAACTCAATCCCTTCGGAGGAGCGGCCAAAGGCGGCAACCACTTCCGTGACGCGGTCGGAGGAGGCATGGGGAATGGCGATGCCAAACCCGATCCCGGTGCTCATCGTCTCTTCGCGAGCCCGGAGCGCGGCCAGAACAGTTTCCTGATCGGCCGGCTTGATCTTTCCGAGCCGTACGAGCATTTCCACAAGCTCGACGATGGCGGACCAGCGTTCGGTCGCCTTCATCTCGGGAATGATTTGATCAACTGATAATAAATGCCCCAGCGTCATGTTTGCCTATCTTGCCTATCGAAAGGTTTGGGGACTTTATGGGGTCGAAACCCGCAACGCAAGAGAACTTTTTACCCAACGCCAACAGATCAAAAAAACAGATAAGGAGCCCGCAAATTTCGCAGATGGACGCAGATTTTAAAAATTGATCCTTATTTGACATCATACAAAGGGCGGATCACGCCTCTTTTTCGGATGGTTTGCCCCAACGGCCGCTTTGCTGAAGTTTCTGCTGTTGCCCGGCCTCGCCCGGCTGCTATAAAGCGGGAATGAAGATTTTGATGGCGAGCACGGAAATGGCGCCGCTGGCGCGAACGGGCGGTCTCGGCGATATCATCGAGGCGCTTTCAATCGAACTCCAAAAGCGCGGACATGAGGTCAGCGTGGTGTTGCCGTTTTACCGGAGCATCCGCGAAAACCCGGCGCTTTCCATCAAAACGACAGGGGTCGATGTCAGCGTGAACGTCGGCAGCAAACGGCTCGATGCCGAGATTTACGAATGCGTGACTCCAGAGGGGGTGCAGGTCTTTCTCGTGGGCCGGGACGAATATTTTGACCGGACCGGCATTTATGGGGCCGAGGGGCGCAGCTACGACGATAACGCCGAGCGGTTCATCTATTTCTCCAAAGCCGTCGTGGAATTGGCCCGGCATATCGACCCGGCCCCCGATGTGCTTCACGTCCACGATTGGCAGACGGCGCTGATCCCGGTTTATGTCAAGGAACGCGGTTTGCCATTTAAGACGGTGCTCACGATCCACAATCTCGCCTACCAGGGGAGCTTCTGGGGGGTCGATTTCGGCCTGACCAATCTCCCGGGGCATTATTTCAGCGAGCACGGGGTGGAATTCAATGGGCGGCTCAATTTCCTTAAAGGGGGGATTCTTTTTGCCGACGCCGTCACGACGGTGAGCGAGCGGTATTCGCGCGACATCCAGACGCCCGAAGCCGGTTGCGGGCTCGACGGCGTGCTGCGGGCCAACGCTCACAAGCTGATCGGCATCCTGAACGGGGCCGATTACCGCATCTGGAACCCGGCCACTGATCCGTCGCTCCCGGCCAACTATTCTCCCGAAGCTCCGGAAGGGAAGGCGATCTGCCGCAAGGCGCTCTTGGAAGAACTTGGGCTTGCCCCGAACCCGCGCGGGCCGGTGTTCGCCATGATCAGCCGGTTGGCCCAACAAAAGGGGATCGACCTGCTTATCCCGTTGCTTGACCGGCTTCTCTCCGACGATGTGCGGCTGATCCTGCTGGGAGAAGGGGAGGAAAGCTTCGAGCGGGAACTGATGGTCGCCGCCCGCAAGTATCCGGGTAAATTCGTCTTCCAAAAGGGGTTCGACGACGCGCTGGCGCACCGGATCGATGCCGGGGCGGATGTCATGCTGATCCCGTCCCATTTCGAGCCTTGCGGGCAGACGGCGATGTACACCCTCAAATACGGCACTCTCCCGATTGCGCGGATCACCGGCGGGCTCCATCAAATCATCCAGGATTACGACCCGAGCGCCAATGTCGGCAACGGTTTTGTCTTTTTTGAGCCGACGGTGGAGGCGTTATGGGATGCGATCGGGCGGACAAAGAAAATTTTCGCAAAACCGGCCGCCTGGAAGGCAATTATGGAACGGGCGATGCGTTCGGATTTCTCCTGGCCGATTGCGGCAGCCCGGTATGAGCAGGTCTACGGGAATTTGAAGCGTTAGAGGTTCCCTTCTGTTTCTGGTTTATAGCCGGGGCGTGACAGCAACCGCGTTGCGCACCGGCTTCCATTCAGGCCGGGAAAAACCGTCGGCGGCGACCCAGAGCGCCGTCGAGCTGCCGCCGTCCAAATTCAGGGCGCGGTCGATCTTCAGGTCGCCAAAAAGCCCCGGCCGGGCGAGAATCTGACCCAGCCCGGCGAGCGTGACTGGCGCGGTTGTCAACAGCGCCGCAACCCCTTGGCGGTCGGCCAAGAGGACGGTCCGTTCCGCCCGGCGCGCGGCATTGAGACCGGCCACCGCCTCGCCGTGATCCACGAGAAACGGCCCGCTCTGCAACGCTTCCCGCACCCGGCGGTTTGGCTTGAACTCCGGCTCCCGCAGCAGCGTTGCTCCGCGTGAAGTCACCACGAGAATGCCGCTCAAAATCTTCGCGTGCTCGATCGGATGCCGCTCGACCCCTTCGCTGATCACCAGCCCGAGCGGGGTCTGGTCCCGTTTGAAATAGCCGCCGTTGACCGCCGCCAGCGCGCCATGGCTCCGCGCCGCCTCTGCCACCGTCTGGCCGGGCGCGAGATCCAGCACCCGCAGGGCGGTTTGGGCGCGATCGAACCGGACAAGGTGCATTTCCAGCGGGGCGTTGAACCGTTGGTGGGTGATCTTGGGCGAAGCGGGATGATCTCCTCCCCGGGCCGCAGCCAACGCCGTGGCCAGCCAGGCCGCCGCCATTAAAAGAGAAACTCGCATCCGTCGATTACACCACAGCGGGCCCGCCGGACACAGGGAAAAAGCCTCGCATCGGGGCATCCGTTCGTGCGATAAGGGACGAAACCACAGAGTTATGGAAATCCCACCCGTGCCGCCGTCGCTGCCTCCTGCCCCGGACAAAGAAGAACGCACCTGGGCTCTGGCCGCCCATTTGAGCGCCTTTGCCGGACATCTCATCCCGTTTGGCCACATCCTTGGGCCGTTGATCATCTGGCTCATCAAACGGGACAGTTCCGAGTTTGTGGAAGACCAAGCGCGGGAAGCGCTGAACGCCCAAATCAGCGTCACGATTTACGGAGCCATTGCCGTCCTGCTTATTTTTGTGCTGATCGGGTTCCCGCTGCTGTTTGCGCTCTGGCTGGCCGATATCGTCCTGGTAATTGTCGCCGCAGTGAGGGCCAACGACGGGTTCCGCTACCGTTATCCGCTGATTTTCCGGCTCGTGAAGTAACAATAGGATCAGCCGAGGTGGATCGCGACCTTGCGCGATCGGGAGTGCGCGTGCCATTCACAAATCAACGCCCCATCCCGAATCGTCCGCGGAGCGGTCGATCCACCCACAGAATCCCCCGTCGTTTTTACCCCTTATTCATTCTCTCCTTATTTTCCCTTGTGAGTGCCTAAGGTTTGCCCCATTTTAAGGAGACATGTCATTTTTGGAGTTTGGTCTTTCTGAATCCGTTATTCACGGGGTGCAATCGATGGGATACGTCGATCCGTCCCCCATCCAGCTGCGCGCTTTCCCGATTGTACTTTCGGGCCGCGACCTGATCGCCTCGGCGCAAACCGGCACCGGCAAAACCGCCGCCTTCGGCCTGCCGATCCTCACTAAACTCGGTAAACACCGCCCCGGCGGCAGCCCGCGCTGCCTCATTCTGGAGCCGACTCGCGAACTGGCCGCCCAGGTGGAAACTGCTTTCCGCGACTTCAGCCGCTTCAACGACCTCACCGTCAGCGTCATGTATGGCGGCGTCGGCTACGGCAAACAGCGCGAAGATCTCAAAAACGGGGTCGACACCCTCGTTGCCACCCCCGGACGTCTCCTGGACCATCTCGAACAAGGAGCCCTTGACCTCAGCCAGATCGAGATTCTCGTCCTCGACGAAGTAGACCGGATGCTCGACATGGGATTCCTCCCGCAGGTGCGCCGGATCGTCGAACGGTGCAACAAAGAACGGCAAACCCTCTTCTTCTCGGCCACCATCCCGCCCGAGCTCCAGGGGCTTACCCAGTGGGTTGTCCGCGACCCGGTCATCATCGAGATCGGCCACCGCCGCAGCCCCGCCGATACCATATCCCACGCCCTTTACCCGGTCTCGCGCGACCAGAAGTTTGAACTCCTGCTCGCCCTGCTCAACAAAATCGACTTCACCAGCGTCCTGGTTTTCTGCCGAACCAAAGTCGGGGCCGACCAGGTCGCCGCGAAACTCAAAGCCCAGAAGCTCTCCGTCGTCGCCATCCATTCCAACCGGACGCAAAACGAGCGCATGGACGCCCTCGCCGGGTTCAAGTCAGACAAATACGACATCATGGTCGCCACCGACATCGCCGCGCGAGGCATCGATATCGCGGGCGTTTCCCACGTTATCAACTTCGATGTGCCGCAGCACCCGGAAGATTACGTTCACCGCATTGGCCGGACCGGCCGTGCCGAAGCCACCGGCGAAGCGTTCACCCTTTTCACCGGCGAAGATTTGGAACACGTCACAAAGATCGAGTATTTCATCGGCCGCAAAATCGACCGCCAAAAACTCGAAGGGTTCAACTATCTCTATTGTGCCCTCTTTGCCAGCGAAGTCCCCGGAGCCGCGCCCAAGCCGATTCGTCGCAAGACCCCGGCCAGCCGCCGCCGGTAAGATGAATCAAGGTAAATCGCTCAGGTGGATCGCGACCTCCGGGCGCGATGGGGATGCGTGCGAAAAGGCATTCTCGTCATTTGACAAAGCTCGATTCGCGCGTATCGGTAATGACCCGCACGAGCGGTTTTACCCGATGCGCCGTTACCTAGTTTTTACCTACTACGCAGGCCACCCGTTGGGAGGCTACCACGATTTTCTCGACTCATTTACGACCCTCCCCGAGGCGCTCGGAAATTTGCTCGACGAACCGACCCGTTACTACCAAATCGTCGATCGCAACACGATGCGGATCGTTCGACAAGGTTTGGCTGCCTTCAAAGACTACGATGCCTCCCAGTTTCGGAGGGAAGAGCTGCCGCCCTCGTGATATTCTGCGATTTCTGAGCCTATATAGAGAGTCCGCAGATTGCGCAGATTCCAGAAACGGCTTCGAATATCCTCATTTGAGTATCACCGCTGATTCGTGAATCTGCGTTCATCTGCGCAATTTTGCTGCGGATAAAACCTTTGTTCCTTCAACAAAGCCTAGAGCATCTGCCAAAAGAAATTTCCGGATAAAGATGCGAGCGCCACGGGTTAAGGCGCAAGGCGCGAGCGAAGCGGCTGTAGTTTCCTATTATCGCTTCGCAAAGCCTCAGCGATCTGCAATGAGGCTTCGCATATGAGAGGGGGAGCCGCCGATCGCGGCTGGGGGCAGTGCCCGAGCGAGCAACGCAGCGCGA
>CAIZLD010000003.1 GCA_903933715.1 uncultured Spartobacteria bacterium
CGTGGAAGTGGATGTCGATTGCATCAGCGACGGCGAAACCGTCGTGATCGGCGCGATTATGGAGCACATCGAATACGCCGGGATTCACTCCGGCGACAGCGCGTGCGCCATCCCCGCCTTCTCCCTCTCCGATTTCGTGAAAGAAACGATCACCGACGCCACCAAGGCGATGGCCCGCGAGCTGAAGGTCAAGGGACTCATGAATGTCCAGTTCGCCGTGAAAAACGAGGTGGTCTACATCCTGGAAGTCAACCCCCGCGCCTCCCGCACGGTCCCGTTTGTCTCCAAGGCAATCGGCGTCCCGCTGGCCAAGATGGCCGCCCGCGTCATGGCCGGGGCAACCCTCAAAGAACTCGGGTTCACAAAGGAAATCGTCCCGACCCATTATTCCGTCAAAGAGGCGGTTTTCCCGTTCGTCAAATTCCCCGGCACCGACATCGCGCTCGGGCCGGAGATGAAATCCACCGGCGAAGTGATGGGGATCGACGAAGACCTGGGGCTCGCCTACGCCAAGGCGCAGATGGCCGCCCAGCCGCCGCTGCCCAAAGAGGGGAACATCTTCATCAGTGTCCGCGATAGCGACAAAGAGGAAGCCGCGATTCTGGCCCGGCAGTTCGCCAACCTTGGCTTTAAACTGTTTGCCACCGGCGGCACCGCCCGGGCGCTCGCCACGGCCGGCGTGGAAGTTTACAAGCTCTTCAAAGTCACCGAAGGCCGTCCCAACGTGCTGGATATGATCAAGAATGGCGAAATCGCCTTCATCATCAATACCCCGAGCGGCAAGATCCCGCGCGAGGACGAGGTCAAAATTCGCAGCGCGGCCGTCGCCAACCGGATCCCGATCATGACGACGTTGAGCGGGGCCAAAGCCAGTCTCCACGGCATCCAGTCGATGAAGATCAAGGGGCTTAATGTAAAGACCATTCAGGATTACCACCAGGCGCTCAAGGCAGGAAGTTAAGAGAGGAGGAGGTTGAGAGAAGGAGAGACGCGCTCTTTCCTTTGCCCCTTGGCCTCTTTGCGTGAGACCAAAAATCTCATGGATTCTGCGTGCCCTTCATGCCTTCGTGTGAGAATAAATAAATTCTCCCATGCGTGACGAAGCTCTCGATTCTTTGAACCATCCCCTCCCCATGCGCCCCGATCTGCCGGGGCAGTTGCGGCTGGCGGTGCTCAACCCCGGTGGCAGCGACCCGTTCCAGGCATTCCCGGGTCGTGCCGGTGCGCCAGGCGGGGCCGGACATCCGCCCGTCAATTACCATGCTTACGCCGCCTGCACGGGCGGGAGCTTCCATCGGGAAATCAAGACGATTCCCGCCGAACAAACCGCCGTGTTGCTCCTGCTGCGGCGGGATTTGAAGCTGTGCCTCAAAAGCCTCGCCTCCCTCAAAGCCCAGGGGAAAACCGTCGCCGTCTCGCTTAAGGAATCCGGCAGCCATCAAGTCGCCGAGCTTCTGGCCGACGCCTCCCGCCTCGCACTTTTCCGACAAATTTGCGAGCACGCCTCGTTTTGCCTCTCCAGCACGCCCGATCTGATTCCGCTTTACGCCGGAGCCGGGGCGCGCCGGGTGGAGTTCCTCCCCACCCCTTACCCGATAGACGATCCGCGCTGGGATTTCAGCCGTCCGGTGGCGACGCGCCGGGGGGTGTTTCTCGGAACCCGGGAATTTGATGTCCCGTCGCGCAATCACCTGGCCGCGCTCTTCGCTTTGCGCCAAATGGGGGCGCATGTGACGGTCGTGAACCTGGACGGACGCCGGGGCCGCCGCCAGCTCGAAACGCTCGGATTTCCCCTCGGGCGGCTGCGGATTGTCGAGGGGCGCATCGATTATCCCGGTTATTTAAAACTCGTAGCGGAACACCGGCTCGTTTTTCAGTTGGACCGGAGCGCCGTGCCGGGGCAGGTCGCCGGGGACGCGTTGCTTTGCCGCGTCCCGTGTGTCGGCGGGGACGGGGCCATTGAGCGGACCGCTTTCTCGGCCCAGTGCGGCTGGGGACGGACCCCGGCGGAGGTTTCGGAGATCGCCTCCCTTCTTTTGCGGGATGACGATGCCTATGCCGGGGCGGTCGAGCAGTCCCAGCGGGTTGCGTTGGAGGAACTCTCTTTTGCCGAAACTTCCCGGCGTCTCGCCGAACGGTTTGCAACCCGGTAGCGCGGGCTCTGGCGTGCCGGTGCGATACCATTACAGAATCCAGCATGATGACAGCCAAACGGGTTTTTTATGAAGGGCGGGTGCAAGGGGTGGGGTTCCGGTACACGGTGCGCCACCTTGCAAAGGGGTATGACGTGATCGGCTGGGTGCGCAACCTCCGCGACGGCCGCGTGGAATTGCTCGCCGCCGGGCAGCCGGAGGAGGTGGACGGTTTCCTGAGCGCCATCGCCGAGAGCGAACTGGGCGGTTTTATCAGAAATCGCCTCGTGCAGCCCGCTCCGGAGGCCGAAATCATCGGCCTGAGCGGGTTCCTCATTCGCCCTTGATTTCAACCCGGCCGAATCCCTCGGTTTTTTTTCAAAATATCTGGCGTTTTTGAGGTTCCGATTTACGATCCCAATGACCGCTTTTTCTGACCTCTTTTTCCCCTTTTTGTGAAACCCGACGAGCCCTTTCTTGACCTTCCCGAAGGCGACGATCTTTCCACTGAGCAATTGGACGCCCAAGTCCAACGCGCCCAGGATCAATTACTTGCACTCAAACGTCAGCAGGAGTTGATCGAGAAGCAAAAACGCGAACTTGAAGAGCTCAGCCGCAGGCAGGAACAGCTCAACCAGGGCAAGGCGGAGATCATCGAAAAACTCACCCGCGCCGCCGTGGTGCTGGAGCGGGAACTCTACGAGGCTCAAAAACGGGTGGAGTTGCTGAGGGAAATCCAGGATTCGTTTTCGCAGCACTACAATATTTTGGAGTCGATCAATCCCAAATCGTGGGAAGGGGCCGACCTCAACAAGGAACTCAGCAAAGCGCTCAGCGCCGTGGACGATGCCCGCGCGGAGTTCAGCAAAGCGTTCCCCAAGGTTCAGCTCCATGCTCCGGCGGAAAGCTATCCCGGCGAGGAGGAATCGGCGCACGTTTCCGAGGGCGGAACGCATGAATTTGTTTACTGGCTAAAAAGCGGTTTTGCGTTTACACTGCCGTTAATCATCCTGGGCCTGCTGGGCCTGGGGGCATTCCTCCTGAAATAACGATGCTCTTTCCGCGTCAATCTCCCAACTCCGAACGCCAGGGGAAATCCCGGGGAGGCAAAAACGCCTCGCCGCTGGATTTAAAACACCAGGCATTGCGCGAGACGGAGGCCAAGCTGCGCAAGCATCAGGAAGAGCTGGAGCGGCTTATTCACGAAGCCCCCCGCCGCCGTGAGGAACAGACCCGCCGCCGCCGCGAGGAGCTCGCCGGAGATACCCGCCTTTCCCGCACGACACTGGTGGACAAACACGCCTACCATGTCTCGACGATGGCCAACCCGGCCTTTGGACGCCGGCCGCTTCGCTCAGAAAAGCGGGATGGCCTTTATCTTTTTCTTTTTCTCATCGCAGTCCTGGCCTCCATCGTGTTCTGGATTTGCCGCCTCATTTTGTGAAGCTCCGGCTCTCATGGGAAGCGGAGCGGGTCACGTCGATTGAACTGCCCGGAGAGCCTCCCGCGGATTTAACGCCGGAACGCCTGCGGGAATTGGAAGCCGATCTCGCCGCTTTGCCGCTGCAATTCCCAGCCGCATCCCAATTCCGCCGCGCCGTTTGGGAAGCGATCCGGCAAATTCCGTTCGGTCAAACCGTTACCTATCGACAGCTCGCCGAGCAAATCGGAAGCCCCGGGGCGGCACGGGCCGTGGGCGGGGCGTGCGCCGCCAACCGGCTGCTGCTGGCCGTCCCGTGTCATCGCGTGGTCGCCCGGAATGGCTTGGGCGGATTTGCGCTGGGGCTGGAATGGAAACGCAAACTGCTGATGCTGGAAGCTGCCTCTAACGCCGGACCAACCACATCACGAGCGTCAGAATCGCGCTCAGGATAAGGCAGGTGGTCAGCGGAAAATAGAAGCTCATATTCGACTTCTGGACCAAGAAGTCGCCCGGCAATCGCCCCAGCGGAATCCCCGTTTTCCATAGGAACAGTCCGATCACCACCGCGGCCATTCCCAAAACGACCAAGATTTTGCCTAATTCCTGCACGGCTTATTTCTCCTCGTCGGCTTCCCCTTCCCCTTCTTCGTCCTCCCCGGCTTCGCTCTCCGCATCCTCGGCCATCTTGCGCAAAATTTCGCTCATGTCCTCGACCTCCTCCCAAACCCCCTGGGTAACGTAAATGGGGGCGTTCTGCTGCACGGCCATGGCAATGCAATCGCTTGGGCGGGCATCGAGCTCAATGATTTTCTTGGCTTGCAGTTCGTTCTCGGCGCTGACGATGAGCCGCGCAAAAAAGGTCGAGCTTTTGACCTCGTTGATGATCACCCGTTCCACCTTGGCCCCCAGCGCGGTCATCAGATGCCCCATCAAATCGTGCGTGAGCGGCCGTTCCTTGGGGGTGCCGCTCATAAAAAGCGTGATCGCCGTGCCGACGGTTTCGTCCACGTAAATGACAAACGTTTTTTCGCCGTTGCCCAAAAATACCGCGCGTCCGGCAGTCGTCGGCAACACGGCGCGCACCTTGACTTCAACCACGGGCTTGCTCATGCCTTCAATCTAACAGCCGCCGCGACGAAAAACAAGACGCGCCCAACGCCAAAGGTTGTCGCGCGATCCCAAAGAGGTCACAGTAGATCATGCACCCGCTTCTCCAACTCCCCGATTCCGGCAGCCTCCCCGGCAACGATCTTTTGCTGGAGCGGTTCCTGGAGTATATCGAGAGCAAGAAATTGCAGCTCTACCCGGCCCAGGAAAACGCGATTCTGGAGCTTTTCGACGAGCACAACGTCATCCTGAACACCCCTACCGGCTCGGGAAAATCCCTGGTGGCCACGGCGTTGCATTTCAAGGCTCTCGCCCAGGGAAAACGCTCGGTCTACACCTGCCCAATCAAGGCGCTCGTGAATGAAAAATGGCTCGCCCTTTGCCGCGAGTTCGGCCCGGAGAACGTCGGCTTGAGCACCGGCGACGCTACGGTGAACCGGGATGCGCCGATCCTCTGCTGCACGGCGGAGATCCTCGCCAACATCGCATTGCGAGAGGGGGAACGGGCCGCCCTCGCCGAGGTGATCATGGACGAATTCCATTATTACGCCGACCGGGAACGGGGCGTCGCGTGGCAGGTGCCGCTCCTCACGCTTCCGCAGGCCCGCTTTTTATTAATGTCGGCCACGCTGGGCGAGACGGCGTTTTTTGAGGAAGAGCTGACCCGGCTTAACGGGCGGGCAAGCGTCACGATCTCCTCCACCGATCGCCCCGTGCCGCTGGAACATTCGTATTGCGAAACACCGCTCGCGCAAACGCTGGAAAACCTCGTCACCGCCGGGAAAGGGCCGGTTTACGTGGTCCACTTCACGCAACTCGAAGCTGCCCAGAGCGCGCAAGACTTCACCAGCATCAATGTCTGCACCCGGGACGAAAAAGCGGCGATTGCGCAGGCGATCGAGGGGTTTAAATTCCAGAGCCCCTACGGGCCGGAGGTGAAGAAATGGTTACGACACGGGATCGGGCTGCACCACGCGGGGCTGCTCCCCAAATACCGGGTGCTGGTCGAACAGCTCGCGCAAAAGGGATTGCTTAAAGTGATCTGCGGCACCGACACGCTGGGGGTCGGGATTAACGTCCCGATCCGCACGGTGCTCTTCACCAAGCTGTGCAAGTTCAGCGGACAAAAAACCGCCATCCTCAGCGCGCGCGACTTCCATCAAATCGGCGGACGCGCCGGACGCAAAGGGTTCGACTCGGTCGGGTGGGTGGTCGCGCAAGCCCCCGAGCATGCGATTGAAAATCTGCTGCTCGAAGCCAAGGGAAAGAAGTTCGTGAAACGGCGTCCGCCGGAAAAGAATTTCGTGAACTGGGACAAGGCGACCTTCACGCGATTGATCTCCGCGCCGCCGGAACGGTTGACTAGTCAATTTCAAGTCACCCACGGAATGCTATTAAATGTATTGAGCCGAACTAGCGATGGATGTCTGGCGATGCGCGAATTGATCGCCCGTTCCCATGAACCGGCCAAGGCCAGGAAAGCGCATACCAGGCGGGCCTGGCAGCTTTTCAAATCACTGGTTAATCGCAAGATTATTGAATTCATCCCAAAGACGGAGGAAGGGGCGCATCTGCGGGTGAATGTGGAGTTGCAGGATGATTTCTCGATGAACCAGACGCTCTCGCTCTACGTTCACGACACGCTTTCGCTGATCGATCCGAACGCCCCCGATTACGCGCTGGTGGTGCTGACGCTCGTTGAGTCGATTTTGGAAAACCCCGAGATTATTTTGCGCAAGCAGCTCGACCGGATCAAGACCCAGGCGCTCGCCGAGATGAAGATGCAAGGGATGGAGTATAACGAGCGGATGGAGGAGCTCGAAAAACTGGAATATCCCAAACCGAACCGCGACTTCATCTATTCGACCTTCAACGCCTTTTCCGACAAGCACCCGTGGGTCGGCACGGAAAATATCCGGCCCAAATCGATCGCCCGCGAGATGTTCGAGGAATTCCGATCCTTTGCCGACTACATCAAGCTCTACGATCTTCAGCGGGCCGAGGGGGTGCTGTTGCGTTATCTCTCCAATGTTGAAAAAACGTTGACGCAGACGGTGCCCGATCTAGCCAAAAACGACGCGCTGCGTGAGATGGAGCTTTACCTCGGGGCGATGATCCGGCAGGTCGATTCGAGCCTCCTGGATGAGTGGGAAAAAATGCGCGATCCGAATTATCGGTCCTGTGAGACAAGCGAAGTCCGGCCCCCCGGAGCCGAAGAGGCTGCGCGCGACATCACCCGCGACGCCGTCTCGTTTACCGCCGCGATTCGCCATCGCATTTTCACGTTCCTGCGCGGGTGGATGAACGGTGATAATGAGGCTGCATTGGGCTCTTTCGCTGCATCGGAAACCTGGGCGCCTGAGCGGTTGAGGGATGCGATGGAGGATTATCTGGCCGATCACCGGTTTCTCCGGCTCGACCCGGAAGCGCGCAATCTCAGGCATACCTATGTCACCCCATCCGAGGACAAACGGCGCTGGCGTGTTCAGCAAATGCTGGTGGACCCGGAGCAACTCAACGACTGGGTGGCGGAATTCGAGGTCGATCTCGCGCAATCGCGGGAGACTAGTGAACCGGTGATGAGACTAGTGAAACTCGGGAGTTTGACTAGTTAACTAACACTCCACGCCAAAGCGCCGCTTCACGCGGTTCCATGCATGGGGCAATTTGACGCGAAGGTAGGCGGCGGCATGAAACAGCGGCTTTGTCAGCCGGGCCGCAAGGTGACTCGCTTTGCCCGATCCCGCTCTCCCAAACCATTTCAAACGCCATTGCTCGCGCAAGAAAACGAAGTGCCCGCCGTCTCCCCCAAAGTGGGCCACGAAATGTTCCGTATCCCACTGGCGGCGGCCAGTGGCCGGATTGATATGTGAGATGCGCTGGCGAAAAACATCGGGCCAGCCGGATTCCCACGGGGTCCAGTACATGAGCGGAAAGCCGGGGATGGCGCATTTGCGGTTGAGCCCCGCTTCCACCAGCGCGATTTGCAAGGTGGTCTCGTCCGGCGCGATCCGCGTGCGGTCGGTCCATCCAAATTCGCGAATGAGATCCGGGTCTCTCCAATAGAGGGCACGCTCAAAAATCCGATGGGCTTCCGGCGTTGCAAGGAAGAAAAAATGACCGCCGCCGAGGATTTGCGGCCACCAGTCAATCTGAAACCGCTGGAGCAGGTAGCTAAGGCTGATCCCGGCATAGAGCGCCCCGCCAGTTTCCTGGACCGGCTCGACTTTGGTGGTGAAACAAATCGGCTGCGGGTCGGCCATTTCCAAAACCGGGGTCAAATCTTTGAGCACCAGGCAATCGGAATCCAAAAAGAGCGACTTTTCGAAAGGGGTGTATTGCACCATTGTCTGCTTGACCTGCCAGCCCATCCCTTTGTGCTCGGATCGAAGCGGGTACACCTCCTCATAGCATTCCAGCAGTGCGGCGCGAGCGGCGGGCGGCAGTTCCCCGTCCACAATGCAGACGGCGCGGGTGGCGGGGGAGTTCAGCCGCAGGCTTTGCCCGAGCGAGAGGGCTTCCGGGGCGTCGTGAGCCTGAATGCAAGTGACCAGGCCCATGGAATCCGTGGTTTTCATTTCTGAGTGGGGTTACGAGCCGTGAGGATTCCTATATCTGATTTTCCAGCCGGGATCAAAACGAAAGCAGTTCCTCTCCGGCTTTCATCAGGAACTAACTGCCGCGTCCCTCGGGGAATGCCGGGTATTGTCGAAATAGCTCATTTTAACCTTCATGCGGGCCGGTTCCTCCGGCATCCTTTTCGTTCTATGGCCCAAGGCTATCTCGCATTAATTCTCCACGCGCATCTCCCCTATGTGCGCCACCCGGAATATGCCGAGTTCCTGGAAGAGGACTGGCTTTTTGAGGCAATCACCGAAACTTACATCCCGCTGATCGAGATGATGCGATCGCTGAAGGCCGATCAGGTGCCGTTTGCGCTGACCCTTTCGATTACTCCGCCGCTTTGCGCAATGTTGCGCGACCCGCTGTTGCAGGAGCGTTATGTGCGCTACCTCGACCGGGCCATTGCCCTGGGGCAGGCGGAGGTGGAACGCACCCAACATGACAACCGCCTGCAATCGCTGGCCCGGTTTTACCTGGAGCGGTTTCAAAGTTGCCGCTGCTTCTTTGTCGATGAATGCCAGATGCAACTGCTCCCGGTGTTCGCGGAGCTTCAGAACCAGGGAGTGCTGGAGATCATTACTTGCGCGGCGACTCACGGTTTCCTGCCGCTGATGCAGAATTTCCCCGAAGCGGTGAAGGCGCAAATCGCCATTGCCCGGGACGACTACCGCGAATGTTTTGGCCGTGATCCCCAGGGGATCTGGCTGCCGGAGTGCGGGTATGTGGCCGGGATTGAGGAGGTGCTCGCCGAGTCCAACATCCGTTGGTTCGTCATCGATTCGCACGGGCTCATGTTTGGCAATCCGCGTCCGCGCTACGCCATTTTTTCGCCGTGCTACACCCCGGCCGGGCCGGCCGTTTTCGCGCGCGACCGGGAATCGAGCCGGCAGGTCTGGAGCCAGGAGGACGGCTACCCCGGCGACCCGGCCTATCGCGATTTCTACCGGGACATCGGGTTCGATCTCTCCCCCGAGCAGCTCAATGGCTTTCTCCCCGCCAACGGGGTGCGCAAATTCTCCGGCATCAAATACCATCGCATTACCGGAAGCGGCTCGGAGAAGGACGTTTACAACCGGGCCTGGGCGATGGGAGCCGCCGACGCCCACGCCGCGCATTTTGTCCATTCTCGCGTCACCCAAATCCAGCAGCTCCTCGACAACACCAATATCGATCCGATCGTCGTGAGCCCTTATGACGCCGAGCTTTTCGGGCATTGGTGGTTTGAGGGGCCGGAATTTCTGAACCTGTTTATCCGCAAGGCCGCTTTCGACCAGCAGACATTCCAGATGACGACGCCAAGCCGCTATCTGGCGGCTCACCCGACCCAGCAATTGCTGGTCCCGTCCGCTTCCAGTTGGGGGCACAAGGGGTATTGGGAGGTTTGGCTCGACGAGAGCAATTCGTGGATCTACCCGCATCTCCACACCGCCGCCCGGCGCATGACCGAGCTGGCGACGGAGCTGGCCGCGGGCGAAGCGAAGCTCACGCCGCTGATCGAGCGGGCGCTGCGGCAGCTTGCCCGCGAACTGCTCCTGGCGCAATCGAGCGACTGGGCGTTCCTGATGAAAACCGGCACCGCGCAAATCTACGCCTCCAAACGGACCAAGGACCACATCCTGCGGTTCACCCGGCTTTACGACCAGATTCGCGGGCGCAATATTGACGAAAAGTTTCTGGAAAATTGCGAATGGCGCGACAACATATTTCCCCATGTGGAGTGGCGTCACTATATTCGCAAATAACCGCCGCTGGCGGGCAACACTCGCCGGGTTGGCCGCGCTTGCCTTGGCTGCATCGGCGCTGGCGCTCGAACCGGGCGCTCCGGTCAAAATCGAATTCCTGCCGCCGCCCATGGAAGGGACGATCTCGCTCGGGATTTACAATGACGCCGGGAAGCTCGTCCGCGTGCTCCATCGCGAGGCAGAGATCACCGAACTGACTCCCGGGGACAACGGGCTCATCACGCAATGGGACGGCAAGGACGACAGCGGCGCGCCGTCTCCCTCGGGCAATTATCACGCGCGCGGGGTGATGGTCGGCGAACTGGGCGTGGAAGGGGTCGATTTCATTGGAAATGATTGGGTGACGGATAACGATTCGCCTCATGTCAAGCGGATCACCGGCCTTGGGACCAACCCGGACGGCTACCCCGTCATTGCCGCCAAGGTGGCGGGGCAGGATGCGCCGGTCGTCTATTTGATCACCAGGCCGCCGCAAAAACCCGATGACACCGCCGATTTCAAGCTCACGGTCCAACCCGAAATGCCGCGTCCGGCGATCACGGTCCGTGATGGAAAGATCGAAGGCGTCACGATTCCCGGCTTGGAAGAACCCGTCACAGATGCAGCTCTCGGCGAAGACGGCTTCGTCTGGGCCATCATCGGTAATACCGTCAAAAAGTTCTCGAAGAAGGGTGACGTCGTGCGAACGCTCGATCCGAAACCGGACGATCCCGCGCCGGTCAAGGTGGCCGCCGCACCGAACCGAAAAACATTTTACGTCCTCTACGAAAACGCCGAACTCCAAAGGTTGCGCGGCTACGATATTCTGCCGGATAGCAGCGGAAGGTTACCCGGCATGGGAACCCCCCGTGAAAAGAAATGGGCATTCATTGAACTTTTCGAAAACGACATCTGGGCCAGCGACCGCTACGAGCAGATCGCCTCGCAACTCAAATTCCCGGATGAAAAACCGTTCGTCCCCTCACCCGTCCTGACGGTTACGCTCGTCCCCAATCCGCTCTTCCACAAAAAGCCGGGAACGTTGCAAATCCGGGCCGGCGTGGATAAGGAAGGAAGTTATCTGGCGACAGCGGACGGCCTGCCGCTGTTGCATATCAGCGAATCCAAAGCGCTGCTCTGGGCCGTAATCGGACAGGAGCCGGGAAACAAGGCGATCACGCTTTTCAATAGCGATGGCGCAGTGGTCGAAGAGTTTACGATTTCCAATCCGGCCAAGATGATGGCCTTCGACGCGGGGGCGATCCAATGGACCGCCGCCGTGACCACACCGTCCCCTGCGGTAACTCCAGCGGTTTCCCCGAGCGCAACGCCGTGCCCATCGCGCCCGGAGGTCGCGATCCACCTGGTGCGCTGATTCGCCACCTCGTTCGCCACCTCGTTCGCCACCTCGTTCGCCACCTCGTTCGCCACCTCGTTCGCCACCTCGTTCGCCACCTCGTTCGCCACCTCGTTCGCCACCTCGTTCCCAAGTTGCACTTGGGAACGCACCCTCTGGCGAAGTTGCACTTCGCAAAACGCGCCATCAACAACAGCCGCTTCTTTTCAGAAAGAGATTTTGGCAGTTGCTCTAAATATGAATCGCTTTCCCGAACGCCTGGCCGACCGACTCGTGAACCGCTTCGCTTAAAGTCGGGTGGGCGTGGATGGTCGCCTCGATCTCTTCATAGGTGGCTTCCAGGGTGATCGCGAGGCCCAGCTCGGCGATCATTTCCGGGGCTTCCGGGCCGACAATGTGCGCCCCCAAAATCTCGCCGTTGGGCTCGCCGATGAGCACCTTCACAAAGCCGTCCACCTCCCCCACGGCGCGGGCTTTGCCGCTGGCCATGAATGGGAATTTGCCAAGCTTGTAAGCGATCCCCTTTTCCTTCGCCTCCCGCTCGATCAAGCCGACGCTGGCGACCTGCGGATGGCTGTAAGTACAGGCCGGGAACGTGGTGACGCGCTTGGGCTTGAACCCCGGCACGAACATCCCTTCGACGGCCTGGATCGCCTCGGTGCTTGCGACGTGCGCAAGCCACGGTGGCCCGATGATGTCGCCCGCCGCGTAGACCCCGGGCACGCTCGTTTCGTACGAGTCGTTGACTTTGACGTAGCCGCGTTCGGTCAATTCGAGCTTGAGCGAGCCGGTGGGGAGCATTGGTGAAACGCCAATGGCCACCAGCGCGATTTCCGCTTCGAGGCTCTCCTCTTTTTTACCCGAAACGGTGAGGCGAACCCCTTTGTCGTCGGCTTCGGCGGTGAGGATCTTGGTGCTGGTGAGGACGTTGATTCCCTGTTTCTGATAAGCCCGTTCGATCACTTGGGAAACATCCGCATCTTCATAGGGAAGCGCATTCGGTAACATTTCAACCACGGTCACCTTGGTGCCAAAGGCGTTGTAGAAATAGGCGAACTCGATCCCGATCGCCCCCGCGCCGATGATCAGCATCGACTTGGGCTGTTTGGGAAGGATCATCGCTTCCCGGCTGCTGATGACCGTCTTGCCGTTGAATGGAAGACTCGGCAACTCGCGCGAAATGCAGCCGGTGGAGAGCAACACTTTCGAGGCGGTGTGCGTCTCTTCCTTGCCGTTGGCGAGCTTCACCTTGACGGTGTTGGCCGCTTCCAGGTCGGCCTGGCCCACCATGTAATCGACCTTGTTTTTCTTGAAGAGGAACTCGATCCCGGCGGCGTTTTTGTCGGAGACATCGCGGGAGCGGGCGATGATTTTTTCCCAGTCAAAGCCGAGCTTTTCGAACTTGAACCCGAACTCGGCCGCCCGTTTATCCATGATCTGATAAAGCTCGGCATTGCGCAGAAGGGCTTTGGTGGGGATGCAGCCCCAGTTGAGGCAAGTGCCGCCCGCGCGTTCTTTTTCGATGCAGGCCACCTTTTTCCCGAGCTGGGCCGCGCGAATCGCTCCGACATACCCGGCAGGGCCGCCGCCAATGACAATGAGATCGTAGTTCATAGTTGGTTTTTTTTAGTAGGGTGCGTTTCCGTAATTTTAAATATTTAAGAAATGGACGTTCACAGCAGCATCAGCGCCGGGTTTTCGATGAACCCGCGCAGCTCGGCCAGGAATTGCGAGCCGAGCGAGCCGTCCACGACCCGGTGATCGCAGCTCAAGGTCAGGGAGACCCGCTGCCCCACTTCGATCTGCCCCAGCGCGTTGACGACCGGTTTTTTTACGACAGTCCCGACGCTCAGGATCGCCGCTTGGGGTGGGTTGATGATCGCCGAGAAGCTCTCGATCCCGTAGCTGCCCAGGTTCGAGACGGTGAAGGTGCCGCCCTGGTATTCCTCCGGTTTGAGCTTTTTGGTCCGAGCCCGCGCGGCCAGATCTTTGACGCCGTCGCTGATTTCGCGCAGCGATTTGCCCGCGACATTGCGCAAGACCGGGGTGACGAGCCCTTCCTCCACCGCAACCGCGACCGAGAGATGGATCGCCCCGTATTCGATGATCGAATCGCCTGCCCACGAGGCGTTGACCTTCGGCACGCGGCCCAGCGCGGATACGACGGCTTTCAAAATGAAATCGTTGACGGTGATCTTGCTCGCTCCGGCAGCTTCGGCGGCGGCGTTGATCTCGCCGCGCAATTTCATGAGCGGCTCGGCGTTCGCTTCAATCTGCAAATAAAAATGAGGAATCGTCCCTTTGCTGGCGACCAGGCGTTCGGCGATGACGCGGCGCATCCCGGAAAGCGGGACCACCTTGTCGGCGGCCCCGGCAGCCTGCGCCGGTACGGCAACAGCAGGCGCAGACGGGGCGGCGGGAATTTGCGCCTTTGCGGGGCGGGGTGCCGGGGCGGCAGGCGCGGCGCCTGCGGGGGCAGCGGGGGCTTGAAGGATATCGCGGCTGACAACCCGTCCGCCGGGCCCGGTGGCCTGGATGCGAGCCAGATCGACTCCTTTTTGCGCGGCGAGTTTCCGCGCCAGCGGGGAGGCTTTCACCCGGCCTTGGGCTCCGGGAGCCGGTTCCGGGGTGGTTTCGGGCGCTTCGGAGGCCGGTGCTGAAGCCGCCGGAGAAGGTGAGGTGGTGACGGCGGGAGTTGGCGAACCTCCGGCTGCGGCGGCGACCTCCTCCGGTTTTTCTCCCGCAACCGCCAAGAGCCCGATCTTCTGGCCGACGGCCACTTTCTCCCCTTCCTTAACGTAGGCGGCGGCAAGCACCCCGTCATCAAACGCTTCCATTTCCATTGTCGCCTTGTCGGTCTCGATCTCGGCGAGAACGTCCCCCATCTCCACTTTATCTCCCACTTTTTTGAGCCATTTCAGGAGGGTTCCCTCAGTCATGGTGTCACTGAGCTTGGGCATGTCGATGAGAATGGGCATAGGGAATTGGGGATTGGAAAATTGCGGATTTTTTTGAGGGCTTTAGCAGATGGATAATACCTTTTGCACGACGCGGTCGGCGGTGGGGAGTTGCAGTTTTTCGAGCGGCGGGCTGTAAATGGCCGGGGCGTCGAGGGCCGAGATGCGCAAAATGGGGGCATCGAGGTCGTCAAACGCTTTTTCCTGGATCAACGAGGCGATCTGGGCATCGACGCCGCAGAACGGCTTGTTTTCCTCAACCAACACAGCCCGGTGGGTTTTGCGGACGCTCTGGAGAACGGTTTCCTCGTCCAGGGGCCGGATGGAGCGCAGATCGACGACTTCCGCGCTGATCCCGTGTTCGGCCTCCAGGATGCGGGCCGCTTCGAGGCACGTCAGGACGGCCCGGCCGTGGGCGATCAGGGAAATATCGCTCCCCTCCCGCTTCACGTCGGCTACGCCAATCGGTATAAGATACTCTTCCTCAGGCACTTCCCACTTTTCTCCATAGAGCAGCGTGTTCTCCATGAACATCACCGGGTCGTTGTCCCGGATGGATGCCTTGAGGAGCCCCTTGGCATCGTAGGCGGTGGCCGGGCAGACGACTTTTAACCCCGGCATGTTGGCGAGCAGGTTCTCCGGCGTGTGGGAATGGGTGGCCCCGACGTTGGTGCCGCCGTTGGCCGGACCCCGAATGACGAGCGGGCAGTTCAATTTCCCCCCGGACATATAGCGCAGGCAGCCGGCGTTGTTCACGATCTGGTCCCAGGCGACAAACGAAAAACTCCAGAACATCAGCTCGACGACCGGACGCACGCCGAGCAGCGACGCTCCGACAGCCATGCCGACGAAACCGGCCTCGGAGATTGGCGTATCGACGATCCGCTTCGGGCCAAAGCGGGCAAGCAGCCCTTCGGTGACTTTGTAGGCGCCGTTGTACTCGGCCACCTCCTCCCCCAGGACGACCACGGCTTCATCGCGCACGATCTCTTCGGCGAGCGCGTCATTGAGGGCTTTGCGGTAGGTAATCAGTGCCATATTTGACGTAAATTCTAGTTAAAGAAGTGTGTTCCACGTGGAACATTCCCCTCCGGGTGATCGACTTCGTAATAGACGTCGGCGAAAATATCGGCTTCGGTTGGGAACGGGCTTTCGTCCGCAAAACGCACCGCCGTATCGGCTTCGGCGCGGGCGGCCAGATCCAGCGCCTCGGCCTGCTCCTCGGTGAGGTGTCCCTCGTCAATGAGCCGCTTTTGCCAGAGCCGCAGCGGGTCGTGGTTGGTTTTGTAATGCTCGATCTCCTCCGGGGAGCGGTATTTGCGGGCGTTGGCGTCGGCCACCGAGTGCCCGTAATACCGGTAGGTGGCGATTTCCAGCACCGTGGGGCGGCATTCTTCGTGCGCCCGTTCGATGGCGGCCTCGGTTTTGACCCGCATCTCGTAAATGTTCTCACCGCTGGCGTGCTCCCAGACGATGTTGTACCCCTCCGCCCGCTCGGCCAGGAGCTGCTTGAAGGCGGAGGAGCGGGCCAGGCTGGTCCCCATGGAATAGCCGTTGTTCTCGATGATATAGATGACCGGCAGGCTCATCAACGAAGCCAGGTTCAGGCTTTCATGATAAGTCCCTTGGTTCACCGCCCCGTCTCCGAGGTAACAGAGGCAGCTTCCGGCGATCTCCTTGTATTTGAGCCCATAGGCAAGCCCCAGCCCCAGCGGGGTCTGCCCGGCCACAATGCCGTGCCCTCCCCAGAAACGTTTTTCCGGGTCAAAGAGGTGCATCGACCCCCCTTTCCCCTTGGAAGCGCCGGTGGCCTTGCCAAAAAGCTCGGCCATGCACTCCCCCATCCCCATTCCGCTAACGAGCGCGTGGCCGTGGTCCCGGTAGGCGGTGATTACGTGGTCGTTGGGTCCGAGCAGCGACATCGTGGCAACCGCCACCGACTCCTGCCCGGTGTACAGATGGAGGAAACCTCCCATCTTTCCGGCGTTGTAGGCCTTGAGCGAGGCTTGCTCAAAACGCCGGATGCGGTACATGTCCCGCAAAAAACAGACCTTCTGGTCCGGGGTCAAGCGCCGGTTAATTTCCGCCTCCGCAAACGATCGGGTATCAGCTTCCATGGGTGGATTGGTTAAAAGCATGCCAATTTTAGATAAGTCAAAGACCAAGGCAAGCCTCGTCTTTTCAAGATTTCACAAGAAAGGGTAAACTTATATTGTTCACCCCGCCGCCGCAAGCCCGATCCGCATCCACATCCTCCGCGATTCCCGAATTGATTTCCCGGAGCGCATCGGCGAGACTCTTCAGCTTTGCCGGCAATGCACGTTCCGGCAAATTGTTCCACGTAGAACATGTTTACCCATCCCACACTGTATGACGTCGCGGTTGTCGGCGCCGGACACGCCGGAATCGAGGCCGCCCTGGCTGCGGCCCGGCTCGGTTGCAGCGTTGCGCTGCTAGCCCAAAACCTCGACACGATCGGCCAGATGTCGTGCAACCCGGCGATTGGCGGGCTCGCCAAGGGGCATATGGTCCGGGAAATTGACGCTCTGGACGGGTTCATGGGGATCAATACTGATGCCACGGCCATCCAGTGCCGCATGCTTAACGCCAACAAGGGTCCCAGCGTCCGGGCTCCGCGCGCCCAGTGCGATAAGAAAGCGTATCAGTTCCGGGCCAAGGCGGTCTGTGAAAGAACCCCCGGCCTGACCCTCCACCAGGGCAACGTCGTTGAAATCGTGGCTGAAGACGGCCGGGCCGCAGGGGTGCGGACCGACTTGGGGTTGGAGATCCGGGCTCGTTCGGTGGTCGTGGCCACCGGAACCTTCCTGCGCGGGCTCCTGCATGTCGGCCTAAACCACACCCCCGGGGGGCGAATGGGGGAGGGGGCATCCCGTTTAAGCTCCAGCCTGCAAGCGCTCGGGTTTGAGATCGGGCGGTTCAAGACGGGCACCCCGTGCCGTATCAACGCCCGCTCCGTCGATTTTTCCCGCTGCGAGGCGCAATACGGGGACACCCCGCCGCCTCCGTTCTCGTTCCTCCCGGAGCGGATCGCCGGGGAGCCGTCCGACTTTTTTACCCTGAACCGGCACGAGAACGGAATGTTCCACGTGGAACAACTTCCCTGCTGGATCACCCATACGACCGCCCAAACCCACGAGATCATCCGGGCCAATCTGAGCCAATCCCCCCTTTACGCCGGGATTATTGAAGGGGTTGGCCCCCGGTATTGCCCTTCCATTGAGGATAAGGTCGTCCGTTTCCCGGAAAAGGGGAGCCATCAAGTCTTTCTGGAACCGGAGGGGCTCCATACCGGGGAGATGTACGTCAATGGGGTCTCCACGAGCCTGCCTTACGAGGTCCAGTATGCGTTCATCCGTTCCATTCCCGGTTTGGAAAACGCGCAGATGATCCGCCCCGCCTACGCGGTCGAATACGATTACTGCCCGCCCACGCAACTCGCTCCGACGCTTGAAACCAAAGCGCTCGCCCATCTTTACTTCGCGGGCCAGATCAACGGCACCTCCGGTTACGAAGAGGCCGCCGCCCAGGGGCTTGTCGCGGGAGCCAATGCCGCTCTCAAGCTGCTCGGGCGCGAGCCGCTCGTCATCGGCCGCTCCCAGGGCTACATCGGCGTCCTCATCGATGACCTCGTCACCAAAGGAACACTGGAACCGTACCGGATGTTTACCAGCCGCGCCGAATACCGGCTCCTTTTGCGCCAGGACAACGCCGACCTGCGCCTCACCCCGTTGGGCCACCGGCTTGGGCTGGTGGACGGGCGGCGGTGGGCCGTCACCCAGGACAAAATGGAGCGCCTGAAAGCCGCCCGGGCCTTTGCCGATGCGGAGCCGTTCGAATCGGCGCGCCTTTCCCAATGGCTGCGGCGGCCGGAAGTCACCGCCGACACGCTGCCTGCCGAGCTGCGGTGCCGGTTCCCGGACGAAATCTGGAGCCTTCTCGAGACCGACCTCAAATACGAGGGGTACATCCGCCGCCAGCAATCGCAGGTCGAGCGGGCCCAGGCGGGCGAAAACCGGCCGCTGCCGCCGGAGATCGATTACGCTCAATTTACCGAATTGCGGGCCGAAGCCCGGCAGAAACTCACGAAAATCCGCCCCTCCACCTTTGGGCAGGCCGGGCGGATCAGCGGGATCACCCCCGCCGACCTCGCCATCGTGGAAATCGGGTTGCGCAAACAACCGGCCGCAGCGCGCCCGCCCTCATAAGAACGGAAGTCCCGTTGTAACCCGTTGTACGCCAGTAACTTGAATTCACGTTAAACCCGGATGAAGAGGTGGGGAATCCGTCGCCGTTCGCTCCGGATCGCCTCCGGTTTGTTTCGTATAAAATCCGCTGGCGGGGAACCGACTCCTTCGCTATTCTTTAGGCTACTTTTCACTTTTAGCTTTTATGATGAAGTCCAGTTCTTTCCCCAGACGCCTATTGCTCGCCTCGTTTCTCGCAGCCGGATCCCTGATCCTGCCGTATGAGAGCATAGCGCAGGCTCCCTCTGCCGATCAGGCGACCGCTGCGGCCACGCAGCTCATGAACGAGGGCAAATATCCCGAAGCGGCCGAGGCGTTCGAGAAAGTCGTCAAGGACTATCCGACCTCCACCACCGCCTCCGACGCCCAGTTCCGCGTGGGGTATCTCAATTACCTGACCGGCAACTACAGCAAGAGTTTGGATTTCCTCAACAAAATCCTCCTGCCGCCCGCCCCGGACGAACTGGTCGAGATGGGCTACGCCTTGATCCCGCAAGTGCTCACGGCCCAAGCCGGCAAAGAAAATGACGAAACCAAGCGCAAAGCCGGGCTCGAAGCCGCCATCGTCAAATTCGACGATTTCCTGAAACGTTATCCGAACAGCGCGCAGATCGAAACGACCCACTACAGCCGGGCCGTAGCCTGCTTCCAGATCGCCAAATACGACCAAGCCGCGGAGTCGCTGCGGATCAACCTCAAATCGTTCCCCAACAGCGAATCGATCCTCGACAGCCAGTTCCTGCTGGCGTTGTCCCTCATGACGCAGGGCGGCATTCTCTCGCAGGAGACCCCGGACCAAGTCAATCCCGCCGCCGACGCCAAGTTTGACGAATCCGAAAAGCTCTTGACGGATATCGTCAATAAGCGCGTCGATATTGCGCTCCTCAACGACGCCCAGTATCAAATCGCCGAGCTTTTCCTCAACCGCGCCCTGTTCGCGCCCGAGGCAGCCAAGGCCGGGTTCTTCGCCAAAGCGCTGACCGCCTACCGCGCCGTCCTCCCGAAGGAGGGGACGCTTGAGGCCCAGCAAAAGCGGATTGCCAAATTCCAGGAAGCCAAAGCCGCCGCCCTCGCCGCCAAGAACATCGTGGAAATGCGCCGTATCTCGGCCTTGATCGATCACGAAATCACCAAGCTCGCCACCGTCAAAGCCAAGGGCGACCTGACCATCTCCGCGCAAATCAAAGTCGGCGAAATCTTCTTTTACAAAAAAGCGTATGATGAAGCGCGCGTCCTTCTGCGCCACCTCCAGAGCTTTGCCGAGGACGAGGAACAAAAGAAAACCGTCCTTTACTTCCTGACACTGAGCTACACCCAGCAGATCCCTGCAATTGCCGACCAGGGCAAGCCACCGCTCATCGACAAGGCGGTGGAAAACTACACCTCGTTTACGACCAACTACAAATCCGACCCGCTGGGCGATAACCTCCCTTACAGCCTCGGCCTCCTGTTCGCCGCCAACGATGCGGAGAAAGCAGTTTCGTTCTACCAGCAAGGGCTGACGCTTTACCCCAAAGGCCGCTTCACCGACGACACCTACATCGCCCAGGCCAATGCTTTTGTCCAACTGGAGCGTTATGAGGAAGCCCTGGCCACCTTCAAAAAATTTCTCACCCAGAAGCTCAAGCCGGAGCAGGCCGCCAGCGCCGAATTCGGCATGGCTAATGTGTTGATGAAAACCGGCAAAACCGACGAAGCCATCGCCCAATACCGGAAAGTCTCCACGACCTACCCGGGGATCGGCCAGTTTGCCGAACAAGCATCGTTCTTCACCGGCTATCTCGCCCTCCAGCCGAAAAACGACTGCGCCGCCGCGATCACCGATTTGACCGCCTTTTTGAAGAACTACCCGCAAAGCGAGCTCTGTTCCAACGCCAAGCTCAGCCTGGGAGCCGCGTATGCCGGAAAAGGGGACAAGGAAACCGCCATGCGCATCTTCAAGGAAGTCGCCGACGAGTACCCGAAATCGGAGGCCGCCCCGTTCAGCTATCTTCAACGCTCCGCGATCCTCTCGGGTAACAACAAGCCCGACGAGAACGTCGCCCTGATGAGAGAATTCATCTCGCGCTATCCCGATCACGAAAAAATCTTCTTTGCCTACGAAACCATCGCCCAGACGCAATCCGCCAAGATGCAGTTGGTCGATGCCGTTGCGACCTACACCGAGATGGTCGAGAAACACCCCAAAGATCCGCAAGCCCCGACCGCGTTGAGCAACATCGTCACCCTCTGGATTCAGCAAGCCGGGGCGCAAGGGCCCTACTTCGCCATGAATGAAGATCAGCGGAGCGAGTGGAACAAAGCGCTCAACAACGCCGTGGCCACGGGCGAGAAATTGCTGGCCGCTTATCCCGACAGCGCGCAGGGAGCCGGGGCGATCCAGAGCCTGCTCTCCGCCCAGAAACTGTTCATCAAGGCGAAGATCAAGACCGACGAAGATATAACGAAATATTTTCAGGCTCTCGCCGAAAAATTCGCAGACAAGCCGCAGACCAAGAGCAAGATCCTCTTCACGCTGGCCTCGTTCACCTACGAACGGGACAAGGTCGCCGCGCTCACGCAAATGAACACCGCTTACGATCCGAAGCTCATCTACGCCTCGGCCGATATGGACCTTTACGGCAGCGCTCTCCTGGAACAGGGCAAGACCGACGAATCGATCAAAGTCTACGAAAAACTCTCCAAGGACTTCCCCGACACCGATGCCGCCGCGCCCGAAAAATCGCCCCTGGACATCCAGGAAGCGCAGTCGGTCGCCATCTATGGCCTTGGCAAAGCGCTCCAGAAACAGGGGGATGTCGCCGGAGCCGCCGCGAAATTCGATACCTTGAAAAAACTGTATCCGTGGTCGCCCAAGATCATGGAAGCCAACTTCGGCATCGCTGAATCGCTGCATCAAAAGAAGAACGACGAACAGGCCATCCCGCTTTTGGTCCAGATCGCCCGTTCCCCCAGCGGCAGCATCGAACTGCGGGCCAGCGCCATGCTTTTGCTGGCCAAGATCCAGGAGGATAAGGGAGAGATTCTCCCCGCCATCGATCAATACCTCAAAATCGCCATGTTCTTCGATTCCGTCGGAGCCGCGGCATCCGAGGGTCTGTGGCGCGGGGGGCAACTGCTGGAAAAACAGGCCGCCGATCTGCCGGAGAAAGCCAAGAACCCCAAAGACCCCCGGGAAGCCACCAAAGGCACCCAGCTCAAAAAAGCGCTCAAGGCTTACAAAGATCTTCACGCCAAATATCCCGGCACGGCACACGATGAAGAAGCCAAGGCCCGCATCGCCGCGCTGGAACCCGCGAAATGACCCGGCAGGCGCGAGCCAAGGCTCTCATCGCGGCGTTCCGGCAGGTCTACCCGGAAGCCCATTGCGAGCTGGATTTTACCAATCCGCTTGAGCTGCTCGTCGCCACCATTCTTTCCGCGCAATGCACCGATAAGCGGGTCAACCTCGTCACGGTTGACCTGTTCGCGCGGTATCGGACGGCCCAGGATTACGCCCAGGCCAGCCAGGAAGAACTCGAAGAGGCGATCCGTTCCACCGGTTTTTTCCGCAACAAAGCCAAAAACCTCCGGGCCATGGCGACGGCGCTTGTCGAAAAGCACGGGGGACAAGTTCCCGCCAGCATGGAAGCCCTCACCGCGCTTCCGGGGGTCGGACGCAAAACCGCCAATGTTGTTTTGGGGAATGCGTTTGGGATGAATGAGGGGATTGTCGTCGATACCCATGTGACCCGGCTTTCCCTGCGGCTGGGACTCACCGACGAAGTCACCCCGGAAAAAATCGAGGCCGATCTCCTCAAACTGGTGCCCCGGGACGATTGGACGAATTTCAGCCACTGGCTCATCTGGCATGGGCGGCGGCGCTGCACCGCCCGCAAACCGGACTGCGCCGGGTGCGAAGTGGCACCCCTCTGCCCGAGTGCTTTTAAGTGTTAGCCTAGCATTAGGCTGAATCGACATTCAAGCCGCCGCAACCCGTGGGGTTGCCAGCGAATAGCCGGTGGTTGAGCGTTAGCGACACCACCGGATGAGATGTTTGATAGAATTCACCCCAAAGGGGTGGCAGAGCCATCGCCTCGTTTTCTGCCACCCCTTTGGGGTGAGGCGCGGTTTTGCATTGACCGGTGGTGTCGCTAACGCTCAA
>CAIZLD010000004.1 GCA_903933715.1 uncultured Spartobacteria bacterium
ACGCACTCCCAGGCGAAGTTGCACTTCGCAAGCGTTGATTTCAGCCCCCGCCTTGAACCAAGAGGAGTTCACAATTCCGAAAATCCCTTTGCGCCTTTGCGTCTTTGCGAGAAACAAAAAACGCTAAGCGTGTTTGCGGTTGAAATTGGCCTTTTCCCGGTCCATTTCCCGCTTCTCCGCCCGGTCTTTGAGGTCGGCGCGCTTGTCCCGCGCTTCCTTCCCCTTGGCGATCCCGATCTCCACCTTCACCTTGCCCTCTTTCCAATACATCCGCAGGCCCACGAGCGTGTGACCGCCGACCGAAGAGGCTTCGAAGAGCTTGTTGATTTCGGCCTTGTGCAGCAGGAGCCGACGCGGACGCTTGGCCACATGCTGCTCGAAACTGGCGCGGATGTATGGTTGGATATCGGCGTCGTAAAGAAACACCTGTCCGTTTTCCACCCGGGCAAAGGCCTGGTTAAGATTGGCGAATCCGCCCCGGATCGACTTCACTTCCGTCCCCTTCAATTCGATCCCGGCCTCAAACCGTTCGAGAATGTGGTAATCGTGAAGAGCCCGGCGATTGACTGAAATATCGGCAGCCATGCAACCTAAAGCGCCCGGCATGCAGTCCGGCGCTGAAAAACCCGCTTAAGCGGCGGCAACTTCCTCGGCAGTGAGGAACTCGTAACTGATCTTGCCTTCGATGATCTCGCGCAGCGCGGTGTCGGCGTAATCAACGCGCGGCCCGTACTCCACCATCGGGCGATGCCCTTGGCTGAGTTGACGCACGCGCTTCGAGACAACGTTGATCAGAACCTGCTGGTTCGGAATCATTTTGGAGGCTTCGTCAAGAAGAGAGGTGGTCATATATATAGAAAAAAGGAGTGAAAGAATGGGGTCTCTATCCCGGTTTGTCAAATGAACTTTGCCTGCCGCGCCATTTCGGCTCCAAACAAAAAAAGCGCGGAGAGCCAGGACGACCCTCCGCGCTTTTGAAAGACTCCGTTTAGAGCTTTTCAAGTAAAACTGTGGCCAGTGGCTTGGGAGCGCCGAAGGTTGGCAGGCGGGATTTTTGAGCGCAGCGGCTGTATTGATCAATACTGCCCAAGCTCGAAAACCCGATTGACGACCTTTGCCGCCCCAAGGCGCGGCTATCGTTTTATTTGAATTGCTCTAGTTTAGAGGAGATGAGCGACGAGCGCTTTTTCTTCCTTCAATTCGTCCACCGACTTGGTGATGCGATCCTGCGAGAAAGCGTCCACGGGAACCCCTTGGACGATTTCCCATTCCGAACCGTTGCTGCGGATCGGGAACGAGGCGATCAACCCGGCCTCGATGCCATAGGAGCCGTCGGAGCAAACCGCAACGCTGTTCCAATCGCCCGCCGGAGTCGGCGTAACGAGGGAGCGGACGGTATCGACCACGCCGTTGGCCGCGCTGGCGGCCGAAGAGAGGCCGCGCGCTTTGATGATCGCCGCGCCGCGCTGCTGGACCGTTGGGATGAACACGTCTTTAAGCCAAGCCTCGTCGGCGATGACTTCGGCCGCCGGTTTGCCGGAGATTTTGGCGTTGGTGAAATCAGGATACTGAGTCGCCGAGTGGTTCCCCCAGATGGCGACGTTGGAGACTTCCGTCACATGGACCCCGGCGCGTGTGGCGAGCTGGGCCTTGGCGCGGTTCTCGTCCAGGCGCGTCATGGCAAACCAGCGGTTGGCAGGGATGCTCTTGGCGTTGTTCATCGCGATCAAGCAGTTGGTGTTGCAAGGGTTGCCGACCACGAGGATACGCACATCGGCGGCCGCATTGGCTTCGATCGCCTTGCCCTGGCCGGTGAAGATTTTCCCGTTGATGCCGAGCAGATCGCCGCGTTCCATCCCGGCCTTGCGGGGAACGGAACCGACCAGCAACGCCCAGTTGACGCCGCGGAAGCCTTCGGCGAGATCGGAGGTAGCCACGATGCCGCTCAGGAGCGGGAATGCGCAATCATTGAGTTCCATGACGACCCCTTGGAGGGCGGGCAGAGCCGGTTCGATTTCGATGAGGTGGAGTTCCACTGGCTGATCGGGGCCAAACATGGCGCCTGAAGCGATGCGGAACAAAAGCGAATAACCAATTTGACCGGCGGCTCCGGTCACAGCGACTTTGATAGGATTTTTCATAAAAAGGATAACCGCCCGGCATTAAAGACAGCCAACACGCCGGGGGGAAGCGGATTTTTGGACAATTACACTCCCGGTGGGGCGAGAAGTTGTCTGGAACGGCACCGAGGAGGTGTGATCAGGGAAAAGATGGTGCGCGGTACAGGGTTCGAACCTGTGGCCCCTACCGTGTCAAGGTAATGCTCTACCACTGAGCTAACCGCGCCTTTCCTTTCGCCCTCCGGTTTGCCCGGGGCGGCGAGGGATTGAAAAACTCTTTGAAATGAAGCCGCTTTGCAAGTGGAAAATGTGTTTTTTATAGCTCCCCCACTGATTCCGGGCGCGCTCGCCATTCGATTCCTGAAGGCGTCGGCGTTTTACGGCTTGGGCCGGTCGATGGTGCGTTCGCCGGTGAAGAACTCTTCTGTCGCTCCGGCAGCCTGCTTCATCGATTGGCCAACAGCACTGCCGAAGCGCTTGACCCGCCCGTTCAATCCGCCTCCCTTGGCCCATTCGCTCTTGGTTTCGACGACCTTCGTAAAAGTCGTCGAGACCACGGCGCCGGTATCCGCGGCCACGTGTACATTGCCGACGCTGTGCTGCTGGTCGTCGAGAAGTTGCACAATCCAGATGGGCGCGGCCCCGGCTTCCTGGCATCGCAAATCGAAATCGACCGAAAAGAATCCGATCTTTGCGTTCCGGGCCTCGGTCTCGGCAACGGCAAACGCCCCTTGCGAATCGAGGTTGAGCTTTTGGAAATTCAAGGCGATTCCGTCCCCTTGCCCGCTGTAGGTTTTGATCGGGGTGCGCTCCGAGGTCACATGGCCGTTGGAGACCTCGATTTCACGCACGCCGCCACGGGCCAGCGGATCGTTGATGAGAATGGTCCAGACGAGCGGTTGGGGAGTTCCATTGCGGCCTTTGACTTCAATCACGTTTTGCAACAGCCCTTGAGAACGCTCGGAGCCGATGGTGCGCAACGCCTGGTAGGCGGTGTCCCTTCCGAACGAAATCCAAGGCAGCAGAAAGACAAAAATCAGGGCGAGTTTCATGAGATTTCAGGATGCGCCCATGCGGGGCAATTTTCCAGTCGATTCTTGCGGCTCGCCATTTGGTTTCTTTGTGGGTAATGAAGAGGCGCGATGAGCCAAAAATCGATTGAGTTTTCCAGCCAGCCGGAAAATCTCGCCTCGGTCAGAGCATTTGTGCGCGAGTTTTTGGAATCCGAAGGGATTCCCAAAAAAGATCGGGAAATGTTGGTGCTCGGGGTTGATGAAGCGTGCTCGAACATTATCCGGCACGCCTACCAGGGCGCGACCGCCCAGCCGATCTCTTTGATGTGCGAACGCCTCGAATCGATGCTCCGTTTCCGATTGCGCGATTTTGGGGTTCCGGCGGATGCGTCCCAGTTCAGCCGCCGTGCGCTCGAAGAGGTGGAACCCGGCGGCCTGGGGCTCCATTTGATTGAACGCATTTTCGACGAAGCGCTCTATTACCCCCAAGCTGTGGGAACCGAGCTGTTGTTGATTAAGCGGCTGGGAAATTGCCCGTGTTCATGAAGAGTTTTTATCTGCGGATGACGCAGATTTCTATCAATACGAATCAGCGGTGATCCCCGGAAGATGACCTCTAAAGCGTAGTGGGCTGTCATGCGGGAAATAGATGGCAGAGCGAAGATTTGCTCTCTTGCTCTCGTTCCCAATCTCCTGATTGGGAACGCCCCTGTCTGTGAATCTCCGATTCAAAAACCGCGAGTTTACAGATCAAGCCTTCTGGATCATTTTCGATAATCCACGATTGTCGAAACAGAGTTTCGCAGACACTTGCGTTCCCAATCGGAGATTGGGAACGAGGCTTTATCCATCGCTTAACGTGTGACAGCCCACTAGCGCAGCGATTTAACGAACGTCCGCACGCCCTGGAGAAACATCTCGACCGCAACGGCGGTCAGGATGAGTCCCATCAGCCGTTCCAGAGCCGTGATGACGCGGCGGCCCACCATTTTGGCAATGATCTCGGCGGAAATCAGGATCAGGGTGGTCAGGGTCATCGAGACGGCGAGCGCGCCCAAGGTCATCCAGAACCGTTCCGGGTTGCGGGAGGCCAGCAGGAGAATGGTCGCCAGGGCCGACGGGCCCGCGATCGTTGGGACGGCCAGAGGGAAAAGCAGCGGTTCCGCCCCGGCCAACGGTCCAAAAAGGTGATCGGAAGTCGGAAAGATCATCCGCACGGCTATCAAAAAAAGAATAATCCCCCCGGCGATCCCGAGCGAGGTCTCCGAAAGGCGCAACGTCTGGAGAAAGAATTGCCCGAAGATCATAAAGAGCACGAGGATGCCAAAAGCGATGAGGCATTCACGCAAGGCGATGTAGGCACGGCGCGATTCCGGGACTTGCCGCAACGCGGCCAGAAAAATCGGGATGTTCCCGAGCGGGTCAATTACCAAAAAAAGCAGGATCGTGGTCGAAAGGAAGTTCACCCCTTAAGGAATCGCGACGGATCGGCAAATGCACCGGAGAAGCCGCAAAAAAGCGAGCAGACCCAGCGTTTCCAACGCGCCCTGCCGCATCCATTTTAACGGATGCGGACGCCCGGCTTTTGAATCAACGGGACGAGCCGTTGCACAAAATCCGTCAGGATGGCGTCGGTTTGCTCTTCGGTCCGGCCAAACGGCTGAAGCCCCTGGCTGATCCGGCTCATCACCGTCACGTAGGCCCACGGCTGGTTGTACCCTTTCAAGAGCCGGTCGCGGGAATCGATATAATAGCGGGTGTTGTGGTCGTGCGTTGTGTCCGTACAGCCGATAAACCAGTAATAAACCAGGCTAAACTCGTTCATCGGCTTGCCATTGCGGGAAATGAGCGGCTTGCCGCTCTCGGTATAAAGCGGGCGCAAGCTGTGGAGCCGGGTGATCGTCAAAAGGCGGGGCTGAAGGTCGATTTTCACCGGATGCGAATCGGTAACGGTGTATCCCTGGGCGGGCAGACACCGCTCCGGGCGATGAATGCTGGTGCTCATGTCCTGCCCACCTAAAACGATGGAAACGTAAACGGCATCTCCCTGGCCATTGGTGTACAGTTTCCGGGCAAACCGGGTCTCGTTGCCAAGGGCGTCGTATTCCTTTTGTGAAACCGCCGCCTCCTGTCCATACCATTGCCCGAAATAATCCGGCAACGCCATGATGACGCCGGGGTCGGGCCGTTTGGGGCTCGTCGGGAGTACGAAAACCAGGCTCATCCCCAGCAACAGGAACGCCAGCAAGAGCAACAAGCGCCGGGTGCGGTTAAGAGTCATAGGAAAGGGGCTCGGGTTTCTTGGCTTTGGCGATCCACCGGGCCGCCAGTTTTTTGAAATCAAGGTTCACAAACTGCGAAAACCCGAGCATTGCCAGGAGCGCGATCGGGAAGAAAACATACCCGGAATAGTCGTGGTAAAGCCCTGAGGCAAACTTCGAGTCGTAATACTTGGCCACCAACACGACCGTGAAAATGCGGCCCGTATTGCCGATGATCGCGAACAGGAGCGAGCTGCCGAATATCAGCCCTTTTTTCCAAAACCGGTCTTGCGTGAGGTGGACAAAAACGGCGGTGAGCATGGTCATCGCGGTGATCGATCGGATGCCGCTGCACCCTTCGGCGATCTCAAAATTAAATGAGCCGTCAGTGGCCGTCAGGGTGGTCCCAATGGCCAGGATGGCAATGCCAAACAGGTGCGAGAGCATCCCGACCAGCCCGGTGATGATGAATTGCAGATTGGAGGTGGCTTGCTCCAGGGCGCCCACCGGGATCATGAACATCAAAAATGCGCACGGGAACAGGACAATCCGGGCGGGGGCTTTGCCCCAGACAAAATGGACGGCCCCGTAGAGGAGAAAAGGGATGCTCGCCAGCGCAAAGCGGGGCTGGAGGCAGCGCACCCCGGCGAGGTAGAGTAAAATCCCCGCCCCCAGAAACGCGAGACCCATGGTATAGCCGCCGGAAGCCGCTTTTTTCAGGTCTTCTCTATGATACCAAAACAACCCCAGGGTAATCCAGGGGACCATCGCGCCGTAGGCCTGATTCCCCTGCCATGCGGCGTGCGCCCATTGCGCGGTGGTCTGGGCTCCCTCGACAAACGGATGGAGGATGCCATAAAAAAAATAGAAAAGAGCCCCGATGCCCGCCAGCGCCATCGTATCGAGCGGATTCCGCCCGCACCATTGGGCAAAGGCGGCCGTTTCCTTTAAAAAACTGAGAATGAGATCCCGGATCCATTTGAAATCGTCCACCAGAGATGGAGCGGCCTTGGGAGAGACGCAAGAAACCGGTTGGGCTTCAGGAGTATCTCGGCTATGATGGGGGAAATTGGTCGGATCAGTCGCGGCCATGGGTGATTATTTAAACCTACATTTGCACTGATGCAAATCCCTAATAATTTAAAGATAAACGTCTTGCCCGTATTGGGCGTTCCGTTGGCGGCGACCGATTACAAGGAGGCCGTCGCCCTGACCCGCTCGTGGGTCGAGCCGCGCCCTGAGGCTGTTTACGCGGTTGCCGCTGCCAACACGCACCTTGTCGCGTTGAGCCGCAGCAACCGGCCTTTTGCCGAGGCGCTGGCCCGGTTTGACCTGATTCTGCCGGACGGCATGCCTCTTTTATGGACGATGAACCGGTGCGGAGCCGGGCTCAAGGACCGGGTGTACGGGCCGACGCTAATGCTGCATGCGCTGGCTCAGCCGGGCATCTCCCATTTCCTGCTGGGGGGCACGGAGGAAGTTCTGCAATCGCTCACGTCCCAGTTGCGCGAGCGTTACCCGGGCCTCATTCTGGCAGGGCATTACTCGCCCCCGTTTGGGGACTGGCCGGAAGGGGAAAATGAGCGGATTTTCCAAAAAATCGCCGCTTCCGGGGCGCAATATATTTGGGTTGGCCTGGGGTGCCCCAAGCAGGAGCATTGGATTGCCCGCCACAAGGCGAACCTGCCGCCAGGGGTCTATTTTGGAGTGGGAGCGGCGTTTGCTTTTCATGCCGGACGCGTCCGGCAGGCTCCGGTCTGGATGCAAAAGCGCGGGCTCGAATGGCTTTTCCGGCTCGCCGCCGAGCCGCGCCGCCTCTGGAAACGTTACGTGGTTTATAACACGCTTTTTGTGGTTTACCTGCTCCTCGATGCCCTGCGGCGCCCTGCCCGGCGCTAAGCTGAATCGACATTCATATCGAGCCAAACCCGAAGGGTTTGAAGCCCATAGCCGGTGGTTGAACGTTAGCGACACCACCGGATGAGGTGTTGGAAAGGATTCACCCCAAGGGAGTGGCAGAAAACGAGGCGATGGTCTCTGCCACCCCTTTGGGGGGTGAGACGCGGTTTTGCAGTGAACCGGTGGTGTCGCTCCGCTTAACCACCGGCTATTTGCTGGCAACCCTTCGGGTTGCGGCGGCTTTTGAATGTCGATTCAGCCTAAGGCCTTGATGTCTTCTTGATGTCGGGCTTTAGCCGACAAATCCGCTTTGTCACCGGCTTCAGCCGGTGATGCGCCCTTAGGGAAGCTCTTAAGTCAGCTTCAGCCGGGCTTCTCTTGTGAAAAGGAAAAGTCCGGCTGAAGCCGGCTGGGGACCGGGCTGTATCCAAAACCACCAGCTAAAGCTGGTGGCAAAGGAAAACGCCGGCTGAAGCCCGGCGTGAGAAACCCGGTGTGTGTCTTCTTGATGTAGGGCTTTAGCCGACAAATCCGCTTTATCACCGGCTTCAGCCGGTGGTGCGCCCCTTAGGGAAGCTCTTAAGTCGGCTTCAGCCGGGCTTCTCTTGTCAAAAGGAAAAGCCCGGCTGAAGCCGACTGGGGACCGGGCTGTATCCTAAACCACCAGCTAAAGCCGGTGGCAAAAGAAAACGCCGGCTGAAGCCCGGCGTGAGAAACCCGGTGTGTGTCTTCTTGATGTCGGGCTTTAGCCGACAAATCCGCTTTGCCACCGGCTTCAGCCGGTGGTGCGCCCTTAGGGAAGCTCTTAAGCCGGCTTCAGCCGGGCTTCTCTTGTGAAAAGGAAAAGCTCGGTGTGATGCTCGGTGTCCTCCGGTTTTCACGAAAAAACAACAGCCGCCTGTTTCCAGGCGGCTGTCACTAGATTCAATTAAGATTGAATGCGAGGATTAAAGTCCGTCTTTTGAGAACGGAGACCAGTATTCGGCGTCCGTCACACTCGACAAGGAAGTAGCCGTGGCTGCGGCCATGGCTGGCAGCGTGCCGACTTTCGAGATCACGTAACTACCCCCCAAGATGTCTTTCCCGGTATAAAGAGGGCTGCCCTCTTTGATATAACCTTTGATGTCAGCAAAGGTAACTGCATCGTCCGTTTTCTTGTTTCTCTCGATGGCCCATTGATCCATCGCTGAATCGAGGACACGAAGGTCATCCTTCACAAGGCCCGCTTGGGAACGCAGACGAGCGCGCATGAAGTTCGGGACTGCAATCGAAGCCAACAAGGCGATGATCGCCACGACAATCATGATTTCGACGAGGGTGAAGCCCGCCTTGAGTGATTTGAGTTTCATAATATTTATTTAGTGCGTTTGTTATTTCACCCCGGCAGGGAGCCGAGGCTTAAGACTACTAATAGCAGCATCCAAACCTCAGCGGAAACATATTTATCAATTGCGCAATTGTGCGTAATCTTTTGGCCTGAAATTCCGGTTCGAGGGGTCAGGTTATCCGAAAAATAAGCATCGAATCCGCTTTATTTCTCATAAACGAGATGTCGGTTTGCAGAAATGAGAGCTTTTTGCCGCTTCCCCGGGTTTTTTCCGATGCCAGCGGCAGGAATATTTTTTGCTGAAAATCCGGTTGCAAATCCGAAAAGTTTATTTAAGTTGCATCCCGTTTCCCCCATGAAGGAAGGCGCAAGGTTTTTAGAACCTTGCGCCTTCTGTTTTTAGTCGTGATCATGAATTCTGAAAACAGAAGAGAATCCGCAGATTGCGCAGATGAACGCAGATTTATACTGAAATAATCGGCGAAATTCTGCGCAATCTGCGGATAAAACATCTTTGCTCTCGTTCCCAATCTCCTGATTGGGAACGCCCCTGTCTGTGAATCTCCGATTCGAAAACCACGAGTTTACAGATCAAGCCTTCTGGATCGATTTTTTACGCAATCCACGATTGTCGAAACAGAGTTTCGCGGACACTTGCGTTCCCAATCGGAGATTGGGAACGAGGCTGGGCTTGTATCGATCTTTACCCATCGCTTAACGTGTGATAGCTCACTACCGCCTTTTGCCAAAAAAACGGCCCTCCGGGAAAGAAGGGCCGCCTTAAATTGAATTGCAACGCTGTTTAGCAGGTTGCTACGAGAGCGCCTGGATTTTTTCGAGCAGATCGTGCTTGCTGACCGCCCCCACAATTTGCTCGCCGACTTCGCCGTTCTTAAACAACAACAATGTCGGAATGGCCCGGATGCCATACCGGGCGGAAATGGCCTGGTTCGCGTCCACATCCACCTTGGCGACTTTGACTTTACCGGCCGCTTCATCGGCGATTTCGTCAATGATGGGGGCGATCATTTTACAAGGACCGCACCAAGTCGCCCAAAAATCCACCAGCACGGGCGTGGAGGCATTCAGGACTTCGTGGTCGAAATTCGCTTCGGTTAGATTGAGAACGTTCGGGCTGGCCATGGGAAAAAGGTGGGTTGGCTACACAAGAGCCGTTGCAAGTGCGAAAATGGAGACGGCGAATGCGGCAATACTCAAATACAACATGATGAGATCCTCCGGTTGGTTTTCGTCAGCGGGGTTGAGATTGGCGGTCTTGATGGACGGAGCGGGAGCCGATGAAAGAGGCAGCGTCTGGTTAAGTTTCACCGTCGCCTTGGGCATCGTCTTTGGGTCAGGCGGCAGGGTGATGCGTGTGGTTTCCTTCTTGGGCGCAACCGGTATTTGTGCGACCGGGGCTGTGGCCGCCTTGGTGGAGGCGGGGGGCGCAGGCTGGGCCGGAGCAGCCGGTTTGATCGGGGCCGCGGGTGCAGCAGGAGCCGCCGGAGCTTCGGGGAGCTTGGCTGGGCCGGGAGGCTTGGGAGCGGCAGGCAGACCACCGGACGGGGGCGGTTGGAGACCGGCCACGCCGGGAGGCTTCGGCGGAGGAGGAAGTTTGCTGGGCGGCGGCAATTTGCTGGGCGGGGGCGGTAAAGGCAGCTTGCCGAGCGGCGGGGGCGGAACGGGGGCCGAGGGGAGCTTGGCCGGAGGCAAATTGGGAGCCGCGGGAGCTTGGTCAGCCTCCGGGAGGTTAATGCGCATGGTGCTCCGGGTTTCATCGGACTCCCCGAGGTTGATGCGCATGGTGGTCCGGGATTCCTCACCGCCGGTTTCCGGCGTGTCGATGCGGATGGTTTCCCGTTTCTGCCCTATGGAAGTGGGAAGATTGATGCGGATGGTCTCCTTCTTGTTCTCGCCAATCCGAACGGTCTCCTTTTTGGCTCCACCCTGCTGGGGAAGCGTGATTCGGATGGTTTCCTTTTTACCGATAGGGGGAATGGGGGCGCCCGGTTTCGGCGGAAGCGTAATGCGAACCGTTGCTTTCTTGGTAAGGCTTGGATCAGGTGGGGTGTTCTCGGCGGCCATAGGTGGAATTTGTTCTGTATCTCACCGGGCGGGCAAGCTGTCAACTCTTGGTTCCAAGAAATCGCCGACAAACACTGCCTCGCCGCGGCTCTGGAACTCAAGCACGGAATTAGAGCATCCGCCAAAAGAAATTTCCGGAAAGCGATTTTGTCGGTTGCTCTACTCCCGAGGCAAATGCCTTGCGGTTTTTGGGGCATTTCCCTAGCTTGCCCGGATGAAAATCTTGGTGACAGGCGGTGCTGGCTTTATCGGGTCCAACCTTGTGGATCGTCTTTTGAGCCGTGGGCACGATGTGGCGGTGATTGACGAATTTAACGACTTTTACGATCCGCAAATCAAGCGGGGGAACCTGGCCGCCGCCACGGATCGCATCGCTTTGCATGAGGCCGACATCCGCGACGCCGATGTGGTGAACCGGATCGTTGGCGGGGAAAATTTCGATGCGATCATCCATCTGGCCGCGCGGGCCGGGGTTCGCCCCTCGATCCTCCAGCCGAAGCTCTACATCGAGACGAATATCACCGGGACATTCAACCTGCTTGAGGCGGCGCGGGCCGCCGGGGTCAAACGGTTCATCAGCGCGTCGAGTTCGTCGGTCTACGGCGTCCTCAAGAGCGCCCCGTTCCACGAGGAGCTTTGCCTCAACCAGACCATCAGCCCGTACGCCGCCACCAAGCTCGCAAGCGAGCAACTTTGCTCCAACTACTCTCATTTGTATGGGATGCGCACCATCAGCCTGCGCTTTTTCACCGTCTACGGACCCCGTCAGCGCCCCGATCTGGCGATCCACAAATTCACGAAATCCATTCACGAGGGGCGGCCCATCGACCAGTACGGCGACGGCTCCACCCGACGCGACTACACTTATGTTGACGACATCGTGCAGGGAATCGAGGCTTGCCTGACCTACGAAGGGCAACTCTGCGACGTTTTTAACCTCGGTGAAAGCCAGACAACCACCCTGAGCGAACTGATCGCCGCCATCGAATCGGCCCTCGGCAAAAAAGCGATCATCAACCGGATGCCGGAGCAGCCCGGCGATGTCCCGCTGACCTACGCCGACATTGCAAAGGCGCAACGGCTCCTGAATTACCGGCCAACCACCAAGATCAGCGAAGGCATCCCGAAATTCGTCGATTGGTATTTGAAAAACTGCGCTAAATAAAATGAGCGCGCCCGCAGACGTCGTCGAACTCCTGCAAGCGCTCGTGCGCATCCCGAGTGTCAACCCGGACGGCAATCCCGGAGTCGAAAATCCGGGCGAAGCGGCTTGCGCGGCCTACGTTGCCGAGTTCCTGCGGCAAGCGGGAGCCCGCGTGGAACTGGAGGAAGTCCTCCCCGGCCGCCCCAATGTGGTCGGCTTTTTCCCAAGCCACGCTCCCGGCAAAAAACGGGTCGTCTTTGCCCCGCATCTGGACACCGTCAGCGTCATCGGGATGGCGATCGACCCGTTCGCCGCCGAACTGCGCGAGGGGCGGCTCTGGGGACGCGGCGCGTGCGATACCAAAGGGCCGATGGCGGCGATCCTCTGGGCTTTGTGGGAACTGCGGGACCGGATCGCCGATCTCGACTACGAAATTTGTTTTGCCGGATTGATCGGCGAGGAAGCCGGGCAGCACGGCTCCAAGGCATTTGCGGCCCGTCACCGGGCGGAGTTCGCCGTCATCGCCGAACCGACCGAACTCGGCATCGTCCACACCCACAAAGGGTCCGCCTGGCTCCACCTCACGACCCATGGCCGGGCGGTCCACGCCTCCGCCCCGGACCGGGGCTCCAACGCCATTTACAAAATGATGGATGTGCTGGCCGTTCTGCGCGGGCAAGTTCTCCCCCGGTTTGCCGCGATGCATCACCCGGTCCTGGGCTCGCCCACCCTCAGTGTCGGCACCCTCCAGGGCGGCAGCAAAATCAACATCGTCCCCGACCGGTGCGAAGCGAGCGTTGACTTCCGCACGCTCCCGGAGCAAGACCGGCCCGGCTTCATTGAGGAGATCGTCGCCGAACTGCGCCAAGCGTGTCCCGGTTTGGAAGCCACATGGACCGAGTCGCGCCCGTTGTGGACCGACCCTTGCCATCCGCTCATCGGAGCCTTGGAACAGGCCGGGGGGAAATGCTGCGGAGCGCCGTGGTTTTGCGATGCCGCCGTGTTTGCCGCCGCCGGAATCCCCGCCGTAGCCGCCGGGCCCGGCTCCATCGCCCAAGCGCACACCAAAGACGAGTGGATCGCGCTGGACGACCTGCAACAAGGGGTCGCCTTTTACAAAGCGTTTTTGGAACAGTTGGGGTGAAATTCAAAATCGCTTTCTTAATCGGCGCAAATCTGCGTAATCTGCGGATTCCTTTTTACCGAACATGAGCGAAATAAAGACTGCCATCAACCCCCGCCGCGACCAGGATTTCCCCGAATGGTATCAGCAAGTCGTCCGCGCCGCCGACATGGCCGAGAACTCCGACGTGCGCGGCTGCATGGTGATCAAGCCGTGGGGCTACGGCATCTGGGAAAACATCCAGCGCCAGCTCGACGCCCTCTTTAAGGCCACCGGCCACAAGAACGCCTACTTCCCTCTTTTTATCCCGATCAGCTATCTCGAAAAAGAAGCCGCCCACGTCGAAGGGTTTGCCAAGGAATGCGCCGTCGTCACCCATCACCGGCTCGAAGTCGGTCCCGACGGCAAGATGCGTCCCGCCCCGGCTTCCGCATTGACCGAACCGCTGGTCGTCCGGCCCACCTCCGAGACGATCATCGGCGCGACCTACGCCAAGTGGGTTCAATCGTACCGCGATCTCCCGATTTTGATCAACCAATGGGCCAACGTCGTCCGCTGGGAGATGCGTCCGCGCGTTTTCCTGCGCACCGCCGAGTTCCTCTGGCAGGAAGGGCACACCGCCCACGAAACGCAAGCCGAAGCGCTGGAAGAAACCGAGAAAATGCTGGGCGTCTATGCCGATTTCGCCCGCGACCACCTTGCCGTGCCGGTCTACTGCGGCGAAAAAAGCGAGAGCGAACGGTTCCCCGGGGCGGACCGGACGCTCTGCATCGAGGCGATGGTGCAGGATCGCAAGGCGATCCAGGCTGGCACTTCCCATTTCCTGGGCCAAAACTTCGCCAAATCGAGCGGCATCAAATTCCAGTCGCGCGAAGGGCGCGAAGAGTATGCCTGGACGACGAGCTGGGGGGTCAGCACCCGCTTGATCGGCACCCTCATCATGGCCCACGCCGACGACGACGGGATGATCCTCCCGCCGCGCATCGCCCCGACCCACGTCGTGATCCTCCCGGTCACACCCAAGCCGGATACGAGGGATGCCGTCCTGGAAGCCGCCCACAAGCTGGCCGGCGAACTGCGCGCCCAGCGGTTCCATGGCGAGCCGGTGGTGGTCGAAGTCGATCAACGCGACCTCGGCGGCGGCACGAAGAATTGGGAATGGATCAAAAAAGGAGCCCCCGTGCGGATCGAGATCGGCCCGCGCGACCTCGCCCAAGGCACCGTCGCCCTTGCCCGGCGCGATAAGGGAGTCAAAGAGAAGGAATTCCTGCCCGGCGCCGAATTGCCCGCGCAAATCCCGGCGATCCTCCAGTCGATCCAGGATTCACTTTATGTCCGGGCTTTGGCCTATCGGGATGAGAACACCGTTCCGATCAACAGCCGAGACGAATTTTACGCTTATTTCACCCCGAAAGACGCGAACAAGCCGGAGATCCACGGCGGCTTTGCGCAAGCCCACTGGTGCGGCTGCGGCGAGTGCGAGGAAGTCATCAAAACCGATCTTAAAGTGACAATTCGCTGCATCCCGTTCGACGCCAAAGCAGAGGAAGGCGCCTGTGTCGTCTGCGGCAAGCCGAGCCACAAGCGCGTCCTCTGGGCGAAGTCGTATTAAGGAAAGCCTCGTGCCTCAAACGGAATAGGTGGATTGACCGCTCCGCGCCAGGCTGGCGTGATCTCCGACGCCCTCGTGGAATTGGGCACACGCAACCGGGACAGGAGCATCCCCCTGCGCTTGGTGCGCATCCTCGGAGAGGAAAGCCAACTGCTGCTGGTCACCGACAAGGAGAGCGAGGAACTCAGCGCCGAACTTATCGGGCTCATCTATCGGAACCGTTGGCAAATCGAACTCTTTTTCAAATGGATCAAGTGCATCCTGGGCTGTCGTCACTGGCTGGCCGAATCCCCACGCGGGGTGGCCACGCAGGTCTATTTGGCCTTGATTGCGGCGCTACTATTGCAAAACCGCACCGGGCGTCGACCGGGCAAACGGGCCATGGAAATGATCCGCTTTTACCTCGTGGGTTACGCCGATCTTGATGAACTCTGCGGCGCGCTGGGGATCAAAAAAAACCAAGCCTGATCGTCAACAGGGTATTTTATGCCTCCGAATACCCAAGGCATCGCTGTGCCCCGATAGGTCCAAACCCCCACGCCCGAGCCCCCTCATCTCTCCCAAAAAGCATATCTCCTGGTCCCTCCTCACCTTTATCCCTCCACAGCTTATTCCCTGCCGAACACTATTGGCCCGGAGGTCGCGATCCACCTGTCCATTCAAAAAACGAAAAACGGCCAGCGGTATCCCAAGGGACAACCGCTGGCCGGAAATTAAGAACTGCGCTTAGGCGGCTTTCGCTGCTTTGCTCTCCAGGGCCGATTTGGCCTTGTTGATGAGCGTGAGGAAGGCGGCTTCGTCGGAAACGGCCATATCAGCGAGCACCTTGCGGTCGAGTTGATTGCCGATTGCGGCAAGCCCTTCGATGAACCGGCTGTAGGTGAGGCCGTTGGCACGGCAGGCGGCATTGATGCGCCCGATCCAGAGATTCCGGAAATTGCGCTTGCGGGTCTTCCGGTCGCGGTACGACCAGTATTCCGCTTTCATGATCGCGTTTTTCGCGTAGCGGAACAGTTTACTGCGGCGGCCGCGGAAACCCTTGGCCTTGTCGAGCATCCGCTTGCGGCGTTCGCGGCTGGCGGGTGCGTTAGTTGCTCTTGGCATGTCTTATCCTTTCGTTCAGCGTGCTGTTACTAGTTTGTGGCGTCTGCCCGACCTCGCTCGCTGATGAGATCCCCCTTTTACAAGGTTTCCGGGATCAGGAGGGCGGACGCTGCCTTCGCGTTTTTACGCGAACGGCAAGTTTTCTTTAATCCGAGCCATGTCGGTTTTGTCTACGAGAGCAGACTTGGCAAGCAAACGCTTGCGCTTCGCGCTCTTGCTCGACAGCAAGTGACGCTTGCCGGCTTGAGAGCGAAGGATTTTACCTGTTCCCGTAATTTTGAACCGCTTGGCCACGGCCTTCTTCGTCTTACGACGTGCGATTGACTTAGGCATGGGCTGGGCAAAATAGGGAGCCGGAGAAAAATGGCAAGCGTTTTCTCTGTCAACCGATCCGAAAAACGCACCAATAGAGGCCGGAGATCGTCGTTTGCTCCCGTTTGACCGGCACCCGGAGCACTTTGCCGTACATTTCCTGCTCCAGCCGGGGGAGCAGCGCCGGGTAGGCGGCCAGGAGGTCGGCCAAGGGGGAGTGATGCTCGATGATTTGCCACCCGGCCTCGTCCGATTCAACTTCCGCCATGTATCCGTCGGCGTCCCTCAGCGCGGCGAATTGCCGGACCCGTTCCTCCAGAGTCTCGGCGTTGACGCGTTGCTGGAAGGCTTCGGTTTTGCGCTGGAAAAGCATAAACAGGAGCTTGGAGGCGGCGGTCGGCCCGTAAAGCGTCTGGGCTTCCTCCAAAAGAGCGAGCGTCACCCGGTTGCTTGCGACCGGAAAAAGATGATGCGCCTTTTGGGTGAGCCGATAAATCAGCTCGGGCCTCCCCACCTGGGTTTCCGACTTCGGGCGGCGCCAAGTATCGAGATAGCCAAGCTGATGCAGCTCGATACAGTGTTGCTTGATCCCCATGTAGCTCATCCCGAGCGCCTGGGCGAGTTCCTTGACACTCATGCCCTGGGTGCGCTTGAGGCGGTTAACGACACGGAGTCGCTGGGTTTTGCCAATTTCGACGATCAGTCGTTGGTTCACGGATAATCAAAGAGATAAATACAGTTGGGAAGGAGTGCAAACATAAACGGCCGACGACGGGAGTCTCTCCCGTCGTCGGCCACCCAACCAAGGAACAATTATTTTTCGTTTTTGAGAACCGCGTAGGTCTTTTGACCTTTCCGTTCTACGAATAAAAGGAGCGCTTTCTTGCGGTCATGGTTTTCAAGCAGCTTCCGGGCCACCGAAGCGTCGGCGACCGCTTTTCCGTTAATTTCGGTCAGGACATCGTCCCGCTGAATCCCGGCAATCGCGGCGGGGCTTTCGGGATCGACCTCGGCGACCAAGGCTCCCCCCGGCTTTTTGAGGCCCAGGCGATCGGCCACGGCTTGGGTCACCTCGGCCAGGTGCAGACCGCCGGAGGCTTCATTGAAGGCGGAGGCGCTGGGACGTCCCGGGGCCGGCTGGGAACCGGCCAGAGCCGACATATCGCCGGGGATAACACTGATTTTCAACGTTTTGCCGCCCCGCCAGACGCTTAACGCGACGGCTTGGCCGACCCTTTTTTTCATCACCTGCCCGCGCAATTCCCGGGCCGTGGCGACTGGGAATCCATCAATGGCGGTGATCACGTCGGCCGGGCGCAAATCGCTTTGATAGGCGGGCGTGCCGGGCTCGATGGTGGTGACGACCACCCCTTTTTCGATCCCCTGGATCTGCTCGCGCAACGGGTTATCGGCATCGAGCGTTTCGATGCGAATCCCGAGCGCCGGGTGGGCGACTTTCCCTTTGGCGATCAGTTGATCGCTCACCTCCTTGAGCAAACTGGACGGAATGGCGAAGGCGAGGCCGCGGTTGAGCCCGTTGACGAGACTGTTCATGCCGATCACGCGCCCCTCGACATCCAGGAGCGGCCCGCCCGAGTTGCCGGGATTGATCAGCACCGAGGTCTGAATGTAATCTTCGAGCGGGGTCGCCTCCGGCGTCAGCCCGAGCCGCCCTTTGCCGCTTACACAGCCGATGGTGAACGACGATTCCATCGCAAAAGGAGCCCCGATCGCGGCGACCAACTGGCCCACGCGGAGCTTGTCGCTGTCGCCCCAAACCGCGACCGGCAGTTCCGAGGCGTCGATTTTGACTACGGCGACGTCGGTCTGCTCGTCATCGCCGATGAGCTTGGCCGGAAAATGCCGCCCATCCTTGAGCTTAACCGTGATTTTCTCCGCACCGCTGACGACGTGGTGATTGGTGAGGATCATCCCGTCCGCCCGGATAATGATCCCGGACCCTTGGCTTTCGGGGGTTTCACGGGGTGGAACCGGAGGGCCATCCGGGGCACGCAGGAACGAGTCGAGGTCGTCCCGGGGGTCCGAGGAGGTTCCGCGCTTTTTGGCGGCATCGATGACGACCACGCTCGGCGCGGCTTTTTCAAACACCTGGACAAACCCTTCGTCAATCTGCCGAAGCAGCGACGGAGCGGGGGCGGGAGACTGGGCCCAGGCCGAAAATCCGGTCAAGGCACAACCGATCAGCGGAAGAATACGATACGAAAACATAGGGATGCCATATATGACAGACCGCGTTCGTGTCCGTTCAAATCGACTCCAACGCAAATCACCTGAAACCCGATAGAGAATTAGATATTCTAGCTGTTGACAAGATCGGCCCCCGCATTAGTCTCGCAAAAAACCATGCACACGAACCTGAAGGCGTTTCCATCTTATGCGCCTGGCTGCTGGCCCGAGGTCGATCCGACCCAATGGAATGATTGGAAATGGCAGTTGAAAAACCGGATCACCTCGCTGGCTCAACTTGAAAAACATCTTCATTTGTCGCCGCAGGAGCGCGCCGGGGTGCTTCTCTCCGGCCACAAGCTGGCGCTGGCCATCACACCGTATTTTTTCAACCTGATCGACCGGGACGATCCGAATTGCCCGATCCGGCGTCAGGTCATCCCGCTATTTGAGGAAACCCAGCGCTCGCCCAACGAAATGAGCGACCCGTGCGGGGAGGATTCGCACATGCCCGTGCCGGGTCTCGTCCACCGCTATCCCGATCGCGTGCTCCTGCTCGTGACGGACCGTTGCGCCTCCTACTGCCGCTATTGCACCCGCAGCCGGGTGGTCAGCGGCGCGGGGGAAGCGGAGCTGCATACCGATTTTGAAGCGGCATTCCGGTATCTCGAAGCCCACACCGAAGTGCGCGATGTGCTGATTTCCGGCGGCGACCCGCTGCTGCTTTCCGACGACCGGCTCGAAGCGATCCTGCGGCGGTTGCGCTCGATCCCGCACCTTGAGCTTTTGCGGATCGGCTCGCGGGTGCCGATTTTTCTCCCGCAGCGGATCACGCCCGAATTGTGCCAAATGCTCGCCCGCTATCACCCGCTTTGGATGAGTGTCCACGTCAATCACCCGCGCGAGTTGACGCTCGAATCGCGGCAGGCGCTCGAACGGCTTGCCGACCACGGGGTGCCGCTGGGGAACCAAAGCGTGCTCCTGGCCGGGGTCAACGACGACCTGGAGACGATGAAGGCGCTCGTCCAAAAGCTGATCCTCTGCCGCGTCCGGCCGTATTATCTCTACCAGCTCGATCTGATTTTGGGCTCCTCCCACCTGCAAGTGCCGGTGTCGAAAGGGATCGAGATTATCGAGGGATTGAGGGGGCACACCACCGGTTATGCCGTGCCGCAATACGTCATTGATGCGCCGGGCGGCGGCGGCAAGGTTCCGATCAATCCGGAATACCGCGTTTATCAGGACGACGAGAAAATCGTCATCCGCAATTACGAGGGAGTGACCTTCGAGTACCCGGAAAAGACGGGCGAAGCGGCCCCGTGCCAGTGCGGGAATTAGGCTGAATCGACATTCAAAGCCGCCGTAACCCGGAGGGTTGCCAGCGAATAGCCGGTGGTTGAGCGTTAGCGACACCACCGGATGAGGTGTTGGAAGAATTCACCCCAAAGGGGTGGTAGAAAACAAGGCGAGACTCTCTGCCACCCCTTTGGGGTGAGCCGCAGTTTTGCATTGTACCGGTGGTGTCGCTAACGCTCAACCACCGGCTATGGGCTTCAAACCCTTTGGGTTTGGCTCGATCTGAATGTCGATTCAGCATAGGAGCTGTAACGAATTTGGAAAAAACGATTCTGAGGGGAGGGTAGCGGTTCCTCCTTGCAATGCGGGCAAAGCGCGGCTTGATTTCAGGACAACCCTGGAAGGAATTTTCTCACCGGCTTATGACCTCCGACAACGCCCTTGTCCCACTTTCCCGCTTTCACCGGATCGAAGTCGCCGAAAGCCTGCGGTATTTGCTCGACCGGCCGCGCGAAAAGGATTTTTCCCTGCGTTCCATCGCCCGCAAGGAAGGTCCGGACGGGCGGGAGCTGGTCCAGATGCAGCTCGTTGTCGCGGGGAGGGAAACGCTCGCCGCCCACCCGCTTGCCGAACGTTACCCGATCCATTTCGTCAAATCGTATCATCCGTGGAGCTTTCATGGCGATCCTGGGGTCGAGTTTGAAAACCACCGGGCGGCGGCGCAAATCCTGGACATCCCCGAGCCGATTGGCTACGACGCCAACACGTTTCGAACCTCTTTTCTCCCCGGCAGACCGTTGAGCCGCCTCTCGCCGTTCACCGATGTTGAGCCGCAGGAACAATGCCTCGGGATTGCGCAACAGGCCGAGTCGGCCACGCTGATCGGCCTCTGGAAACTTGCGGAGGAAGCGTTTGCCCAAATCAGAAAACTGCACGCGAGCGGTTTTTTCCATCGCGACATGGAGTTGCATAATCTCATCGTCTGCACCGCCCCGATCCGTGTTTTCCTGATCGATTTTGAAAGCGCCCAGCGCGATTTCCAGGGCACCAATGCCGAGCGCGAGGAGCTGGCTTTCACTGACCTGGCGGAAATCTTGCGACTGGCCATCTACCTTCAGAGCGGTCTCGGGCGGCAGGAGGGGGAACTGGCCGAAGCGTCGCTGGCGGCCTTGCCGAGGCTCTTCCGCGCCGCCTCCCTCTCCACCTTCGCCTCGCGGCTCGATGCCGCCGACCGCCGGGCCGTGGGAGCTTAGGTAGTGTTCCCGAATGGCGAGGTTTTATCCGCAGCAATTACGCAGATGAACGCAGATTTTTCTGAAAAGCCGGGAGCGATAAACCGTCCCTTCCGGAAAAGGCGACCGATTCGTGAATTCTGCGCCTTTCTCACGTAAAGATCAGGAATAAATTCTGCGCCCCGGGAAGTTGTTCACGGCTTTCTGAAGATGATTTTATTTTTTAAAAAAGAATCTCTTCATCTTAATCTTGTGAATATCTCGGGCAGGGAGCGTTCCACACCGTCCCCAGCGGGGTTCCACGGGGAATCGACGTTGTGAAAAAGTTACCGCCCAAAAGCGGGCAGGGGTGAAGAACCGGCAACCCGACCGACTTAAGGCAGGTTATTTCCAATAACGGCCCGGTTATTCCCAAGGTTATTGGCGGCCTGGGCGGTCCAAAAAATCGCCCGGATGAGATGGTTTATTCCCAGAGGCGGGAGCCCAGCGCGTCGATGGCGGCGTCAACTTCCGCTTCCTTTTTGCTACGGCCTTTGCCCCGGCCCAATTCCTTGTCGTCCCAAACCACCACCGACTCGAAGCATTTTTGATGTTCCGGGCCAGACTGGCTGACCACCGAATAAACCGGGCTGCGGGGCGAAAGAGCCTGCAAAAGTTCCTGCAACCGGCCCTTCGGGTTCACCTGCACCGGCTCGTGCTGGAGATTCTGGATGTCCGGTTCGGCTTCGCGAAGGACAAAGCGCCGGACGGTCTCGAGATCGCTGTCGAGGAACATAGCGCCGATCAATGCCTCAAAGGCATCCGCCAGGGCCGAAGCCCGCAACCGGCCACCGCTGGCTTCCTCACCGCGCCCCATCATGAGGTATTCGCCGATCCCTATCGCGACCGCATGGACCTTGAGCCCTTCGCGGGAGACCAGCCGGGAGCGCATCTTCGTCAGATTTCCTTCCGGGAGATTGGGAAAACGCCGGAAGAGGTGATCGGTAAAAATCACCTGGAGGACGGCATCCCCCAAAAACTCGAGCCGCTGGTTATCGAAATGGTGGCGCTGGGTTTCGTGCCCAAGGCTAGGGTGAGTCAGCGCTTCGGCAAGCAGAAGGGAATTCCGGAATTTGTACTGGATCCGCTTTTCGAGCGGGTTCATGAAGCTCGGGGGCGGAAGATCCGGCGGCGGCGGCAGTTCGCTCATGAATGAGTTGGATTTTCGGGAAGTCCTGACGACTTGGCGAATTGTTGGACGGCATGGAGCATCGAGTCAAGGAACACCGAGGCGGTGGTAAACACAGCGGCATGTTCCTCTCGGCTCAACGAGATCCGTTCTCCGGCCGACCAGGTGCGCCGGTAATCGCCGATCCGGGCCTGGGTTTCCCCTTCCGGCGGCGGCTGGATCGCCTTGAGATGCAACGTCAGGCTGGCTCCTTTGGGGACCACTCCCCCAGCGTGGGTAAAGCAGCGGTGGAACGCGGCGAGGCTCATCAATTCGGCTTCCAGCGGGATGCCCAGCTGATAACGCTCTTTGAGGTTTTTAAACCGGGTGGGAATATCCAGCGGGCCGAGGTCGGCATTGATCAGGGCTGCCAGCGCGACGAGATCGCCCGAAGCGTTGATCTTGGCGACATTGAACGTAATCATGCCGCAAACTTTCCGGATATCCTCCAAAAAAACCAGCAAGAGACTCATCACATCGGCCACGCTGTTTTTAAGCCACCAGCGTTCCCCCTCCGCCTTGGCGGCGGCAAAAGGGAGCCGGGCCTGCGTGGAAGGCAACCCGGAGACGGTGCGGAAAATTTCTTCGTAATGCTGCTCGTTGACCCCCCGAGCCCCGGCCCAGGTTAGCACCATGAAATCGCTCAAGTGCTGAAGAGCGCCCAGGTAGCGGGAGCCGATATCGTTCAAGCTGATGGGGGGGGAAGCGGGTTCACTCATAAAAGATTCCAAAGCGATAAGGGAATCGGGGGAGGAGGTCAAGAGGACACGGCCATTCCAAGATAACTGATCGAAAAGACGGGTGGGTTAGCGAAAGGGATTTTATGGACCAAACAACGAACGTAATGCAAGCTCCCGTTGAATCAAAAAAGGAGCTCACCGAAGGGACCACACCGCAAAATACGGGGAAGGCGCCATTCTTCAACGTAGGGGAAGGGGAACGCTACGGCTCGATTTTGGGCGGCGCGGCTTTGGCGGTGGCGGGACTTTCCCGACGCGGCTGGGGAGGCCTGGCGATGGGCCTCGTGGGCGGGATGCTCATCCAGCGCGGCGTGAGCGGCCATTGCAATATGTATGAGCGGTTCGGGATCAGCGGGGCGAAATCGGATCGCCCCGGAGTTCCCGACAACGTGGGAATCACCGTGGAACGGCATGTGGTGATCAACAGGCCGCCCGGGGAGGTTTATGGTTTTTGGCGGGAGTTCGGGAACCTGGGCAGCGTGATGCAACACGTCGATCAGGTCAAAACCGATGATGGCCTGCATACCCATTGGATCGTGCGGACCCCGTGGGGGCGGCGCATGGAATGGGACGCCGTGGTAATCAACGAGCATCCGGGGGAGATGATCGCCTGGGAGAGCTTGCCGGGCGCGCAGGTCCAGAACGCTGGGGCGGTCCGGTTCGAGCCGGAGGGCAACGGGACCAAAGTCACGGTGAAGCTCGAATACAACCCGCCATGGGGGTTGCTGGGGCGGGTGGCGGTGTTCCTCTTTGGCGAAGAGCCGGGCCGCGCCATCAGCGACGACTTGCAGCGATTGAAGAAGCGGTTGGAAACCGGGGAGTAATAGGTCCCATTCTTCCCATCACTCCTATGGGATTTATGGGATTTATGGGAGTTATGGGAGTTATGGGAGTTATGGGAGTTATGGGAGTTATGGGAGTTATGGGAGTTATGGGAGTTATGGCTCCCGTGCTTTGCGGCTAATTCTTCAGCAACTCCTTGGCGTGGGCCAGGGCCGATTCGCTTTTGCCGCCGAGCATCCGGGCGATCTCTTCCACCCGGGCTTTGCCTTCCACGGCGGCGAGCTGGGAATGGGTTCGCTCGTCGCGGAACTCTTTGGTCACCACAAATTGCGCCTGGGCCGCCGCCGCGACTTGCGGCAGATGCGTGATGCAGAGCACTTGGTGCCGCTCGCCGAGCGAACGCATTTTCGCGCCGACGGTCAACGCAATCTCGCCGCCGACATTCGCATCGATCTCGTCGAACACCAGCAAGCCGACATCGTCCTGCCCGGCCAAAGACGATTTGACCGCCAGCATGACCCGCGAAATTTCGCCGCTCGAAGCGACCGCCTTGAGCGGCTTGAGCGGTTCGCCCGGGTTCGGGGAGAACAGAAATTCGACCCCTTCCATTCCATGCGGACCCGGTTTTTCGAACCCGGAAAGCTCGATTTCAAAACCGCTTTTTTTGAACCCGAGATCGCAAAGCTGGCGGCGCACATCGGCGGCCAGCTTGGGCGCGCCGGTTTTGCGCTGGGCGGAAAGCTTTTTGGCGACGGCAAGCAGGGCGGCGTGGGCTGCTTCGATTTCGCGCCCAAGCCGCTCCAGTTCGTCGCCGCGGGACTCGATTTTGCGGAGCCGCGTGGCGACCTGATCGCCAAACGCGATGACGTCGGCGATGCCGGGGCCGTATTTGCGTTTGAGGGTTTCGAGCAGCGTGACCCGTTCTTCGAGCGCGGCGAGCTGGGCCGGGTCGAGGTCCAGATTTTCCGCGTAGCGTTCCAGTTCGCGGGCGGTGTCTTCGAGTTCCGCCAACGCCCCGGCGTGACTTTGCCCCCACGCGGCGGTGGCCGGGTCGAGCTTTTCGAGTTCGCGGAACAGCCGGGTCAATTCGGCGAGACCGGGCAGGAGCGCGTCCTCGGTATCATTAAGCCGACGGGCGATTTGCGTGGAAAGCTCGATCAAGCGGCGGCTGTTGGCGGCAAGATGATAGCGGGCGAGCAGTTCGGCTTCCTCCCCTTCGCGCAGTTCGGCGGCTTCGATCTCGCGGGCCTGGTGGCGCAGCAGGTCCAGCTCCCGTTCCAACGCCGATTCGCCGTTGGCGAGCGCTTCGTGTTCGGCCTTAAGCCCGTTCCACTGGTGATAAAGCTGCTCATATTGATCCCGCAGCGCGCCCGCTCCGGCAAAGCTGTCGAGCAGTTCGCGTTGTTTATCGACCGAGAGCAGCGATTGGTGATCGTGCGGCCCGTGGAGGTCCACCAGCGATGTGCCGAGCGTCTCAAGCACCGACAAGGTCGTCGCGCTGGCGTTGATAAATTGGCGGTTGGTTCCGCTGCGGGTGAAGGTCCGCTTAAGGATGAGTTGATGACCCTCGCATGGCTCCACCCCTTGTTCTTCGAGCCAGCGGTTCAGTTCCGCGTTCCCGGCCCGCTCAAACACGGCTTCAACGGTGCAGCCATCCGCGCCGGTGCGGATGAGGCTTTTATCCGCCCGTTCGCCGAGGATCAGTTTGAGCGCCCCGAGGATGATCGACTTGCCCGAGCCGGTTTCGCCGGTGATGGCGGTAAAACCGCTGCCGATGCGCCATTGAAGATCTTCAACCAGCGCCAGGTTGCGGATTCGGAGGGAAGTGAGCGTTGCGGGCACGAGGGGGATTATGTAGAGTTATGGCAGTTTTTCAACTCATGGCTGGATTGCGCATTACTTTTCTGGGCACCGGAACCTCGCAAGGGGTTCCGATGATCGCCTGTGACTGCCCGGTTTGCCGTTCCAGCGATCCCCGCGACCGCCGGACCCGCTCCTCGGTTTATCTTGAAACGCCGGAGGCCGCCTGGGTGATTGATACCGGGCCGGAGTTCCGCATCCAATGCCTTCGCGAGCAGGTCAGCCGTCTCGATGCGGTCATTTACACCCACGCCCACACCGATCACGTAATGGGTTTTGATGATCTGCGCCGGTTTTGTCCGGACGAAACAACGCTTCCGATTTTTGGCGGACCCGAGACGATCGCGGACTTGAAGCGGATCTTTTTCTTTGCCTTCAACGGCCAGAATCTCTACCCCGGCTACGTCCGGCCCGATCCGCAGGTGGTGTTCCCGTTGGTCCCTTTTGGCATCGGCGCGACGACGTTGACGCCGCTGCCGATGGTCCACGGCCGCGCGGAAGTTTACGGCTATCTGCTGGAGCGCGAAGGCCGTCCGCTGGCGGCGTATTTGTGCGACTGCAAGGAGATCGGCGGCCCGGTGATCGAGCGGATCGGCGGCGTCGAACTGCTCATCATCGACGCCCTGCGCCATCGGGATCATCCGACGCACATGAACATTGAAGAAGCGTTGGCGGTGGCACAAAAAGTAAGCCCCGGCTCGACCTTGTTCACCCATATTTGCCACGAGGTCGGGCATGCTGAAACCGAAGCCGCGCTGCCGCCCGGAGTGCGCATCGCCTACGACGGCCTGCGGCTGGAGCTGTGATATTTATGGCTCACACAAAGGCGCAAAGACGCAAAGGGCTCCCTCTTTTCTTTGCGCCTTTGCGTCTTTGCGTGAGTTTTTTCTTCCTCGCGCTTCATGCACAAGCCACTAACCCGGACGCCGCAGCGACCGTGGTGGTTTACAACGAGCAGGACGCCTCATCAGTCGATCTGGCCGGGTATTACGCCGAGCAACGCGGCATCCCGTTTGACCATCTCATCGGCCTGACGTGTCCGTTGGAAGAAACCGTCTCGCGGGCCGATTACGAACGGACGATTGCCGAACCGCTGCGGGAAGCCTTTTTCACGCGCGGCTGGTGGAAAACGGAGGCCGACATCAAGGGGGCGCGCGTGGCCGAGAGTAAGCTGCGTTACGTGGTGTTGATCCGGGGGATTCCGCTCCGGATCGGGGCCGTGGCGACCTGGGAAGGGGACAAGCCGATAGCCCCTTCGCTCAATTCCAACGAGGCGTCTGTCGATTCCGAACTGGCGATGCTCGGGATGCAAACCCGCCAGATATCCGGGCCGCTGGAGAACCCCGTTTTCCGCAAACCGCAGGCGGAAATCGCGTGGCTGCTGCGGGTCTGCCGCCTCGATGCCGCCGAGCCCGCCACGGTGCGGCGGATGATCAACGATTCACTGGCTGCCGAAAAAAACGGGTTATGGGGGTTCGCCTATGTGGATTCCCGCGGGTTGAAGAGTGGCCCAATGGGGGCGGGCGATCAATGGTTCCGCAACGTGGCCGCCGATGCGGCGTTCCACGGGATTCCGTGCATTCTCGACACCGCTCCCGGCGTTTTTCCCGAACATCATCCAATGAGCCGCATGGCCCTTTATTTCGGCTGGTACAGCGGCCCTTTGGCGGGGGCGTTTCTCGATCCGGAACTGCGGTTTGAACCCGGCGCGGTGGCGGTCCATCTGCATTCCTTCAGCGCGACCTCGCTGCGCGCGCCGTTGCAGGGATGGTGCGCGCCGTTGCTGGAGCGCGGGGCCGCAGCGACGCTCGGCAATGTTTACGAACCGTATTTGACGTTCACGCCGCATCTCGACCAATTCGAGGCGAGCTTGCGGGCGGGCGACAATTTTGCGCAAGCGGCTTACGGCTCGCAACCGGTGCTCTCCTGGATGACGACCTTCATTGGCGATCCGCTTTACCGCCCTTTCAAAGCCGGAAAAACGGGGATGCCGGCCGATTACGTTGCCTATCGCGAAGGTGCGGATGGTTGGATCGCCAAGGGACGTGCGGCGGGCGAGGCGTTTTTGCAATCCAAAGGGCGGGCTTTGAAGAGCGGGATCGTCATGGAAGGGCTCGGGTGTCTCCAGGCGAGCGTCAACGATTCCAAGGCCGCGCTGGCCTCGTGGCGCACGGCCCGCAAATATTACAAGAACGATGCGGACCGCATCCGGTGCGCGTTGCATGCGATTGACGCATTACGGGCGGCGGGCAAGAACGCCGCCGCGCTCGCCCTCACCCGCGAACAGATCAAGCAGGCTCCGCAAGCTATGGCCTCCGCCCGGCTGCGGGCGATTGAATTGGAACTGGCTCCGCCGCCTCCGTCCCCTTCCCCTTCCGCATCCCCAGGGGTCAAGCTCTAGTGGGCTGTCACACGTTAAGCGATTGGGTAAAGAGACAAGCCCAGCCTCGTTCCCAATCTCGTTCCTGTTTAGCCCGAAGGAGAGAAAAAGCTTGTACATAGAGGGATGAGGTGAAAAAGTAGGGTATTGAATTCGCTTGTCCCATTAAGCCGTGAGCAAGTAACCCTGCTTGTAA
>CAIZLD010000005.1 GCA_903933715.1 uncultured Spartobacteria bacterium
CGTAACCCGGAGGGTTGCCAGCGAATAGCCGGTGGTTGAGCGTTAGCGACACCACCGGATGAGGTGTTGGAAAGAATTCACCCCAAAGGGGTGGCAGAGCCATCGCCTCGTTTTCTACCACCCCTTTGGGGTGAAGCGCGGTTTTGCATTGACCGGTGGTGTCGCTAACGCTCAACCACCGGCTATGGGCTTCAAACCCTTTGGGTTTGGCTCGGAATCTGAATGTCGATTCAGCCTAACCTTCCGGAATCGGGAGCCGGCAGGTGACGTCGGTGCCGCCTCTGAGGTTTCGCGTGATTTCCAGTGTGGCCCCGATTATCCGGGCCCGGTAGTGCATCGTGTGCATGCCCAGCCCGCCGCCCGTGCCGGGCTTTTTGAATTCCGGCAATCCAAGCCCATCGTCGCTGATGGTGATCACCACCGCCTTCCCTTCGATTCTCAGGCGCAGGACCGCCTGGGTGCCCTGGCTGTGTTTGACGGCATTGTGAAGCGCTTCCTGGGCGATCCGATAGAATTGGGTCGCAATCTCGGTATCCTCAATATGGACGGGCGAGTCGCATTCAAAAAAGCAGGGGAACCTAAAGAGCTGTTCCGTATTGGATGCCAAAACCTTTAATCCCGCCATGATCTCCCCTTCGGCAATATTCAACGGGGAGAGTCCCTTGGCCAAAATGCGGGCGTGATCGACGGCGGCTCGGATCATCTCGGTAATCTGTTTGGCGTCCTCCGCCTGCTTGGCGCCATTCCGGGCAAGTTCCACGTGCAGCAGATTGCCAATAATCGAAATTCCCACCAAATGCTGGCATAAATCATCGTGCAAATCCTGCCCGATGCGGTGCTTCTCAAAATCGGCAATTTCAAGCACCTCCCTTTCCAGCCGCCGCCGTTCCGTAATGTCCCGGGCAATCACGGCAAAGCCGCAATGCAGGTGGTTGGGACTAAGAATCGGCGAAAAGCTCAAAGAGAGTTCCATGCGCGTTCCATCCGGGGCGTTACAAACCATCTCAACGCCTTTCCCTCTAAGCATCCTTGCGTTGAACCCGCTGCAACCTTTCACTTTGTTTTCGAGGCAAAGCGCCTTGAAATCCCTCCCCAGCATATCAGATCCGGAGCCTCCAAACATTTTTTGGGCCGCAGGATTCCAACTCGTAATTTTTCCATCCAAATCCAAACTAAAAATCCCGTCGACGGAAGATTCCACGATGGCCTCGAAGCGGCGCAATGTCTGCTCCGATTTTTTCCGCTCTGAAATATCGCGCGCGTTGATGACCACGGCCTGAACGCTCGCATCATCGAGCTGGTTGGATGCCGTAACCTCCACCCATTTCCATTCTCCGCTTTTGCAAAGATACCGGCATTCCGCGATAATCAAATCTCCCGGTGTTTTACACAACTCCCGGAATTTGATTTGAGCCAACTGGGTGTCTTCGGGATGAATCCAGAAAAAGACGTTTGTCCCCAGCAATTCATCGGAAGAGAAACCGCAAAATTGCTGGGCAGGCGGGCTGATATAACGAATAACTTCATCCGCCCCCACCAGCATCACGACGTCCGCACTCCGCTCAATGAGCGCACGGAAATGGTGTTCGCTTCGTTTAAGATTTTCCTCGGAGTTTTTGTGCTCAGTAACATCCCGCACAATCCCGATCACTCCCACCGGCTTGTCCTGTTGATTTCGGTACAACCTTTTTTGAACCCACGCCACGCGTTCTCCTTTTGGAGTATTTAGGCTTATTTCATAATTTAATGTCTGCTGGGTCGCCAGGACGAGATCATTCTGCGCCCGGATCATGTGCGCCTCGCCGGGTGGAAAAACTTCCTCAATGGTCTTTCCGACGAGCGACTCCCCTTCCCTGCCCAGCAACTCCATCCCGGCCGTATTATGCATTATGAATCGGCCCATCGAATCGTATAGAAAAAAGCTGTCGCCGGTGCTTTCGATGAGGCAATCAAACAAAGAGCGCGTTTCCCGCAAATCTTCTTCGGCCTGGCGCTGGGTGGTGATATTCCGGAGCGAGATCAGCACCGGATTTTCCGCTCCTTGCGATGATTCCCTGGCCGAGAGCCGGAACCAGCAATTCTCCCCGGCGTGAAACATGTTAAACTCGTGCCGGAAATCCGCCCGCGCCCCTTCCATCACCTCTTTCAAACCGGACACAATCGCATCGGCATCGTGACACGCTTGTTTGAATTCTGTTTCCCGGATCAAGAGGCGCCCGTTCTCTTCATCGAGCCATGAAAATTCGCACTGCAACTGGTTCCATGCCTTATTCGCAGCAAGAATATGGCCTTGGCGGTCCACGAGGGCCACAGCTTCCTCGAAGGCATCCAGCAACAGTCGGCTCCAATCGATACAATTCGGAGTTCCCTCTGCGGAATACAGGGGTTTATTAAATCTGGATTGTTCGGCTAATCCTTTTGCTTCAGGCATCCATACCATGGGAAAAAAGGGGAGGAAAAAAGCGTCGATTCCTTGATATTTCTGGGAATATTCTTATCAGGAGTGACCCAGAAACATCAAGTAAAGAATTAATATTCTGATTCTGAGCGGGTTTGAACCCGCCAGAACGGTTCAATATAAGATAAACGGCGCGACACTTTACGGTGTCGGATTGGCAACTGCATCTGCCGGGCTTTCTGCGGAACTCCCGGATTTCTTTTTGGGCTTGCCCGTTAAAGTCCGAAAAACATTCATCAAATCGTTTTCAATTTTTTGACCCACCAGCACTCGAACGAGATCGGTTTGAGGGCGGCCCACCGTCCCCGTGATGTGAAACGAAATGGCTTTGCGCTCGCTGCCCGGCACCGGCTGGAAATTCGCCTCCACGGAGTCGGGTAATTGGCGGGTAATTTTGGCGGTTGCGGCGAGCCGGGCGTCCAGGTTGAGCTTCCCGCTGAAATTGCTGGTGCCGGTTCCGGTAAGGCTCAGGTTGGGAGATTCCATCACCAGGCTGTCCACAAAAATCTTTCCATCGCCGGCACGCAAATCCAACTGCGCCTGCTGAAGTTCGAGGTTCGTCAGCTCCTCAATGCTCAACGCCTTGCCAATCATTTGGAAAAACGGGAACTGCGCCATCCGTCCGTTGAAAATCCGCAATTGCCCGGCTCCCGAGACGCTTTTCTTTCTGCCGATAAAGCCATAAACATCCAGCGATCCATGAACCGTTCCAGCGGTTTTGGAAGCCGCCAAAGGTTCTCCTGTGACTTGGGCTTGCAAGGTGCGGATCTCCACGCCGTCCAACACGAGGTCGAGCGTGAACAGGGCGTCCTTTTTAAATGAAGCAACGCTCCCCTGCCCCCGGATCGTGCCTCCGGCCAGCCGCAATTGCAGAGCAGGGCAACTCAATGCACCGCCTTTGAAAGCAAACGGGGTCGCGAAATCCTCAAAAATCATCCCATTACCCAAAGTCGCCTTGCGGATGGATAGAGTCCCTTCAAAATCCCCTTGGACCCCGCGGGGGCAATCGACATTCACCCCTTCCAAAAGGGCCACGTTCTCCCCGGCGGGATCCTCGAACCGCAAGGTGGCATTTTCGATCCGCGCCGACCGGATCATGAACTCCAGCCGGGAGCTTTTTTTCGCCGGGCGTGGTTTGATTTCCTTACCGGTGTCAGGGATTGCCTCTGGGTGATCATTCGTCGGCAAAACCCAATCTCCCGCTCCGTTTTGAGCCCATCGCAGGGTTGGGTCGCTCAAAACCAGCCGTTTCAAAACGAGGCGACCGGAAAGAAGGGGAAACCACGCCACGCGCGCCTCAATCCAGGGCATTCCGAGCGAGGAGGCCGCGGCTTCTTGCGGCGGAGTAACGAGAACCCCCTGGGCCGCCAAGCCGCTCCAAAGATTGAAATGGAGCGCTTCCAGTTTGACTGCCATTCCCGATTGCCGGGTCAGCGCGGTTTCCAGCCGCTGCCGGACGGTTTCAGATCCGGCATAAAGATCGATCCCGACCAAAAGCAGGAGGATCAAGGCTGCCGCACATCCTGTCGCGAGTAAAAACCGCTTGGAAAGCATGTTCACGTTGGCAAAATACCTCTCGCGGATTGAAATTAAAGACCCAAAATGCCCCATGGCAAACGCGACCCTCATCTTTAACCCCGCGGCCCGGAGCGAGAAAGCTTCTGGATTGGGGCTGGAAATCGAACGTCTGGCCGGGCGGGATGCCGTAATACGCCGGACCGCCCAACCGGGAGAAGCCCGACAGTTCGCGCGGCAAGCTGCCGAGGAAGGCTGCGAACGGGTGATCGTCGCGGGAGGAGACGGCACCGTTAACGAGGTCGTCAATGGCATTGCCGGGTTCCCGGTTCACCTGGGGATTCTGCCGATCGGAACGATGAACGTTTTTGCAATGGAACTGGGGTTGCCCAAATCGATCACCGATTGCTGGCGTGTGATCCAGACCGGCGTGCCGCGTTTGATTGACCTGCCGCAAGCCTCGGGCCACTCGTTTGTCCAGGTGGCCGGGGTCGGCTTCGATGCCCTTGCATTGGAGGCGACCAGCCGGAACGCGAAACGGAACCTCGGCCCCTTAAGCTATCTCGTTTCGGCCGCTCAAATCGCCGCTCGCAAGCCGCCGCTCCTCACCGTCCGCTCCGGCAGAAAGACGTATGACGGCTCGATTGTGCTGATCGGCAATGGCCGTTATTACGGCGGGCCGTTCCCGGTTTTTCCCAAGGCGCGTTTCGACGACCAGCTCCTCGACGTGATCGTGTTCAAAAAAATGGGGCATCTCGACCTGATCCGCTACTTGCAGGGGGTGCTCTTTGGGACGCATCTGGGGATGCGTGACGTCGATTATTTCCAGACCAAAGAGCTTACCGTCCAAAGCGAAGAGAAGGTGCCGGTGGAAGTGGATGGCGAAGTGATCGGCACCGTTCCGGTCACTTTCGCATTTGCGCCCCGTCCCCTCAGCGTTCTGGCTCCACCCCGAAACCGGGCCTCAAGTCCGGCCTAAGAATCCCCTGGTTCAAAGTCAGCCCGGCGAACGGATCGTCCCCTAAAAGCCACGCCCCGTCCAGATCGGCATAGTCGGTCTGCTGGGCCGCCACGATCCCGGCTGCAATGAGAAGGCTGCTCTCCAGCATGCAGCCGACCATTGGGGTCAACCCCAGTTCGCGCCCCCGCTTTGCCATCGCCAGCGCCGGGGTCAACCCCCCGCACTTCACGAGCTTCAGATTAAACCCGGAAAACCGTCCCGGAAGCCGCTCCACGTCCTCCCGGGTCACGCAGCTCTCGTCCGCCATGATCGGCAACACCGAAGCCGCCAAACACCCCGGCATCAATCCGTCATCGGCAGGCGGGAGCGGCTGTTCGATAAAAAGCACGCCGAGTTGGGCCAACTCCCGCGAAACCTCGCGCAGGTTCACCTCCCCCCAGGCGCAGTTGGCATCCACCGCCAGCTTCGCCCCGGTCTTGCGGGCAACGTAAGCCACGGGAGCCAGATCCGCCAGGGCGTCGGATTTTAGCTTGATCAAAGGGAAACCGTTCAATTCCCCGGTTTTACGCTGCAACTCCAGCTCGTCCGAAATCCCGATGGTGCAAAACGTCCGCACCGGATGGGGCGGCGCGCCCAACGCCAGTTCGCAGACGGTCTTTCCCCTTTTCCGGGCCAGCCAGTCCCATAATGCCAGGTCAAAGGCGCATTGAGCCGCCCGCGACGGTGCAAACCACCGCCACGATTCCGCCCACGCCTCTTCAATATCCGCGACCGTCTCGATGTTGAGCCCCTCGGCAAACGAAGCCGCATCGTTTAAAAGCGAAACCACATTGCGGGCGGTTTCATCGTAAAAGGCGTTGGGGGAGGCTTCACCCCAACCGGTGACTCCTTGATCGCTTAATTGCAAAAAAATATTTTGCACCTCGCCCCTTGCGGCCCGGCTGATTCGGAAGAGATTGCGGGGATGCAGCGTCCGGATCATGACATTGAGTTTCATGAATTAATGCACTCCTTGGGGCTATCCTCCACCCATCCTTCATGGTTTGCAACCCGCTCCATCGGCCAGTCTTGCGAAAACCGGCCGATCCTGCTGCACTTCACCTCCCGTTTCGCGGCTGAACCCGGCGGCACGCTCCTGATCGGCGGAATGCACGGGGACGAACGCGCCACAGTCCTCCTTTTACTGTCATTCATGGACCATTTGCGACCCGGGGAGCAGTCCCCCTTGCCCCCTCGTTTGGGCATCCTGCCGTTGATCAATCCCGACGGTTACCTGCGCAATACCCGAGCCAACGCCCGGGGCGTCGATCTCAACCGCAATTTCGAAACCGGCTGGAGCGCCGCGAGCGAAGAACCGCCCGGAGCCTTCCCGCTCTCGGAACCGGAAAGCCGGGCATTGCGCGATTGCATCGTCACCCAGCGTCCCGAACGGATTGTGACGCTGCATTGGGCGCTTGGGGAACTCGACGCGGACGGCCCGCAATCGACCTCCTTGGCCGAGGCGATGTGGAATGCGCTCACCCCCCAACAGCGCATTCCTTATCGGTTGCGGCTCAGCGATTCCCGGCAGGTTTCCCCTTCCACGCCGTGTCCCGGTTCTTTGGGACAATGGTGCGGAGAAGGGCTGCGTTACCCGGACGGAACCGCCCCGGCCATCGTCACCCTGGAACTTCCCCACGCCCCCCACCTCCCCCGCCCTTTGTCACTGCCCGAGGATCACCTGGAACAGTTGCACCGAGCCTGGAAGCGGGACGCGCGGGCCTACCTGAAAGCCGTGGAAGGCCCGGTACATGCGATGCTCCGGGCCGCATACGGCGTTTAGCCTCTACGGTTGAGACACTTTTAGCATCGCCGGGATCGCCTTGATGGCTTCCGCGCTGACCAAATCGCTGACGGTTTGGTTTTGCTTGGCAGCCATAGCACTCAGCTGCTGATACTGGCGCAACGTCAGCCCTACCTTGCAGTCAACCAGGCAGGCGATTTCCGGCATATCCATCCAGTAATCTCGCGCCACTTTAATCTGGCTCTCATTAAGGCCAAACGCCCGGAGCACGCCCGTGGCCATCATTTGATCTCCAAACGGATTCATGTGAACGCCGTCGCGTGTGAGCTGATTCCCCTTGATTTCAGGCTTGAGCGCGGCCTGCATGTTGGCGTTCAGATCCGCCAGCAAACATCCCTTTTCCTTGGCCAACTGCCGCAGGAAATCGTTGTAGGAGGCCAGCTTCACATTACCCGCGTCGGCGGCCTTTTCGCCGAGCATCGTGGCGGTTAGAATCATCACCTTGACCCCTGCGGCTTGCGCCTTTTCAACGAGGGCCGTGATGTTCGGTTTATAAAGTTCGAGTGGCACTCCATTGGTTCCGTGCCACACGTCGTTGACTCCGCAGCTTAACGTCATCCAAGTCGGTTTCTTGCTCAACACATCCTTTTCCAGGCGCTCAAGCATCTGCTTGGACTTGTGCCCACTGATCCCCGCAGGATAAGGCGTTACCTCAATTCCATTGGCTTTGAATCCGCTAATCACCAGGCGGACATAGCCGCCAGGTAGCTCCGCGCCAAATTGCGTGATGGAGTCGCCCATGAAGGCCAGCGATTCGTTGTTCTTGATCGCAATCTCTTGCGAGGCGGTTTGAGCCGCTTTCGAGGCGGGAGCGGTTTGGGCAATAACGGGACTCCCGGTGGCAAGAGCAAGAAAGACAAGGCTAAGTAATTTTGGTTTCATAAAATAAATGAGGGTTGCGGTTTCAAACGCCGGAAGAATAGAAAAGTTGCGCTTTTTTTAATTTTTTGCTCGGCCCGTTCCCAGCCCTACAACGTTTTCCCGGTAAGCGTAAGAAACGGCGGCAGGCTGGCCATCAATTTGTCAAAGGCAGCAAAATCGACCTGCTGCTGGCCGTCACTCATCGCCTCCGCCGGGTTGGGATGGACTTCGATAATAAGGCCGTCCGCGTTCATCGCAGCCGCCCCCCGGCAAAGCGCCGAGACGAGGCTCGCCTTGCCGCACCCCTGGCTCGGATCGACAATCACCGGCAGGTGCGACTCCATCTTGGCCACTGCCACCGCCGCGAGGTCGAGCGTGTTGCGGGTGAACGTCTCGAAGGTGCGAATCCCCCGCTCGCAAAGCATCACGTTGGGGTTGCCGTAGGCCAGGATGTATTCCGCCGAGAGGAGCCACTCCTCGATTTTTTGGCTGAAGCCGCGCTTGAGCAAGATCGGCTTGCCGCTCCGGGCCGCTTCGATGATCAACTGGAAATTCTGGGCGTTGCGCGCCCCGATTTGCAAAATATCGGCCGAGGCGGCGACGTGCTCGACGTCGCGCTCGCTCAAAACTTCGGTCACAATTTTGAGCCCTGTCTCTTTCTTGGCCGCTTCGAGCAGCCGCAACCCTTCCTTTCCCAACCCCTGGAACTCATAGGGGGAGGTGCGGGGCTTGTAAGCGCCGCCGCGCAGGATCGTCGCCCCCGCCGCTTTGACCGCCCGCGCGGTCGTGAGGAGCTGCTCCTCGCTTTCCACCGAACACGGCCCGGCCATCACGGCAAAATGAGGGCCGCCGACCTTTAACCCGTCCACGTTAATAATGGTATCGGCGGGATGAGACTCGCGGCTGACCAAAGTGTATCGCTTCTGAACCCGCAACACTTCCTGCACCTGCGTCAACACCGTCAGGCTGTCGAGGTTCCGGTGCGTCCGCTCGTCCCCGATGGCAGCCACGACCGTCTGTTCGGTCCCAAAAATCGGACGCGGCTCGTAGCCGAGCTTGGAAACCTCGGCAATAACTTCTTCGATTCCCTCGGGGGATGTATTGGGTTTGATGACGATGATCATGAAAATTAAGAATGGAGATGATGGACTATCCTCTTAAGAGAGCCTACTTTGATCCGTCCGAAAACTTTTATTTTCTATGCCTGATTTCACCGGCGGCGGTATTTACGCCCTTCCCAAAGAGACGCGTTCCATCGGAAATCCGCAAATTGACCAGCGCATTCACGATTTGGTGAGTGACTATGGATGCAACGAATCGACTGATTTTATCCAGGAGATGATTGCCACCGCCTTGAAAATCGGGCGCGACGGATTGAACGAGGCCGACCTGAAACTCTTTAACCGCTCGTTAAGGGAATTGCGGTATGCGGCCCGGATTTTTTCAAAATACACTGATCATCAAAAAGTGGTCGTCTTTGGCTCGGCACGCACCCCCCCGGAGGCTCCGGAAGCACAAGCCGCTGAAAGTTTTGGACGCAAAATGCGCGAGCGTGGCTACATGATCATCACCGGCGGGGGGGATGGAATCATGGGAGCCGCTCAACGCGGCGCGGGGCGGGATGCGTCGTTTGGGCTTAACATCCGGCTCCCGTTTGAACAGCGGGCCAACCCGGTCATCAATGGCGATTCCAAGCTGATCAACTTCAACTATTTCTTCACCCGAAAACTCAATTTTGTGAAGGAAACCCACGCCGTTGCGCTCTTTCCCGGCGGGTTTGGCACGCTGGATGAGGGGTTTGAAGTGCTCACCCTGATGCAAACCGGCAAGGCCCGCATCTTCCCGATTGTTTTTGTGGACGAGCCGAACGGAACGTATTGGAGCACGATGCTTGCGTTTCTCGAAAATCACCTTTTGGAACACGGGCTGGTGAGCCCCGAAGATTTCAACCTGTTCCGGCTTTTCACGAACGTGGACGAAGCGGTGGAGCATATTCTCGGCTTTTACCGCAATTACCGCTCCTACCGCTGGGTGGGCAAACGGTTGGTGATCCGGCTCAAAGCGGCGCTCACCGGGGAAGCGCTCGAAGCGTTAAACCTCGAATTCGCCGACCTGCTGGCCAAAGGGCGCATTGAAACGACCGCGCCCCTGCCCGAGGAAGCCAATCAACCGGATATCGCCAGGCAACCCCGCCTCCTGCTCTCCCCACACCGTCACCATCTGGGCCGCCTGCGCGCCTTGATCGATGCCATCAATCTCGCGCCAACCCAAGACGCAAACCCTTGACTCAACCCGGTTTCCGGCCCCATGGTGGTTGGTCCTATGGCAATCGATATCCAAGCTCTGAACACCTCTGCATTGAAGTCCCGCGTGGACGAGATGCGGAGGTATCTTTGACCTGCCACGCCTGCAATCGCGGCTGGCCGAACTGGAAGGGATGATGACCGCGCAGGACTTCTGGGATAACCGGGAGCGGGCGCAATCCTCGGTCGAGGAAATCGCCTCCTTGCGCAACAAAATCCAGCCGTTCCGGGCGCTGGAAGCCGGTATCGAAGACCTTGAAGTGCTCAAGGGGCTGACGTTGGAGGAGACCGATCACGATCAGCAAACCGCCGCCGCCAAAGAACTGGAAGCCGAGTACAACGCGTTCCTTCAAAAGCTCGAAGAGTTCGAGTTGAAAAGCTATCTCAACGGCCCACAGGACGCCGCCAACTGCTTTCTCATCATCCACTCCGGCGCGGGCGGCACGGAATCGTGCGACTGGGCCGGGATGCTCCTGCGGATGTATCAACGGTGGTGCGAACGCAACGGGTTCAAGGCCGAGATCGTCGATATCCAAGAGGGGGAGGAGGTCGGCGTCAAATCGGTCACGCTGCAAATTACCGGGGAATATGCCTATGGCTATCTGGCCACCGAAAGGGGCGTCCACCGGCTCGTGCGCATCTCTCCTTTTGACGCCAACAAACGGCGGCACACCACTTTTGCCAGCGTCGATGCCACCCCGGAGATCGCCGACTCGGTGCCGATCGAGGTCAACCCCGCCGATATCGAGACCGACACGTTCCGCTCCGGCGGCAAAGGCGGCCAGAATGTCAATAAAGTCGAGACCGCCGTGCGCATCACGCACAAGCCGACGGGGATTGTCGTGGCGTGCCAGGCCGAGAGGAGCCAGGGGCGCAACCGAGAGTTGGCGATGAAGATGTTGAAGGCCAAACTTTACCAGCTCGAACTCGACAAAAAGAGCGCTGAAGTGGAGCGTCAATACGGCGAAAAGGGAGATATTGCCTGGGGCAACCAGATCCGCTCCTACGTTTTCCAGCCGTACCAGATGATCAAAGATCACCGCACCGGGGTGGAAACCAGCGACATCCAAGGGGTGATGGACGGCGATATTGACGCGTTTATCCATGGGAAATTGCGCGGATTGGTCAATAAAAAGGGAGCGGCAGAGGATATCGATTAGCCTGATGAAACCGCTCCTCGCATGGATGGCGCTGATTCTTTTTTGGGCAGCGCTTTATCTCCCTGGTTTGGGGAACATGGAATTGAAGGGGGAGGAGGCCCGGCGCACCCTGCCCGCGCTGGAGATGCTTCGCACGGGAGATTGGCTTGTCCCGCATATCAATGGCACCCCTTATTTGCGCAAACCGCCGCTGATCAACTGGTTGATTGCCGGTTCGATGCACATCACGCAGTCGCGCACTGAATGGGCCACGAGACTCCCGTCCATATTGGCGATGCTCGCAATGGCGGCGGTGATTTTTGCGACAGCCCGCCGCTGGATGCCGCTTTCGAGCGCATGGATGGCGGCGATGATCGCCCTTTCCGGGGTCGGGCTTTGGGAAAAAGGACGGCTGGCGGAAATCGAAGCGGTTTACGTGGCGTTGACCGGCATGGCGTTCGCATGCTGGCTGGAGGCGTGGGTTAACCGGAAAACCGGATGGCGAATGTGGCTCTTTCCGGCGATTTTTCTGGGGCTGGGATTGCTGACGAAGGGGCCGTTCCATTTACTATTTTTTTATGCGGTGGCGATCCCGATTCTGTTCGCGGCAGGCGAAAAACGGCAACTGGCCAGCCCGGCGCATCTCGGTTCCCTCGCCTTGGCGTTGCTGATCTTTGCGGCATGGGCGGTTCCTTATTTTCAAGCCACTGCCGGTTTAAACACCGAGGCGGTCTGGGCCAGCCAAATGCAACAGCGGATCGGTGGGGGAGACCGGAGCTTTTTCAACCTGGGGATGAATTTTCTGAGTGCGCTCGCCAACGGGCTGCCGTGGATTCTCTTTGCGCCGCTTTGGTGGAATCACCGGGTGCTGGCCGGTTTGGATGAACGGCGGCGGATGCTGGTTTGCGCGGCCCGCTGGCCTATCACCATCGGATTCGCCGCATTAATCTTCATTCCCGGCGTGCTGCCCCGCTACACCCTGCCGCTCTATCCGGCTGCCGCGCTGTTGCTGGGGCTTGTGATGGCTGAGATTGGCCCGGTTCCCCAAAAGTGCTGGCAATGGGTCAATCGCGGTTTTCTTGGAATCGTCTTGGTTGGAGCAGTCTTTGCGCCGTGGCTCCTCCACGCCCCGCATAGAGAATGGCTCGAAATCGCCCCCGCAATTCTCTTTGTTGCGTTCGGTGGCTGGGCAGGGAAACGCTTCCAAGAGGAACCGGCCATGCGGCATGCGATCGGGAGCGCCTTGGCCCTGGTTGGAGCGGTCGGCATTTATGCGGCGTTCATCCTGCCCAAATTTGCAACTTCGAACGGTTTCCGCCTCGCCGGGGCGCAAATCGACGCCGCCGCGCCTCAAGCCGCCACCCTGCACGTCGTCGATCCCGGTTATCAACCGATCCTCTTTTACGTGAAACGGCGTTGCAGCTTTGTTCCTTCCGCCCGGGAACTCCCGCCGGGAGCCGAATACGTCCTGATGGACAAAGCGGACCGCAAGAAAGCGAAGAAGCAGCTTGGAGGGGGCACCGAGATCGCCCAATTCGGCCCAAAAGACAAACGGCAGCTCGTACTCGTTCAATTCCCGAGGTAAAGGAAGAGCAAAAATAATATGACAAGATGATGCCCTTGAGCGGAAAAGGCACTGGGCATCCCGAAGGGATGCAAGCGGATAGCCGGGGGTTGAGCGTAGCAACACCCCCGGTAGGGCGGCGCAATCGGAAGACCCCGGAGGGTGTCGCAGAATTACGGCGCGTGTTGGCTAAAGAATCTCTGCCACCCCTAACGGGGTGAACCATTTATTTTCAAGGATTCCGGGGGTATCGCTGACGCTCAACCCCCGGCTATACGCTTTAAACCCTGCGGGTTAAAGATTCCCTGCACCCGGGCCGAATCATGGTGCGAAGTCGGATTTATTTCGTTTGGGTCGGAATTGGTTGAGGAGAAGGGCTGGCCTCCCCCATGATCTCCAGTCTCGCTTTGTCGATTTTTTCCCGAAGCTGAAGACAATCAGGATTATCCGCACGCATGATTTTCAGAAATTTCTGAAGTTGAAGTTCCAAAGGGACAACGACGAGTTTCAAAAGCTCTTCGTTAAACGCCCTTTCTTGTGCGCGAACAACGGTTAGTGTCTGTTGGTTTGCGCTGGAATCCAACTTCAATTCAACTTCTTTGAGTTTAAGTTGGACCAAAGCGTGCGCAAACTCCTGTGCCTTGATCTGGACAATGATAGAAGCAGAAAGAGGAACATCTCTCTTCAATTCCGTAGCTTCATCCGCAAACGTGAACGCCATTCCTGCAAAAACAGCCGTAATAACCAGCGAGCTTTTCATACCCATGAGCCAAAAATAAACAGAATCCGGCAAAAAGCAGAAGACTTCGCCCACCGAATTCCCCTTGCAAATCATCAAGTTCTTTGCGCCTTTGCGTCTTGGCGTGAGAGATTTCTTCTCAAAATCTACGAAAAACTCCCCCACCCCGTGCGTTGACACGGGAGGCGCGGCTGCTTAGGGTTACTTTCTCTTTATGAAAAAAGTGATTGCCACCTCTGAAGCCCCCAAAGCCGTCGGCCCCTACTCCCAGGCTGTCGCCGTGGGCAATTTCCTCTTTGCCGCCGGACAAATCCCGCTCGACCCCGCCACCGGCGAACTGATCGAGGGGGACGTTACGGCTCAAACCGACCGCGTGCTCCAGAATGTCGCCGGGGTGCTCCGCGCCAACGGGATGACCTTCGCCAACGTCGTCAAATCGACCGTGTTTATGGTCGATCTGGCCAATTTCGCCGCAATGAACGCGGTTTATTCCCAATATTTTTCCGAACCGTTCCCGGCCCGGTCCACGATTCAAGTCGCCGCGCTTCCCAAGGGCGCACAGGTGGAAATCGAAGTGATCGCCGCCCTGGAATAAGCCACCAAACACGCACCTTTCGCCCCCTCGCCCCGCACCATGACGCAAGAAGAAATCATCGCTCTTTTCAAACAAACCAACGCGCTTCTCGACGGCCATTTTCTGCTCCGGTCCGGCCTGCACAGCCGTCAATTCTTCCAATGCGCGATTCTCTTGCAGCACACCCCCATCGCCGCCCGCGTTTGCGCGGCGTTGGCCGAAAAGCTGGCGTGCGTGGAGGCCGATAGCGTCATCTCTCCGGCCCTGGGCGGGTTGATTGTGGGGCATGAGGTTGCGCGAAGCCTCGGGAAGCGCCATATTTTCGCCGAAAAGGAAGAAGGCAAACTGGTGTTGCGGCGCGGATTTACAATGAAACCTGGGGAGCGTTTCCTGGTCCTGGAAGACGTGGTGACGCGCGGAGGCCGGGTGCAGGAGACGATCGATATTGTCCGTGCTCACGGCGGGGTCGTGGCGGCGGTCGGAACGCTGGTGGACCGCAGCGGCGGCAACGCGCCCGATTTTGGCTGCCCTTTTGTGAGCCTTGTGAAGCTGAATACTGAAACTTTTGAGCCGGACCAACTGCCTCCCGATCTCGCCGGAACCCCGGCGACCAAACCCGGCAGCAAATAGAGGCTCCCTTCCCGTTCGGAGGACGGGGATCTCTCCAAATTTTAGGAAAATTTATATGGTAAACTGGATTTTTAAAAAGATTGTGGGCTCGAAGAATCAGCGCGAGATTCGCCGTCTGCGCAAAGTGGTCGCCCAAATCAATGAGATCGAAGCGCAATTGCAGTCGCTCTCTGACGACGAACTGCGGGCCAAGACCGCTTGCTGGAAAACGGAACTCGCCAAAATCTCCGATCTCAACGAGCAGCAGGATTATTTAAACAAAATCCTCCCGGAAGCGTTCGCCGTTGTCAAAAATGGCGCCCGTCGCCTCTGCGGCAAGGAAGTGATCGTCTGCGATCAACCGATCATCTGGAACATGGTCCATTTCGATGTCCAGTTGATCGGCGGCATCGTGCTCCATCAGGGCAAGATCACCGAAATGGCCACCGGTGAAGGCAAGACGCTCGTTGCCACCCTGCCACTCTATTTGAACGCTTTGACCGGACGCGGCGCGCACCTCGTTACCGTCAACGATTACCTGGCCCGGCGCGACTCCGACTGGATGGGCTCCCTTTTCCGGTTCCTGGGGCTCACTTGCGGCTGCATTCAGAACGACCAAACGCCGGAGTACCGCCGCGAACAATATTATTGCGACATTACCTACGGGACGAACTCCGAATTCGGGTTCGATTACCTGCGCGACAACGGCATGGCGACTACCCGCGAAACGCAGGTTCAGCGCGGCTATGCGTACGCGATTGTCGATGAGGTCGATTCGATCCTGATCGACGAAGCCCGCACCCCGCTGATCATTTCCGGCCCTTCCACGGTCACAACGCAGCAATACGACAAGTACAAAGCCATCGTCGAGCAGTTGGTGAAGAAGCAATCCCTTCTTTGCAACCGGCTGGCCAGCGAGGCCGAGGAACTGGCCGCCGCGGGCAACAAGGAAGAGGCCGCCCAGAGTTATTTCAAAGTCCGGCTCGGCCAGCCTCGCCATAAAAGTTTACTGCGGGCCATGGAAGACCCTGATTTGCGCCGCGCCATCGAGAAAGTGGAGCTTTCCTACTACTCCGAGACGCTCAAAGAGCAGCTCTTTAAAGTGAAAGAGGAACTCTATTTCACCATCGACGAACGCGCCCATGAATCGGACTTGAGCGAGATGGGCCGCGAGTTTTTGAATCCGGGCGATCCCGATTCGTTCGTGCTGCCCGATTTGATCACCGAATTTGCCGAGATCGATCTCAACCCCGAGTTGACCGACGCGCAGAAAATCGAGGAAAAAACCAAGCGCCAGACCTATTGCGACTCGCAAGCCGAGCGCATCCACAGCATCACGCAATTACTGCGCGCCTACTGCCTCTTTGAAAAGGACGTTCAATATGTCATTGAGGAAGGCAAAGTGGTCATCGTCGATGAATACACCGGGCGCAAGATGCCGGGACGCCGTTGGAGTGACGGCCTCCACCAGGCCGTCGAAGCGAAGGAAGGGGTGCAGGTGGACCGCGAGACCCAAACGCTGGCGACGATCACCATCCAGAACTACTTCCGGCTCTACTTCAAACTCGCGGGCATGACGGGCACCGCCGAGACCGAAGCCAACGAGTTCCACGATATTTACAAGCTCGACGTGCTGGTCATCCCGACCAACATGCCGTGCATCCGCAAAGATTTAAATGATCTGATTTTTAAGACTCGGCGCGAAAAATTCAACGCAGTCATCACTGAATTAAAAGCAGCCCACGCACGCCAGCAGCCGGTGCTTGTCGGCACGGTGAGCGTCGAGAGTTCCGAGCTTCTGAGCCGCATGCTCAAGCGCGAGAAGATCCCGCACACGGTGCTTAACGCCAAGTTTCACTTGCAGGAAGCCGAGATCGTCGCGCGCGCCGGTCAGCCCGGGGCGGTCACCATCTCGACCAACATGGCCGGACGTGGCACCGACATCAAACTTGGGCCCGGCGTGGTTGAACTCGGCGGCCTCTACGTCATCGGCACCGAGCGCCACGAATCGCGCCGCATCGACCGCCAGTTGCGCGGGCGTTGCTCGCGCCAGGGCGACCCCGGTCTCTCCCGCTTCTACGTCTCGTTCGAGGACGATCTCATGCGCAACTTCGGCGCCGCCGATCGCATGACCAAGATCATGGAACGCTTTGGGATGAAAGAGGGGGAGGAGCTCGAACATCCGTGGCTCAATAAATCGGTCGAAACAGCCCAGCGCCGTGTCGAACAGCGCAATTACATGATCCGCCGCCGCACCCTGGAGTTCGATGATGTGATGAACAAACAGCGCGAAGTGGTCTACGGTCTCCGCAACGAGACCATCGAAACCGATGAACCGCGCAAGATCGTTTACGAGATTTTGGAGGAAGTCATTCCCCTCAAGGTCGAGTCGTTCCTGGAAGCCGGAGACAGCGGCCCCAACTTCGCCGGGCTCTTAAGCTGGGTGAACAACACGTTCCCGCTCGGGTTGACGGCTGAAAAGGCGAATTTCGAAGCGATGCCGCAGGCGGAAATCGCCCTCTGGATCGTAGAAAAAGTGAAAAGCTCCTACATACTCAAGGTCAAACACGAGGAGCCGGAAGCGGTTCGCGGCCTCGAACGCTATATCATTCTCAACGCGATCGACCGGCTCTGGCAGGAACACCTTTATGGCATGGATTCCCTGCGCGAAGGGGTGCACCTGCGCGCCTATGGTCAGAAAGACCCGCTCGTTGAATACAAGAACGAGGGTTACGACATGTTTGTCGAGTTGATGGGCAACATCAAAAACGAAGTACTCCACAATCTGTTCCGCAGCACCTCCAATTTGCAGGCGTTCGAGCAGTTCCTGGCCGGGCTGCCCCAGCATTTGCTCCACCAGGAAGGCGGCAGCGAGGAATCGATTGCCTCGGGAATTGGCAGCGAGCCGAAACCGGCGGCGATGCCGGTCGCCGCGCCCATCCGCCGCAGCGATGCCAAGGTGAACCGCAATGACCCATGCCCCTGCGGCAGCGGTCGCAAATACAAGAGCTGCTGCGGACGCAAGGCGTAAAAGCTGTTCCCTTGACGCAAGGCGTAAAAGCTGTTCCCTTGGGCTGAATCGAAATTCAAAAGCCGCCGCAACCCGGAGGGTTGCCAGCGAATAGCCGGTGGTTGAGCGTTAGCGACACCACCGGATGAGGTGTTGGAAAGAATTCACCCCATAGGGGTGGCAGAGCCATCGCCTCGTTTTCTTCCACCCCTTTGGGGTGAGGCGCGGTTTTGCTTTGTACCGGTGGTGTCGCTAACGCTCGACCACCGGCCATGGGCTTCAAACCCTTTGGGTTTGGCTCGATCTGAAGGTCGATTCAGCCTGGGCGGTTGGCCCCCAATTCAGTTTTCGGGAACTCCCCTACTCGTCCCAATCGTCGGGCGGATCTTTGAGAAGGGCGCGGAATTTCTTCTTGTCGATGGCTTTTTCGTAAGCCTCCTCGGGCGAGATCCGGGCAGCCCGCAGATGATCCACGATGGCGTCGTCGAGCGGCTGGTTCCCCTTCTTTTTGCCCACCTGCATCATGCCCGGGATTTGGTGGGTTTTGGCCTCGCGGATCAGGTTGGCAATCGGGTTATCGACGACCAGGATTTCCAGGGCGGCGCAGCGGCCCGGCTTGTCGATCCGCCGGAAAAGGTTCTGCGCGACCACTCCCTTGAGCGATTCGGCCAGCGTGGTCCGAATCTGGTTTTGCTGATTGGTCGGGAAAACGTCGATGATACGGTCGATGGTTTTTGGGGCGCTTGAGGTATGCAACGTACCGAAAACCAAGTGACCCGTGGCCGCTGCGGTGAGCGCCAGTTCAATGGTTTCCAAATCCCGCATTTCTCCCACGAGCACAATATCCGGGTCTTCGCGCAACGCCCCTTTCAAAGCCGAGGCGAAGGAGCGGGTATGGATCCCCACTTCCCGGTGGTTGACCAGGCAGTTCTGGCTCTGATGCACAAACTCGATCGGGTCTTCCACCGTGATGATGTGATCTTTGCGGTGGAGATTGCAGTAATCGATCATCGCCGCGAGGGTGGTCGATTTGCCTGAACCGGTCGGGCCGGTGACGAGCACCATTCCTTTGTTGAGCATTGCGAATTTTTTCAAGACCGGCGGCAGCCCGAGGTCTTCCATGGTAAAGACTTTGGACGGGATCAGACGAAAAACGGCGGCGATGCCGTTTTTTTGATTGAAGAAGTTGGCGCGAAAACGAGCCATCCCCGGGTATTCGTACCCGAAATCGATATCGCCGGTTTCCTCATACAACTTGATCTTGGTTTCCGGGGCGATTTCATAAACCAGCGCCTTCAGATCGTCATTTTCCAACACGGGGGAATCGACCCGCACCAACTCGCCATTGATGCGCAAAATCGGTTGATTGCCGGTGGAGAGATGCAAATCCGATGCCTTGTTTTCCATCATGAAACGGAAGAACGTATCGATTCGTGCCATAAGAAGAATGAGTTAAAAACTTAGTGATCCTCGGAAGTCGTGCGGAGAACTTCTTCAAGAGTGGTGATCCCTTCGCGGGCTTTGTCGATACCGGCCATGCGCAGGCTTTTCATCCCTTCCTGGACCGCCTGGTTTTTGATCACCGAAGCGGAGGCCCGTTTGACGATGAGCCGGCGAATCGCCTCGGTCACGGGCAACACTTCAAGAACAGCGGCGCGCCCGGAGTAACCCCGGCCTTTGCAGCGGTCGCAGCCAGCCCCGCGGTAAAAGGTTTCGCCCACCAACTCCGGAATTTCGAGTTTTTCGAACACATCCGGCTCGGGGACGAACTCCTCTTTGCAGTTGGGGCAGATGCGCCGGACCAGACGCTGGGCGCAGGTCAATAGAACCGAGGAAGAGATGAGGAACGGCTCGATCCCCATGTCGTCCAGACGGCTGATCGCGCCTGCGGCGTCGTTGGTGTGAAGGGTGCTCAAAACCTGGTGACCGGTTAGCGCCGCTTTGACAGCGATATCGGCGGTTTCCTGGTCACGGATTTCACCAATCATGACGATGTCCGGGTCTTGCCGGAGGATGGAGCGCAAAGCGCTCGCAAACGTCAGGCCAACTTCGGATTTCACGGCGACCTGGTTGATGCCGACGAGTTGATATTCGACCGGGTCCTCCACCGTGACGATGTTGTATTCGGGGTTGTTGAGTTCCTGGAGGACGGAATAAAGCGTCGTGGTTTTACCTGAACCGGTGGGCCCGGTCACGAGGATCATCCCATGCGGCGCGTCGATCGCTTTTTTAAATTGGTCAAAGGTGCGTTCGTCCAGGCCCAGCATTTCGATGGACCCGGATAGGGCGCTTTTGTCGAGAATACGGATGACGATTTTTTCCCCGTAAATGGTGGGGAGAAATGAGATACGCAGATCGATCTCCTTCCCGGCAACCCGGATGCGAAACCGCCCGTCTTGGGGCAAACGGCGCTCCGCAATGTCGAGCCCGGCCAGGATTTTGATGCGCGAGGCCATCGGCAACTGAAGGGATTTGGGGGGCGAACTGGCTTCAATCAAGTTCCCGTCCACGCGGTAACGCAGCTTGATCGTTTTTTCGAACGGCTCAATGTGGATATCCGACGCTTTCTCCTTGAGCGCCTGGACCAGGATCATGTTGACGATCTTTACGACCGGCCCTTCCTCCCCCTGCCCCCGAAGCTGGTCGAGATCGAGATTCTCGCTGGCCTGCTTGACTTCCTCGACGGCCCCATCGGCTTCCTCGGCGGCGTCCCGCATCACCTCGTCCATCGCCATCCCCCCGCCGCTCACCCCGGAGAGAGCGTCCTCCACCGCTTTCTCGGTGGTGATCATTGGGACGATTTCGAGCTTTGTGCGCTGGCGCAGGTCGTCCAGGGCCAGGACGTTCATCGGATCGACCATCGCCACAAACAGTTTGTTGCCGAGCTTGCATATCGGGACCAGTTTGTGCGTGCGGGCGATCTCTTTTGAAACGAGGTTGATCGTTTGCTCGTGCGGATGCACCTTGGCCAAATTGATGGGCGGCACGTCGAGGCAGCGACCCATCGCAATCACCATGTCCTGTTCGGTGACATACCCTCTGCCGGTGAGGAGTTTGACGATGCGCCCCCCCTGCTGTTTTTGAAGCGCCACGATTTCCTCGAGCTGGCTGGGCAAAAGCAGACCGTCCTCGATCAAGAGTTCAGCGATGCGTTCTCCAAAAGTTTTGGCGGCCATATCGGATTTTTACTCTGCGATTCGGTAACAGTCGCGCAGGATTCGGTGGATGACCTCGGGCAGCGCCAGGTGCCATTGAACGTGGTAATCGACCGATTGCTGGACGATCGTTTTTGCCGCGGTATCAAACGGATTGTCGATGGCCACCATCATCGTACGGCTCACGATATCAAAGGGAACAATCCGCCGCCCCAACGTCAGGTTCTCGGGGAGCAATTTGACGATCTGGCGGTCAATGTCATAAAATTCGAGCGGCACGTAGGCACATTTGACCCGATCGACGATCGAACTCAGGAGTGTTTCGGCCCCCACTCCGTCGGCGATGATCTCTTCCAGCAGCCCCATGATGATCCCCGGCTTCCCGGGGTCCATCCCGGCATTATGGGTTCGAACCCGTTGCAAGGCGCCGTTCACCAGTTCATGGCTGGCCAAACGGTGCTGGACCAGGAACCGGGCCAGCGGCTCATTCCCGTCGTTGTCCAATGTCTCGCTCGCCTGAGCTATTGGAGCCACTTTCGGCATCCGGGTGGCCGATGTCGCGATCAACGTCGGTTCCGTGGAGGCAACTTCCGGCCGGGATGGAGCCGCAGGCGGGGGAGTGGCGGCAGGCAGCTCTTCAGCAACGCTGAAATCCAGCGCAATGGCCCCTTTGGACGAACCGGCTTTGTGCGGATGAAGTTTCTCTTCCAACTGGGCAAGAATCGTTTGCACCTCGGCAGAATCAGGCTCCTGCAACAAAATCCCCTCGTATTCAAGCATGGCCGAAGAATACTGGCCCAGGCGCATATACGTATCGGCCAGTTGCCGGGTCACGGCAAGCCCCTCGGCAGGTCGTCCTATTTTCCAATACGCCTCCTTCAGGATTTCCAGCGACTGGTAATCGTCCGGGTTGGCCTGAATGACGATCTTGAACATCTCGACGGTTTGGAGAAGCTGCTCGCGTTCCTCCTGGCTGAGATGATCGGCGATAGAGATGGAGATGGGGGTGTCGATGGCGATAAGAATCGGCTTCTGGGGCCAAGTTTCAAGCGTGTTTTTAAAGAGCGCGGCGGAAGATGTCGAGACCAGACAATGGGCGGCTTTGGATCAAAGCATATTTTATACCCGGTTTGCGCCCCGGATGGAGCGTGGACGCTTCCGAGTCAACCATGTTGGCCGATCCTTTTTCCCCCGATCCTCCTTGCGCGACTCCCCGGGAACCGGTGTCGTTTCTCCGGGGTGGCGTTCGGGGATTTTAAAAACGATTTCGGCACCCATCCTTTCGGTTCGGTGCGAAACTAATGACAGAGGACAATTCACCGGAATATGGGGTCCGGTGCAGTGGGACGGGTATCGGGGGAGCCCGTCCCACTTTGCGTACAGATCAAGCGAACGGAAGCCTCAGAGGTCTGTTGACAAAAGGAAGGCCTCTGTGGAAACTGAGCTTATTGGTTTTCAAAAAGAACAGGCATTTGAGATCGCTTCGCGCAACTCGAAATCTACGAAGCAACTCACTCTAACCGCGCCCCCCGCAAATGATCGACCTGAACCCGACACGACGAATGAAGGCCAACGGCGTTTGGGTGGCGATCGCGATCCTGACCATCATTACCGCGGGATTGTTCGGCACGCATTGGAAGATCCGTCGGGCTGACCTGGAGACGAAGGAGAGTCTGCTTCAGCAAGCTCAAATGGCGGCAGACGGAATGGATATCGACCGCGTCAAGAACCTGAGCGGCACGGAGGCTGATCTGGCCTCCCCCATCTACCAACGGCTCAAAAGCCAGCTCATGACCCTGCGCCAGGCGGAAAAAAATTGCCGCTTCATTTATCTGATGGGCCGCAGGGCGGATGGCAAAATCTTCTTTTTTATTGATAGCGAACCGGACGGTTCCAAAGACTACTCCCCTCCCGGCCAGATCTATGATGAGGCGCCGGAAGTGGACCGGCGAGTATTCGCCACCAATATTGCGGAAACCGAGGGGCCGATTTCTGACCGCTGGGGGACCTGGATTTCCGGGTTGGTCCCATTGACAGACCCTAACACGGGCAAAGTCATTGCGGTCTTGGGAATGGATATCGGGGCCAAAACCTGGAACCGGGATTTGGCTCTCGCAGCCCTGCCCGTTATCCTTTTGACGCTGGCACTCCTTCTGATCCTGTGGATTGGGGCTTATCTTTTTTCGTGGCGAGCCCGTCGCTCGAAAACGCCTCCGCGCTGGAGTCGCGGCATTGAGCCCGGCATCGTTTTTTTTATTGGCCTCTCGGTTTCTTTGTTTGCCGCGTGGACGGCTCATGAAAGCGAGGTTCATAACCGCGATCTGTCGTTTCAAAGTCTGGCTTCGAGCAGGACGGCCGGTCTCACCCGGAGCTTGCGCGAGCTGCGCAATACCGCGCTCGAAAGCCTGGCGGGCGACTACGTTTCCGGGGAAAATTACTCTTGGAAGGAATTCCAGCAACATGCCTCATTCCTGACGGTATCCCCAATCGTGCAGGCTTGGGAGTGGGTTCCCGCGGTTCCAGCAGCAGAAAAGACCCGGTTCGAGCAGAGAGCCCGCGCCGAGGGGGCGGACAGTTTTGAAATTTGGCAAAAAGACGCCAACGGGAACCGGGTTCCAGCTTTTGGACGGGAGACCTACTATCCCGTTTTTAATATCGCGCCCATCGAAGGCAATGAAGCGGCACTCGGTTATGATCTCGGCTCGGAACCGATTCGCCGGGCAGCGATGGAAGAGGCGATCCGCACCGGCCTTACAACCAGTTCGGACCCAGTCGAACTGGTGCAAGGAACGGATCGGCAAAACGGACTATTGGTTTACCGGCCCATTTTTGATCAGGGCGATCCAAATCGCGTCCGCGGTTTTGCTCTGGCAGTGATCCGGCTGGGGACAGCCCTGAAGAAAATGGATCCGGATAACACGGCTCGAATCGAGCTGTTTTTACTCCGCCAAAACAGAGAGCCCGAATCGCTCGCATGCTCCTGCGCTTCTCATACCAGGATTTCTGCTGATGGGGCGCTCACCCGGCCCATTTTGATTTTTGGCAAAGTTTTCACCGTCGTCGCATCCATCGGACCCGGATTCAAGCGCGTCCACCCAACATGGTCGGGCTTGCTAGTCGGCGCAATTGGATTTCTGTTCACGCTTTCCATCACCTTTATTATCCGCGAAATTCTCCGCAGGCGGGCGGAACTGGAGCGGCTGGTGCTTGAAAGGACTTCAGCCCTTAAGGAAAGCGAGGAGCGGCATCGCGCCCTTTTTGAAAAAAACAAATCCATCCAATTATTGATTGATCCCAACAACGGCGAAATTCTTGATGCCAATTCCGCCGCTTGCGTTTTTTACGGCTACAACCGCGAGCAGCTGCGGCGAATGAATATCACCGAAATCAACATCCTCTCGAAGGGCGAGGTGTTGAAGGAAATGGCGAACGCACTTTCTGAGCGGCGCTCCTGTTTTCATTTCCGCCATCGGCTCGCCAATGGAGAGATCAGAGAGGTCGAATCGTATTCCGGCCCCGTCTATGCCAACGGCAGAGAGTTATTATATAGTATTATTCACGATATTACGGAACGCAAGCAGATTGAAGAAACCCTCCGCCAGAGCGAAGACCATATCCGCCTGATTTTGAATTCCACCGCCGAAGCCATTTACGGCATCGACATCCACGGAAACTGCACCTTCTGCAACGCGGCATCCCTGCGCCTGCTGGGTTATCAAAATGCCGAAGAGCTGATCGGGAAGAACATGCACTGGCAGATCCATTCCAAGAAGCCGGATGGGGAATACTTCCCGATCGAAGAGTGCAGGATTTTCCAGGCATTCCAGCAAGGCAAAGGGACGCACGCGGATGATGAAATTTTCTGGCGGGCTGACGGGAGCAACTTCCCCGCAGAGTACTGGTCTTTTCCGCAACACCGGGACGGCGCCATCGTGGGGGCTGTCGTGACATTCCTGGATATTTCAGAGCGCAAACGCGCCCAGAACCAACTCCAGATGTTCTTTGATGTCACATTGGACATGCTTTGCATCGCCAGTCTGGATGGCGCATTTTTGAAGCTCAGCCCCACCTGGACTCAAACGCTGGGATGGTCGGATGAGGAGCTGAAATCCAAGCCTTTTATTGAGTTTGTGCACCCGGACGACCGGGCGGCTACCTTGGAAGCTACGGCAAAATTAATGCAAGGCAGAGAGATCATCTGCTTCGACAACCGTTATCAATGCAAGGACGGGAGCTACCGTTGGATCTCCTGGAATTCCCGGGCCGTCCTGGATTCCGGGTTGATCATTGCCGCCGCGCGGGATGTTACCGGCCAAAAGCAGTTTACGAGCGAGTTGGAAAAAGCGAAAGAGGCCGCGGAAGTGGCAAACCAGGCCAAAAGCGCATTCCTGGCAAACATGTCGCACGAGATTCGCACGCCGATGAACGCGATCCTCGGCTTTTCGCAGCTCCTATTGCGCGACCCGTTGGTCACGCCACAACAAAAGAAGAATCTCGGAATTATCAACCACAGCGGCACCTTCCTGCTCTCCCTTATCAACGACATTCTTGAAATGTCGAAAATTGAAGCCGGGCGCATCGTGTTAACGCCCGTATTATTTGATCTTCACGGATTGTTGAAAGATCTCGGAAGCGTGTTCCAAACCCAACTCGAGACCAAGGGAGTGAAATTTTCCGTCGAAAAACTCAGGCAGATTCCGAGATGGGTTTGCGGCGATGCGCAAAAATTGCGTCAAGTCCTTTACAATCTGCTCGGCAATGCCGCCAAATTCACCCCCAAAGGATCGGTTGTGCTGCGTGTTTCAATGGAGGAATCGAGCGGCGAAGAATTTCGGCTCATCGTGGAAGTAGAAGATACCGGGGTCGGTATTTCAGACAAAGAGCAAAGCGAATTGTTCCGGCGTTTTGCCCAGACCCATAGCGGACGCAAGGCGGGGGGCGGTACCGGCCTTGGCTTGGCGATTTCCCGGGAATACGTCCGGATGATGGGAGGCGACATCACCGTTCGCAGCAAAGAGAATAAAGGCAGTCTCTTCCGGCTCCATCTCAAACTGCTGAGGAGAGAGGCTCCCGCGAACTTGGGCCGTCAACATTCTGTGGATTATACCGTGCGCCTGAGCCCAGGGCAGAAACCCTGCCGAGTCCTGATTGTCGACGACAACAACGAAAACCGGACATTGCTGCGCCAGATGCTTTCGCCAGCCGGGTTTGAGCTTGCCGAAGCGGCTAGCGGAGCCGAATCGATCGAGAAATTCAAGGCATGGAACCCGCATCTGATCCTGATGGATCTGCGCATGCCGGGAATGGACGGCTGCGAAGCGGCACGCCGCATTCGGAAAAACGATACCGGAGCAGCCGTCAAGATCGTAATCAATTCAGCAAGCGCCTTTGAGGAAAACGAGATCGAAGCCTTGGCCGCAGGCGCAAACTTTTTCTTAAAAAAGCCAATCCAATACGGCTATCTTTTTGACTGCATCGGAAAGCTTCTCGGCGATGAGTTCATGCTCGAGGAAGTCGCGCTGAAATCGGAAGCGACCACGCCAAAATCGGAACTATCCACCGAAGGATTACCCGCTGAATGGCTGGCCAAAATGAAACAAGCTGTCTTGCTCGCGGACTTTGATGCGGTGGAGGAGTCTATCGAGGAAATCGCCTCGCTTGATCCAACCCGGGCGCAAAAACTCCGTAACCTTGCCGAAGAATTTGATGCAACCGCTCTATTGAAATTCCTGAGCCGGCCCGAAAAGCAATAAACCGATGATGACCAACCCGCATATGAATTTATCAGGCTCAAACATTCTCGTCGTCGACGATATTCCCGAAAACCTGAAACTAATGACAAGTATCCTGAAACAGAGTGGATACAAAGTGAGGTCAGTTGCAAGCGGCGCGATGGCTCTTGAAACTGCAAAATTGATGCCACCGGACCTGATTCTGCTCGACATCAACATGCCGGAAATGGACGGCTATGAAGTCTGTTCACGCCTCAAAACTGACGCGGAGCTGGCCCCGATCCCCGTCATTTTCCTAAGCGCGCTGAGCGAGTGCCCGGACAAGGTGCAAGGTTTTCAAGTGGGTGGCATCGACTATATCACCAAACCGTTTCAAGCAGAAGAAGTGCTGGCCCGGATCGAAGGCCAGTTGGAGCTGAGCAGGCTTCGGAAAGAGCTTCAGAAGCAGAATGAGATTTTGGAAGAAAAGGTTCATCTTCGCACTCGGGAACTCGCCGAAGCCAAAGACCGCCTCGCCATTCTCGACAAGACAAAAGGCGATTTCCTTTCCCTCATTTCCCATGAACTTCGCACCCCCCTGAACGGCATTTTTGGAATTGCCGAGCTGATCTTTGACTCCTGTCAATTGACTGCGGATGAAAAAGATCTGTTGCGCCATTATGAATTTTCGCGCCAAAGGATTATCTCCATTCTCGATGACGCCCTTCTCCTGACGCAAATCGGCATGCAATCGGAACAGTTCGCCAACATGCCCGTTTCCCTCGCCCATGCATTGAGACTTGCCATCAGAAAAGCCGGGGATCCGACCAAAATGCCGAGAGCATCCTTTGGAACCGTGCCGGAATTTCCCGCGCCGATTTACGGAGATCCGGAAATGGTGGAAAAAGCTCTGGCTGGGTTTCTCGAAGCGGCAGACAAGTTTTCCGTCCCGGGGAGCGTCCTTGAGTTATCCGGCCTCACATCCGAGTCCGAGGTGGTGCTGGGCATCAAAGCGACCGGATACCGCATTCCGGAGGCGTCCATCTCCAAAATATTTGACGTGTTGGCGATTGCCGAAAGCATCACCCCCGGGGGAGACCTCGGGCTTAAACTTCCGCTCTCTGAACGCATCGTCAAGCTTATGGGAGGGGCGGTGGAGATCAAAAACACCGAGCCGCCGGGAGTCTCCTTAACGATACGTTTTTCCCGTTTTCTGGACCCGCAGATATAAGGGCATCCTTGGATTTTCCATAAAATTCCCGCCCGCATCTGTTTGTCAAAAGAAGCTGGCGGGAGGAGGATTCTTCGGTTAGAAAAATCCGCAAGAGAGCGAAAACGACCGGCTGGAAGGCAGAATGCCATAGCGCCGAAAAGCTCGAGCAATCAAATGTCTCCGTAGTTCAACGGATAGAACAAGCGTTTCCTAAACGCTAAATCCGGGTTCGATTCCCGGCGGGGACATTTAATCAAACCGCTCGTCCAGAGCCCGAATAACCCCGTAGTTCGCTCGCCAATTCCTAACGCAAAGCCGCTTCCCCGCGCCGTTCGGTTTCCAGGTTCTCCATGTCGCTCAGGTGCAGATTGAGCGCGCCGACCGAAATCCATATCTCCATTAATGAGAGTCCCAGCGAGACGAGCATCAATAACAAGCTGAAAGCGAATACCACTTTCGCCGCCAAATCACATCCGGCAAAAAGCAGGAACATGCAAATGACGCAAAAAAAGAGGCTGGAGATGCCGCTCGCCTGCATGTGCTTGATCATTTCCACCCGGTAACGCAGGTTTTTGATCTGCCCGATCAGGATAGCGTTGGGGTCCGATTTGTTTTTGTCGTGCAAGGCGCGAACCAGGTTTGCCAGTGTCACAAACCGGTTCGTGTACGCCAGCAATAGCAGCGATACCGCCGGGAACAAGAGCGCCGGGGTACTCAGATTGATTTCTTGCGCGCCGATCATGGACCCATTCTATAAAGACGCTTTCAAAAAGCAAACCCGGCGTTTCAAAGCAGCTTCCCGGCGTTTTCGATGAAAAAAATCCCCTTCGCGCACCTTTTGGATGGAAATAGCCACCCGCCCCGGCTTATTGAAAGGTTCCCATTTTTCCGTTTTCTTTAAGGGCACGCCCACGCACCATGAAAAACTATCTCGTCACCATCGGCCTCGAAGTCCACGTCCAGCTCAAAACCCGGAGCAAAATGTTCTGCGGATGCCCGGTGGAATTTGGTGCGCAACCCAATACGCACACCTGCCCGGTCTGCCTTGGGATGCCCGGCGCGCTGCCGGTGATGAACCATCAGGCGCTCAAAATGACTGCTCTCACAGGGCTGATGCTCGGGTGCACGATCCCGCCCGTCTGCAAGTTCGACCGGAAGCATTACTTCTACCCAGACATGCCCAAGAACTACCAGATTTCGCAATATGACCTGCCGCTTTGCCTGGGGGGCGGCGTTCCGTTGCACCAGCTCGCGTTCCCGAAAGATGTCCAAAAGACCGTCGCCAACCCGGATAAAGTCATCCCCCTCACCCGCATCCATCTGGAAGAAGACGTCGCCAAAAGCACCCATTTCGACGCTTCGAGCGGGATCGACTTCAATCGCGCCGGCACGCCACTGATGGAAATCGTCAGCGACCCGGAAATCAGCTCGCCTGAGGAAGCGTTCGCCTATTTGACCTCCCTCAAGCAGATTCTCATCTACGGAAACGTCAGCGATGCCGATATGGAAAAGGGGCAGATGCGCTGCGACTGCAATATTTCCCTGCGGCCCGAGGGGCAAACGGAATTGGGGACGAAAATCGAGATCAAAAACATGAACACGATCTCGGGAGTGCGCCGCGCGCTCGCTTATGAAATCGAGCGGCAAACCGCCTGCCTCGACCGGGGCGAAAAACTGCTCCAGGAGACCCGCCGCTGGGACGATGCCTCGGGACAGACCTCCCTGATGCGAGTCAAGGAGAGCGAGGCCGATTACCGCTACTTCCCCGATCCCGATCTGCTCCCGGTAAAGACCGAAGCGATTGTCGCCGAAGTCCGCCCGTTCGTCCCGGAGCTTCCCGCGACCAAGCGGGCCCGGTTTGCCTCCCAATACGGCGTCAGCGCCTACGACGCCGGGGTGCTCGCCAACGATCTTCCCCTCGCCTCCTATTTCGAAAAAGCCGCCGCCAACGCCCGCAATCCCAAAAACGTCGCCAACTGGATCTTGAACGAACTTTTAAGCTCCCTGAGCAATACGGAAACCGGCATTGAGGCGTGCCCCATCTCGCCCGAGCACCTCGACGAGCTGGTGAACGTCATCGACGAGGGGAAAATCAGCGGCAAGCAAGGCAAGGAAGTCTTTGCGGAGATGTTCGCCACAGGCAAGGCGCCCGGCGTGATCATCGAAGAAAAAGGGCTCAAGCAAGAGAGCGATCTCGGAGCTATCGAAGCCCTCTGCGACCAAGCCATCGCCGCCAACCCGAAAGCCGTTGCCGAATACAAATCGGGCAAGCTGGCCTCCATCAATTTCCTCAAGGGGCAAGTGATGAAGCTCTCCCAAGGCAAGGCGAACCCCGCCGTCGCCGGGGAAGTGCTGGCGAAGAAACTGGCGTAGGGAGGGAAAAACCAAGCGCTTTCAGGCTTTCGTTTTGCCTCCCCTCCGGCTAAACTGTATTGAGAATGCAAGTGCTCTTCGATCTTCTCGGTCGCTTTTCGCATCCGCTGCTTGTCATCGGTGGTCATGCGTTGGCGGCACACGGCGTGGCACGCCAGACCATGGATGTCGATTGCCTAATTACCGTTGAAAACCGCCAGGCGCTCGATGCCCACTTGCGCGGCGGTGGCTTAAAGCGAGTGGGGGAAACCGAGAACTTTGCCCGTTACAGCCATCCATCCGATCTCGTGCCGGATATAGACGTGCTTTTTGTGGATGCCTCTACTTTTCAAAAATTGCACGCGGATCGTGTTCCTTTGCAGCGCGGGCAGACAAAACTGCAGACCCCCGCCCTTCCGCACCTCATCGCATTGAAACTCCACGCAATCCGCAACAACCCGGCACGGGAAGCCGGGGATTTAGGCGATATTGCGAGACTTCTCCACGCCAACCCGGGGGCCATCTCCACGAGCGAACTTGCCGCGCTCTGCGCTCAATTCGGCCCTCCGGGAATAGAGGCCAAACTTCAAGCCCTACCTATCGCGCCATGAAGCCCTCCCATCTTGATTTCGAGCTGCCCGATTGGAAGGTGCTGCCTGAGCGTCCCGACCAAGTCAGCCCGCAAGCATGGCTCGAATGGCTGGAGGAAAACCGCCGTGAATTGATCAGAACCGGCCAAATTCAAAAAATCCGCAATGATCCCCTCCGCTGCCCGGTGGATGTGCGCTTCAAATTTTAGAAACCTATCTCGTCACGGTATAAAGCCACCAGCGGCGTTTCAATTCCCGGGGCGACCGGGCTTGCCGCTCGAAATAAATCTTCATCTCCTCGCCGGTTGCCATTCGCACGCGGAACCAATGCTTGCGCACATACCGCTCGCCGCTCCCGTGATGGCACGGGCCGGTTTCCCGCCACTCCTCCAACACTTCGGCGATCGTGTAGGATTCCCTCCGCCAGATAAAGCGGGTCGGCAAAAGCGGCGCCCCGATCACGACCCGGCGGGAATCCACCGAATCGAGCACCGGAACGAGCCGTTCGCTGATTAATTCCTCACGCATGGGATGATTTGGAAATCTACCACGGCACTCGTGAATGCCAAACGGCCGATTTTACCGTAGATAACAGGTAATAAAATTCAATATCAGGGAATCCACGAGGAAACGATTCTTGACCTTTTTGAAGGAAGCCTTCATTCCTTTTTGCCGATTGCGCCTCCCCTGTGGTGAAAGTTGGAACGAGGCGTCGCTAACATTATTATGAGACCCAGCCAATATTTTCTCGCCACCGCCGTCGCCACCGCTTGCGTCGCCTCCTCCCAAATCGCCTGGGGCCAGGAAGTTCAAGCCCCGATCGTCAAGAGCATCGACGTCCAGTTTGCCGGGCCCGCCACCGTCAGCAAGGAGCGCATTCTAAGCAACATGCGCACCAAGGTCGGCAAGCCCTACTCGATCGGCGTCTCAGAGGAAGATATCCGCAATCTCTACCAAACCACCAAGGTTTTTAACGTCCGCTTCTTTTGGGAACCGAAAGAGAACAAGCTGATCGTCGTCGTCCAGACCAAAGGAACGGTCAAGGAAGTCCTCATCGAAGGCGCCAGCCAGATCAAGGCTTCCAAGCTGCGCAAGAACATCAGCACCAAACCGGGCAGCGAATTGACCGAAGCTGAAGTGGAAGCCGACCGGCAAAAAATCCTGAGCCTTTACCAGGAAAAGGGATACAAAGACACCAACGTCAAAACCGAGATCAAGACCGACGAAAAGACCGGCCGCTCGACCGTGACGTTCGCGATCACCGAAGCCGGTAAAACGATCATTAAGCGGATCGGTTTCGAGGGGAATACCCATTTTACCGCGAGACAGTTGCGAAAAGTGATCAAATCCCGCCGCCACACGATTTTCTCGTTCCTCGATAAATCCGGCCGGGTCGATCAAGAACTGCTGGCCCAGGACATCGACGCTTTGCGCGATTTTTACCAGAACCGCGGCTACGAAGACGTCAAAATCGGCGACCCCACGGTAACCCGCACCGAAGGCAAGGCGGACGTGGAGTTGACGTTCCCGATCGAGGAGGGACCCCAATATCACGTCGGGAGCATCACCGTCGGCTCAACCAAACTTTTCACGGCCGAAGAGATCGGCACCGCTCTCTTGTTAAAAGAAGGCAGTGTCTACTCCCCCGCGGCAGTCCAGGCCGATATCAAACGCATCCAGGACGCCTACGGATCGCGCGGCTACATCGATACCCAGGTCATCCCGGTCATGACCCCCGGGGCGAATCGGCAAATCGACCTCACCTACCGGATCGACGAAGGGTCCCAATCTTACGTCGAACGCGTCGATATCAGCGGCAACACCCGGACCAAAGATAAGGTGATTCGCCGCGAATTGGCCATTGGGCCCGGGGACGTCTACAACAGCGTTCTGGCTGAAGCGAGCAAGACCCGCCTCAAAAACCTCAACTACTTCGACCGGGTCGATGTCTTCCCCTCGGACACGATGGTTCCCGGGAAAAAAGATATGAACGTCGTGGTTTCTGAAAAGCAGACCGGGTCGCTCAATTTCGGGGCCGGCTACAGCACCATCGACAGCGTTCTCGGGTTCGTCGAGATCACGCAAAGCAATTTCGATATTACCAACTGGCCAAACTTCACCGGCGGCGGCCAGCGGTTCCGTGCCCGGGCCCAAGTCGGCGCCGAGCGCAAAGATTTCATCGTATCGCTCACCGAACCGTATTTCCTGGATTACCAACTGGCCGTCGGAGGCGAGCTTTTCTACCACGACGCCGATTACCTGAGTTCGCTCTACAACCAGCGCAACTACGGAATGGACCTCTTCACCCGGAAAGCCATCAACGAGGTTCTTTCCTGGCGCGTGGATTATCGGCTCGAAAACATCACAATCTACAATGTGAACGCGGGCGCTTCGGAGATTTTTCGCGAGGACGAAGGCTCCCACGTCAAGAGCCAGATCTCGCCCTCGCTTGTTTATGACACGCGGGACAGCGTTTTCCTGACCCGTCGCGGGACGCGCGCCGAACTCACGGCCTATGTCGCGGGCGGCCCCTTGGGCGGCAACGACAATATTTACGGAGCCGATCTCGAAGCAGCCCACTATACGCCGCTGCCATGGGACACCATCCTGACCCTCGCGGGCGAGGTCGCCACGGTTGACAACTGGTCGGGCAGCAATCATGTGCCCATCTTTGACCGGCTTTATCTGGGCGGCTCCAACAACCTGCGCGGCTTCAAATTCCGCGATGTGGGTCCCAAAGATGAAAATGGCAACCCGGTGGGGGGCAACACCATGGCCCGTTTTACCGCCGAATACACTTATCCGATCATTGATCGGGTGCGTGGCGCCTTCTTTTACGACACCGGTTTCGTCAATAAGGGTTCCTACTCAATCAGCGGAACCGAGATTGCCTCCGACGTGGGCATCGGCGTCCGGCTCGATCTCCCGATCGGCCCCGTCCGGCTCGACTACGGCTATCCGGTTCAAAAAGGAGACGCCACCAGCAAAGGCGGACATTTTAATTTCAATATTGGCTATCAATTTTGAACGAATTGCTGTTTAGAACGTCAGAGCAATAGCTTACCTTCCATATAAATATGAAAAAAACCCTGATCCTTACCTCCCTTGTTGCCGCATTCGCCCTAGCCGCAGGTTCCGCAGTTCAGGCCGCCGAAATGAAAATCGGTTTTGTTAATATGAACAAAATCTTTGGTTCCTACTACAAAACCAAAGACGCCGAAAACCGGATCAACGAAGCCCAGGCAGTCGCCGCCAAAGAATTGCAAGACCTCGTCGACGTCTACAAAAAGAACGCCGAAACGATCAACCGCCTTTCCGAAGAGCTCAAAAAGCCGGAACTGAGCAAGGAAACCAAGGAGAAGAAAGAGAAAGAGCGGGACGAGAAGTTCAACGAATACAAAGGCCAGGAAAAGGAAATCGCTGATTTCCGCCAACGCCGCCAGAAAGATCTGCAAGATCAGGCCGTCCGGATGCGCAATGGCATCGTTCAGGAAATCACCGCTTTGATTAACGAAAAGGTCAAGAGCGAGCAGTTTGACCTCGTCCTCGACAAATCCGGCAACAGCCTCAACGGCGTGCCGATCGTTCTTTACTCCAAAGACACCAACGATTTCAGCGACGATATCATCAAACAACTCAACGCCAGCAAACCGAAGGATACCGCTTCGCCCGCAGCAAGCGCCCCGAGCGCACCGGCTGTTGATGCCAAAAAGAAATAGTGGACTCGACGATTGAAGAACTCGCCGCATGGGTTGGCGGCCGAGTCGTGGGCGGCTCCGGGAGCATTCGCATTGCCGGAGCAGCCTCCGTCAGCGAAGCCCAGGAAGGCGATATTACCTTCTTTGGCAACGCCAAATACCTTCCTGCCCTGAGAGCCAGCCGCGCCACCTGCGCGCTGGTTCCCGAGGATTTTCAGGAAACCATCCCGGCGATCCAAATCCAGGTCGCCAACCCGTCCCTGGCTTTCTCGAAAGTGATTGAGCGGTTTGCCCCCGCTCCCGTTGAGTTCCAGCCGGGCATCCACCCCAGCGCCGTTATCGCGCCCAGCGCACAACTCGGAGCCAACGTTTCCATTCAGGCCCACGCCGTCATTGAAGCCGGAGCCGTCATTGGCGAAGGGACCGTCATCGGGGCCAATGTTTATGTCGGCCACGAGACGCGGATCGGCAGCCACGGTTTGATTTATCCCAACGTCAGCCTGCGCGAAAGATGTGTCTTGGGCAACCGGGTGATCATCCATTCCGGCGCGGTGATCGGCAGTGATGGGTTTGGATTCGAGATGGTCAACGGCCGGTTTGTGAAAATCCCGCAGACCGGCATCGTCCAGATCGACGACGACGTGGAAATCGGAGCCAACACCACCATTGACCGGGCCCGCTTCGGCCGGACCTGGATCGGCGAAGGGACCAAAATCGACAACCTGGTGCAGATCGCCCATAACGTGGTCATCGGCAAACACAGCGTGATTGTTTCCCAGGTGGGGATTTCGGGAAGCAGCCGGATCGGAAATTACGTCACCCTGGCCGGGCAAGTCGGCCTGGTTGGGCACATTGAGATCGGCGATCAAGCCATTGTCGCGGCCAAGAGCGGGGTCAGCAAGAACATCCCGGCCAAACAGATGTGGTGGGGGTTGCCGGCAAAACCGGTTCAGGAGCAAAAGGAACTCATCGCCTACATGAGCCGCCTGCCAAAGCTCGTGGAACGGGTGAAGCGCCTGGAAGAACGGGCCGAAAAAGGCGATTAGACCGGGTAAAATCTCGCACCAGCCCGTTTACGCGCCGATTTTTTCCAGCAGCCGGTCCACGTCGATATACTGCTCAACCATTGACTGGATACGCTCGATTTTCTCGTAATCGCCCGGCAGCGTCTTGACGATCATCGTATGGATCGCGCTTGCGACCGAATAACTGTCCAGGGGGCTTGCGATCACCGGCAAGGCGGATTGCGCAATCAGATTGAGAACCGTCGGATGCGGCAGAAGATCGCCCGAAAGAATCAGCCCGACGAGCCCTTTGCTTTCCGGCTCCATCAAGGCCGTGGTCGAGAGCGCGGCCAGAATGATATCTTCGCGATCACCGGGGGTGATGACGAGCGTCCCGGGAGTAAACTCCTCCATCACATGGCTTGAATTCATCGCCCCGATGATGATCCGTTCCACTTTGCGGTGAGCCTCTGAACGCGAATTGACAAATCGGCCCCGCACTTGTTTGCAGATTTCGTTGAGCGTGGGGCTGGAAAGCACCGGCTCCTCAGGCATTGCCCCCAGAAGCTCGATCCCGAGCCGGGCCAGGCCGCGCTGGCAGAAATCTTTCACGAACTCATATTTCTCCGGCAAAATTTTGTTAATGATGACCCCCGCCACCTCCACCCCTTCCTTGTCAAAGAGGGCTTTATTGAGGGCCAGCTCGTCAATGGGCCGCCCGATGCCGCCTTTGGTGACGAGCAGCACCTTGCTGCCGAGCAGCTTCGCCACGCGGGCGTTGGAGAGGTCGAACACCGAGCCGACTCCGGCGTGCCCGGTCCCCTCGATGAGGCAAAATTCTTTTTCCCAGCAAGCCCGGTCGAACGAGTTTTGCAACCGGCGCACGAGAAAATCGTTGTTGGCGTTATCGATGTAGCGGCGCGTGAAATCCGGCTCCACGGCGATGGGGCTCATGTCTTCAATCGGCGTTTGGACCCCGAAGGTGCGGTCGATGAGCAACGAATCTTCATCAATCCGTTTCCCATCGACATCCACAAAACGCTGGCCCACCGGCTTGATGAACCCGATCCGCCCCAGCCGTTTTTTAAAAACGGAGAACAACCCCAGCGCGGAAGTGGTTTTCCCGTCGTTTTGCTTGGTGGCGGCGATGAAGAGGCGAGGCGTAACGGTGTTCACGATGTCAAATCTCGGGCTGGTCGGTCGATCCGTCCACCGGATAGAGCCTCCGGTATTCGATCGCTTGCAAGCCGACGATGGCGGCGGCCCCGACAATGGTTTCAACCGTCGCGCCGCGAGAGAGATCGGCGCACGGCTTGGAAAGCCCCAGGAGAATCTGCCCGTACACTTCGGCTCCCGCAAGGTGCTCGACCAGTTTCGCGGCGATGTTGCCGCTGTTGAGGTCCGGGAAAATCAGCACGTTGGCCTGCCCCGCCACGAGGCTGGAAGGGGCTTTGATCCGGGCCAGTTCGGGAAGCAGGGCGGTGTCGGCCTGCAACTCGCCGTCGATCTCCATGTTCATTTCCGCAGATTCGGCGATTTTGTGAGCTTGAGCGGTCGCGGCGGCCATTTTCTCGGCCGAAGGGTGCTTGGAGCTGCCCTTTGAAGAGAAACTCAAAAAGGCGACCCGGGGGCGGATGCCGGTGAGTTGGGCGCATAGCTTGCCGGTCTGGACGCCGATCTGGGCGAGTTGCGGCACGGTCGGCTCCGGGATGACGCCGCAATCGGCAAAAAACAGGACGCCGTTTTCGCCATGTTGCGAATCCTTGAGCGACATAACCATGCAACTGGAGATAAACGAGACATCCGGAAGCGGTTTAACCAACTGAAAAAGGGGCCGCAGGAGCGATCCGGCAAAGCCGCTCACGCCGCCGACCAAGGCGTCCGCCTGGCCATGCTGGATCATCATCGCCGCAAAATAGTTCGGGTTGGTTAGAAAGCTTTCCGCTTCACCGGGGCCGAGATTGCGGTAGCGTTGAAGCCGGGTCAGCCATTGGCAGAACATCGGCAGATCGCTGGCGTTAACCGGGTCGATGATGCCGATGCGCGAGAGATCGACTTTCTCTTTTTCGGCAAGCCGTTCGATCTCTTCAACGTTGCCGATCAGGATCGGTGCGGCAATCTTGAGTTTCACCATCTCCGCCGCCGCATGGAGTACGCGCGGCTCGGTCCCCTCCGGGAAAACAATGCGTTTGGGGTGGCGTTGGAGTTTCGAGAAAACGGTCTCGATGAATTTCATGCGCTCCCGAGTATGCTCAAGTTCATCGCACCGGCAATCCTAGAGTGGGGTTTCCCGGAAATTTTGGAGCGATTCGAAATCTTCCAAATACTGGGTGGCGACCCGCTCCAGGGAGAAATCAAGCGCCCGCTCATGGGCGTGGATGGACGCTTGCGCCAGCCGTTCCGGGTTGCCCATCAGCTCCACGAGTTTGGCCGATAACACCGCCGCCGGATTCGCCGCCCGGTGGTCAAAGACAAAGCCGTTCCCGTCCTCCACCAAAAAATCACGGAAGCAGTCGAGGTTTGAAACCAAAGCCGGGCAGCCTTGGGCCATCGCCTCCAGCGGGGCGAGCCCGAAGGTCTCCCCTTTTTCGGCCAGCGACGGATAGATGAACAGCGATGCCTTTCGATAATATTCATCCAGCGCGGCAGGGTCAAACGAGGGGCCGGTCCAGACAATCCGGTCGCTGATTTTCTCCGCCCGCCGCTTGAGCTCCTCCAGATAACGTTCGCCGCCGCCCCCGTAACGCGACTCCGCCGGGCCGACGATGAACAGTTTCCAGCCCGCAAATCGCTCGTCCGGGATCAGCCCCACCGCATCCAGCAGCAGCCCGATCCCTTTTTCGGGATGAACGCGCCCCAGATAAAGGAGCCGTTTCGGCTTTTCCGATGGGCAGAGCTGGGCCGGGATCGCGCCGGAGAGCGGATTGGGGATGCAGCAAACCTTTGAGGCGAGTTGAGGCGCTTCGTTCACAATGGCTTCCCGGATCGGGTTGGAAACCGTCTGAAGCCGGGCCGCGTGGCCATAAAATCGCATCTGCCCCTTGGGATAACGGGCGACGTGGACATACAGCTTCCCCAGGCGCGGGGAGCGCACGAGCAACGGCATCCAAAAGGTGTGCGTCACCAGCACTTCGGCTTCCGGCAGGAAGCGACGGGCTCGCAACGAGTAGAGCAAATCAAGCCCTTTGAGCCGCAGCAGGGAGGCCGGGGCATCGTATCCGCGTACGCGAAGGTGGCGGACCCCTTCGATCACTTCCTCGCGCGGCAACTCCGGAACGGCCCGTGAAATATAAGTCACCTCGTGTCCCCGGCGCGCAAATTCTTTGCCCAAGGCAAACCAGATTTTTTCAACCGCGCCCCCCATCACCGGCGGCACCGGAAGGAAGGCTCCCTGGACGATGGTGATTCTCATGGCTGGCTCAATACGGTTTGATAAATTCCAAGGTATCCCTCGATCATCCGCGTCTCCGAAAACCGGGCCAGATTGGCCAAGCCTTTTTGGACCGCCAGGGCGCGTTGATCCGGGGTTTGATCGAGCAATTCCACGATTTTTGCGGCGGCTCCCTCGGGGTCATGGGGATCGATGTAAAACGCGGCATCGCCGCCCACCTCGGTCATCGGTTCGCGATTCGTCGTCACCACGCGGCAACCGCACGCCTGGCCTTCGATAATCGGCCAGCCAAATCCTTCGTCCCACGACGGGAAAAGGAGCAGTTCCGCCGCGGAATACAAGGCGCGGAGCGTTTCCGGATCGACTCCCGACAGACGAATGACATTGGAGGCAAGCTCCGGATATTCCGCCGCCATGGAGCCGATCTCGGCATCCAGCGGAGGGCCGGTGTAAATCAGTTTTGGGAAGCTCGAACGCCCGGCCATTAAACGCCGTGTTCTGGCGTAGATTTCCAAGGCGCCCCGCCGGTTCTTGTACCACGATCCCCCGCCGACGTGCAAAATGTAGGGGGATTCCATGCGGGTCAAAGCACAAATCCGCGCACGCGCCTCGGCCAGCGGCATCGGGGTGTAATCATAATTCAGGCTCATCAAAACGACCCGGGTATTTTCGGGAGAGCCGCCCGTGAGCCGCAGCAAATCGCGTTGTGTGGCCGACGAAACACAGGCCGTAAACCCGGCCCGCTTGAGGCCGTTCAAAATGAGCTGCTGGAAACATTTCCCGGTCCAGGAGGTCGGGTTTTGGGGAATTTCGCCGCGAGCCGACCGGATGGGCATCATGTCGTGACAGGTGACGACGTGCGGAATATCGCGCAAATAACGGACCTGCATCGCGTTGGAGTGGTCGCAAAGGTGTGCGACCACCCCTGGCGCCCGCTCCCGCCGGATCACGCGTCGAAGGGTGAACGGGAAGAGCACGAATTTATCAATATAAAAAAGCCATTTGCCCAACGGCCCAACCCACGGCGCGAGCTTGCCCAAAACCGTCCGGGGGCGGATCGATTCAACCGCGATGCCCCGTTCCCGCAAGAGCCGATCCAAAAGCTCCGGGAAGAGCCGCATGCTGTAAACAAACTCGTCGGAATTGCCGATCAGGATGACTTTGGAGATCATGGGTAATTACTTTGAACCGTGCAGCATTTCGGCGTGTATGGAGCGTCCCCGCGGGCCGCGTTGGAGTGTCCTGATGGGCTGAAGCCGGGGGATGGCTTCGACGGCTTCATTGACCGCCCCAAGGCACAACCCGGCTCCGAATACCGCAAATCCCAACGCCGTGGGCTGCCCAAATTGAGCATTGAGGACGGGCAGCAGGCAGGCGCTTAAAATCATCAGCGGAAGCGGATTTTTCCTGCCCAACGCCCCCATGCAAATCAAACCGATGTAAGCCGCCATCGCCACCCTCAACAACAGGAATCCGAGACCAAAAACCGGGCCGCCTTCTTTCACCACGCGCTCCCACTCCCCTTCGGCCAGGAGGAACGTGCGCTGGCCGTTTCCGAGCATCCCGGCGGCGGCATTGGTCCCCATCCCCAGCCCCATGCCAAAAAACGGCGTGTCAGCAACGGCATAAATCCCGTTCAGGTAGTCCGAAAAGGTGCGCTCGACAATCCCGTGCTGCACGCCTCCGCCCGCCTCGCCAAAGCGTTTGGTGTGAACCATGATCCCTTCTTGGAATACGGGCAGCGACATAACCAGCCACAAACCGGGCAGGGCCAGCAGGACAAATTTGAACGATCCGCCGATATAGGAGGGATAACGCAAACAAACGAGCGCCAGGAACGCCACCGAGACCACCACGGCGGAAACGGTGGCGCGGCTGCCCGAAATGGTGATCATGAGCATCACGGCCGGGGCGGCGGAAAAGAGCAGCCATTTCGGGTAATATTTCCGCTCAATCACGGCATAAAGCAGGCAGGCGGCAACGAGGCTCACGTAGTTGGCAAGCCCATTGGTGAACGAAAACGTTCCAGGCGGCCGGATCTTGCCAAACCCGACATCCAGCTGTCCCCCTTCGCTCCCCCCGACTCCCGCGTTGACCCAGGCTGTCGGCGACGATTTAAATTGAACCATGACCAGGAAGGCCATCGGAATCGCCGTGAGCAGCAGCCCGATGCAGAGCCGCTTTACGTCTTTGGCGTTCAGCACCTTTCCCATCAGAAAAATCAGCGGGAGGTGAAGGAAATCGGTGCGCCATCCATAAATGCTGACCAATATGTTTCCCGAGCCGGCCACCAGCGAAACCAGAAAAGTAAGAATCCCCATACCGTTGATCCAGGCAACCAGTCCGTCGTCCGGGAAAGCTCCTTTGCTTAAAGCAAGCAGGTAGATGAGAATCACCACCGGATCACGAACGATCAAGAGCGGGTTGGCAAGCCCGGGCAAAATCCATTTTCTCAACGCCCCCTCATAAATGAGCAGCAGAAAGTAGCACCAGATCAGCCACTTGATCAGCTTGTAAGGATCTTTGGGAACCTCAGGCTCGGGATTGGATGCGTTCATCAGGACTCTTCAAGGGCATGCGACAAGCGGGCGCGGTATTGTTCCCATGTGTAGGCCGCCGCCGTTTCCCGCGCCGCGTGGCTCATCGCGGAAAGTAAATGCGAATCGCGGGCGAGTAAATCCAGCTTTTCAGCAATCGCTTGCGCCGACCGGATCGGGACGATAAACCCGCTTTCTCCCTCGCGGATGAGATCCGGCGCGGCGGTGTGCGCGGTGGCGATGATCGGCAGCCCCCGCGACATCGCTTCCAGCAGCACCAGCCCGAACCCTTCAAAAAGCGACGGGAATACGAAAACGTCGGCCCGGCTCATCTCGCGCAAAATCTCGTCGTGGGGAAGCGTTGGAATCCAGCGATGCCGCTTGAGCGCTTCGTTGAGAGGGGCGCAATTTTCGACGGTCTTGCTCCCCACCAGGGTCAGCTCGACCGCGCCGGGCAGCAGGGCGATCGCTTCCAGCAAATACGAAAGCCCTTTGCGCTGGCCCAGGCTCCCCACGAAAAGAACCTTCAGCTTGCCCTGGCGGGCACGGGGAACGACTTCCTCCACGGCAGCGGAGAGCGGCGCTCCATAAGAAATTACGTGGACCGGCTTGGGCGGGCACGGGGCGGCCTCAATCGTTTTTTGCGTGAAGCTGCTGGCGACCATTACCACGTCGGCGCGGCCCAGTTCCTCGTCTTTGCGCGCCAGTTTTTCGGGACTGTCAAATGTCCCGGTCAACGTCACGGCCCATTGCGGTTCCCGCTCCCGTTCTTCGGCGTAAAGGGCGTGCGCCACCCGCCAGTAGCCGATCGGCAGATCGTAGATGCAACGCAAACCGCGCTCGCGAGCCGCCCGGAACGTCTCCACCGCTCCGTCCTCGTAGGCATAAACCGCCGAGAGCCCGTCGAGCGCTGCGACGCGCCGGGCAACCACCCGGTCCAGGCTGCGGTAAACCGCGTCGATGCTGAAAACCCCGTGCTCGTGCCGGGTCAAAAACGGAATGTCCCGGCCGCTCGTCAACATCCGGCCCGCCTCGCGCCATGGCCAGAGCCGGGCTTTGGCGCGAACCAACTCCGGAAGGGCGCGCCGGGCCAACTGCCGCCGGAGCTTGGCCGGAAGGAGCGCATTGAGAGGCGATTGCGGGTTCCAGCTCACGCAAGTCCAGAACTCGGCCAGCAAATTGGCTTCCGCCAAGGCGAGCGCGGCATGCCGGACATTGGCGTTCCCGGTCGGATGTGAAAAAAGGATCATGCGAGGAGCCGTTGGAAAAGTTTGAGATAGGCGGAGGCCACCCCGCCCGACGTGTGCCGGGCCAGATGTTCCGGCGCACCGGAGCGGAGTTGATCGAACAACCCTTCCCGGGTCAAAACCTCCCGGAGGGCAGCCGCGAGCGCCGGGGCGTTGCCGTTGGGGAACGTCAGCCCGCACGCGCCAATCGCATCGGCGAGCCCGCCCGCTTCGGACCCGACCACCGCGCAACCGCAAGCGATCCCTTCGAGCGCCACAATGCCAAACGGCTCGGCCCAACGCGAGGGAACCACCAGGAGCCGGTGCTCGTTGAGGAGCCGGGCCAGCGCATCGCCGCTCCGGGGTCCGGCAAAATAAATCTGGCGATCCACCCCGAGAGTCTGGGCCATCGCCTTGAGCCGTTCCTCTTCCGGGCCCGAGCCGATGATCGTCAAACCGGCGATCACCCCGCCGGTTTTCAAGAGCTTGAGCGCCTCGATCAATAGATCGGCTCCTTTGTCGGAAACCAGGCGACCCAAAAAAACGAGCGTCTTGTCCCGCGCCACCTCCGGCATTTGGCGAAAGAAATCGTCCCGGTAAGGGTTTGCGATGATGGAGGAATCGACCGGGAGGCTTGCGGCCACGGCACGGCTGATGGAAACATTTGTCGCCCAGCGCAGCAAACGCCGTTTCAAATGATCCTGCCAGTTCATGCTGCCGTCGAGCCGGGCAATCCAGGTCTGGTGGGCAATCACCCACGGGCGGCGCACAAAAAGCAGCGGCCAGGCGGTTTGCAAACTGATGTTATTGTGAAAGAAAATGTCGCTCCACCGGACGAGCTTCATCAACTCCCCGGCGCACGGTTGGCGAACCACTTCAAACTTCCACTCCGGCTTGTCCGCACCCGGGGTTTGCGTGACGACCCGCACCTCGTGTCCCAGGCGCATCCACTCGGCGGCGAGCCCTTCGGAGACCGATTCGAGGCCACCGAGGTTGGGATAAAAAGCGTGGGAAGAGAGGACGATTTTCATGCGCGGGGCGACTGTGCGCGCTCATGCGCGGCTTGCTGCAACGATTTTGAAAAAAGGGCCGCGATCGGAACGACCCGGCTTTCCGGGGCGCGTTTGGGCAGCCCGGAAACGAGCCTGGATTCCAGCATCTCGTCGCAACGGTAAAGCAGCGGGTCCGGGATAAAATGAACCCCGGCAATCTCCTCCTTGCGCGTGACAATCACCGGCAACCCGTGGTCGAGCATCGCGGCGGCGGAACCGCTTTTTCCAATCAGGTTCCACGGGGAGGCGGCGATGCCGAAATCGGCGATTTGGAGTAATTCAGAAATGCGCTCTGCGGATTGGCCGCCGAATTTTGAAAAAGTAATTTCGTCGCCGTAATCCCGCATCATCCGTTCCCAAATCGCTTCGCCTGCCGCGCCGAGCCGGCCCACCGCCAGCAAGCCAACGCGCCGGTTGGCACGCTTTGCGGCGGCAAGCAGGATGCCGAGAAGCGGTTGCGGTTCCCACTCCGGATGCAAGGTTCCAAAAAACAACCCGAGCCACCAATTTCCCCTTTCGGTGGGGTCGATTCCTGCGACGGCCAGTTGGCTTGGAAAATCCACCGTTTTTTCCACGACCGGGATGTTTCCGAAAAGTGGCAAGGGGGCCGCCTCGATCCCTGCTTTTTTCAGCAGCCCGATGTAGGTCGCGTTGGAGGTGTGAACGACGCGCGGCGCAAGCACCCGGAGCATTCGCAAGATACATCTCCGCTGGACCGCGCCAACCAAGCGGTGTTTGAACGATGCCCCCTCGGCGGAACCGATCCAGAGTTCATGGAACATGATCTGGAGCGGACGCCCCGCGACCACCGGCTTGAGTGCGTGAGCCAGGCGCCACGGAATCCCTTTGCGATGGAATCCATAAGGGACAAATTGCAAGCTGATCCAGTCGGGATCAAACTCCGCCACCGATTGCCGGGCCTGCTCAACGCGCCGCGCCCACGGGAGCGATGCGGCGCAACGCAAGCAACCCGGTTCTTCGCCCGAGGCGTTGTCGTTTAGCGAAACGATGCGGCACTCGTGCCCCTGCCGCACACACTCCGCCGCCAGGCTCCGGGTGTAATCCCCCACCCCGTCCCGGCCAGGTTCCAGTCCGCTGCAAAGAAAGAGGATGCGCATCGGCAAAAAGCTAGTTGCGACGGATAAACCGGCCAATGGCGGCGGCGATTTTCAATGCTGCGCGGCGGTAACAAAGTTCGCGCCCGGTAAAAACGCGAATCGGCCCGTCCGCATAACGCCAGTATTCCTTGTCAACCCGGCGGGGCGGACGCCCTTGCAGCGCCGCGGCGATGTCCCGGCGCTGCCACGGTTTGCCCGGCCCCAAGGCATGCGGCAGCATCGCCCGGCCGGGCAGAAATCCCATGCTTTGTTGGTTGTCAAAGCTGACCCCCAACTCTTCCCCTGCCGCCTCAATCGTGGCGTTAAGGGCATCTTGATCCGGCTGGCGAAAGCCGTCGAAAAAGCCGCTTCGCCCGTCGATCGATTCCTTGCCCGGAATCCCTGCGTAATGGGCTCCGCCAAGTGCCTCCCAAAGGCAATCCTGAAGCTGACGCCAGAGTTCCAGGAATGCCCGGTCTTGCCGCCGGACCCCGATGAATCCGCCGTTGGCGTAATACGCTTCACGGGGCCGGAGTTGAATCCCGCGTTCGCCGAAAAACCGCCTCCAGCCGATCCGGCGAGGGTGTTGGAGCGGATAAGGTGAGTTCACATCCTCGCAAACCGCCACGCCACAACTGATCCATTCCTCGAAGTAACGCCACGTCTCGCAGACGACAATGTCCGGATCGAAATAAAAGAGCGCGTCCGCATCTTTCGCCAGGCCATCGAAAAGCGAGAGCATGAAATCGGGTTTGTGATTGGTGAGATGCGCCGGGGTCTCCAGCGGCACGAAGCGAATGACGCAACCCGGGGCGGCCTGAAACTCCTCAAAGCCCCGTCCGGCGAGTCGCGGCTGAGCCCAAGGCGGCAGCGCACCCCGGTAACCCGCCCAGATCACACCGCGGTAGCCGTTGGCGTATAGGGAGTTGACCAGCGGCCCGAGCCCATAATGGTAGCTCCCTTCAAAAAGAGTGCAGATCGACAGAATACCGCTCATAAAATCGTGTTTGGGGGTTGCGCGACATTCTTGTCCAAAACCGTTCTATTCCAAGGTAAAAATAAGTCGGCCCGCGATGTCGATCAGCTCGGTTGAGGAAGGGAAATCACCCATGCCCGCAACGCATAGGCGCTGTAAATAAAATTCAGCGGCCGCATCTGCCACGCTTCCCAAAACAGCGAAAGCGCAAGGTGCGGATCCTGGCGCTGGATCAATCGCCCGTAAATCCATAGGCTCTTGGCATAACCGCTTATCCGAAGCGATTCCGGCAAAAATTCGCTGCGCAAATGCTTGCGGCAAAACTTCACCCCGTGCTCGGCGACGATGACGCTCTTGGACATCGCGCTGGTCGCATGCTTGGTGTAGTAGCAAGTGACCTGCTCCGTGCAGGCCAGCCGGTAGCCGCGCGACAAAATGGCCATCCAGTAGTCGCAATCCTCGCCGATTTTCAAATTGGAATCAAACCCGCCGCAGCTTTGGGCGACCTCTTTGCGCAAGATCACGAGACTGGAGGTTTGGATAAAGTTGCTTTTGAACAGGCTCACCAGCGGATCTTTGAAAAGGGACCGTTCCGGGATGAGCTTTCCGCTCACCTCCCCGGACGGCTCTTCGTAAAGGAAAAAGCCGGAACAGCAAATATCCGCGCCGCTTCTCAAAGTCGCAAGCCCCGTCGCGAGATGCTGGGGAGTCCACCAATCATCGGCATCGAGAAAGGCGATAAAATCACCCCTGGCCAAAGAAAGCGCGCGATTGCGACTGGTCGAGACCCCCAGATTGGCCTCGTTGTTCTCGTAGCGAACCGGTTGTGAAACCAGCGATGCAAATTCGCGAACGAGATTTGCGGTCCCATCGTCAGAACCGTCCTCAATAACGATGACCTCCCATTCGATGTGGGTTTGCTCTCGCACACTTTCCAAGGCCCGTTCAATGAACCGGGCCGCCTGAAACGCGGGAATGATGATGCTGACCAGCGACATCTCCGGTGAACTAATATTCCAAATGCCCCCCGGTTTTGGCATAGAGCGCCCCGTCATAGACACCAAGCAGGCTTTGGGCCGCTTTTTGAATCTCGAAATTCTCGACAAAACACCGGCGGGCATTGCAGCGCATCGCTTCTTTCCCGGATGGGTTGAGAGACATCCAACGATTGAGCAAGGCGTAAGCTCCCTCACTATCGTCATTTTCCACCAACCCGGCGTCATCCTTTTCGATTTCGCGCCAGATATTCACTTTATTGGTGATCAAGACCGGCAGAGAGGCGGAAAGGGACTCCGCAACAGAGATGCCGAAATTTTCCTGATGCGAGGAGAGGATGAACACTTCGGCCGATTGAAACGCCCCCCATTTGAGATCGCCTCCGATCATTCCGGTCCAGGTGACGCGGCTTTCCAGGCCATAGGAATGGACCAATTTCTTAAGCCATAAAGCGTAGGCGCTTTCATCCGGCCCCGCAATGACCAGGTGCAGTGACGGATCGGATTTTTCCTCAAGCAATCGATGGAAGGCGTTTATCATCAAATCGCACCCTTTTTTCTCGTGGACCCGGCCCAAAAACAAAATGATCCGCTTGCCGTTGAGATCCGGGAACTGCTCAAAAAAGAGCTTTTTCTGATGCCCGGCATCTCCACTCCATCCAGCAGTGCCGTAGCTCACGACAGCTTCGTTACAGCGGTAAAGCCAGAAGGAGCGCCGCGCCTGAATCTGCTCTTCCTGACATGTGAACAACACTTTATCTGCATCTCTCAAGACACGGTATTCAGCCCAGGGCCAATAAAGCCATTTCTTGAGATGTTTAAGCGGATAGTGCCGCTTGAACCACGGGTCGAGCATTCCGTGGGTAAACACAAAATACGGGACTCCCGCGCGGCGCACGGCCCGCCAGGTCGAAAAACTGTGATATTGCCAAATCCCGTTTATAATAATGAAAGCGTAGTCCCGGCAATGGGCTTTCAGCCAAGGGGCCAACCGGGGACAATATCCGTAGCTCGAATAAGAAGGGCCAAGCGGATAAACCTTGATTGGGAAATCGACCAGCCACGGTGCGTCCGGCGGGTCGAGACAGACGAGCTCCACGGTGATCCCCATTTTCAATTTCACCGAAACCAATTGTTTGATCCCTTCAATCGGGCCGCCATGAGCGGGGTTTGCGGAATGGATAATGTGGAGGATTTTCACAATAACTTTACAGGAAGGCCATCACCAAAACCAACGCATCCACAGGGGGGCGAAAGTGAAGGCTGATCTTAATGCCCGGTCTTCGCGGTTCAATCTTTATTCTTCAAAGAATGCCACCCTGGGCGTTATATTTTTTGGATCGACGCATCCAGCGTTCACTTTCAACCAAAGGCAAAACCTTGCTCTCCACCCTTTCCCTCAGCCCTGTGACTCTGGGCAATCTATTATCCGGCAACCGGCGGATTGGCCGTGAGATCGTCGTATTGGAAGAGACCGGATCGACCAATGACGCAGCAGCCCAGCACGGGCGCGCCGGGGCTGCGGAAGGGCTCGTCATTTTTGCAGAGCGGCAAACCGCCGGGCGCGGGCGATTGGGTCGCGTTTGGGAATCGGCGGCGCATCAAGGGCTCTGGTTTTCGATGCTGTTACGCCCCCAATGGGAGCAGGCGCACTGGTCCCGCCTGACCACCTGGGCGGCGGTGGCGGTCGCCAGAGGTTTGGAAGCGGCGCAACCCGGCTGCCGGGCCTCGATCAAGTGGCCCAACGATATCCATCTTTCTGGCAAAAAAGGGGTTGGCATTTTGTGCGAAAGCGTGGCCGGTCCCGACGGCTATGCCGTCATCGGCATCGGCGTGAATGTGAACCAAACCATCGATGAATTTCCGCCGGAACTGCGTCTCAAGGCGACCTCGCTGCGGGAAATGGCGGGACCGGGCGCCGCCCTTTTGGACCGCCACGCCGTAGCCGCCACGCTCTTGCGCGAATTGGACGCGCTTTACCCGGCAGTGCAGCACGGTTTCGAGCGGATCGTGGCCGAAGCTCAAGCGCGGAGCATCCTGATGGGACGCCGGATCACGATTCACGACCCGCTCTCGACCGAAGAAGCTTGTGCGGAAGCGCTGGAGCCGGACGGCGGCTTGAGAGTCCGCCGCGACGATGGCTCGACCCGCGTCGTCTCTGGCGGCGAGGTGACCCTCTCCGGGTGGCAGGGTTAGGATGTGTTCACGAATGATGTCCGTGTCCGCAGTTTTTTATTCTCTCGCAAAGACGCAAAGTCGCAAAGGAAAGGCAAAGACGGCACACTCTTCTTTGCGCCTTTGCGAGAAACAAATTTCAGAGTTATTCGTGAACAGTATCCTACGATGGCGGCAAACATTGGCGCACGTCCCAGCCGTGGCTTTCGAGGGCCGCCTCCGCTTCGGCGCGCGACAATCCCAGCAATGCGGCAACAAGCCGCGTCGCCCGGTCGCGGAGCTTGGCGTTGCTCACAACCACTCCGGCCATCAGATTCCCATGCACTCTCCCCAGCCGCACCATCACGCTGGTGGAAAGGATGTTAAGCGCGCATTTGGTCGCGGTGCCTGCCTTTAACCGGGTGGAGCCTGCAAGCAGCTCCGGCCCCGTGGCGAGATCGATCTCGACATCCCACGGTGTCCCGCAAACCCGGCGAGCCGGATTGCAGGTCAGTAAAATCGTGCGGGCTCCGTTCTTTCGCGCCTGGCACAGCGCTCCCATCACAAACGGCGTCCGGCCACTCGCGGTGATTCCGCAAACCACATCGCCGCTCCGCACCCCGCGCTCGCTCACGGCCATTGCCCCGGCCTCCGGCTGGTCTTCGGCTCCCTCCGCCGACCGGTAGAGCGCCCCCGGGCCGCCAGCCATGAGGGCTTGAACCAACTGCGGATCGGCCCCGAAAGTGGGCGGAATTTCGCTCGCGTCAAGCACGCCCAATCGCCCACTGGTCCCCGCCCCGACATAAAAAAGGCGTCCCCCCTGCCGCAAAGCATCTGAGGTCAGCTCAATCGCGGCGACGAGCCGCATACGGGCGGCCAAAAGCGCCTCGTTGACGCACGTTTCCTCGCTGATAAAAAGATCGACGATTTGCGGAGTGGACATGGCGTCGAGTCCCGTTGAACGAGGGTTGACCGCTTCAGTCATCGCAGTGGAGAGCTCGCTCAGATCGACCTCCGGTTGAACCGGCGGCGCCAACGGCACCTCTTGCGCCGCCAGCCAGGCAGAGCCCGCCGCGCCCGACTCCGTGCAAAGACTGATCCGGGCTCCCGGATAAACCGCCTCAACGCGTTTCCGGAACCGCTCGATGTATTCCGGGTGATTCAAAAAAAGGCCGCCTTGAAGCTTGATTTCGGGGGCTTGCTCGAACCCAAGCCGCCGCAACGTGGCGCACGCTCCATCGGCCAGCGCACCAGCTCCGAAATCGAGGATTGCCGCCATTTCCGCATCCCCTCGCCGTGCCGCGTCGAAAACGACCGGGGCGAGTTTGGCAACGGCCATTTTATCCGCCTCAGCCGCCCAATTGACCAATTCTTCAAGTTGATTGAGCGCCAGTGCCGCCAGGATTCTCTCGCCGGGACGCGTGATGCGCCGCGTCAAATCGTAGGTCCATAGCACATGCCGGAGCGCTTCCACAGCCAAGTGATAGCCGCTGCCGATGTCCCCCAGAAGCTGGCCCCAGCCGCCCGCTTTTTCGTAATGCCCCGCACGGCGGCCCGAAATGGCCGAGCCGGTCCCCGCAATCACGGCCACCCCGTCTCCCGCTCCGAAAGCGGCGGCAAAACCGGATTCCCGGTCGCTGCCCACCCGGGTCGATGCGGTGGGCCAGGCCCGGCTCACAAAAGCTTGAAGGCGGCTGCGGTCCGCGGCATTGACACACCCCGCAAGAAAGACCCCGACATGGGTTGCGTCGGCGGGTAAAACCCGGAACATTTCCTCAAGGGTTTCGTCGCGAACCAGCCGCAAATTGGCCGCGGGAAGCACTCCGCTATTGATCCGGCGGCCCGACTCATCCACTAAAACCCATTCGGTTTTAGTTCCTCCCCCTTCAATGCCAAGAACGCGTTTCATAGGAGATATTTGATTAATATCTGTCCAAAACGAGGTCACCGCAAGCAGCGGCGCTGATTCAAAGGCGATGAACGCCGATCAAAGCAAAACAATCTGCGAAAATCCTGAGGACTCCTCTCCTGTATTCCAAATTCGCGAACCCCCTAAACGAGGTCGAGAGCGGCTTTTTTACAGGCTTGGAGGTCGAGTTTGCCGCTGGATTGAATCGGGATGGCAGGAACCCGCTTCACGACTTTCGGAATCCAAAGCGGGGGAACTCCGACGGCGAGCAATTTGGAACGCAAGTCGGCCAGGTCGATCTCCTGTGTGCTCAAGAGAACCACCGCCTCACCTTTGGAACGGTCGGGAACCCCGACGATGCAGACCGAACGGGTATCTTCCTGGCCGCCGCCCAACGCTTCGAGGATTTTGACTTCAAGCGACTCGTGGGGGACCATTTCTCCGCCGATTTTCGAGAAGCGGGAAACGCGCCCTTCGATGTAGAGAAACCCGTCTTCGTCAAACCGTCCAAGATCGCCGGTTTTGAACCACCCGTCCTGGAGAACTTCGGCGGTCAGCTCCGGCTCGTTGAGATACCCCTCAAAAATATTGGCCCCCTTGAGCCAGAGCATCCCCGTGGCATGGAGCGAGAGAACCCGGCCGGTTTCTGGATCGCGAATCTGGGCCGCGATGCCGGGGGCCATTTTGCCGATGGAGCCGGGCCGCGAAGACGGCTGGACTTCGTCATCGGGGCGGTGTTTCTCCGGCTCGGGAAGATTCACGCCGACCACGGGAGAAGTCTCGGTCAACCCGTACCCTTCCATTACTTCCTTGCCGAATTTTTCGTGGAACGCATTGGCGACGTCCCGGGGGAGTTTCTCCGCACCGGTAATGACGAGCCGCACCGACGCCAACTGTTCCCGCCGGGCTTTGCGCAGGTAAACGCGCAGGAAAGTGGGGGTCGCCAGCAGGAACGTGATTTTGTGTTTCTCGATCAGCTCCGCATTTTTTTCGGCATCGAGCGGGTTAGGGTAGGTCACCATCCGCAGCCGCTCGATCAAAGGATACCAGAGGGTCACGGTGCAGCCAAACGAGTGGAAAAACGGCAGCGAGGCAAGCAGGCCGTCCCGCTTGGAGGGGTTGAGGAGTTCGCCAAACTGGGAGACGTTGGCCAACAAATTGCGGTGGCTCAAAACAACCCCTTTCGGTTCCCCGGACGACCCGCTGGTAAAAAGTACGACCGCCTCGGCGTGATCGCCGACCGAAGGGATGCGCAACAACTCCACCAGCCCCCACCAGGGCATCACGGCGACAATAGCCCGCCACAACAGAATGGACGGCTTGAGCCGGGGCATGATCTCGTCCAGCAACAGCAAATTCGGAGGCGTCGGGAGATCGCAAAATTTTTTCAAGACCGGCCCGGCCGTTACGAGATCGTGGAGGCCTGCCGTGCGGATCGCGCTGCCGACGGCGGATGGCCCGGCCGTGAAGTTTAAGTTCACCGGGACTTTGTCCGTCAATAAGATCGCGAGGTTTGCGATCACGGCACCGCGTCCGGGAGGCAGCATCACGCCAATTCGTTTTTGGGGGCATTGGCCACGAAGACGCCGGGCCAACACAATGGCAGCCGCAAGAACCAGCCCCCGGCTCATTCGGGATTCATCCGTGCCGTCGATGAGGACGGTTTCAAATTGATGGTGTTTGAGCCCGCGCACGCAAGCCTTGGCCAGGTGGCTTTTAAACAAAGGCCGCTGCTGGTACGCCTCCTCCCCCAATTCCAGCATCTGTTGGCGAACGAGCCCAATATGGGCATGGTCGTGAGCCATCGGCTTCCCGAAAAGGACCGTCACCGGGTAAGGGAGGCGTTTCGGGAATTTCTTGAAATAACGGCCGCACTGGAATGAAAAGATCGAACCCCAAAGTTGATCGAGCCAGACCGGGACCACCGGGCATTCGGTGGCGTGGGCGATCAATTCATAACCCCGGCGCAGCCGCAAGAGCATGCCGGTGCGGGAAAGCTCCCCTTCGGGAAAAATACAGACGATTTCACCGGCCCGGATGAATCCGGAAGCCTCGCGCAGGGCGTCCTTGGCTTTCCGCGAGCTGATGGGAATGGCCCGCAGCAGCCGGAACATCGGGTTGAGAAAAGGATGCCGGTAGATCGACTCGTAAACCAGGAACCGCAACCGCCGGGGGCAGGCGGCTTGCAAGAGAATGGCATCCACCCAGGTGACATGATTGGGCAGCAAAAGGCACCCTCCCGGGGGCACGTTTTCAATTCCACTGACGTGGAGCCGGTAAACGAGCCGCACGAGCCGTTCGGCCATTCTCAAAAGGAGACTTTTTGGATGCATGAAAGAGCAAAAGCTACAGAGGAACTATCGCCCGGTCGAGCTTGGAAAAAAAGGGGAAACCACCCTTTGGGAGCTGTTGAAGAATTGAAAAATCGTAGCTCAAATATTAAATCATACTCAAAAAATCGATTGGCCAAAAAAATTTTCGTTATCGACTCGCCAAAAATAAGAGATCCTTGTTACAGTTCAAAATACCCACTCCTACCCCCCTACAACCATGATCAATTATCTCAAAACCGCCATTGAAGCCGCGCGTGCGGCCAGCGTCCTCCTGCGGGATAACTTTGGCAAGACCCCCGACGTCAACACGTTTGAAGCGCACGACATCAAGCTCGAACTCGACGTGCGTTCGCAGGAGCTGATCACCGGGATCATTCTTCACCGCTTCCCCGATCACGCCATCTATGGTGAGGAAGGGATTGCGGGAAATCCCGAGAGCCCCTTTCAATGGATCGTCGATCCGATTGACGGGACAGTGAACTATTTTTACGGGATTCCGCACTTCTGCATCTCCATTGCCCTGCGCAAGGAAGGCAAAGTGGTCCTGGGCATCATTTTGGACCCGATGCGCAACGAGCTTTGGGAGGTGATGGAGGGGTGCACCCCACTTCTCAATGGCAAACCGTGCAGGGTGAGTTCGCGCACAAAGCTCTCGGATTCCGTTCTTTCGGTCGGTTTCGCCAAAGCCAAATCGACCATCGACGCCGGGCTGCCGCTTTTCGAAAAAATGGTCTATCGCGCCCGCAAATGCCGGCTCATGGGGAGCGCCGCGCTCGACCTCGCTTATGTTGCCAGCGGCCGGCTCGATGCCTATATCGAGTCGAGCGTCAGCCTTTGGGATATCGCCGCCGGACAACTGCTGGTGGAAGCCGCCGGGGGCAAGTGCGAAACCGCGCCGCATGCCGACGGAAGCGACAAGATCGCGATCCGCGCTTCCAACGGGGTCCTGGACCTCAACGTTGATTAGGCGCGCCTTATAATCGCGCTTGCTTTTACCCCGGTTCGCTAGGATTTTGAGGTGAATGACAGAAGAGAATCACCTCGCAGATCGCGCCCGAAAAGCCGAGAAAATCATCGCCAGACCCACCGATTTCAAGGTGTGCGAAGGGTGTGATTCCATTGTCGCGGCCCGGGTTGCCACCTGCCCCAACTGCCACGGCTACCGGTTTGACGAGAGTCCGCAGGCGGTTACGGCCCAAGCCCGGCTCCTGGGTTCACGCGCCCAGACCAGCGTGGTTGAGGAAGACCTGTTTTAACTATCCTTTGGAATCGGCGGAAAGGTCGAACAGTTCCACTCCCGGATTCTGCTGGATAAAGTAATTCTGAGTCCAGGAACTCGGGAATAAGACCACCGGTTCCTCATCGGCGTCGTAGGCGACGCGGCAACCGGTCGGCAATTTGAGTTCTTTGGTTTGCGCCGGAGTCATCCCCGCCTTAAGCCATTTCACGATCTCCCACGGGACCGATTCGAGCCGCGACGACGCCCCGTATTCGCTTTCGAGCCGGTATTGCACCACCTCAAATTGCAGCGGCCCCACGGCAGCCAGCAACGGAATTTTCTGATCCGAATCGCGCAGGTAAAACACCTGGATGACCCCTTCCTGCAAAAGCTGCTCCAGCCCCTGCCGGAACTGTTTGTATTTGCCGGGGTTCGGGTTTTGCAGGTAAGCGAAACATTCCGGCGCGAATCTCGGGATTTCATTAAACTTCACCCCACCGGCCTCGGTGAGCGTGTCGCCGATCCCAAATTCGGAATGGCCGACCATCCCGACGATATCGCCCGCAAACGCTTCGTCCACGGTCTCGCGTTCTTGCCCAAATAGTTTGTGCGAACTTGATAGCCGCACTTTCTTGCCGGTCTGCGCGTGCGTAACGGTCATGTCGCGCTGGAATTTCCCCGAGCAAACCCGCACGAACGCAATCCGGTCCCGGTGTTTCGGGTCCATGTTGGCCTGGATTTTGAAAACAAAGCCGGAGAAGCCCGGATCGTGAGGCTGCACGATCCCTTCCTCCGAGCGGCGCGGGGTGGGCGGGGACGATTTTTGCAGAAAGGAGTCGAGCAACAACTGGACGCCGAAGTTGTTCATGGCGCTGCCGAAGAACACCGGAGTCAGTTCCCCGGAGAGCACTTGCCCGGGCGAATATTCCTTGCCCGCGAGTTCGAGCATCTCCAGTTCCTCCACAAAGCGGGCGTAATCCCCTTCATCGACTTGCTCCCGCACAAACGGCTCGTCCAGACTCGTCACCGTCACCGGGGCGCGATACGCCCCCATCCGGGTCCGCTCAAAAAGATGGAGTTCCCTGGTTTGGCGATCATAGACCCCCTTGAACCCAAAGCCGGTCCCGAGCGGCCAGTTGACCGGGTAAGCGCCGATGCCCAGCACGCTTTCGAGTTCATCCACGAGCGCCAGCGGATCGCGCGTCGGGCGGTCCACCTTATTCATAAAGGTGAAAATGGGGACGCCGCGACGGCGGCAGACCTCAAATAGTTTGCGGGTCTGGGTTTCAATCCCTTTACCGGCGTCGATGACCATCACCACGGCATCCACAGCAGTCAGCACCCGGTAAGTGTCCTCGGAGAAATCTTTGTGGCCGGGGGTATCCAGGAGGTTCACCCGGTAGCCGTTGTAGTCAAATTGCAGCACTGTGGAACTGACCGAAATGCCGCGCTTGCGCTCCAGTTCCATCCAGTCCGAAGTGGCCGCCCGCTGGTTTTTGCGATTCGTCACCGACCCCGCAAGCTGCACCGCCCCGCCGTAGAGAAGAAGCTTCTCGGTGAGAGTCGTCTTGCCCGCGTCGGGATGGGAAATGATGGCAAAGGTGCGCCGCCTGGAAATTTCAGCTTGCATGGATAAAGTCGAAAAAAGAAGCGGGAGTCTCGTTCAAAACCGCTCCGGGCGCAAGCGAAGACGCCAAATGTCCACGGGGCAAATTTTTGTCCATTGCCGAAATCGCCCGGACGCATTAAACCAATCCCCCGCCAAAAATTTTCCGCAATGAAATCCAAAAAACTCGAAGAAGCCCGTTTTCTAGCCGTCCTCCAGCGCGTCCTGCCTAAAACCGTGACGGACCCCCATCTCGCCAACGCCATTTACGAGCAAGTACTCAATGAAGTGCGGCTTTTTAACAGCCTCGATTCCTTCGAGAAATTCTGCGAAAAAGGGTCGCTCCCGGATGCCGAACCGGCCACCGTGGCCGAGTTCCAGAGCCAGTTGGCCGGGAACTTCGGGCAGGAAAACGTGGTCGTCACCCCTCAGGAAGACGGAACGGCCGTCGCGGTGGAAATCGCCCTCCCCGATCACATCGTGAACACGCTGGTCAAGGTCGTCGCCCCCGGCACCGAGGAAGAGGAAGTGGAAGCCCCTTACGTCCCGTTCCCGGTCTCGTTACCTGAAGACCCCGAGCTGGTCTGGTTGCTGGCCCGGCGCGAAAATCTCGGACCCGATGAAGCGGTGCGGGCATTGGCGAATATCCAGGAAGAGTTCTGGGCCACCAAAAAAGGGCAGGTTCTCCAGCGCGAAGGGGTGGAGCGGAGCTTCGCGGAATTTGTCACCAACGTCCCCGCCACCGCCTTGGGCGAAAGCGGGATCAAGCGTTACCACAAAGACCCGGAAACTCTCAAAAGCATGCACCTCATCCCGACCGTGGAAACCGGGAAGGCGTAAAGAAGAAAATTTCTCGCAAAGACGCAAAGGCGCAAAGAAGAGGATTGCTATCGCTCCTCTCGTTCCCAAGTTTTACTTGGGAACGCACCCTCTGGCGAAGTTGCACTTCGCACGCGCTGAAGCTGAATAATGCGTCTGTTATTGATGGCCCGTTTGCGTATTGATGGCCCGTTTGCGAAGTGCAACTTGCCCTTGCAGAAAAGAGACCGTAAAAGTTTTCATATGCCGGGCTTTAGCCGGCAACTCCGCTTTGCCACCGGCTTCAGCCGGTGGTTTTGATGGGCTCCGTGCCCCAGCCGGCTTCAGCCGGGCTTTTCCATTTCACAAGAGAAGCCCGGCTGAAGCCGGCTCAAGAGCTTCTCCAAGAGCGCACCACCGGCTAAAGCCGGGTTCCTGTTTAGCCCGCAGGGCTGAGGGTAAGGAACGGAGCGAGGAATGCGGTTAAATCGGAGGATCGTTGATTACAGGTTGCGGCAAAAGAGGCGAGGGCTTGCCATGCGGCAGAACCGCGCGCCGTTTTGTTACCGCA
>CAIZLD010000006.1 GCA_903933715.1 uncultured Spartobacteria bacterium
CACCACCGGTTCAATGCAAGACCGCGCCTCACCCCAAAAGGGGTGGCAGAGATCATCGCCTTGTTTTCTGCCACCCCTTTGGGGTGAATTCTTTCCAACACCTCATCCGGTGGTGTCGCTAACGCTCAACCACCGGCTATTCGCTGACAACCCTCCGGGTTGCGGCGGCTTTTGAATGTCGATTCAGCTTAGGGCTCGCCCGCGAGAGTAACCTCTATAAACCTTGGCGTTCGGCGGATGCGCCCCGAACCGCCTTGGCCCGAAGTGGCGCATTTTGCAGGGGCCGTCAAAACGGCGGCAGTCGAATCATCACCAAGGAGAATATATGGCCAAAATTGTCAAAGTGATCGAACTGCTCACCCAATCCGAAAAAAGCTGGGAAGATGCCGCCCAAAATGCCGTTACGGAGGCCTCAAAAACAGTGCGGAATATCCGTTCCATTTACATCAAGGAGTTTGAAGCGGCCGTGGAAAACGGGAAAATCACGCAGTATCGAATCAACGCGAAGATTGCGTTTGAGTTTGAGCATCCCGAATAAGAGGGGGGCCGCAGATTGCGCAAATGGACGCAGAGGCTAATACGGTTCCGCGGTCATCCCGTGGGCCTCGGCCACCGCTTTGTGGGTGAGCTTTTTCTTCCAGACGGTGACGCCGCAAGCCAGCGCAGGGCGCTTGCGGCAAGCTCCCTCCAGGCCGAGATCGGCGAGGCTTTCCAAATACGGGAACGTGGCGTTGGTTAGCGCCAGGGTCGCGGTGCGGGCGTAAGCGCCGGGCATGTTCGCGACACAATAATGGAGGACGCCTTCCTCTTCGTAGACCGGATCAAGCAGGGTGGTCGGGCGCGACGTTTCCGCACAGCCTCCCTGGTCAATGGCAATGTCCACGAAAACGCTGCCCTGTTTCATGAGCCGCAGCATGGAGCGATGCACCAGCTTCGGCGCTTTGGCTCCCGGCACCAGCACGGCACCGATGAGGAGATCGGTGCCCGGCAAAACCTCGGTGAGGCTCGATTCACTGGAGTAGACGGTCGAGGCGGCCACGGCCAGATCGAGAAAACGCATCCGCTCCAAATCGACTTCGAGGATCAGCACTTCGGCCCCCAAGCCGGAAGCCATCCGGGCCGCATTGATCCCGGCCGTGCCACCGCCGAGAACGACGACACGCCCCGGCAGCACGCCCGGAACTCCGCCCAGCAAAACCCCGCTGCCGCCGAAGTTTTTGGCCAGGAGGTTCCCTCCCACGAGGACGGACATCCGGCCCGCAATCTCGCTCATCGGCTCCAAGAGCGGCAGGCGATGATTGAACCCGACCGATTCATAGGCGATGCAGGTCGCGCCGGAAGCGACAAGCGCCTCCGTCAGCGTGCGGTTTGCCGCCAGATGAAGATAGGTGAAAAGGATTTGTCCCGGTCGCAAGAGCGGGTATTCCGAGGGGAGAGGTTCTTTGACTTTGGCGATGAGATCGGCCGCCGCATACAACTCCTCCGGGCTCTCCACGATCTCGGCTCCGGAACGAACATAATCGTCATCGCCATAGCCGATCCCGGCTCCGGCATTTCTTTCGACCAGTACGCGGTGATGATGTTTGGTCAGTTGGTATGCCCCGGCTGGGAGCAATGCCACCCGGTGCTCTTGCTCTTTGATTTCTTTGGGAATGCCCAAAATCATGTTGCACCTCCCATTAACCCTCGCATTTCTGTGCAGCTTGTCGCCATGGATTAAAGCTGACTCCTGCATGAGGAAAAACCCTTCCCTCCAGAAACCGCCTGCCCGGCCTATCGCCGCTTCAAATCGCGAAATCGGCGTATTCCGGTTTCACCAACTGGGTGGGGGCAAAGAGCATCCCGGCTCCCGCCGTGGCGTTGGTGCCTTGCTCAATCAGGATAAATGACCCGGTGAGCCGGTTGGTTGCGTACCCGTCGAAATGAAGCGGCTTCGAGGTCTTGAGCCGGATCTCCCCGATATCATTGAGGCCCAGTTCCGCGGGCGTCGATTCCGCCCCCAGATCGGTGAAGTTGAGCTTGTGCTCGATCGAGGTCACAATCGCCTGGACGGTCTGGGTGGTGTGCTTGAGAAGGTATTTGCGGCCCGTTTGGAGCGGACGCGGGTGCATCCAGCAGATATTGGCCTGAAGCTCGGTGCTGGAGCCGGGAGGGGTGTTTAACCCGGCAATCAGATCGCCCCGGCTGATGTCGATGTCGTCCTCCAAAACGAGCGTCACCGATTCCGGGCTGAACGCTTCGTCCGCCGGGCCTTCGGAAGTGTGGATTTCCTTGATCGTGCTGCACAGGCGGCTTGGAAGGAGGATCACTTTTTTGCCCACGCGGGCGATCCCCCCTGCGATCTGGCCGCTGAACCCGCGGAAGTCGTGCAACTGCGGGTCGGTCGGGTTGGCGGGCCGATTGACCCATTGAACCGGGAGGCGGAAGCCGTCCAGGGTGCGGTCGCTGCCGATGTGGACGGTTTCGAGGTGTTCGAGGAGGGTCGGGCCTCCAAACCACGGCATGCGGGCCGAGGGGGTCACGACGTTATCCCCGTCGAGCGCGCTGATCGGGATGAATTTCACATCCTTCATGTCCAGGCGCGGCAGGAATTCTTCAAATTGGTCGCGGATCTCCAAAAAGCGTTCTTCGCTCCAGTCCACGAGGTCCATTTTATTGACCGCCACCACGAGGTGCGGGATGCGCAGGAGCGAGGCGATGCAGGTATGGCGGCGGCTTTGTTCGATGACGCCAAGGCGGGCGTCCACGAGCACGATGGAGAGGTTGGAAGTGGAGGCTCCCGTGACCATGTTGCGCGTGTATTGAATATGGCCGGGCGTATCGGCAATGATGAATTTGCGGCGGGGCGTGGCGAAGTAGCGGTAGGCTACGTCGATCGTGATCCCTTGCTCCCGTTCGGCCCGCAAGCCGTCGGTGAGATTGGCGAGGTTGATCTGGCCGCCGCCGGTGATATCGGCTGAGCGTTCCAACGCTTCAATCTGGTCTTCCATGAGCGACTTGGAGTCGTACAGAAGGCGTCCGATGAGGGTGGATTTGCCGTCATCGACACTGCCACAAGTGTTCAGGCGCAGAAGATCGACGGGATGAGGTGCGGAAAGGGACATGGTGAGAATCTATTTTTTAAAATCTGCGGTAATCTGCGAAATCTGCGGATAAGTCTTAGAAATATCCGGCTTTTTTGCGGTCCTCCATGGCGGCTTCGGACGACTTATCGTCGGCGCGCGAACCGCGTTCAGTCACGCGTGCTGCGGCAATTTCGGTGAGAATATCATCCACGGTGGAGGCGGGCGACTCGACGCAGCCGGTGCTGATGATGTCGCCGATGGTGCGGACGCGGACCACCATTTCCTGTACCAGCTCCCCCGGCTTTGGCGGGACCAGCGTATTGACCGGCAGCCATTGGCCATGGCGGCGCACGCAGCAGCGGGTGTGGCTGAAGTAGATGCTGGGGACTTCCAGCCGCTCTTTGCGGATGTATTCCCAGACGTCCATCTCCGTCCAGTTGCTCAACGGAAAAGCGCGCATGCTCTCGCCGGGATTGATGCGGGTGTTGTAAAGATTCCAGATTTCCGGGCGCTGGTTTTTTGGGTCCCACTGGCCGAACCCGTCGCGAAAGCTAAAGAACCGTTCCTTGGCGCGGGCCTTCTCTTCGTCACGCCGCGCGCCGCCGATGCAGCAGTCAAACTGGAATTCGTCGATCGCGGCGAGCAGCGTGGGGATTTGGAGCCGGTTGCGGCTCACTTCGCCCGGTGCGGGAACGGCAATCCCTTTGGCGATTGCTTCCTCGACGGTGCGAACGATCAGTTTGGCCCCGAGTTCCTTGGCGCGTTGATCGCGGAACGTGTTTAACTCCGGGAAATGATGCCCGGTGTCAATGTTCAGGAACGGCATCGGAATATTGGAGGGGCGGAACGCTTTCTCCGCCAGCCGCAGCAAACAGATGGAGTCTTTGCCGCCGGAAAAAAGCAGCGCGGGCCGCTCGAATTCCGCCGCCACTTCGCGCATCACATAAATGGCTTCGGTTTCCAGGAATTGAAGGTGGTCGATGTGGTAGCTGTGCATTAAAAAACGTCTGGTTAAAAGGTTCCTTGGACCGCCGCGCCGCCCCAGGCCGCATGCAAGCCGCACTCTCGCTTCTCGTCGGCTTTGGCCGGATCGAAATAGTCCCATTCGTTGGGCAAATCGTGTTCGGCCAGGTAGCTCTCCATCTCGACATCGGTGAAGTAGAAAAAGGGGCTGACTTTGAGCGTGTTGAAATTCGAATCGAGCGAGACGATGTCCAGCCCGGCCCGGTTCGGGTTTTGCACCTTGCGAAGCGCGGTGATCCAGACGGCCGGAGCCAGTTCCCGCATCCCGCGCTGGAACGGTTCCAGTTTCACGAGGGCGCTGAACTCCTTGAGCTGCTCTTCGTGGCAGAGACTCGGCAACGTACCGTGGATCGCCTCGTAATGGGCGGCGCTCACTTTGGGGAGATACGGCTTGAGATTTAATCCCAGCCGCTTGCGTAACAGCTCCGCATGGCGGTAGGTCGCGGGGCGGTTAAATCCGTGATCGACCCAGAGCACCGGAATCTGCGGCTCGGCTTGAGTGGCGACGTGCAAAATGGCTGCTTCGTAGGGGCGAAAATTGGTCGAGACAACGGCGCGCCCTCCCGCTTGGGCCAGAGCCCATTGGGTGATTTCGAGCGGCGTTTTGGAACGCAACTCGGCGTTGGCTTGAGCAAGTTGATCAGGATTCATTTGGATTCAAGAGTTGGTTGTTCGTTCCACAGGATACGTGCGACCCAGTCGCCAAACGGTTCCCCGTCCAGCCGTTCCGCGGCGTAGCGGGCAAAGAGCGGCTTCAATTCGCCGGCGACTTCCTCGAGCTTGATCACTTCTTTCCAGACCCGTCCCAAGCGGGTTCCTTGCGGGTTTGCCCCCAGGTAAAGCTGGTATTTGCCCGGGGCTTTGCCGACGAGCCCGATTTCCGCAACATACGGCCGGGAGCAACCGTTGGGGCAGCCGGAGATACGGGTGACGATCGGCGTATTCGCCAAGCCGGTTTCGGCCAGCGCGCATTCGATTTCGGTGAGCAGGGCCGGGAAAACGCGTTCGCTTTCGGCCAAGGCCAGCGCGCAGGTCGGCAGCGAAACGCACGCCGTTGAGGCCCGGCGCACGGCGGAGATTTGCTCCGGCAGCGCAACGCCGTGTTCCTTGAGGATCGCCGTGATTGCCGCGACGTTTTCGGGCGCAATATTGGCGAAAATGAGATTGTTGCCCGGGGTGAACCGGACTTCCGGCGCAAACTGCTCCACGATGAGGCGCAGCGCGGTCTTGATCTGGCGCGTCGCGGTATCTTTGATGCGGCCGGTTTCGATGAACAGGCCAAGGAAGCGCTGGCCATCCGGCTGAACCTGCCAGCCAAACGGATCTCCCTGGCGGGTGAACTCGGCGGGCCGGGCTGGTAAAACCTTGATGCCCGAGCGGCGCTCCAGTTCCTCGCGGAACCAGTCCACCCCCCGTTCGGCTATGACGTATTTGAGCCGGGCATGCTTGCGGTTGGTGCGATCTCCAAAATCGCGGTGGATTGTGACGGTTGCGAGGATCGCCTGCTCCACCTGCTCCGGTGTGATGAAGCCGACCACGTCCGCCAGTCGGGCAAAGGTCGCTTCGTTATTGTGGCTGCGGCCCATCCCGCCCCCGACCGCGAAATTAAATCCGACGACCTGCCCGTCTTCAACGATGGCGATCAGCCCGACATCGTTCGTGAACACATCGGTGTCGTTGACCGGGGGGATGGCGAACCCGATCTTGAATTTGCGCGGCAAGTAAGTCTTGCCGTAGATCGGATCGACGAAATCTTCGTTGAGGTCGAGCTCCTTGCCGTCCAGCCAGATGCCGTGGTAGGACGGGGTGACCGGCGAGAAGAACTCGGAAAGCGAGTGCGCCTGTGCCTGCAACTGGGCGCCGACGGTCCCTTCGGCGGGGGAAGGGGAGACGGTGATGTTGCGCACGACATCACCGCAGGTTGCGAGAGTGGTGAGCAGGCTCTCGTTAATTTCCCGGATCGTCACCGCCAGATTCGATTTGAGAACCCCGTGAAATTGCAACGTCTGCCGGGAAGTGATCCGCAACGTCCGGTTGGCGTATTGTTCCGAAAGCCGGTCGAGCTCCAGGTATTGTGCAGGGGTGATCACCCCTCCGGGCACCCGGACGCGGATCATCATGATGTATTTTTTGCCGGTTTTGCGCAAATCCCGGTCGTCCTCCTGATAGATGCCGTGGAATTTCAAAAACTGGTTGTCGTCGTCGGAAAAACGGTCCGTTTGCGGATCGGCCAAGGCTTGGGGAATGGTCCCGGCCAGCGTGGGGCTCGCGAGTTTCAGTAATTCATTGGCGGATGGGGGTTGGGGCGAAAGTGAAGAATTCATAGAGGATTAAGTGATGGATTGGGGCCGAGAATACCGGAAATCTACACCTTGTCAATCGAGATTAAGATATTTTTTTGTTGCCAAAAAAACAAAACCGGATAAAACACAAAACATCACAAACCCGATAGGGATTATGTTTTATTCCGGGGTGAGTGCCAACAACCTTTCAAAACAACCAGTCCAGATGAAAAAACAACACCTCCTTAGCCTCGGTCTCGCATTGGCTCTCAGCGCGGGCCAGGTTCACGCTCAAGACAGCAGCGCGCTTGTCGATGCGCTCGTGCGCAAAAAAATCCTCACCGCTCAGGAAGGCGAAGATGTTCGCGCGGATCTTATTCGCGAAAACGCCATCACCAACGCGGGCAAGTTGCAAATCTCAAACTCCGTCACCAGCCTCAAGCTCTATGGAGACGTCCGACTGCGTTACCAGGCCGACAACAAAGATCCGCAGATCGAAACGCCGCTCGCGGGGAGTAATTATCTCTTTAGCACGACCGATGCTTCCTTGATCAGCGGCGGCACCGCTTATTATTCCAAGAACGACGGAGCGACCAAATTTACCTCCACCCCGTGGGCTGTGGATTCCAAAGGGTATGCCGTCACCGGTTCTGACATTTTCGACAAGAACAAGAACCTGGTGTATGCCAAAGGGTCACGCTTGGTGGACAGCAAGGGCCATTATGTGCGAGGCGCCGTCAATCCCGCGACGGTTGGCGTGGGCAGCCCGCAACATGGAACCCAAACCAGCCGCGAACGCATCCGTCTGCGGTTAAATGGCGATTTTGAGCTGGCCGGGGGCTTCTTTGGCGGGGTTCAACTCCAGACCGGGCAGTCTTCCGACAGCGGCAATCAGACTTTGGGCGATTCGGCGAGCGGAGCCTCGGGTTTCGGCAATTACAACATTTACATCAGCCGGGCATTCATCGGTTGGGGTAACGATTGGCTGACGCTGGTGGGCGGCAAGCAGCCCAACCCGTTCTACACGACGGATTTGGTCTGGGGGCCGGATATCAATCCGGACGGCTTTGTGGAAAAAGTGGATCTCCTGGCCTTGTTCAACTCCCTGGGTAAAGACGATTCGGCGGCTAAACCTTCAAGCCCCTTTGATCTGAATTTGCGCGCCGGGCAATTTGTTTTTTCCGACAACGCCGAGGATAGCTTTGGCGCCGATTACAACACCGATGCCTGGCTCTTTGTGACGCAACTGGTCGGATCGGCGAAGATTACCAAGGGAATCAAAGTCACCCTGGCTCCCGGCTTCCTGACCTACACCGCCGGGAATGTGGGGGCTGCGAATAATACCGTCTCGTTTACGGGAGGCGTGCCTCAATACCAATACTCAGCCCAATCGCAAACCGTGCCGGTCTACACCCAGGCGGCCACGCGCGATCTGGCGGTCATTACGGCTCCCGGTGATCTCTCCTTCAAGCTCCTGGGCCTTAAAACCAAGGTGCTATGGGATTTCGCTTACAACACCCAGGGCAAAGCCCGGGTGGAGAATCTCTATGGGCTCCAGAATATCCAAATCCCTGATCTCATCGACGCCAAAGGCAACGTGACCCGATACAAGAACAAGCATGGCGTGGTGGACAGCAAGACGCTCGTCAGCACGACGCGCGTGAGCGGGCATTCCAGTCAGGACGATCTCGCGTGGCTCTTGGGCGTCCAGATTGGCGAAAATAAAAAGGCGGGCGACTGGTCGTTGCTGGCGAACTTCCGCCAGACCGGCCTCGGCGCAGTGGACCCGAACCTCAACGATCCGAACTTCGCGTTGGGATACCTCAACACTCAAGGAATCAAGGCCGGTTTAGCTTATAACGTAAACGACTTCATTGTGGGAGCCATCACCTACTACAACGCATGGAACTTGCGCAATGATCTCGTGGGTGGCCAGGCGACCGGAGGGCAAAAAATCGCCGCGATCACTGCTGCTGAAGTTTTCCAAGTGGACCTGAACATCAAGTTTTAACCCAATATTCAAAAATCGAATCTCATGAAAAAACAATTACTCATTCTCGCCGTCGCGCTCCTGTCGGCATCCGGCATCGCCAGAGCAGTGGAACTCCTCAATGTCTCGTATGATCCAACCCGAGAACTCTATACCGAGTACAACGCGGCCTTCGCCAGGTATTGGAAATCCAAAACGGGGCAGGAGGTCGAGGTGAAGCAGTCCCACGGCGGTTCAGGCAAGCAGGCGCGAGCCGTTCTTGACGGATTGGAAGCCGACGTGGTGACGCTCGCGCTCGCTTACGACATCGATGTCCTTGCGGAAAAAGGGCTGCTCCCGGCGGATTGGCAAACCAAATTCTCGAATAACAGCTCCCCTTACACTTCGACCATCGTGTTCCTGGTGCGCAAGGGCAACCCCAAGGGAATCAAAGATTGGAACGACCTCATCCGCCCGGGCATTTCGGTCATCACCCCGAACCCGAAGACTTCGGGCGGGGCGCGCTGGAACTACCTCGGGGCTTGGGCTTATGCCGAGAAAACGTTTGGCAAAGATGAGGCCAAAACCAAAGAGTTTATTGGCAAGCTTTTCAAAAACGTGCCGGTTCTCGATTCCGGCGCGCGCGGCTCCACGACCACTTTCGTGCAGCGGGGCATCGGCGACGTGCTGATCGCCTGGGAAAACGAGGCGTATCTGTCGCTGAAGGAATTCGGCGCGGACAAGTTTGAAATCGTGACCCCTTCGCTGAGCATCCTGGCCGAGCCGCCCGTGGCGGTCGTCGATTCCGTGGCCGGCCGGCATGGAACGCGGCCCGTGGCGAAAGCCTACCTCGCCCACCTTTACTCCGAGGAAGGGCAGGAGATCGCCGGGAAGAATTTCTACCGTCCCAGCGATCCCAAGGCGGCGGCGAAATTCGCCAGCCAATTCGGGAAAGTCACGCTCGTGACCATTGACGAAGCGTTCGGCGGCTGGAAACAAGCGCAATCAAAACATTTCGCCGACGGCGGGATCTTTGATCAAATCTATACGCCCGCTTCCAAGTAAGACCACAATGAGACGCATCCTTCCCGGATTTCGGCTAACCCTCGGTTTCTCGGCAGTCTACCTGACGCTGATTGTCCTGATCCCGTTTGCCGCGCTGACGGCAAAAGCGTTCAGCGGATCGTGGCATCATCTCTGGGAAGTGGTGACGTCGCCACGCGTCGTCGCGTCGTACCAGTTGAGCTTTGGGGCTTCGTTGCTGGCGTCCTTGATCAACGGCGTTTTCGGGTTCATTACCGCGTGGGTGCTGACGCGGTATTCGTTCCCGGGTCGCCGGGTGATGGACGGGCTGGTTGATTTGCCGTTTGCGCTGCCGACCGCCGTGGCGGGGATTGCGCTGACGGCTCTCTATGCCCCGAACGGCTGGGTGGGAGCGTTGCTGGCAAAGGTCGGCATCGCCGCCGCGTTCAATCGGCTTGGCATTTTGCTGGCGCTGGTTTTTATCGGCTTTCCCTTTGTCGTGCGGACGTTGCAACCGGTCTTGATCTCGCTTTCCGAGGACGTGGAAGAAGCGGCGGCGTTGCTGGGGGCCACGCGATTCCAGACCTTTTGGCGGGTTGTTTTTCCGGCTGCGCTTCCAGCGTTGCTCACCGGGATTACGCTGGCCTTTGGGCGCGCGCTGGGGGAATACGGCTCGATCGTGTTTATCTCCGGCAATCTCCCGTTTAAAACCGAGATCACGCCGCTGCTGATCGTCGCCAAACTGGAGCAGTACGACTACCAGGGGGCGGCGGGAATTGGGTTGGTAATGCTCCTTGCGTCCTTTGGCATTCTCGCGGTGGTCAACGGGGTGCAGGCATGGAACGCCCGGAGAATTTATCGAATCGACTAATTATGGCAGGAGCAATTCAAGATTTAACGACGTTACGCAACGCCACCCGGCCCCGGCGCGCAACCGAGGAAGGGCCGCTCGTTCGCTGGGCGCTTATTTTAGTAAGCGTCGCGTTCTTCACCGCATTTTTGCTGCTGCCGCTGGTGGCCGTCTTTGCGGAAGGGCTCCGGCGCGGCGCTGCGCTTTACCTCCAAACTTTCACTGATCCGGTAACGCTCGATGCGATCCGGCTTACCTTGATCACGGCGGCGATAGCGGTCCCTTGCAACACCGTTTTCGGAGTCGCGGCGGCCTGGGCCATTACGCGATTTGAGTTTAGGGGGAAACAGTTTTTCTCGACCTTGATCGACCTGCCGCTTTGGGTTTCGCCGGTCATTGGCGGGTTGATTTATGTGCTGCTCTTCGGTTCGCAAGGGGTGCTCGGGCCGTGGCTGCAAGCGCACCATTGGAGAATCATCTATTCCACCCCGGGGATCGTGATTGCCACGGTGTTCGTCACATTCCCGTTCGTCGCCCGCGGCTTGATCCCTTTGATGCAGGCGCAAGGGGTGGCCGAAGAAGAGGCCGCGCTCACGCTGGGGGCGCGCGGTTGGCAACTGTTCCTGCGCGTGACGTTGCCCAAAATCAAATGGGGTCTGCTCTACGGCGTGATCCTGGCCAACGCCCGAGCCATGGGGGAGTTCGGCGCCGTGTCGGTCGTCTCCGGGCACATTCGTGGATTGACCAACACCGTGCCGCTTCAAATCGAGATTCTCTATAACGAATATGCCTTTGCCGCGGCGTTCGCGCTGGCATCGCTGCTTTCGCTGCTCGCCCTGGTGACGCTGGGGGTGAAGAGCTATGTGGAATGGCGCGCGCGGCAACAACTCGAAGAATCGCAATCTTAAAACATCTATTTATTTATGAGCATACGCATTGACGGCTTAAGCAAAAAATTTGGAGGCCATGTTGCCGTTCAGGAAGCCTCGATCGAGGTTGGAACCGGCAAACTGGTTGCCCTGTTGGGGCCCAGCGGTTCGGGCAAAACGACCCTCTTGCGCTTGATCGCGGGGCTGGAGTTCCCGGATGAGGGGCGGGTCTTTTTCCACGGCGAGGAAGTCACCCAGAAGAGCGCCTACGAGCGCCGGGCCGGGTTTGTGTTTCAGCATTACGCGCTCTTCCAGCATTTGAGCGTGTTCGACAACATCGCCTTTGGCCTGGAGGTGCGGCCTCGCGCCACCCGCCCTTGCAAAGACGAGATCCGCGAACGCGTCCATTGCCTGCTCAAGCTGGTGCAGTTGGAGCCGTTTGCCAAGCGGTTCCCGGCCCAGCTTTCCGGAGGCCAACGTCAACGCGTGGCGCTGGCCCGGGCGCTCGCGATCGAGCCCCGCGTGCTACTGCTCGACGAGCCGTTCGGGGCATTGGACGCCAAGGTCCGCAAAGAGCTTCGGGCGTGGTTGCGTCGTTTTCACGACGAGACCCAGATCACGAGCCTCTTTGTGACGCACGACCAGGAAGAAGCGTTCGAGGTGGCCAACGAGGTGGTTATTCTCAATCACGGGCACATCCAGCAAATCGGTGCGCCGGGTCTGATCCAGCGGGAGCCGGCGAATGCTTTTGTGCACGATTTCCTGGGGCTCGATTTCCAGATTTAGAGCGTGCCTCTCCAGGCCCGGTAAGGCGCAAGCCCCCCGGGAGCGCCGAACCAAGTATGAAAGGGGAATTTTATGGCACTATCTTACCGTCCTTTTGCGGAAACCCCCGTTGCGGAAAAAATCAGCCAGGGCATCGAGAACGCCGTGCCCGAGATTTCGATGCTGCGGCGGTTCGGAATGACTCCCGGGGCGGCTCTTGCGCTGGGCGGCTTGGCAGCGATCGCACTTTCCAGAAAAGGGTTCCTGAAATGGGCTCTCCTGATCGGCGGATATCTCTTCTGGCGTCAAAACCGCGCGCGCTAGGCTGAATCGACATTCAAAAGCCGCTGCAACCCGGGGGGTTGCCAGCGAATAGCCGGTGGTGGAGCGTTAGCGACACCACCGGATGAGGCGTTTGAAAGAATTCACCCCAAAGGGAGTGGCAGAAAACGAGGCGATGCTCTCTGCCACCTCTTTGAGGTGAGACGCGGTTGTGCATTGAACCGGTGGTGTCGCTCCGCTCAACCACCGGCTATGGGCTTCAAACCCTTCGGGTTTGACTCGATCTGAATGTCGATTCAGCTTAGAGCAACTGCCAAAATCTCTTTCCGAAAAGAGTGCGGCGGCACGGGTCATCGCGCTGCGTTGCTCGCTCGGGCACTGCCCCCAGCCGCGATCGGCGGCTCCCCCTCTCATATGCGAAGCCTCATTGCAGATCGCTG
>CAIZLD010000007.1 GCA_903933715.1 uncultured Spartobacteria bacterium
GTATAAAACGAGGCGATGGCTCTGCCACCCCGTTGGGGTGAATTCTTTCCAACACCTCATCCGGTGGTGTCGCTAACGCTCAACCACCGGCTATTCGCTGGCAACCCTCCGGGTTACGGCGGCTTTGAATGTCGATTCAGCCTAGTGGGATGTCACACGTTAAGCGATGGGTAAAGACACAAGCCCAGCCTCGTTCCCAATCTCCGATTGGGAACGCAAGTGCCTGCGGAACTCTGTTTCGACAATCGTGGATTGCGTAAAAAATCGAAAATGATCCAGAAGGCTTGATCTGCAAACTCGCGGTTTTTGAATCGGAGATTCACAGACAGGGGCGTTCCCAATCAGGAGATTGGGAACGAGAGCAAGAGAGCAAATCTTTGCTCTGCCATCTATTTCCCGCATGACAGCCCACTAGTCTAGCTACGGAATAATGCGAACCGGGGTGCCGTTGGAGACGTTGCGGAAAAACGCTTCCGCCATGAAGCTGGGCATCCGAATACAGCCGTGAGAGGCTGGCACGCCGGGCAGGAACCCTTCGTGCATTCCCGTGCCGCCGACGATCCGCATGAAAAACGGCATCTTCGCGCCATCAAATTTCGCTCCCTTGGGCAGCGGATCGATGTTTCGATCGGCATCTTTCTTGATAATCGCGCCGGTTTGGGGATCGACATAGTCGCCAAACCGGGAAGAGACGTGGTCCTTATCCTTCTGGATGATTTTGAAATTTCCGGCGGGAGTTCCAAACCCTTCGCGCCCGGTGGAGATGCTCGAAACCCCCACCAACTGGCCGCCTTTGAAGAAGTAGGCGCGCTGTTCACTCAAGCGGATGACTACCGATGGAGCGCCCGAAATGCCATCGCCGTCCCAATACGAAACGGTGTCAAAATCGGCGCGGCCCCGGTCGGGTATTGCGGCGGTGGCTCCGGTTTCGGTGAGATAGAGGGTGCCCCGGCCCAAGCGGGGATCGTTGGCGCATCCGGCCATGAGGCTCAGCACAATCAAAAGAACAGGGAGAGAAAATCGCATAAAACTTTTTCGAAAGTAACGTGGTTGCCCCGGGCGTCAAGACAGGGTTGCGTGGAAATCGGCGTTTGCGGGCGGTCAGCTCCCGACCAATTCCCTCAATGCCCCGTCCGAGGAAACCGAAACGCACAAATCTTTTAAGAGGCCATCAGAAATCCCGTAGATCCAACCATGAAGGCAGAGGGGTTGCCCTCGCTTCCATGCCTCTTGCACGGTTGTCGAGCGGCCTGCATTCATTAATTGCTCAGCGACATTCATCTCGCAGAGGCGATCCATGCGCCGGGCTTCATCGGGAATGGAAAACAACTCATCCTGCCGCCTGTCATAGATCTCCCTGATGTGGTCAAGCCAGTTGGCAATCGATCCCTGGGGGTGCTTCTCCATGGCCGCCCGGACCCCGCCACAGCCGTAGTGACCGCAAACGATGATATGTTTGACCTTTAAAATATCCACGGCGTATTGAATCACTGAAAGGCAATTCATGTCTGAGGGGACGATTAAGTTTGCCACGTTGCGGTGGACAAAAAGTTCGCCGGGAAGAAGCCCCACGATTTCGTTCGCGGGGACGCGGCTATCCGAACACCCGATCCAAAGATATTCCGGCGATTGTTGCTGAACCAGTTTCTGAAAGAACGTCGGGTCGCCTTGAGTGATTTGGGAAGACCAATTCCGGTTATTTGCAAAAAGATGGGGCAGCGTTTTCACCAAAAAACGATCTTATCAGGACGGCCTGCGCGATCAAGCGTCGGATTCCGGGGGGGGCAGTAACAGCCGCTGAAGCCAAAATTGCGAACGGGCATTGAGCCTGCTCGATTTTCTGCTAGGATGAGCCCTCAATCGACCTATGCCAACCTACGAATATCAGTGTGAAAAATGCGGAAAAAAATTCGACTTTTTCCAGTCCATGAAAGATGAGCCTTTGACGGTTTGTTTGAAAGAGAACTGCCAGGAAGCGACCTGGGGCGAGGGCAAGGTCAGGCGTTTGCTGGGAACCGGGGCGGGGATCATTTTCAAAGGCTCCGGATTTTACGCGACCGACTACCGCTCCAGCAATTACCAGGCAGCGGCCAAAACCGATACCGCCAAGCCGGAATCAACCGAAGCTCCGAAAGCCGAAGCTCCGAAGGCCGAAGCCAAATAGCCATGCCCCCTCATTCCAACCTGGTTTGTAAAGAATGCGGCCACGTCAACGAGACGGAGCGCATTTATTGCCACGGCTGCGGCGCGAAGCTCGACCGCACGGTGATTCTGGCTCAACAGGAAAAGCTGACCATCAGCCGCAAGGAAAAGCAACGGCGGCTCAAAAAAATGATGACCCCGGGGGGCGGCTCCATTTTCAAAAAATTCGAGATGCTGGTGCAGGTTCTCGCCTGGGCCTTGCTCACCGCTCTGGTGATTCAGATTGCCCGGCCTCCCGATGGGATTCCGCCGATGCCCAAAAAAGGGGAGGTCATTCAATTGCCCCAGCTCGGCGACGATCTTGAACGGTTGACAGCGGCTCCCGCGGGCCAGGGATTTATTTTTCGCGAGGCGGATATCAACACTTTTTTATTGAAAAAAACGTTCCGAAAGGTGCCCGCCTGGTTCACCAATCTCATCCCGCTAAGGCGCACGTTTGTGAACCTCGGGGACGGGCAGGCGCGGTTGACGGTTCAGGCCGATCTTGCCGGTTATCAGCTTTATCTCGGGATTACCGCGCAGCCCAACAAAGATCCTAAAAACCCGGTTTCCTGGGTCGGGCTCAACTTCGGGCGCGTCGCGCTGCCCCCGATCGTCGCACCGTATGCGGCAATGGGGCTTCCGATATTGATGGATTCGGTCAAACGGGAACGGGAACTGCTGGGAAAACTCGGGACACCTGAAATCTCCAAGGGCCAGGTGATTCTCCGTTCCCGGGGACCGCAAGCCGCTCCGGCGGCGGGGGTTCCTGCCACGGCCTCTCCGCGACCGGCAGGGCGATGAAAACCGGCTGGCAAAAGAGGCGGTTCTTCCTGGCGATATTGCTCGTCGGGGCGCTTTTGCCCATGATCCCGGCGTGGGCGGCCATTGACACGCTTCAACGCAGCCTCAGCACCTCCAAACAATTTGTGGTCTACTGTCCCGACGTCCGGCTGCGGCTTTCGGTGGTCAGTTTTGTGGAGACCGCCAAGCACGAAGTGCTCGAAACCCTCGGGCTGGGGGACCATTGGCAAATCCCGATCATCGTCAACCTGCAACCGCCGGTTTCCACCGATACCACGAAGCCGTTGCGCCAGATCAACCTGGTCCAGACCGAAGCCGGCTGGAAAGTGCAGGTCGATGTCGTGCTGGAAAAAGGCCAGCTCAAGCAAGTGCGCTTCCCGGAGTTGATCCTCCGCGCGGTCCTGCTGGAACTGGCCTACCGCAAGCATCCGCCCGTGGTCGGAGCCCCCTCTGCGGAACTCCCCTCCTGGCTGGTCGAAGGGCTCGCGCAAGCAATCCAGATGCGCTCCAGCGGGGGGCGGCCAAACGCGGCTCTTTTCCGTCAACTGATCGATAGCGGACGGCTTCCCGCGATCGCCGATTTCCTCAAAAGCAACGTCGAGGCGATGGACCCGACTTCGCTGGCCATTTATGGCACCTGCTCGCTGAGTCTCCTTGAGATGCTCGTGGACCTTAACGGCGGAAAAGCGGCCCTGGCGCGGATGGTGATGAGCCTCGGCGATGCAGCCCCTGGCGACCCCGTGACGCAGTTGCTGGCCCATTTCCCGGCTCTGGGCGGCAGCGAAACCGCTCTCGAAAAATGGTGGACGCTCGGGGTGGCCCGCTCCTCCAAGCTCGACTCTCACCTGGCGCTCTCGGTTGCGGAAACCGATGCCCGGCTCACCCCGCTCCTGACTCTCTCGATCTCGACCGATTCAAAAGCGAAAACGGCTTTTCCGCTGGCCGATTTCAAATCGTATTTGAAATACCCGGATGCCAGGGCGGCACTGTTTGCGCAAAGCAACGCGCTGGCGGTTTTGCTCCCGCAAGCGCATCCGTTGCTGCGGCCGGCGGTGCTTGAATACCAGCGGATCGTCCTGGAACTTGCCAGGGGAAAAAAGCGCGGAATCGACGAGGCGCTCCAGTCGGTTGGTAATTTCCGGGGGCTCATCGTGGAGCGGATGGATAAAATCGTCGATTACCTGAACTGGTATGAGGCGACGCAAATGCCGGAGCAGAGCGGCGCGTTCGATGATTATTTGCGTGGCGCAAAAGCATTGGAGAAAGCGACGCCGCCGAAGGGAACCGATGTGATTTCCAAATACATCGACCAGGTGGAGCGGGAGTTCGAGTAGCCTATTTCCCCAGCGCCGCGCGGGCTTGTTGTTTGGCCGCTTCGTCGCCGGGTTCGGCCGCCGGGAGGTCGAGCACCATCCGCCATTGATGGGCGGCATCGCTCCGGCGTCCCTGGGCTTGGTAGGCGAGCGCCAGGTGTTGATGGTGAAGGATGGTTTTTGGAGAAAGCTCGGCGGCTTTTTCCAGATTGCGAACCGCTTCCTCAAGCGAAGCCGGCGGCAGCGATCCAACCGTAAACCGGGCTCCAAACCGCAGGAGCGGATTGACGCTGGCCACCTCCAAATGCCACCGTCCCAATACGTGATAGGCGAGGTCCAGTTGAGTGTCTAGGGCGATGGCCCTTTCTGCCTCCGACCGGATCTGGCGCGAAAGGGCGAGCTTGGTTTTGGCGTCAACGAAGTCGGTCCATTTGCCAGCGGCAATGGCCAGCGCGAGATGGGCCTGGGCGTTCTTGGGATCGGCTTTCACGGCTTCCTGAGCGAGATCGAGCGCCTGCCGGGCGGCTTTGGTTGCCGCATCCCGGCTGGGTGCCGATTCCACGGAATCGGACCACGAACGCGAAAGCCGGGCGAGGGCGCTGGCATCCTGGCGCGGCAGGGCCGCCTGGGGTGGGGCAGTAACGGGCGATAACGCCCCCGGAGCTGATGGAATCCCAAAAGCTAACAGCAGGGCGACGGTCCAGAACATGCGCATGACGCATGAGGAATCGCTCGCCGGGTCCATGGCGCTCCCACATCACTGTTGTATATCGCCTTTATGGTCTACCTAAAGCGGATTTACGGGGGCTTGGGGAATCCAGCCTCTGCCGGGGGCAAAGATGTCCGGCCGATCGGCTTCTCCCGGAATCCTGAGCGTTTTCGGATTGCAGGGCTCAAATCGGGTCGCTCCGTCCACGCGAACGACGAGGGCCGACTTCCCCTTCCACAAGCTCCCTTTTTCGCCCAAGGTTCTGGAGTAAACCCCGATGGTGCTGGAGAAGGCATCGGCCAGGAGCGGGAAGTTCGGGTTGGAATTGGTGGTCAAACCGGGAACATATGCGTAGGCATTCTCGCCCGGCTGGGTGAGGGGGGCTGTGGTGGCGTTTTCATCCGGCACGCGCGGGGTCCAGACGGAATTGGCCACATAGAAAATGGCCCGTAATTGAACGTATTGAGGGCAGATGTTCTGGTAGGCGGCATTGGCATTGCTGATGCTGCCGGTGGTGGCGGGGCCGCCGAACGCGGCGTCGTAATTGGCCCACGGGAAACGCCCGTCGTTGTCGGTCGCGAACAGTTTGAGGCCCAGGTAGATCTGCTTGCCGTTGTTAAGGTCTTTCATCTGCACGGCCTGGGTCTGAACGCGAAAAGCGGCGGGGATTGTGAGCCCGATGAGCACGATCATCACGAAGGCGACGATGACCATCTCGATAATGGAAAAACCGTTGTGGCGGCAAGTGCGGTTCATGTGCAGGAGTTTTGTAGCGCAGGGATCGGATTTTCGCAACCGGTGATGCAATGATTCAAATGACGTCGTCACCCCCCCGGGAAAAACAAAACGCAGATCCCTTTGGCTGGGATCTGCGTTTTGAAGAGAAACCGCTGAAGATTATTTCTGTGCCGTTTGCAAGCAGTTCGATGCACTCTCGCTTCCAGGGGAGCTGATATCCGACTGCCCAGGCAGCATGCCGACCAAGTTCAAATTCTTGGACTGTTGCTTTTTCAGGACGGCAGCATCGCCGCCTTTGCGGATCACCACAAAACCTTTATCCGAGAACGGCTTGAGCGTTAAATCAGTGATGTCTTCGTTGTAGGTATAGTTTTTTGTCGCCAAAAACAGGGTGTTGGAGGCATCGCTGTCGTGAACGAGATAAACTTTGTAAGCGCAGTGCTTATCTTCAAAAGAGGTGCTTAAAGTTGCGCCGGTGCCCGAACCCGTGACTGTGCCGCCGGGATAAGCTGTAATACCTGCGGTGGAAAAAATCTTCAAATCGCCCGCCTTCAAATAATCAAAACCTACTAAACGGGTCACGAAATTGCCAACGCTGTTGGCTGCGGTATCGCTGCTGTCCTTGAGATCGCCGGGCCAAGCCAAGGCGGGATCGCTGTTGGTCGCTCCGTCAATCGCCATGGCCATCGCCGCCATGTGGATTTGTCGGGAGTTGCTCATCGCCTGGGCCAGTTGGCCCTTCACCAAAGCGCCAGTAACGGCGGGCACGGCAAGACTTGCCAGCACGGCGATGATGGAGATAACGACGAGGAGTTCAATGAGGGTAAACCCAGGGGAACGGCGGAGTTTCATATTAAATGGAAGTTTTGAGACTGCTGCTCTCAAAATTAGCGTGGAGCCGCGTTTTCGCAATGGATTTTTCATACAGATTTAAATTTTATTCCCCATTCCGACATAAGCCGGGTATTTGTTTTTTTTAATTTGCGATTAGCTGGTAGGTAATTCGCCCGTTGGTTCCGGCTCGGATGTGGAAATTACGGCCGGGGGATAGGAGTGACGCTTGAAGGCGACCAGCGACAACGGGGGGAGCCGCAGCGTCAGCGAATGGCTCTGGCCCTGCCAACCGCTGGAGTCGGCGTGTTGCCCGCCGTAGTTGCCGACGTTGCTGCCGCCGTAGGTCTCGGCATCGGTGTTGATGATCTCCTCATACCAGCCTTCGCCGGGAGCGCCGACCCGGTAGCCTTCGCGGATGACCGGGGTGGCGTTGATGGCAAAGATCAACGCCGAGCCGTCGCTGCCATACCGGGCAAAGGAGACAATGGAATTGTCGGCGTCATGGAAGTCGATCCATTGGAACCCTTGGTAGGTGTCGTCCAGGCTCCAGAGGGCCGGTTCGTTCTTGTAAACCCAGTTGAGGTGTTGCACAAGCCGACGAAGGCCATCGTGCATCGGGCTGCCGAGGAGGTGCCAGTCGAGGCTCTGCTCGTGGTTCCATTCGCTCCATTGGCCAAATTCGCCCCCCTGGAAGAGCAATTTTTTACCCGGGTGAGCATACATCCAGGCGTAGAACATGCGCAGATTGGCAAACTTTTGCCACAGGTCGCCGGGCATTTTGTCCAGGAGCGAACGCTTGCCGTGGACGACTTCATCGTGGCTCAAGACCAGGACGAAATGTTCGTGAAAAGCGTAGAGGAGCGAGAAGGTAATATCGCCCTGGTGGAAGCGCCGGTGGACCGGGTCTTTGGACATGTAGGCGAGGAAGTCGTGCATCCAGCCCATGTTCCATTTGAGCCCAAAGCCGAGGCCGCCGAGGTAGGTGGGGCGGGAGACGCCGGGCCACGCGGTCGATTCTTCGGCAATGGTGATGATGCCGGGGCATCGCCCGTAGCAGACTTCGTTGAACTGCTTGAGGAAGGCGATCGCTTCCAGGTTTTCGCGACCCCCGAAGCAGTTGGGAATCCATTGGCCTGGCTGGCGCGAGTAGTCGAGGTAAAGCATGGAGGCGACGGCGTCCACGCGCAGGCCGTCGATGTGGTAGCGCTCCAGCCAGAAGAGGGCATTGGCGACCAGGAAGTTGCGGACTTCGTTGCGGCCGTAGTTGAAGATGAGGGTGCCCCAGTCGGCGTGTTCTCCCTGGCGCGGGTCGGCGTGTTCGTAGAGGTCGGTGCCGTCGAATTCGGCCAGGCCATGAGCGTCTTTTGGGAAATGGCCGGGGACCCAGTCGAGGATCACGCCGATGCCGCGCTGATGGCATTTGTCGATGAAATGGCGGAACTCGTCGGGGTTCCCGAAACGGCTGGTCGGCGCGTAATACCCGGTCACCTGGTAGCCCCAGGAGCCGTCGAACGGGTGTTCGGCCACGGGCATCAATTCGATGTGGGTATAGCCCATGTCGCAGACGTAATTGAGGAGCCGATCCGCAAATTCCAGATACGAAAGCGGCCGGTTGCCCTCCTCGGGAACCCGCGCCCAGGAGCCGAGGTGGACCTCATAAATGCTCATCGGGGTGCGGTGCCATTCCTTGGTCTGGCGCTCGGCCATCCAGGCATCATCAGACCAGGTATAGCGGTGGAGATCAAAGACGATCCCAGCCGTCTGCCGGCTGTGCTGGGCGTAGAAGGCAAACGGATCGCTCTTCAAAAAGATATTGCCATGCAATCCCTTGATCTCAAATTTGTAGTGGGCGCCTTCAGCCAGGCCGGGGATGAAAATTTCCCACGCGCCCGCGCCGGGATGTTTGCGCATCGGGTGGACCCGGCCATCCCAATTGTTCCAGTCTCCAACGACGCTGACGCGCTGCGCGTTGGGAGCCCAAACGGTGAAGAAGCAGCCGCGCGCCCCATCAAACTCCGACAGGTGAGCGCCGAATTTCTCGTACAATTCCCAGTGAGTGCCTTCGGCGAAGAGGTGCAGGTCGAGCGGCCCGAGCATTTGCCCGTAGGAATAAGGGTCGCGCTCGGTCCACTGGTCGCCGTTGTAGCCGGTGAACCGGAGTTGATAACGGAACCGTTCGGTGCAAGGGGAGATCAACGCCTCGAAATAACCGGCATCGTGAAAGCGCACGGCTTCAAAGCTGCGGGTCGGGTCGGCCAAGTCTTCGACGACGACCTCGCGGGCGTCGGGCCGGAGAACCCGGACGACAAACGCCTCTTCTCCCACGGGGTGCATGCCGAGAACGGCAAAAGGATCGCCATGGTGAGCGCCGAGGAGTGCGCCGAGATTACCGTCATCGAGAGTTCTTTGATTCATAGGAAGTGGGAGTCAATCATCCGGCGGTTTACCGGATGAATATGGGTATTTTGACCTTGGCGAATCGATTCACTCCCGCTTGCCGCGCTTGCGCAAAAGAAATATTTTTTCGCGGGATGCAGAAAACCTGGGGCATTCTGGTGAGCTGGGCAAGCCATGGGATGAAACGGCGGAAATCACTATGGCTGATCCAGTCGCCGCTTGTCACCGCAAAAACGCGGAAAACCATTTGCCTGATTTTGGTTGACCGAGAGCCCGCCGGGTTGGGGTAATTCAAAAAACTACAGGTGCAGCCCCGGGCTTGCCGCCCCGCAAAGAACCGGGCATTTTAAGAAAAGTGATCGCGCCGGATTTACTCCTCAATGCTTATGCCCAAGGCCTTTTCCCGATGGGAACGCCGGAGGGGGAGATCGCCTGGTTTTCGCCCGATCCACGCGGGGTGCTGCCGCTGAACCGTTTTCGCATCCCCCACGGGCTGGCCCGTGCGCTCAAGAAAGAACGTTTTGAGGTGCGCTTCAACTCTGCTTTCGAGCGGGTGATGCGGGCTTGTGCGCAACGGGAGGAGACGTGGATTGACAATGAAATCCTGGCCTCCTACTGCGAGTTGCACCGGCTCGGGTTCGCGCATTCGGTGGAGACATGGCGGGATGGCCGGTTGGCGGGTGGACTCTATGGGGTGGCTTTGGGCGGAGCTTTTTTTGGCGAATCGATGTTTCACCGGGAGACCGACGCTTCCAAAGTCGCGCTTTGTGCCTTGGTGGAACGGTTGCGCACGCGAGGTTTCAAGCTCCTGGATATCCAATGGGTCACGCCGCATCTGGCGACGTTCGGCGCGGTCGAAATCGCGCGGAAAATCTATCTTCGGCAACTGCGCGCGGCGCTGCTCCAGCCGTGCGACTTTGGTTCATAATTCCCATTCTTCCCATAGAACCCATAGGGTCTGCGGGAGAAAATGGGAATTATGGCAGGATCACGGCGGCAACGGTGACGTTGTCCTGCTTGGGATTTTGGATTTCCTCCACGGCTTCAAGCAACCCTCGAACGATCTGCGGCGCGTTGGTCTCCCGGTGCCCGCCAAGGAAGGCGGCGATGGCGTTGTCATCGAGCGTTTGCAGGCCGTCGCTGGCGAAAAGCAAAATATCGCCCGATTGCAGCGGCTGCGGGTCGGCGGGGGCGTCGATGATCGGGATTTCCTCCCCGAGCAGGGCGGAGCGGATGACGTTGCGCTGGGGATGGTGGGCGAGCGCTTCGGCTGCCAGCTTGCCGCTGGCAATCTCCGCAGCGATAAACGGGCGCATTGAATGGTCCGCGTTGAGCCGCCGCAAGGTTCCTTCGGAAAACAGAAACAGCGGGGAATCGCCGACGCTGATCCACTGGACGCCCTGGGATTTCGAGACGGTCGCGGCGAGAAGAGTTGTCCCCATCCCTTCAAGTTCGCCATTGGAGTCGTCGATGCTCTGGGAAATGCGCTCGTTCGCAAACATGAGGCTCTCGTGCAGCGCGAACGCGTCGTTGGATCCGGTGGTGGGGTGATGCTGAAAGAATTCCTCCACGAACGCTTCCACGGCGACCTTGCTGGCCCGTTGCCCATTGGCATGGCCGCCCATCCCGTCGGCAATGACGACCAGGAGTTTTTCCACCGACTCCTCGTGGCCGCAGACAATGGAAAAAGCATAGCTATCTTCCTGTGCCTGCCGGGTGCCGAGGATCTGCCGTCCCGCAAAGTTTCTGCCGATTTTCATGAAATCATGCAAAAGACAGGGTGAAAATGGAGCGGTTTCAATGCCTTACGACCAGTCGAAATCAGGGCCGCAAAGGGCGATGAATTTGAGGGTGGTTTTGCCGATGGAAATGAGTTCGCCGCCGGTGAGAATGGCCGGTTGGAGCACCGGTTCATCCCCCAGGTAGGTGAGATTTTGGCCGCCGCCGTGCATCAGGTAAAACTTCCGCCCGCGAGGGTCGTAGGTGACAGTAGCGTGGGTCTTGCGCGAAATCTCGACGTCGCCGAAATCGATGCGGCAACGCTGGGTGTCGGCCCGGCCAATGCTGTTCATCCCGTGGCCCAGCCGCACAAAGTTGCCCTGGCCGGGACCGGATACGACGACAAGCCAGCCGACCAGCGGGTCGCTCATCGCATCGCTCAACGGGGTCTCTCCCTGCGCATGGGCGCGGGCGGGCGGGCTTAAAATAACGGTTTTGTCGTCCTCCGCCTGGACCGGGGCCGGACGGGCGCTCGGGACTTCCAGCTCGGGCCGTGACAGAATACGGGTTTGATCCGGGTTTTCGGGATGGGCTGCCGCTTCGGGAGGGAGGGGCGGCGGCTGAACGGAACGGCGGATGAGGCGGGTTTTTTCGTTGTCTTCCATCGGGTTTGAAGGGTGAAATTTGGTTAATGGAGGCGGAAGCGGAACCGCACTTCGCCCAGCTCAATGAGGTCGCCCTCTTTCAAGTCGGCAGATTGGGAGATGCGCTTTTCATTGAGCACGACGCCGTTGCCGGAGCCGAGGTCGCTGATGTAGAAGGTGCCGTCCCGTTTGGAGTGAAGCTCGGCATGGTAGCCGGAGACGCTTGTATTGGCAAAAACGATGTCGTTGCTGGGATTGCGCCCGATACGGCTGGCTTTTTGGAAGACCGGGACGCGCTTGGAATCGGCGTCTTGCATTTCCAGGAACGCCAGCGGCGTTGCGGGAGGCTCGGGGGTTTCAGGAACTTCCTCGACCGGCGGCGTCAGACGTTTTTTCCTGATCCACAGCCCGGTGGCGGCCAGCAGCAGGATGACGATGATTTGAATGAAATAGACTCTCGACTCGGCTTTGGGGGCGGGCGGCACCGCTTTTTTCGCGACGGCGGTGGCGGGAGCCGGGGTGGCGGCGGTTGTTGTGCCGGTGGCGGCGGCGGGCGTGGGGGAAGGTTGCACGGCGGGCCGTTGATGGCTGAAGCTGAATTTCTCGCCGCCTTTGGTGGTGATTTCGATCCCGATGGGAGCGGTCGCATCGGCGGCTTCGAGCGGCACGACGATTTCCTCCCCCGAATCCACCGCATTGAGCACCTCCTGGGCGAACGCCGCATCCGTCTTGGCGCGCTCCTTGGAACCGGCGGTGCCCACCCGCTCCTGAAGATAAAGGCCGTGAGTTTCCGCGGCGATTTTTTCAAGGTTGCCGAGGGCCGGAATATCGGTTTCCGCTTCCGGGCAGCCCAAGGCGAAGATCATCACGTTATTTTTTTGAGCCGCCTGGAGGAGGTCGTCTTTGGTGAAGCCGGTGTCCTCGTCTTTGCCGTCCGAGAGGATCACCAGGGCGCGGCGCGAGGCATGGGTCTTGGCGACGATTTCGATGGCGTCGATCCCCCGGCGGTAAAGGCGGGTGCCGAGCCCGTTGGCTTTAAGCGCGTCGATTTTGTGGTGAATGTCCGAAAAAGAGGCGCCGATCGGGGCGATTTCCACGAGATCATTTGCAAACGAGGAAACGCCGATCAGGTCGTGGCTCTGCGCTTGGGAAAGCAAGGCGGCGATCCATTGTTTGTTGTCGGCGAGTGTGCGGTCTCGCGGGGTTTTGGTAGAGCCGGTGCTGGTATCCACCAAAACCAGAATGGCGCTGGTGTTGAGCGGATTGTTGGCAAACGGGGAGGCGCGAAACGCAAGCGGTTTGCCGTTCTGGGTGACTTCGATCTTTTCCACTTCGGCAGCGGGAAAGAGACGGTATTGGAATTTGAGAAGGCCCGATTCCTCTGAGGAACGGGAAACGGTGTCAATGGCCGCTTCGGAGGCGAAGGGGAGAAGGCTGAGGAGGAGTGCGGCAAAGCCACCCCGGTGCTTATTCCAAAATGGAAACATCAATTCCTTAATTGATACAAAACGTTCCCAAACACAACCAAAAAGCGCGGGGCAAACGCATCAAAACAGGAGAGACACAGAGAAGAGTTACTCCGCAGCAAGATTGCGCAGATGAACGCAGATTTTTTCAATACGAATCATTGATGATATTCAAAATGATGACCTGGAAATAATTTCTGGAAATCTGCGACTGCCACCGCGATAGCGGATACTCAAAGTGCGAAGCACATCTTGCAGAGAACCAATGGTTATAAATATGCGGACTCCTTTGATTTTCAGAATTCGTGAACACTCCCTATACGAGGTTTTCCGGGTTGAGCGCCTGCAAAGCCTTCGGGACGAAACGGCCGTTTTCGCGGATGAGCTTGCCGTCGAAGTGAATCGTGCCGCCGCCGTAATCTTCGCGCTGGATCGAGACCATGTCCCAATGGACTTGCGAGCGATTCCCGTTGTCGGCGTGCTCGTAAGCCTGCCCCGGCGTGAAATGGAATGAGCCGCTGATTTTTTCGTCGAACAGAATATCCCGCATCGGGTGGAGGATGTGCGGGTTGAAGCCAAGGGCGAATTCGCCGACATAGCGCGCGCCGGGGTCGGAATCGAGAATTTGGTTGAGCTTCTCGCTATTGTTGGCGGTGGCGGCGACGATTTTGCCGTTCTTGAATTCGAGCCGGATCGAGTCAAATGCGGTCCCCTGGTAAAGCGACGGCGCGTTGTAGGAGATCACCCCTTCGACCGAGTTGCGGACAGGGGCGGTGAATACCTCGCCATCCGGGATATTGTGGCTGCCGCCGCACGGTATGGCCGGGATGCCTTTAATGGAAAAGCGCAGATCGGTGCCCGGCCCTTTGATCTCGACCCGGTCGGTTTTTTGCATGAGCGCGGCGAGCGCCTTCATGCCGGGCTGCATTTTGGCGTAATTGAGGGTGCAGACGTCGAAGAAGAAATTTTCGAACGCCTCGGTGCTCATCCCGGCCTGTTGCGCCATGGACGGGGTGGGCCAGCGGAGAATGCACCACCGGGTTTTGCCGACGCGGTGATCCAAAACCGGTTTCATCTTCCGGGAGACGAGCTTCAGGCGGTCGCTGGGGACGTCGGACATTTCGGAGATGTTCTCGCCGCCGCGCACGGCAATGTAGGCGTCCATCTGCTTCATGCGGGCCAGCTCGTGCCTGGAAATCAAACCGTATTGAACCTCATCCGCGCCGCGAGCCATTTCGCGGGAAATCTGGGCCTGGTGAATCTGGACAAACGGAATGGCTCCGAGGGCACGCACCGCCCGAATCAGCGCGATCATCATCGAGGCAGGGATATCGAACCCTTCAATGAGGACTTTGTCGCCGCGTTTCAGCGCCGTGGAAAAACCGGTGAGCAGTTGAGCGAGTTTGTCAAACCGTGGGTCGTGCATGGCGCTTAGTGTGAAACAAGAATCGGTTCAAAAGCAAACCCTGATCTTGTCCCCAAGAGCCAAACGATTCTTCATCTCGCGCAAAAAAGCGGGATGCGCTCTGCAAACGCCGCTCATCCGATGCTTCCGGGGGAGAAGCGCGATGCGACTGCAAGCCATTGGCGTGAGCAAAAACTATCGATTAACTCGCGCCTTGCGAGAGGCGCGGCTTGAGGTGGAGGCGGGGGAGATCCACGCCCTTCTCGGAGAAAACGGCGCGGGCAAAAGCACGCTGCTGCGGATTCTGAGCGGCGAGGAACAGGCTAACCGGGGACGCATCCTGCTGGACGATGCCCCGTGTGCCTGGACCACGCCGATGGAAGCCCGCCGCGCCGGGGTGTTCCGTATTTCGGAGGAACGGATGCTGGCGGACGACTTGACCGTGGAGGAAAACCTACTGCTTGGGCTCGAACCGTCGTGGCTCGGGTGGGTCGGGCATCGCAAGAGCCGGAAGCTCGCGCGCTCGGCGTTGGGCCAACTATGCGGCGAGCCGATCCCGCCCCATCTCCCGGCTGGCCGTCTGACTTGCGGGCAGGCGCAGCGCGTGGAGATCGCCCGCTCCCTCCTGGGCCGCCCGAAGCTGCTTCTCCTCGACGAGCCGACCCGCTCCCTTTCGCATTGGGAAATCGCTTCCCTTTTTGAAACGCTCCGGCGGCTTGCCGGGCGCGGAATCTCGATCGTTTTCATCAGCCATTTTTTGGAGGAAGCCCAGGCGCTTTGCTCCCGTTACACGTTGTTGGGCAGCGGCGAGACGGTCGCCTCCGGCCAGCTCGATCCGGGGGAAAACGACCGATGGGTTGGCGCAATAAGCGGGCGCGATCACCCGCCGAAATCCGCACGCCCGCCGAAGCGTCAGTTCGGCAAGCCGCTCCTTGAACTCAAAAAGATGGGCGGCCCGGCAGCTCCGCGGCGGATCGACTTGACCCTCCACCAGGGGGAGATTCTCGGGCTGGCCGGTTTGGACGGCGCGGGCCGCCTGGAAATGTTGCGGGCGATTTTCGGATTGGCCCGCTTGCGCGAGGGGGAAATCTGGCGATTGGGAAAACGGTCGCGCTGGGGTTCGCCTCCTGGAGCGTTGCGGGCCGGGATCGCCTTCGCGGGCGGGGAACGGCGCGAAGGCATTTTCCCCGACCTTTCGCTGGCTGACAATTTGACGCTCGCCTCGCTGGGGCGGTTCGGCGTGCTCGGGTTTTTGAACCTCAAGCGGCAGTCGTTTGCGGGTTGGAATTGGATGGAAAAGTTGCACATCCGGGCGCGCGGTCCGTTCCAGCGGGCCGGTGAACTTTCCCGTGGCAACCAGCAAAAGCTGATCCTTGCCCGGCTGATGCTTCGGCAACCTTCGGTGCTCCTGCTGGATGAGCCAACGCGCGGGATCGATCCTGCAACGCAAGCGCAGCTCCGGGAGGTCGTCGCCGAGATGGCCCATGAAGGGAAAGGGGTGCTTTGGATCAGCTCCGATCCGGCCGAACTTCTGGAATGGTGCGACACCATCGCGCTGTTTCGTCGCGGTCGGCTGGTGGAACTGCGCCCGGCCTCCGACTGGTCGCCCCAGGGGATCATCGCCGCCGCGCTGGGACCGCCATGAAAAGAATGCCTCACGCAAAGACGCAAAGGCGCAAAGAAAAGGCAGCCCGTTACGCTATGAAATTGCGAGCCGTGCTCAATGGGCTGGCCCCTTTCTTGATTTTGCTGGGGATTTTGGGGCTGTTTGCGCTGCTGCCGACGCCGGAGGGGGAACCGGTGCGCCATTTTTTTCTGAGCGGAGATAATTTCCGATTGGTCGCCTCGCAATGGATCGTCATCGCGTTGGGCACGGTCGGGATGGCTTTGATCCTGCTCAGCGGCGGGATCGACCTGAGCGCCGGGGCTTCCGCCGCGCTCGCCGGTGTCGTCGCCGCCATGCTCCTCGGGACCGGGCATTCCCTTTCCACCGCGCTCTTGGCGGCGCTCATTACTGGCGGCGTGATCGGGGCGCTTAACGGAACTTTCGTGGCAACGCTCGGGGTGGCCCCGTTCCTTGTAACGCTCGGGATGATCGGCGTGGCCCGCGGTGCCGCCCGGTTGATCGGCGGGGCCGCGCCAATCCCGCTTGCGGACGGCTTGTGGATCTACGATTGGACCGCCCCGTTCCCGGCGCTCTCGTGGCTCAAAATCGCGCCGGGGGTCTGGGTGGTGCTGCTGGTTGCGGGCGTTTTGGCTTTAGTTTTGCGCGGCACCGTCTTTGGACGGCACCTTTATGCGGTCGGCTCCAACGAAACGGCGGCGATCCTTTGCGGAGTCCGCACGCGCCTGACCAAAGGGATCGCTTACATGCTGGGCGGGCTCTTTTTTGGCCTGGCCGGTGCGGTTCAAATGGCCACGAGTCGCCAGGGCGATCCGGCGGCGGCCTCCGGTTTGGAGCTTGATTTCATCGCGGCGGCGGTCATCGGGGGAATCAAGCTGGGGGGCGGCTCAGGGCACCTTTTCGGCGCGCTCTTCGGGGCGCTTATCATGACGATCCTGCGCAACGGCTGCCAGCAGGCCGGGTGGCCGGTGCCGATGCAGCAGATCGTGATCGGGCTGGCGATTATTGCCGTCGTTGGGCTGGATCAATGGCGGCGTCGGGGCACGGCATCGCGGTAATCTTAACGAGCGCCTGGGCCAACACCCGCCGGACGCGCGTCACCGTCCGCACAAACCGGATGAACGGGACGATCCGCCCCGGGTGATCCAGTAAAAACCGAAGCAAACGAGCCGGGCGGGGCTGTTGCGCGTGGAGGTCGAACCAGACCTCAAACGGGACCGGCAGAATCTCCCCGGCGGTGTCCGATATCGCCCGCAATGCCAGAAACGGAACCCCTTTTTCATCAAAAAAAGCGGCAAGCGTCGCCGTTTCCATATCGACCGCGACCGCGCCGGTGAGCTTGGCCCATTGGGCTTTGGCGCGCGGAGTTTCAAGCATCTCCGGGGCGCTGGCGAGCAAGCCGATCCGGGAATTCTCACCTAAGGCAGCCCGGGCGCAAATCAGCCACTGCGAACTCTCCCCCCACAAAATCAACGCTCCGGCGGAAAGGAACGGGTCCAAGGCTCCCGCAAACCCGGCCCCGATGACGGCTTCGATCCCGTGATGCTGCTGCCAGAACCGGGCAAGCTGTTGGCGGGCGGAAATCGGTCCAACGCCCGTATGGAAAACCGCGACCATCTCCGCGCCCAATTTCCCGGTGATGACCGGCAGCCGGGCCGAACCGCTCCGGCGGGGTTCGCGCAAAACTGCAACAAAATCCCGGCTCTCTTGAGGCAGCGCAAAAGCGATGGCTTTCATCGCTTGGCTTACGGCTGCCGGGCCGTTGCCGGATGTTTGGGCTGAATCTCGATTCAGCTTAACGCTCACCGAAAAAAGCTTTTCTGGGCCAGCGGCAACGGCGTGGTCTTGTGCTGGGCGCGCCACCACGAGCCGATCCCGTCGGCAATTCCTTCGGCCAGGGTGTTTGAATAGTCGTCTTCGTTCAGGAGGTGCGACTCCATCGTGTTGGTGATAAAGCCGCCCTCGATGAGAACGGCCGGGATGCGGGTATGCCGGGTGACGTAAAGATGGCGGGCCCGTATCCCCCGATCGCGCGCGCCGGTTTTCGAGATCACGGCGTATTGCACCTCGGCCGCGAGGTCTTCCCCGCGGTCGAGCGGCTCGGAACGGCTGAACAGACCGACCCACGTCCAATCGTTCGCGGGGGGGGCTTTGGTGTCGGCGTAAAAGGTCTCGATCCCGGCGGTGCTGCGGTCCCCGTCCTGGTTGAAATGGATGCTGACGAAAACAGCCGGGCCTTTGACCCGGTTGGCGATTTCCGCCCGCTCGGCCAGCGAAACGTAGACATCCTCCGTCCGGGTCTGGATTGTCGGAAAGCCCCGCCCGTTCAAGATTCGTTCAAGCCGCAGGGCGACCTCCAGGGTGAGCGTTTTCTCCTGCACCCCGCGGCTTCTGGCCCCTTCGTCGAGCCCCCCGTGCCCGGCGTCAATCACCACGGCTGGCAGGAGCGACGGCGGAAACGACCGTTCCTCAAAATCCGGATCAGGGGCAATGACGAGGGTGAAACAGCCGACCAGCACGATCAAACCAACGCACGCAAGGCAGCTTTGCGGGTCAAATTGGCGAAGAACGAACTCCCGGAGCCACCGGACCCCCTTGCGGCTCCCGTTCCAAAATCCCCGCCGCATCGCACTGAGATTGCCCATCAAAACAGATTCGGCTCCACGCCGGTTTTGGCCCTTGGCTTAAAGCGCGTTGGAGAGGGGGCGGAACTGAACGCCTGGGTCGTATTACGAATTTTTAAATTAAGAAGCCAGGAATCCAGGAAAAGGCAGAAGAGGGAATGATATGAGTGGGATGGATCGCCACCTGAGCGTTCCAAAAGCAGAACCCCAATTCCACCCCTCTTTTTTCTGGCTTCCTGGCTTCCTAATTACTTTTTTCAACGTCCTGGCGGCCCCAGTTAAGCACGCCTTTTTTAATGGCGTAGGCATATCCGACCGTCACAATTCCGATGAAGCTGATCATGCTCCAGAGAATCGTCGATCCCCCAAACTTGAGGGAGAAATCCCGGAAAGCGACCGCCCACGGGTACATGAAGACCACTTCCAGATCAAAAAGGATAAAGAGCATTGCCACGATATAGAACTTCACCGCAAATCGCGGCTGGGGACCGCCGATGGGGAGCATGCCGCATTCGTAGGGGCTGTCTTTGGTGGGGTTGCGGCGGCCGGATTTGCCCAGCAGCACGCTAAAGATGAGCGCGGCGGCGGCAAAGCCGATAGCCACGATGACCTGAAGAAGAACGGGGAGGTACTGCATGGCCTTAAGCGGCGGCAGCGGCCGGAACGGCCGGTTGCATGGAGGCGAGAGCGGCCAGACCGCGGTATTTCTTGCCCGTTTTCTTTACCATTCCACGGGCAACCAGGTTTTGCAGCTTCTCGTAAGCGCGCAGGCGAAGCATCTCTTCGCCGCCGCTGGCCGCATTGCGAGCCCGCAGATTTTCGTGGACAATTTCAAAGAGTTGCTTGAATTCGAAAGAGCTTTTCCGCGTGAGGACGCTGACCAGTTCCTCGGTCACGAGGTCAGGCAAACGACGGGAAAACGCAGTTTTCTTCTGAATAGGCATAGACTCTCTTCATAACACACATTGCGAGAATCACGAACGGAAAATTCAATCAACCCTAAAATTCTTGCCGCGGATTAGGGGTGAATCGACAAAGCCGCCCAACCCGTAGGGTTGCCAGCGAATAGCCGGTGGTTGAGCGCTAGCGACACCACCGGTTCAATGCAAAACCGCGTCTCACCCCAAAGGGTGGCAGAAAACGAGGGCGATGGTCTCTGCCACCCCGTTGGGGTGAATTCTTTCAAACACCTCATCCGGTGGTGTCGCTAACGCTCAACCACCGGCTATGGGCTTCAAACCCTTTGGGTTTGGCTCGGAATCTGAATGTCGATTCAGCTTAGGGGTGAAAATACGTTGAGGGTGGCCCGGGAGGGCTGGAGGGGTGAAATTCGTCATGGTTCCGGCGATGCCGGCGCCGAGAGCGGCGACGGCTGCAACGGCGGGGTTCCCGGGAGCTTCTTCGGGGGTGGAACGACTTGGAGCCGGGGCAGGATCATCGCTCCCCCGACGACCCCGAGTCCGGCGCTGACTTCCAAAAAAGTGATCGGGCCGGTGCTTTCCAGGAGGATTCCCGGGCCGCTCTGGGTGGCGGAAAGGCTGATCGGCGTCAAATGACGCCCGATGGTCTCCGGCAGGGGAAGGTTGCTGAAGTCGCTGATCTCTCCCATTTTCAGGCTCCCCCAGAAGATGATCACCGGGCGAAGCCAGCCGTAAAAGCGTTCGAAAAAGGGACGTGCGTCCAGGTAAGCCATGCCAATCGACGGTTTGCCAACGGCGGACATCGCTTTGAGGTAGGCGGGCGATTGCGCGAGGGTTCCTTCCTGCGTAGGGAGATGGGCGGCGCTGCTGGCAAACGGGGCGAGGCTTTCCGGGCTTAACCCGGCCAAAAAGTGACGTTCGGTGAGCGCCACGGCCGGGTGGATCGGCAGATTGCCATTATTGATCCAAAAGGAAACCCCGGCGGCATCGGCACGGGTCCAGGCGCGAAAGGCGGTTTCGACAAATTTCCGGGCTTGGGCCGGGTTGCGGACTTCCAGGGCCAGGAACAGGTTGGGTTGCGACTGGGTCTGCGGCCAGTCCAGCAGGAGCGCGTGCTCCGGGCCAAAGGCGGATTTGAACTCAGAGAAGGTGGCGGGAGGCGTCGCGCTGAGGGCGCTGAAAAGGACTCGCATGGGATGGCCGCTGGGGGGAACCCCGGGGTCTTGAACCGATCCTTCGGATAAAAGCGGGGCCATCGCGCCGTAAAACAACGTTCGAGGCGTCGTCAGACCCAATGTCTTGTAGCTCAACCGGGGGTGCGGGGTCGCCGTATTTTGGAGAATAAAGAGCCGCTCGCGCAGGTTTGCCCCCTCAAAGCGGAGACCGAGCGCCATCGCCTCGATTTTCCCCGGCCCGGAGGCAACCGGCTGGACCAACCCGGCCAGCAATTTATCGGAATACGGGTTGGGCTGGACAAAGAGACGGAAATCGGGGTGACGCGGGAGCTGCTTGACGCTTTTGCGGTAGGCGCGCGAGCTGTTCAGGGCGACCAGCATCTGCCCCGATGCGTGATCAAGGACCGATTTAAGCAGCTCCCGGTCGTTGGCCACGAAAATCGAGTGATGGGTCACGCAAACGGCGATGGTAATCCCGTTATCGCTATAGCTTTCAATTTGCAGCTTCCCATACGGCTCCCGTAGGAGCTTGCCATCGGGCGAGGCGGCTTGCACCTGGGCGCGCCCCTCGGCAATGAGGGCTTCCGCCTCCTGGCGCTTGCCCGCATAATTAATTCCAAAGACGGCGTGCGGCATGTTCTCGGTAATCGTCGCCACAGCCAGAAAAGCGGAACGCGGCTGGAGCCGGGCCAGGGAACCGATCGCGCGAGCCCACCCGGCGTTCTGGCCCAGCCGGGCGAGCGGTTTGCCAAGGAACGCCTGGACCTCCGGTTCCCGGACGATCCCGGCCAGAGCGGTATGACGCCACCGGAGCGCGGAACCAGGCAGATCGGGCCACTCCGCCAAAAGCAGCGTTTCGGCGGGAACCAGCCGGGCAGCAGCCACCGGGGATTCGAGGGAGAAATTCCAAACCGTCCACCCGGCCACGATCCCGATGATCGCGACGCCCATCCCAACGAACGCTTTTTTCATGCCTTCGATTTCACCTCAAGCGGCCCGCGAACCAAGGAAAAACGGCGCGGGAACCCCTGAACGAAGGCTCGCGGTTCATCCTAAAACCGGTGGATCGCAACCTCCGGGTGCGATAGGGAGTGCGCCTGCCATTTCTCTCATCCACGCGCCGTCCCAATCGCCCGCGGAGCGGTCGATCCACCTGGGCCTCGGATTTCTCACCACCTTTAACTGCACCCGCACCTTTTCACCTCGCGCTTTATTGATTCCTTTGCGCCCGCAGCGGGTCTAAACTGCCCCCATGCCCACCGATGCCTGGCCGCTCGATTCGCCCATGCTCCCGCCTTTGGTGCTCCGGCCTCCGCACGGGCCGCGTCTGGTGCGGCTGTTGGTGATGATCCTCGCGGGGATGTTTCACCTCGGCACGGCGGGCTGGAGCGTCATTACGAATGGCCCGGAGGGGGAACTGGCCTCAGGGGTCCAGAGTTTCGCGGGGCCGCTGCTCACGTGGCTGACACGGCTTTCGTTTACCGTTTTTGGAGTCAACGAGTTTACGGCGCGACTCCCCACGGCACTGGGGGTAATGGCCGCCGTCTGGTTCACGCTGCGGCTGGCGGAACGGTTCGGCGGGATCTGGCGCGGGTTTGTGGCGGCACTGATCCTGATCTGCTGCCCGGGGATGTTCACGCTGGGCCGCATCATGACCCCGTTCCCCCTGACGGCTGCGTTCCTTGCCGCCGCGTTTTATTTTTTGGAGTGCGGGTGGCAGTCCCATCCGCTGCCGGTGCGCCGACGCTGGCTATTGCTCGCCTGGTTTGCATGGAGCGGCTCGACCCTCGCCGGAGGCTGGAGCGCGGCGGGCGTGATCCCGTTGGGTATCGTCTTGCTGGCGCTCTTTTTCCGGGAAGCCCGCCTGCGTTTCCGGGCTCTGTTTTCATGGGAAGGCGGGCTCATTTTGATCCTGACCTTGGCCGTCATGTCAGCGGTCGGATTTTACCCCGGCGCGAGATGGATTGCCTCGGGAGAGGTTCTGCCGACTTGGAAACTCTTTTGCTGGCAAATAGGGCTCCTCTTCCCGTGGTCGCTGCTGCTCCTGCCCGCCGCCGGAAAGACGCTTTGGAAGCTGGCCCGATGGCAGCCGCTGGAATGGAACGAGGCGTTTCCGTTGGCTTGGGTGGCCGGGGCGGGGCTCCTCACGCTGGCGGATCGGTCGTCCCTTTTCCCGCTGCTTGCCTGGCCCGGGTTCGCCGTCTGGGCGGCCGGGGAATTGGCGACGCTGCACCGCAAGAGCTTCCTTCGCTGGAGCTTCCTGACGGTGCTCACCGCCCTGGGCGGGCTTTTCCTGATTGCCCGGATGCGCGATTGGCTTCCGCTGGTTTTCCCTGATAAAGCGCCGGTTTTCACGGCGATCCCGGACTTTTTCTGGTTTGCCGTGAGTCCCGTCGCCTCCATTGCCCTGCTCGCCTTTTTGCTCTTCGGGGCGGCCGCTTTTTGCGCGGAGTTCGTTCACAACCGCCGCTTTGCCCTGCTCGCCTGGTTTGCTGCAATGATCCCGGCCGGGTTTGCCTTTGCCGATATCGGCGCAAAATTCGCCCCTTACTTTTCCGACGCGGCGCTGGCCCGCTGCATCCGCTCTGAAGCCGGCCCGCAGCGCCCCGTTGTGGTTTCCGCCGACCTTGCCCCCGGCGAGATCAGCAGCCTGGCATTTTATCTCGGCACCGATAATGGCATCCAAACATTGCCGCGCTCCAACTGGACGCCCCCCTTTTTCCTCGTGATCCCGCGCGACCGGTTGCCGTATTGGAAAAGAAATCTGCCGGGAAGCGTGGAGGCCGAATGTGCCGGGGGGGAACATCTTTTACTCTCGGTGCGGCCGCCAAATGTCCCGTAAACGATCCCGGAAAACGGCATTTTCTCGAAATGACCGCCTCTCTCTGAAAGAAGGGGATTGATAAATCGGCTCGCTCCCTTCTTAATTCCCGGCACGTTTTTACCCGATGCCTAAGAATCCCGACCTCAAGAAGATCCTCCTCATCGGCTCCGGCCCCATTGTCATTGGCCAGGGCTGCGAATTTGACTATTCCGGCGTCCAGGCTTGCAAAGCGCTGGCCGAGGAAGGTTACGAAGTGGTGTTGGTGAACTCCAACCCGGCCACGATCATGACCGACCCGGAGTTTGCCTCGCGCACCTATATCGAGCCGATCACAGCCGAAGTGGTCGAGAAAATCATCATCGCCGAAAAACCGGACGCCTTGCTGCCCACCCTGGGCGGGCAGACGGCGCTCAACACCGCCATGGAACTGGTGCGCAACGGCGCGCTGGAACGCCACGGGGTCAAGCTGATCGGCGCGAATGCCGAAGCGATCGAAAAGGGGGAGGACCGGTTCAAGTTCAAAGAGGCGATGATCAAGATCGGCCTCGACGTCCCGAAGTCCGGCATCGCCCACACGATGGAGGAGGCCCGCAAGGTTGCCGCCGAAATCGGCACGATGCCGCTCATCATCCGGCCCGCCTACACGCTGGGCGGCGCGGGCGGCGGCATCGCCTATAACCGGGAAGAATACGACGAGATCATCGCGCGCGGCCTGGACTGCTCCCCGGTGAGCGAAGTGCTTATCGAGGAATCGCTCCTCGGCTGGAAGGAATACGAGATGGAGGTGATGCGCGACCGCGCAGACAACTGCGTCATCATCTGTTCGATTGAAAATTTTGACCCGATGGGGGTACACACCGGCGACTCCATCACCGTCGCCCCGGCCCAGACCCTCTCCGACAAGGAATACCAGCTCATGCGCGATGCCAGCTTCGCCGTGATCAGGGAAATCGGCGTCGAAACGGGCGGCTCCAACATCCAGTTTGCGGTCAACCCGGAAAACGGGCGGATGATCGTCATTGAAATGAACCCGCGCGTCTCCCGCAGCTCCGCGCTCGCTTCCAAGGCGACCGGCTTCCCGATTGCGAAGATCGCCGCCAAGCTCGCCGTCGGCTACACGCTCGACGAGGTTCGCAACGATATCACCCGGGAGACCCCGGCCAGCTTTGAGCCGACCATCGACTATTGCGTGGTCAAGATCCCGCGCTTCGCGTTCGAGAAATTCCCGAAGGCGGACGCCACCCTCACCACCCAGATGAAGAGCGTCGGCGAGGCGATGTCGATCGGGCGCACCTTTAAGGAATCGCTCCAGAAATGCTTGCGTTCGCTTGAAATCGGGCGCTTCGGGTTGGGCGGCGACGGCAAAAACCTGCCTTCCCTTTTGCCGGACGGGTCGTGGGACATCGACCTCATCACCCGCAAGCTGGCGACCCCGAATTTCCTGCGCGTTTTCTATCTTCGCTATGCGTTCCTGGCCGGGTTCGACATTGAGAAAATTTTTGAGCTGACCAAAATCGACCGCTGGTTCCTGATCCAGATCAAGCAACTCGTGGACGAAGAGGTGCTCTACGATAACGACCCGTCGGCGATCTCCCTCTGGCGCGCCAAAAAAATGGGGTTCTCCGACCGCCAGCTCGCCAATATCGCCGGGATCACCGAAGCCGAGATCCGCGCCCAGCGCAAAGAGGCGGGCATTTTCCCGACCTACCGGCTCGTTGACACCTGCGCGGCGGAATTTGAGGCTTACACCCCGTATTACTATTCCACCTACGGCGACGAGAACGAAACCCGGCCGTCGGATGGCCGCAAGAAGGTCATGATTTTGGGGGGCGGCCCAAACCGCATCGGCCAGGGGATCGAGTTCGATTACTGCTGCGTCCACGCCTCTTTTGCACTGCGAGAAGCCGGTTTTGAGACCCTCATGGTCAACTCCAACCCGGAGACGGTTTCGACCGACTACGACACGAGCGACCGCCTCTACTTCGAGCCGCTCACGCTCGAAGACGTTCTCAATATTTACGAACAGGAGCAATGCTGGGGCGTGATCGTACAGTTCGGCGGCCAGACGCCGCTCAACCTGGCCAACGGCTTGAAGGAAAACGGCGTCAATATTTTGGGCACCCAGCCGGAGAGCATCGACACCGCCGAAGATCGCAAGAAATTCGCGGCGATGATCGACAAGCTCGCGCTGCTGAGCCCGCCCAACGGCACCGCCACCAACGAGGCGGAAGCGGTCGAAGCCGCCAACCGCGTCGGCTACCCGGTGCTCGTCCGCCCGTCGTTCGTGCTGGGGGGACGCGCCATGGAGATCGTTTACAACGAAGCCGACCTGCGCCGCTATATCCGGACCGCCGTGGAAGCCAGCCCCGAGCGCCCCGTGTTGGTCGATCGGTTCCTCGAAGACGCCGTGGAAGTGGATGTCGATTGCATCAGCGACGGCGAAACCGTCGTGATCGGCGCGATTATGGAGCACATCGAATACGCCGGGATTCACTCCGGCGACAGCGCGTGCGCCATCCCCGCCTTCTCCCTCTCCGATTTCGTGAA
>CAIZLD010000008.1 GCA_903933715.1 uncultured Spartobacteria bacterium
GTGGAGGCGGCGTTTCGCGAATGCCGTCGCCGCGCCCCCACGCTTGATCCAAGGCTCCTTGGGTTCATGCGACAAATAATGATTTTGGAATTCCCGTCCGACTTTGACGATCGCTCAAAAACGGAAGCCCGGCATTTCATCATGAAACTCCAGCAACTCACCGCTCCGCTCGCGGCCAAGGGATTGGAGGACACGGCTTGTTATCGGTACAACCGGCTGATTTCGCTTAACGAGGTGGGGGGCAATCCGGGGAAATTCGGGCTGCCGGTGCGGGCGTTTCACCGGGCCAATCAAAAGCGGGCCCGGCATTGGCCGCATACCTTGATTGCAACGGCAACGCACGACACCAAGCACGGGGAGGATGCCCGCGCCCGCATCAACGTTCTTTCCGAAATGCCGGAAGTGTGGGCCGCCCAGGTCCGGCGCTGGAGAGAAACCAACCAGAGCGCCAAGACAGCGATCAATGACAAACTCGCCCCGTGCCATAACGATGAATACCTCATCTACCAAATCCTGACCGCCGCCTGGTCCCCCGAGAGCCAGGAAAACCCGCAGGTATTCCATGACCGCATCATTGATTACATGCTCAAAGCGGTGCGCGAGGCCAAGAAACACACGAGTTGGACCGATCCTGACGAGCCTTATGAGAGCGCCCTCAAAAGCTTTATTTCCCGGCTGCTCTCCCCCGGCCCGGAGAATTTGTTTCTGCCCGATTTCACGGAATTCGCACGGCGGATCGCGTTCTTTGGCTACCTCAATTCGCTCTCGCAGCTTTTGCTCAAGGCGACAAGTCCCGGCGTGCCGGATTTCTATCAGGGGACCGAGCTTTGGGATTTGACGTTGGTTGATCCGGACAATCGCCGTCCGGTCGATTACGTCTTGAGAACGGCCCTCCTCAAAGAACTTCAGGAGCGGTGGGCTCGCACGCCACGATCCCAATTTCTCGGGGAACTCGTTGAAACGATGCCGACGGGCGCGATCAAACTGTATGTGACGTGGCAACTCCTTTGGCTCCGACGGGAATGGCCCCGAATTTTTTCCGAAGGGCGCTATGTTCCGGCGAAGCTCTCCGGTCCAGCCGAGCAGCATCTCTGCGCATTCGTTCGGGAAACACAAACCGACCAGGTGATCGTCGCCGCACCGCGCCTGGTTTGCGGGCGTACGCGTGGAGAAGTGCGACTCCCGGTCGGCGAAGAGTTCTGGGGGGAGACGTTATTGACTTGGCCCGGCGCTCAAAAAGGCAAAACGTTCCAGGAACTCTTCAGCGCGCGGACCGTAAGGTTGGAAGGGGCTTTGCGCGTCTCGGAAATTCTCGCGGAGTTCCCGATCGCCGTCCTCATTTCAAGACCTTGACCCAGCATCGGAGCAACTCGGCCACGCTCCAGGCCTGGGCGATACAGCCTCGCGGCACGAACGGTTCCTCCGCATCGAAGATCTCGCTCACCGACCCGAGACACGCCTCGTTGTGGTGATCGGAGATTCGCTCGAGCAGATGGAGCGCTTCCTCTTTTCTTTCCGGATGAGTCGCCAGGAGCGCGTCGATGTAAGGGCCGATCAGCCAAGCCCAGACGGTTCCCTGATGGTAGGCGGCATCCCGGGATCGCAGGTCGCCGAAGTAGCGGTTTTTGTAATCGGGGTGATCCTGGCTCAAACTGCGCAGGCCCACCGGCGTAAGCAACCGCTCGGAGACTTTGTCGAGAACGAGCGACCAATAGCGAGGTTCAAGCACCGGATGTTCGAGCGAAATCGCGAGCAATTGATTGGGCCGAAACGCGTGGTCGTTCCCGCGCTCCCCTTCTGCCACGTCGTAGAGATAGCCCCCTTCGGCATACCAGAATTTGCGATTAAACGATTCAAAGACCCGGGCCGCTGCATCTCCATAGGGGCGGGCCGCCTCCTTGCCGTGTTCGAGCGTCATCCATTTTTCCAAAAGCCGGAGGGCATTGTACCAGAGCGCGTTGATTTCCACCGCTTTGCCGCGCCGGGGCGTGACGACCCAGTCGCCCGCCTTTGCGTCCATCCAGGTGAGCTGATATCCTTCCTCTCCTTGAACCAACAGCCCGTCGGCGGGGTCCACCTGAATGCCAAAACGGGTTCCCTCTTGATGCAGGGCGACGATTTCGGTCAACTGCGGCAACACCAGCTTGAGCGTGAGTTGGTCTTTCGTGAACTCCAGATAACGGTTCAAGGCATGGAAGAACCACAAGGTCGCGTCGGCGGTATGGTAAAGGCCGCCTTCGGCCTCTTCGGGAAAAAGATTGGGGATCAATCCGTCGCGGATGTACCCGGCGAAGGTCCGCAGAATCCACCCCGCCTCCTGATACCGGCCGGTCATCAGCGTCAATCCCTCAAGGCTGATCATCGTGTCGCGGCCCCAATCAGTGAACCAGTGGTAGCCGGCAATCACCGTCCGAATTTCGTCTCCGGCGGCATGCGCCCGAACCCGATCCACGGTTCGTCCGACCGGGGTGATGACAAACTGATCCGCCGCAAGCACCAGCTCGGCGGGAACGCCCTGGCGGGCTTCCGGAACCGCTTGCGAGATCAACCGCTCCCGGCGTCTTTGCTCGCATCCGAGCGCAATATCGGGCGCAAGCGCCACGATTTTTTCCCAAGATTCGGTCGAGGCGAGGAACCGCCCGGGCTGGCGGTGGGAAAGCTCCAACTGGAAAATGCCGGGGCTCCAGAGCTGTCCCACCGACTCGTAGCCGCGCTCGGATTCGCGCAGGTAAAAGCTTTCGCGGAAAGCCCCGCAATCGTGCGTCATCGTGCATTCGCAGCCGGGGAAAACCAGGCGCAACCGGGGAAGCCAGCCTTCTGATGATATTTCATAACGTTGCCCGATGATGCTGAGCTGGAACTCCTTTTGGAGCGGTTCGCTGACCGCGTGATCGTGCCGCCGGAAATGCAGCGACGGCCTTAACTGCAACGAGACATTCTCCGGGCCCGATTTGAGCTCGTAACTCACGCACGTCGTGTTCTGCCCATACACCATGAACAACCGTTTTTCGATCGATATCCCACCGCACTCGAAACGCCAGACGGGCAGTTGGTTTTCGAGCCGGAATTCCGTCATGCAATGGACCGTTTCCATATCCCCCATCGGGACCGGTTCCTCTCCTCCGATTTGCATCCATCTTTCATCCGGAAGCTGGATGTATTCGGTCAAATGATTGAGCATCACCACCCGCCCAAACGGGGCTGGCACCGCGGCAATCAACAACCCGTGATAGCGCCTCGTCACGCTGCCGCAGATCGTGCCCGACGCATAACCGCCCAGCCCGTTGGTGACGAGCCACTCATCCCGCAGCATCTCCCGAACCCGGCTGCCGCTGAGCCCCGCGAGCTGGATGGAACGAACCAGGTTCAGCATCGTCAAGCCTCCACGGAGTTTTCAGTGACTGGTTCGAATACGATCGCCGCCGTCCCGGGAACCCGCCACGGTCCATTCCAGCGGGGCGAGGGAATGCCGGGACCGCCATAAACCGGAGCCTCGCTGGACCATTTCATCCGCCAGACGAGCCCCTCGGGCGGAGCGATCAACGGTTCCGGAGCCACCTCGAGCGAGAATTCTGCGCCGAGGTTCAACACCAAGAGCCGGTCGCCCGGCTCGCCTCCGAAAAAGCGAAGCAGAAAACAGTCCGGGCCAAGCACCGCGCCGTCAATGAATCCATCCTTTTGAGCGCGAAAAACGGGATCGGTCTTGCGCAGTTCCAAAAGATCCCGGTGAAGCCGGTGGATGCCCGCGTGGCGCTCCCGCTCGGAGAAATCGAGCTTGCAAGCGAGGAAGGTCTCTTCGGAATCGGGCCGGGCGGGAATGGCCCGGGCTTCCGGGCTTGCGATGCTTGGGAATTGGCAAAGAAACTCCCGCCTGCCTTCGGCCACCAGCGGAGCCAGTTCCGGGTTGTGATCGGCAAAATACAAAAACGGCGCGGAGGCCGCAAATTCCTGCCCCTGGAAAAGCAGCGGAGTTCCCGGTCCCAGTAAAAAAAGCGCGGTAATCGCCCGGTAAATGCCTGGGTTGGCCATCTGGTGAATCCGTTCTCCGCGAAGCGAATTGGCCACCTGATCATGGTTTTGCAAATAAGTGACAAACCGTGACGGATTGAGGTCCAGCGAAGGAGTCCCCCTTCTTTTTCCCTGCCAGGCAAACCATTGCCCTTGGTATAAATATCCCCACTTCAGACTCGAAATAAATTCCTGCGGGGTTCCTTTGAAATCGGTGTAATATGCCTCGCGATGCCGGGCTAAAGCCACCCGGGCGGTATGGTGAAAATCGTCATTCCAAGCCACGTCCAGGCCGTAGCCGCCTTCGTCGGGTGAGCGCAGCAGAACGCCTTGTTGCCGCTCATTTTCAGCGCAAAGAAAAATGGAACGCCCGTGGGCCGCTTTCCTTGCTGCCCGCGTGATGGTTGCCAAAATGTGATCTTCGGAGGAATCGAATAATTGCTGAACCGCGTCAAAGCGGAAGCCGTCGAAATGAAATTCCAGAATCCAGTAAGCGCAGTTGGAAATAAAATACTCCCGCACCGGAGCGCTCCCTGGCCCGTCAAAGTTGATCGCCTTGCCCCATTCGTTGGGATAGCGATCGGTGGTGTAATCGTTGGAAAACCGGGCAAGATACCAGCCATCGGGCCCGAAATGGTTAAACACCACGTCGAGGATCACGCCGAGGCCCAGTTCGTGGGCCCGGTTTACAAAAGCGCGGAGATCATCCGGCCTGCCGTAGAGGTGGCTTGGCGCATAGAGATCGACGCCGTCGTAACCCCAGCCAAACCGCCCCGGAAACTCGGCGAGCGGCATCAGTTCGATCACCGTGACACCCAGCGCGGCCAGCTCAGGCAGCTCCTTCCGGGCAGCTTCAAGCGTCCCCTCGCGGGTGAACGTCCCGACGTGCATCTCGTAAATAACCTGCCCTTCCCGGGCGACTCCCGGCCAAAGGGCATCGGTCCAGCGGAAGGCGTTGGGATCAATGATTTGCGACGGGCCGTGCGGGCCGCGCGGCTGGAAGCGCGAGGCCGGGTCGGGAAACGTCCCGCTCTCGATGCGGAACTTGTATTCGTCTCCCTCCCGGATTTTCGCCACCCATCCCGAGTAATAGCCATTGCCCTCCGAATCCAGCGGATAACCCTCCGGGGCTCCTTCCATTACCACCTCGACCGTCGGGCAGCGCGGAGCCCATACCCGGAAATGCGTTCCGCCCGGTTGAGGTTCTGCTCCGAGAGGCAGCCGACGCGCCACGTTATTGCCCATATCTACTTTGTCGCATTTGAGAACGTTGGCGGTTGTCCAAAAGCGGGGCTTTAGAGCGGTTCAACAAAATCTGTAGCCGCGTTTTGGGGCGGCGAGAACCGCTGCACGGGGTTTTCAAGCTTGGGCTGTATTGACCAATACAGCCGCTGCGCTTAAAAATCCCGCGCATCAATTCTCGGGCGCTCCCAAACCATCGGCTACATCTTTAATTGAAACGCTCTACCCGTTCCAGCGATCCAGAATCTGGAGCCACGCCAAAAGGCAAGACCGGGTGTTTGGAGCGGCCTCTTTCAAAAAAGTTAAAAGCTCACGGGCGGCCCGATCCACGAGATGGCATTTTAGCAGCAACTTGAAATCCACGCGGGATTGCGCGAGCAGGGGATGCGAATCGATCACGCCCAAATAACCGTTGAGAAAGGTCTTGCTGACCCAACGCGCCCAGGCATTGGCCCACGCCTCCAGCGCGCCATGATCTTTTTGGCTGGCGACCGACTGAAGCCGGTTTTGCAAATGAGAGTGAACCGCCAGGTGGAACGACCAGATCATCGTCGCCAGATCGTAGACGGCAGGCCGTTTGATCCGGCGTTCGCTGATCGGGCGCGTGGGGTCCCCCTCGAAGTCGATCACATAAAAGTCTTTGCCGGTGGAGAGCACCTCCGTGAGCTGGTAAGTGCCGTGGCAGCGAATCCGAACCCCCTGCGGACTGGAACGATAAACGCTCTGGAGATTGCCGAGCATCTCCGTCTTGCGTGCCAGGAGCTTGGAAGCGAGCGACTGCGTTTCCGGTTCGAGCCCGCCTGCCGACAAGGCATTGAGCGCTTCGGTAACGTGATTGCGGATCGATTGGTAGAGCGAGCGCAAATAAAACGGAGTGAACGACTCCGGGGCAAAATCTTTGATCTCCGGGTCCACCAACGCCTGGTGCAATTCGCCGGTGCGCTGGCCCAGCAGCCGGGCGAATTCCGAATAAGCGCCGACCGCCTCGGCCACCTGCTCGGAGGACGGTTCGGTTACGCCAGCGGTTTCCGAAGCCAGGATTTCCGTGCGCTCGAAATAAAGCTCCAGCGCTGATTGCGTTGAAAGCCAGGCGTTTTCCCCCTCCGGCACCACCCGGCTGATCGCTCCGAGAAATACATCGCCGCGCAACCGGGAACGGTATTCCACGACCCCCAGCAACGGCGGGACATTCTGAAACGCCTTGCCAGCCAGGTACCGTGTGATTTCGATCTCCGGATTCACCCCCGGTTCCAGCTTTCGAAACAGCTTGAAAAAGATCGAATCGTCCCAAACGAGGCTCGTGTTGGAGCGGTTGATGAGGATCATTTTTCCATCCCCGGCCGCGCTCGGGAGCGCCGCAAGATTTCTCGATTTCACAATCCGGCACTCGCCTTGGCTCCCCTTCCACGAGCGTCGTTTGCCCAGCCCGGAAAGGAGTTCCCGCATCAACGCTCCGCAGGCGATCCCGTCGTAGAGGACGCCCGGCCCGGTCCGGCTTTGCACTTCGGCAATTAATGATTCGGGCCGCTTGCCCCGGATTTCGTCCGCCGCCGCGCCCGAGGCAAAAGCCAGCAAAACGAGATACTCTTCCCGCTCGTGATGCCGATACTCGACATCCGCGATGGCGAGGCAACCGCTCCCCTCATTGGGCGGAATCACCACATCGGAAATCATGATATTTTCGATCACCCGGCCCCTTCCGGTGAACCACGATTGCTGTTGCAAAAAGTTCTGAATCGCCCGCGCGAACGTTCCCTCCAGAGGCTCCGATAACACCTCCATCCAGTTCTCGTTTACGACGATCTCCGCCGGTTTGCCTGTGGCTTTTACGCCCTCCCGCTTTTGCGGAGGCCGCAGCCAGAACCAAAAAGCCGAGTGGGGGGAAAGCGTCATGGCGTAAGGTTCCGCCGTGATTTCCGGGAAATCGGTTCCCCCAAAAAGCTCCACCGGACTGGCCCCCTCCACGTTGGGCAGCATCAGCCGGGCCGGTTGCGCCAGGTGAGAGAGATTCGCCACCACCAGCACGCATTCATCATCGTAGGATCGCAGAAAGGCCAGCACCTTGCGATTGCCCGCCGGGATAAACTCCAGGGTTCCCCGCCCGAACGCCTTCCACCGTTTTCTCAAGCTGATCAGCCGCTTGGTCCACCAAAGGAGCGAATTCCGGTTGCCCTGCTGCGCCTCCACATTGACCGATTCGTAATGGTATTCCGACTCCACGACCACCGGCAGCGGCAGCGATTGGGGGCGAGCCCGCGAGAATCCGGCATTCTTGTCCGAGTTCCAATGCATTGGCGTGCGGACCCCGTGGCGGTCGCCCAGGTAAATATTGTCGCCCATTCCGATCTCGTCGCCGTAATAAAGGACCGGCGTGCCGGGCATTGAAAAGAGGAGCAGGTTCAAGAGCTCGATCGTCTTTCGGTCGTTGCCCAGCAGCGGGGCCAGCCTGCGCCGGATGCCGAGATTGATCCGTGCTTTCACATCCCCGGCATAAACCCGGTACATGTAATCCCGCTCCTCATCGGTGACCATTTCGAGCGTCAGTTCGTCGTGGTTGCGTAAAAAAAGAGCCCATTGACCGGCCTCCGGCAACGGCGGCGTCTGGTTCATGATATCGATAATGGGAACCCGGTCTTCCATCCGGATTCCCATGAACAGCCGCGGCATGAGCGGAAAATGAAACGCCATCTGGCACTCGTCCCCGTCCCCCTCGCCAAAATAATTCACCGCCTCCTCCGGCCATTGGTTGGCCTCGGCCAGCAGCACCCGGTTTTTGTATTTCTGATCCACGTGCCGCCGCAGAGTTTTAAGAAACTGATGGGTTTCGGGGAGATTTTCGCAGGAGGTGTTTTCCCGCTCATAGAGGTAGGGCACCGCGTCGAGCCGGAAGCCGTCCACCCCTTGATCAAACCAGAAATCGAGCACCTTGAAGATCGCCCGCCGCACGGCCGCCGATTCAAAATTGAGGTCCGGCTGATGCGAGTAAAACCGGTGCCAGTAATACGCCTTGGCGAGCGGGTCCCACGTCCAGTTTGACGGCTCGAAATCTTTGAAAATGACCCGGGCCTGTTTGTATTTTTCCGGGTTGTCGGTCCAGACATAATAATTCCGCCAATGGCTGCCCGGTGGAGCGCGGCGGGATTTCTGAAACCATTCGTGCTGATCGGAAGTGTGGTTGAGTACCAGCTCGGTGATCACGCGCAGCCCCCGGCGGTGCGCCTCCCTCAGGAATGTGCGCCAGTCCCGCATCGTCCCGTAATTGGGGTCGATCGAAACGTAATCGGAAATATCATACCCGCCGTCCCGCTGCGGCGACGGATAAAACGGGAGGAGCCAAAGCGCCGTCACCCCGAGATCGGCCAGGTAATCGAGCTTTTGCGTCAGCCCCGGGAAATCGCCGATCCCATCGGAGTTGGTGTCAAAAAACGAGCGCACATGCAGCTCGTAAATAATGGCGTTTTTGTACCAAAACGGATCCCTGGGGCCATGGTTTGAGGGTGCATTTTTCATGAGCCGGGCATCCAGATTAGAATCGCTCGCAACGAGCCGTTTACGGCTGTTCGAAGCAGGAGAATCCCGCTGCTCGCCCGGAAGAAAAATCGGTTCTCGAAGCCGGGAGGATGGTCGGCGTCGACCCCGCCTGCTCTATTTCCGGGATTCCTCGTCCTGCGGTTCCTCTTCCTCCTCCGGCACGCGGCTGGAAGCGAGGCTTCGGATCACGTTGAACGGATTGATCACCCAGACAAACATTTTCACCATGGGAACCCGGTCGACCGGCGTTTTGATGCTCAAAATAAGCGGCAGCACGACCCCCCAAGTCATCACTGTAAAAACACCGATGATGATGTGGAAAAACGAAAAACTCGTGCCGGTAGGGAAAAGGTAGCGCACCGGGTGGGCATTGAAGCTGTCCATGATGAAGCCGCCCACCATCGCCCCGAGCGAGGCGATCAGGCCAATGACCGCCCAATGCACTGCCATTGCCATCGTGCGCCCCGAGCGGTTGGAGAGCAGGGCGGCAAGCCGGACTTGGCACGGAAAAAGGGCCGCAAAAAACGCGCCGTTGAAAAACGCCGCGGGGGCTTGCTTGAGTACCACCTGCGGAACGCTCCATGCCCCGATCCAGGGCAGGGTGAGGGTGACGTAGCTTGTATCGATAAAAAACCAGCTCACGGCAGTCCAGGGGACAATCATCAAGAGCAGCGCAGACATTACGCGGGGCCCCAGGCGGTCAATCAGTTTGCCGAGCGAAACGCAGGTGAAAACCGCCCCCAGTGAACCGATAATGCTTAATGCCGCGACGTGACTGTAAGTGACCGGGAAATCGTGTTTGAGGTAAACCAAACTAAATGGCGCGTACATCGAGATCGCGGCGGCCCAAACCCCCATGGCGAGCGTGAACTGGCGGAAATCGCGCTGACGCAGCGGTTGGGTAAGCCGTTCCAGCACCCCGGCCCCCGGCTCAATCGGAATGCGGCGCGGCTCCTTCACCCGGCAATGGAACAGGATATCTGAGACTCCAAAAAACGCTCCGACCACGAAAACCAGGCCAAAGCCGAACATGCTGGTTTTGCCGGTCTCCGGCACGCGGAAACGGTCGAGCAAAAAACCGGCCCCGGCCATCCCGATCAGCGCCCCCACCGTTACAATCGACTGGCGTCGTCCCCAAAACTGACCGGCTGCCTTGTGCGGAATAAGATCGGCCATCCAGCTAAACCAAAGCGGCGAGCCGACTTGCGCCAGCAATTCGCTTAACCCGACCAGCCCGATCACCGCATACGGCAGCCACGAGACTCCCGGTTTCGCGCCAAAAGCCAAGGCTCCCACGACAAACCAGATCGCCCGGTGAGCCGTCGAGACCACGGCCCAGTAGCGGCGGCGCGCACCCAGGTGCTCAGGGAGATTTTCAAACAACAACGCGCCCGGGATCTGAAACGAAATAAAAACAAGCCGCGCCGCCATCATCAACCCGATCGCCAGCCCGCTTGCGCCGATCGCTTCCATAAAAAGGGTCAACGAATAATTGATCGTCATCCCCGCCCAGATCATCCCCATCACTCCGGCCGCGATATTGGTCCGCATCGAGAGCTCAATATCCCGTTCCGTGATCGGGCGGCCTTGAAAATCGAGCAGGGGAGCGGTTTCTAGGGGCATAAAACTAAGAAGAGCATCGGGAATGCCGCTCCGAATGGAAGTAAGATTTTTGAAAATTTTTGGAATGAAACAGGATTGGGCGGGACAAGTCCGCCTCCAGCCCCCTTGACGTATCATTCTTATGCTCGAAACACCGAAAATCCTCGCGTTTGCGGGGAGCCTGCGAACTGGTTCGTTTAACAAACAGCTCATTCGCATCGCGGTCGATGCGGCGCGCGGGGCGGGAGCGGAGGTGACGCTCATCGATTTGCTCGACTTCCCATTGCCCGTCTTGAACCAGGACGACGAAGCCGCCCACGGGCTCCCCGCAAACGCCCGCAAACTAAAGGAACTATTTAAAAGCCATCATGGGTTCATGATTGCCTCGCCCGAATACAACAGCTCCATCCCCGGCGTGCTCAAAAACGTGATCGACTGGGTCTCCCGGGCTGAACCGGCCGACGAGCCGCCGCTGATCGCCTACAAAGGCAAAACGTGCGCCTTGATGAGCGCCTCGCCGGGGGCGCTGGGGGGATTGCGGGCACTGGTTCATGTCAGGGCCATCCTCGGCAACATCGGGGTGTTCGTGCTTCCCGGCCAAGTCTGCATCCCGACGGCCGACCAGCTTTTCAATAGCGATGGCTCCCTCAACGATCTTCAAAAAACAGCCGCCGTCCGAGCCCTGGCCCGCAGCCTCGTGGAGGTGACGCGGAAAATGGAGCCGCCTACCGTGCAAACGGGTTCATAAGCAGCGGTTCGCCGCAGTACATGCAGCGCACGCTTTGTTTGGCGACGATGCGCTGGCATTTCGGGCACGGCTCGGGAGGCGTCGCGGCGACTTTGCCATCCAGATGCCCATCGCGGACATCGATTTGGACGATCTGGCGGAGGAGTTCTTGCTCTTCCAGGCCATGCTTTTCCTTTAAAATCGTCCAGAGCGCCTCGGTAATGATCAGCAGGCGTTCGACTTGCGTCTTGAGTTGGGCAATTTCCGAAACTCCCGTCGCAGAATTCAAGCGCACCGGAATCGGCTCGGAATCGGGGGAATTGGGCCAGGTCGTCATGGCTCGCAGAATAACGCCAACGCGGGCCATCGTCACCCTATTCCGCAACAGGGCAAACGCATCAAAACCCGGAGGGTTTACAGCAAATAGCCGGTGGTTGAGCAGAGCGATACCCCCGGAACAGGGCGTCATCTGCGCCTCACCCCGCAAGGGGTGGCAGACGCCATCGTTTGCTGCCACCCCGTTGCGGTGAATTTCGGGATCGACTTCAAACCGGTGGTGTCGCTGACGCTCAACCACCGGCTAGTTGCTTTGAACCCGTTGGGTTCACGAGTGACTCTATCATTCGTACCTGTTTTTGATGCGTTTGCCCTGTATTCCGCATTCCAAAATTCCTTATTGAGACCAGTCTCGATTTTGTTTTAGAATAATTCTTGATCTCAATAAGCCTTTCCCGGATATTTGGTGCGCCTCTTTTTACACGCCATGCCGACGCCGATTTCCCATGAGACATCCCATGAAGCGATGACCCGCAGCGGGATTCGCCTCACCCCACAGCGGCGTCATGTTTACGAGTCGCTGATGGCCACGCCCGATCACCCCACCGCTTTGGAGGTGTTCATGCGGGCCAAAAAAGGGATGCCGTCCATCTCGCTGGCCACCGTTTACAACTGCCTCGATGCGTTGACCGAAGGCGGGGTGATCCGGCAGGTCAACTGCGAGCGGGCCTCCTCCCGTTACTGCCCCAACCTCGTCCCGCACGGCCATTTCTTTTGTAAAGAGTGCGGCGCGGTTTTTGATATTCCCCTCAAGCCGTCGCTTGAGGCATCATGGGAAGTTCCGTCCGGCACGCTCGTCTCGCATGCGGAACTCAATTTGCGCGGGACGTGCGGCTCCTGCACCCAAAGATTTAAAACCTCGAAATTATGAAGTCACTCGTCATCAAGGATCTGCACGCCAACATCGGCGAGCGCGAAATCATCAAAGGGCTGAGCCTGGAAATCGAATGCGGCAAAATCCACGCCATCATGGGGCCCAACGGCTCCGGCAAAAGCACGCTTTCCAAGGTGATTGCGGGGCATCCCGACTACACCGTGACGAGCGGCGAGGTGCTTATGGACGGCGAGAACATCCTCGGCATGGCACCGGACGAGCGGGCGCGCAAAGGGATTTTCCTCGCGTTCCAATATCCGATGGAAGTCCCCGGCGTGACCATTGCCAACTTCCTGCGCGCGGCGGTCTCGGCCCGGCTGCCGGAAGGGGAGGAACTCGAAGCGACTGAATATTACCAAAGATTGTATGAAAAAATGGACCTGCTGGAGATGGACCGCTCCTTCACCGCCCGTTCGGTGAACGAAGGGTTCTCCGGCGGCGAAAAGAAGCGGTGCGAAATTCTCCAAATGGCGATGCTCGAACCGAAATACGCCATCCTGGATGAAACCGATTCCGGGCTCGACATCGACGCGCTGCGGATCGTCTCCCACGGCGTCAACGTCCTGCGCAGCCCCGACCGCGGCATGCTGCTCATCACCCATTACCAGCGGCTTTTGGATTACATCGTGCCCGACGTGATCCACGTCATGGTGGCCGGGAAAATCGTCATGAGCGGGCCCAAGGAACTCGCGCTGGAACTCGAATCGAAGGGGTACGACTGGCTCACTGAAGAGGAGCCCGCTCCCGCCGTTTAAAGGAAGGACGCTGCCATGTCTGACACAAAAGCAGAACTCAACCTCGACCGGAGCGTCGGCGATTTCTCGTATCCCGAGCACCACGCCTTCGACGCCGGATACGGGCTGACGCCCGATACCATCAATTACATTGCCGACGTCAAGGGGGAGCCGGACTGGATCCGGGAATTCCGCCTCAAGGCGCTCGACGTTTTTTTGAGCAAGCCGCTTCCGACCCATTGGGCCACCAAAGATTTGGAGACGCTTGAATTTGAAAAAATCCGCTACTACCTCGCCCATGGCCAGCGGCCCACGCGCTCGTGGGAGGAAGTCCCGGAGGATATGAAACAGACCTTCGAGCGGCTCGGCATCCCGGAGCAGGAGCGCAAATTCCTCGCCGGGGTGGAGGCGCAATTTGACAGCGAGGCGGTCTATTCCAACATTCAGAAGGCCATTGGCGAGCAAGGCGTCATCTTCACCGGTTCCACCGAGGCGCTCATTAAATATCCGGAGATTTTCCGCAAATGGTTCGGGAAAGTGATCCCGACCGGCGACAATAAATTCAGCGCCCTCAACAGCGCGGTGTTTAGCGGCGGGTCGTTCATCTACGTGCCGCCGGGGGTTAAAGTGAAGCACCCGCTGCAAGCTTATTTCCGCATTAACGCCGAGAACTTTGGCCAGTTTGAGCGGACCCTCATCATTGCCGACGAAGGTTCGGAGTTGATGTATATGGAAGGGTGTACCGCGCCGAAGTTTGAGACGGCGACCCTCCACTCGGCAGTCGTCGAGCTGGTCGCGCTCAAGGGGGCCAAGATTCAATACGTCACCGTTCAGAACTGGAGCAGCAACGTATTTAACCTCGTCACCAAACGGGGCGTTGCGCATGAGGACGCCGAGATCAAATGGATCGATTGCAACATCGGCTCGCGCCTGACGATGAAATATCCGGGCGTCGTCCTCAAAGGGCGCAAGGCGCGGGGCGAAGTGATCTCCATCGCGCTTGCCAGCAACGGGCAGCATCAGGACACCGGCGCGAAAATGATCCATGCCGCCGACGAGACCACCAGCAATATCGTTTCCAAATCGATCTCTGCCGGAACCGGTCGCGCCACCTATCGCGGCCAGGTCCATATCCCCAAGCATCTCAAAGGATGCAAAAACAACACAGAGTGCGACGCCCTGCTCATCAATCCGGACAGCCGCACCGACACCTATCCGGCAGTCACCGTGCGCGGCACCGGCAATGCCACGCAGCACGAGGCGAGCGTCAGCCAAATCAGCGCCGAGCAGATTTTCTATATGCAGCAACGCGGGCTGACCGAAGGGCAGGCGATGAGCCTTTCGGTCAACGGCTTTGTCAACGACCTCGTCCGCCAATTCCCGATGGAATACTCGGTCGAACTCAAACGCTTGATCGACCTCGAAATGGAGGGGTCGGTGGGTTAATGCCTCTCGAAAATGTCTCACGCAAAGGCGCAAAGAAATACCATGAGCATCCCTTTATTTACCGACGAACCTGTTCGCGCGGCCGCCCGGCAACTTTTCAAGTCGCTGCCGATGCCCGGCCGCCTGGATGAAGCCTGGCGTTTTGCCGATACCAAGGCGCTCGACATGAGCCCGTTTGAGGCAATGCCCGCGCCGATCGACGGCGATCCCGCCCGTTTTGTCAAAAGATCTCGGGGGCTTACCGAAACGGCCGGGAAGATGATTTTTGCCAACGACCAACTTCTTTCCCGCGAGGTGCTCGATGCTTCGCTGGCTCAAAAAGGGGTTATCTGGAAACCGCTGGAAATCGCGGCGGCGGAACACCCGGAGCTGTTCGCCAAACATTTCATGGCTCACGGAGCGCCGCTCGGAAGTGAGAAATTCGCGGCATTGCACGCGGCCTCTGTGAAAACCGGAACGTTCCTTTATGTGCCGCGCGGCGTGGAGATCGATTTGCCCATCGAGGTCTTTCACTGGCTCTCGGGCGAGAAAAACTCGAGCTTCCCGCACACGTTGCTCATTGCCGAGGCGAACAGCAAAGTGACGTTGGTTGATTATTTCACCGGTGCCCAACCGGACGCATCCGGGTTGGCCGTCGGCTTCAACGATTTGTATGTTGGCGAGGGGGCACAGCTTAATTACGTGTGCGTTCAAAACTGGAGCCTCCAGACGCTCGCCATCCAGGTCAACAACACCGTTGTGGGGGCCAATGCTTCGGCCAAGAGCCTCAACGTCAATCTCGGCGCACGCTACGCCCGCAACGAAAGCGCATCCCAGCTCATCGGGGAGGGGGGGCGCAGCGACATGCTTTCGGTTACCGTGGCCGATGGCGACCAGGTGTTTGATCAACGGACATTCCAGGATCACCTCGCGCCGGGAGCTTTTAGCGATCTTCTTTACAAAAATGCTTTGGACGGCGGGGCCCGGACGATCTTCGCCGGGATGATCAAGGTCGAGCCCGACGCCCATCGCACCGACGCCTACCAGAAAGTTCGAAACCTCCTTTTAAGCGACAACGCCGAAGCCAACTCGATGCCGGGGCTCGAAATTCTCGCCGATGAAGTGCGCTGTTCGCACGGGGCGACCAGTGGGCAAATCGAGCCGGAAGAATTGTTTTACCTGCTGGCGCGCGGCATCTCCAAAAACAATGCGCAGCGGTTGCTCGTGCAGGGATTCTTGCAGGAAGCAATCGACCGGATCGGCAATCCGGCTCTCGCCGAAAAACTGGGCGAAATCATGCGGGCGAAGTTTGGGAACTAGGCTGAATCAATATTCAAAACCCGCCGCACCCCGGAGCCGCCGCACCCCGGAGGGGTTGCCAGCGAATAGCCGGTGGTTGAGCGTTAGCGACACCACCGGTTCAATGCAAAACCGCGTCTCACCCCAAAGGGGTGGCAGAAAACGAGGCAATGCTCTCTGCCACCCCTTTGGGGTGAATTCTTCCATTGCCTATCCGGTGGTGTCGCTAACGCTCAACCACCGGCTATGGGCTTCAAACCCTTTGGGTTTGGCTCGATCCCTTTGGGTTTGGCTCGATCCGAATGTCGATTCAACCTAAACATCCGCTTTCTCACGCAGCGCCGATACTCTTAGTGACGCGGCCTTAATGGAACCCATTGGGGAACCAAAAAGACCGCGTCACTTTTTTGCCCGACAGCCGCCGCCGCCGTGTTATGTTAGACGGCTCATGACGTCTACACCGGAACTTCTCGCCCCGGCGGGCAACTGGGATTGTGTGCGCGCGGCCATCGCCAACGGCGCGGACGCGGTCTACTTCGGCCTGCCCCGGTTCAATGCCCGGATGCGGGCCGACAATTTCACCGAGGCTGAACTCCCGCAACTGGTCGCCTTCTGTCACCAGCACGGCGTGAAGGCTTACGCGGCGTTCAATATTCTGGTCTTTGGCGATGAACTCGAAGAAGCCGCCGATTTTCTGCGTTTGCTCAACCGTTCCGGCGTCGATGCCGTGATCGTTCAGGACGTCGGGCTGGCCCGGCTCGCCCGCCGGATCGTGCCGGAGCTGCCGCTCCACGCTTCCACGCAAATGACGATCACCTCGCCCGAGGGAGCCGCCATCGTTCAGCGCGAACTGGGGATCGACCGGGCGGTGCTGGCTCGTGAGTTGTCGTTGCGCGAGCTGGAGAAATTCGCGGGCAGCCCGCTGGCGCTTGAAGTCTTTGTGCACGGCGCGCTTTGTGTCGCCTACTCGGGCCAATGCTTGACCAGCGAATCGTTGGGCCAACGCAGCGCCAATCGCGGCGAGTGCGCCCAGGCGTGCCGGTTGCCTTACGATCTGTTGGTTGACGGAGTGCGGCGCGATCTCGGCGACAAAAAATACCTCCTCTCGCCCCAAGACCTGGCGGCGGTGGAGGATATTCCCGCGCTGATCGAACGCGGCGTCGTTTCGTTTAAAATCGAGGGCCGCCTCAAATCGCCCGAATACGTTGCCGCCGTTTGCCAAGTCTACCGCAAGGCGATTGACGCCGCCCTGGAAAAGCGAACCTGGAAACCGGCTCCATTGGACGGCTACCAATTGGAAATGGCGTTTTCGCGCGGTTTCTTTACCGGCTGGCTGCACGGCGTAGATCACCAGAAACTCGTTGCCGCCCGGTTTGGAAAAAAGCGCGGGGCGCTGGTCGGACGCATCGGTCGGGTGGGACGCGATTTCGTGGAGATTGCCGCGCTGGAAACTCCCGTCAAACCAGGCGATGGAGTGGTCTTCGATACCGGCGGCGACCCGGACCGGGAGCAGGGCGGACGCGTTTACGAGATCCGCGGTTCGCGTCTTTTTTTCAAACACGACCATCTCGATTTTGCCCAGCTTTCGCCCGGCCACCGTGTCTGGAAAACCGATGATCCGGCCCTCAACGCCGCATTGAAAAAGAGCTACGGCGGCAACCTCACCCCGCGCCACCGCGCCGCCGTTGCGCTCCGCGTTTCGGGCCGGGCGGAGGCGCCGCTCACGCTCGAAGCGCAACTATGCGGCCAGACGTTTTCCGTCACCTCGTCGATCCCGCTTCAGCTCGCCCGCACCGCGCCGCTCACGCCGGAAAAATTGCGCGAACACCTGGGCCGCTTTGGAGCCGCCCCGTTCGTGATGGAAACGCTGGCGAACGACTTGGAAGGGGCGGTCATTCTGCCGATTGGCGAGTTAAACCGGATGCGCCGGGAACTCACCGTGCTATTGGAATCGAGCATCGATGCCGCCCCGCGGGTGGAAACGGGAACGGCCGTTGCGCAGCTTCTTTCGGAGCTTCCCCATTCCAAAACAACGTTGGAAGCGGCACCCGAACTGAGCGTTCTCTGCCGCACTTTGGAACAACTCGAAACCGCCATGCAATGCGGCATCAGAACGCTCCTGCTCGATTTCGAAGACGTTCGCCGCTACAAAGAGGCCGTTTCGCAACTGCGGGCCAGCGCGCCCGATGCGAATGTCTTTCTCGCCACCCCGCGCATTCAAAAAGCCGGGGAAGAAGGTTTTTTCAAATTGATCGAGGCGGCGCAACCGGACGGCGTACTCGTCCGCAATCTGGGCGCAGCCGATCACTTCCGCGGAGGTCCGTTGCGCAAGATTGGCGATTTCTCCCTCAATATCGCCAACCCGTTAAGCGCCGATTTCTTCATGGCCCGAGGGCTGGAACGCCTCACCGTCTCTTACGATTTGAACCTGGAACAAGTGCTGGCGCTGCTTCGGGACGCGCCAGCGAACTGGTTTGAAATCACCCTCCACCAACACATGCCGATGTTTCACATGGAGCATTGCGTTTTTGCGGCGTTCCTTTCCGAAGGGCATTCCCATCTCGATTGCGGTCGCCCATGCGAAGGCCAGCGCGTGCATCTGCGCGACCGGGTCGGCATCGAGCATCCGTTGCGCGCCGATGCCGGATGCCGCAACACGCTCTACAACGCCATCCCGCAAACCGGGGCGCAGTTTTACCCCGAACTGCTCGCCGCGGGGGTGCGGCATTTCCGGGTCGAGTTGCTCGAAGAAAACGCCGGGCAAACCGGGCGCATCGTCCGGGCCTACCAGACTCTTTTGGCAGGGGGGCAAAGCGGCGAGGAGCTTTGGCGCGAACTGCGGGCGCAATCGCGGCTCGGCGTGACCCAGGGAACCTACCGGCTATCCTGAGCGCGGAAAAAATTTCTCGATGGGGGGTTTGATCTTTTCACCGGGGGGCGTATTCTCGGGACTTACTCGACCTATGTTGCGGAAAATTTTTCTCCTGGCCGCCAGCTTTTGCGCGGCTCTCACGCTGACTTCCCCGGCGGCTCCGGCCCCGACGATCGTAATCAGCAAATCCGACTCGATCTCTCTGGCCCTGGCTCCCATGGGCGGCCCAAACGGCCCGGCGATTGCCAAGATCGTTCAGGGGGATCTCGTACTCTCCGGGTTTTTCAGCTTCACCGATGCCGGCAAGGCGGCGATGACGGTGGGCGGAGTGGCAACCGGCGGCTCGCTCCAGGGCAAGGTGACCGATCGCGCGGGCGGCAATATTTTGATCCGCTCCTATGAAGGGGATGCCCGCCAGCAGGCCCACGCGTTCGCCAACGACATCATCGAGACGCTCACCGGGAACAAAGGGATGGCCGGGAGCAAAATCGCGTTTATCGCCGCGCGTGGAGGGAAGAAGGAGGTTTATACCGCCGATTGCGACGGCTCCAACCGGCGGCAGTTGACCTCGGATAATTCGCTCAGCGTCGCCCCTTCGCTAAGCCCCGACGGACGCCTCATCGCCTACACAAGCTATCTTAAAGGGTATGCCGATATCTACGTGATCGACCTCGGCAGCGGGGCTCGCAACCGCATCGTCAAATTCCCCGGCACCAACAGCGGCGCGGCGTTCTCGCCCGATGGCAGCGAAATCGCCTGCTCGGCAAGCCGCGATGGCAACCCGGAGCTGTACGTGGTCGCGCCGGACGGTTCCGGGGCGCGGCGGCTCACGCATACGCCGGGAGTGGAGTCGTCCCCCTCGTGGTCCCCCGATGGTCGCGAGATCGTCTATTCTTCAGATAACACCGGCTCGCCGCAGCTTTACCGGATCTCGGCGGGCGGCGGCACCGGGCGCATCCTTTCGACCGGGCATGGCTATTGCACCAAGCCGAACTGGTCGCCGGACGGCAAAAAAATCGCCTTTAACATCCGCGAGGGGGGCAATTTCCAGGTTGCGGTGCTGGATCTCGCGGGAGGCGGCACACGCGTTGTCACCGGCGGGGACGAGGCCCGCGACCCCGTTTGGGGGCCGGATTCGCGCCATCTGCTCTTTACCCAGGGCGGCAACCTGATGATGCTTGACGTCCAAACCGCCCGGAAGATTAATCTCGTCAACGGCATCGGCTCGATCTCCGAGCCGACCTGGTCCCGCTAACCTTAAATCTGCGTCCATCTGCGAAATCTGCGGATAAAAACACACATCCCACACACACCATGAAACTCCGACTCCTCTCCCACCTCGCGCTTTGCGGCGCTTTGATGCTTTCCCTCAACGCCTGTGCGCTTTTCAAGAAAAAGCCCAAATACGCCGGCATGTCCGATAGCGACATGGTCAGCGGCGCCCCCCTTCCCGAGCGCACTGAAGGGGTCTCCTTCACCGGGGATAACGTCGATCGGAGCAAGTTTTCACCCGTTCACTTCGGCTACGACAGCGTCTCTGTGGAAGCTTCCGACCTGGGCAAGCTCAATGAAGTGGCCAAATTCATGAAAAACTCCGATAAGCAGATCATCATCGCCGGGTTCACCGACGAGCGCGGCACGGCCGAATACAACCGCGGCCTGGGCGAACGCCGGGCGCAGGCGGTCCGCACGGTTCTGCTGCAAAAAGGGGTCAGCGAAACTTCGATCCAGACCACCAGCTTCGGTTCCGAAATGCCCGCCGATGAAGGCCATAACGAAGCGGCCTGGGCCAAGAACCGCCGCGCCGAATTTGGCGTGACGAAGTAAATCCCGCAAAGCAGAAGACATCCGCAGATTGCGCAGATGACCGCAGATTTCCAGAATAAGAAAATGAGCCGCCTCCTTTCATTTGCGAAAATCTGCGAAATCTGCGGATAACCTCTTCTCTTTCCCCCATTCCCTGTTAATTTTTCCCCTACCCAAACGACCCGGATATTATGGCCAAGACCGACGCTCCCGCCGAAGACAAGCAGACCGCTGCACGCAACAAAAACCTCGACCTCGCCATTCAGCAGATCGAGAAAGATTACGGAACCGGGGCGATCATGCGCCTGGGATCGAAGACCTCCATGGAAGTGGAAGTCATCCCGTCGGGCAACATTCTCATCGACCGCGCACTGGGCGTCGGCGGGTTTCCCCGGGGCCGCGTGATTGAAATTTTCGGTCCCGAATCGAGCGGCAAAACGACCCTCACGCTCACCGTCGTCGCGCAAGCGCAGAAGCGCGGCGGGCTGGCGGCTTTCATCGACGTCGAACATGCGCTCGACCCCCAATACGCCCGCAAGCTCGGGGTCAACATCGACGATCTGCTCGTTTCCCAGCCCAGCTCGGGCGAGGAAGCGCTGCGCATCTGCGAAACGCTCGTCCGCTCCAACGCGCTGGATGTCATCGTGCTCGACTCCGTGGCCGCGCTCGTGACCAAGCAGGAACTCGAAGGGGAGATTGGCGATTCCACCGTCGGCGCCCAGGCCCGCTTGATGAGCGCCGCTTTGCGCAAGCTGACCTCGCTTATTTCCAAGGCCCAGACCGCCTGCATTTTCACCAACCAGATCCGCGAAAAAATCGGCGTCATGTTTGGCAACCCGGAGACAACTCCCGGCGGCAAGGCGCTCAAGTTTTACTCCAGCGTGCGGTGCGACATCCGGCGCATCGGAGCGATCAAGACCGGCGACGGCACCGTCACCGGCAACCGTACCAAGCTCAAGATCGTCAAAAACAAAGTCGCGCCGCCGTTCACCGAGTGCGAGTTCGACATCATGTATAACGAGGGGATTTCCCACACCGGGTCGCTGCTCGATCTCGCATTGGAGAAGGGGATCATCGAGAAGCGCGGTTCGTGGTTGAGCTACAAGGGCAACCAGCTTGCCCAGGGCCGCGATGCGGGTAAGGAAGCGCTCAAGGCCGATGCCGCACTCTTCGAGGAAATCGAAGCCGCCGTGAAGGCCAAGATGGACGAGCCAGCGTGACGCTGGACCCGGTCCGCGCTGCCGCGCGATACGGCGGCTGCGCGCGCCGTGCTGATGGCAGGTGCCGGTGTGATGCGAACCCAAAAAGGTGGATCGCGACATCGGGGCGCGATAAGAGCGGCTCGCCACGTCTCCCACCCACGCGTCATCCTGAATCGCCCACGGAGTGGTTGATCCACCTTCGTTTTACCCGCTGGCGGCCGGAGGCTTGCCTTGCAATCGGGGCCGCGACCTTTTAGGTTTTCCATTCCGCCGTGAACTTTTGGCGGGACTTTTTGTTATGACCAGTTCGCAACTCCGCCAGTCGTTCCTCGATTTCTTCCACGAGAAGCAACATACCATCGTGCCGTCTTCGAGCTTGATGCCAAGCTCCCCAAACCTGCTTTTCACCAACGCGGGGATGAATCAATTTGTGCCGATCTTCCTGGCCGAGGCCGCGCCGGACGTTGACAAGTGGCCGGGGGCGATCCCGGCTCTGCCCACCCGCGCCACCGATACGCAAAAATGTATCCGGGCCGGGGGCAAGCACAACGATCTCGATGATGTGGGGCTCGATACGTATCACCACACCTTCTTCGAGATGCTTGGCAACTGGTCGTTTGGCGATTACTTCAAAAAAGAGGCGATCGAATGGTCCTGGGAGCTGGTGGTGAAACGATGGAAATTCCCGCCGCAACGCATCTACGCCACGGTTTACAACCCGGACAAGACGAAGGGCGATCCCGCCGATTTCGATTTCGAGGCTTACGAATGCTGGGCCAAGCTGTTCGAGAGCGTGGGCCTGGACCCGCAGGTTCACATCGTCAACGGCAACAAAAAAGACAATTTCTGGATGATGGGGGAGACCGGTCCGTGCGGTCCTTGCTCGGAATTGCACATCGACCTGACCCCGCAGGGCGACACCAAAGGCAAGCTCGTCAATATGGGGACCGCCGAGTGCATCGAGATCTGGAACCTCGTCTTTATCCAGTTCAACGCCAACCCGGACGGCTCGTTCTCGCCGCTCCCGGCCAAGCACGTCGATACCGGCATGGGGTTTGAGCGGGTCGCCTCGATCATCCAGGGGACCAAGAATTTTACCGATTTCGCCAATGCGAAAATCTCCAACTACGAGACCGATATTTTCCGCCCGATCTTCGACGAACTGGAGAAGATGAGCGGCAAAAAGTATGGCTGCACGCTCCCGGTTTCCGGCAGCACCGGCGATACCGAGGAGGAGAAGATCGACGTGGCCTTCCGCGTGATCTCGGACCATATCCGCACCCTGAGTTTTGCCATTGCCGACGGAATCCTCCCTGGAAACACCGACCGCAACTACGTCCTGCGCCGCATCCTGCGCCGGGCCGTGAAATACGGGCGCACGCTCGGGTTCCACAAGCCATTTTTCTATCAATTAGTGGACGTGCTCGCCCGGACCATGGGGGAAGTCTTCCCGGAAATCCGCGCCAAGAAAGCGCACGTTGAGGAAGTGCTCAAGCGGGAGGAAGAGGCGTTTAACCGGACGCTGGATAAAGGGATTGCGCTCTTTGAAACCGAAGCGGCCCAGGCCCGCGAGATTTCCGGCGCATTTGCGTTCCGCCTTTATGATGAGCAAGGTTTCCCGCTCGATTTGACCGAACTGATGGCCCGCGAGCGCGGCCTCACCGTGGACAAAGCGGGCTTTGAAAAGCTGATGGAAGAACAGCGCAACCGGGCCCGTGCCGCGCAAAAACGGGAGGTGATCAGCGTCTCCAATATTGACGCCGCGCCGACCAAATTCATCGGCTACGACGAATTGACCACCCCGGCCACCGTGCTCGATGTGGTGGAGGTCAAGGGCAAGACCGCCGTGATTTTGGACGTCTCCTCCTGCTACGCCGAGATGGGCGGGCAGGTTGGCGATACCGGCGAAATCGAAGGCGGCGGCCAGCTTTGGAATGTCGTCGCCACCCAGAAAACCGGCGCGACATGGCTGCATTTCCTGGCCGAGCCGGATGCGCCCGCGGTGGGGAGTGCCGTCACGCTTTCGGTCGATACCGCCCGGCGCGCCGCGATTGCCCGCCACCACACCGTCACTCACCTGCTCCACTGGGCGTTGCACCGGGTCGTGAACGGCGAGATTTCTCAAAAAGGATCTTTCGTCGGGCCGGATAAGCTGACATTCGACTTCAACAGCGGCGCGCTCACGCCGGAGCAGCTCGTAACTGTCGAGCGTCTCGTGAACGAGAAAATCGTCGAGAACGCGCCGGTTTCGTGGACCGAAGTCCCTTATGCCGAGGTCCGCGCCAACGCGGGAGTCATGCAGTTCTTCGGGGATAAATACGGCGATACGGTCCGCGTCCTGCAAATCGGCGGCGAACCGCATGTGCTCAATGGCTACTCCATGGAACTGTGCGGCGGCACGCACGTCCGCGCCACTGGCGAGATCGGCCTCTTCCGTATTTTGGGTGAAGCCGCGATTGCCGCCGGGGTGCGGCGCATCGAAGCCGTGGCCGGGCTGGAGGCTTACGGAGTTGCCCGCGCTGCCTCGGATCGTTTGGTTCATCTCGCTTCGCAGCTCAATGCCCCCGTGGGCGAGTTGGAGAAGAAGCTCGAAAATTTGCTGTATGAGCAGAAGGAACTCCAGAAACAGCTCAAGGCGGTCCAGCAACGGCAAGCCGCCGATACGGCCCAGTCGTTGATCTCGAAAGCCGAAAGCGTCGGAGCGATCCCTGCAATTATTGCAAACCTGGGGGCGGTCGATGGGGACACGCTGCAAGCCGTGGCCGATGCGCTGAAAGGCAAGTTTGCGGGCGTCGCGGTGCTCGCAGGCATACCGGAAGGCCAGGTAGCGTTGGCGGCAAGCGTTTCGCCGGAATGGGTGAAGCAGTTCCAGGCCGGGAAGATCATCCAAACCATTGCCCCGCTGGTCGGCGGCAAAGGGGGCGGTCGCCCGGATTTCGCTCGCGGAGCCGGCAAAGACGTTTCTCAAATCGACGCCGCGCTGGCAAAAGCCCGCGCGTTGCTGGGGAGCTAGCGTGCAGGCTCAAAAGCCGCCGCGGCATCTCCCGCTTTTGCTCGGGACGCTGACCGCTTTTGGTCCGCTCTCGATCGACATGTACCTGCCCGCGTTCCCTCAAATTACGAGGGAAATGGCGGCGCGGCCCGGCGCGGTCTCGTTGACATTGGCCGTGTTCCTGCTGGCGGTGAGTTTGAGCCAGGTTTTTTACGGTCCGCTGGCCGACCGTTACGGACGCCGCAAGCCGTTGCTGGTCGGCTGCGTTCTCTACGCGCTCGGCTCGCTCGGGTGCGCTTTGGCCCCTTCCATGGGAATCCTCATTGCGGCCCGTGCGGTGCAGGCATTGGGCGGGGCGGCGGGGATGGTGGTGGCCCGGGCGGTCGTGCGGGATGTTTACCATGAACGGGAGGCGGCCCGCGTGTTTTCGGAACTGATGCTGGTGATGGGGGCCGCGCCGATCCTGGCCCCGTGGCTCGGCGGGAAAATCCTGCTCTTGGGAAGCTGGCGGCTGATTTTCTTCCTGCTGGCGGGGTTTGGTGCATTCTGCTGGTGGATGACGAACCGGGGATTGCCGGAAACGCTGCCGCATCCGAATCGCTCGCGGGAAAATCTCCGGGGTGTGTTCGATACTTTTGGCGCGTTGCTGGCGAACCGGCGTTTTCTCGGATACGCGCTGGTGGCCGGGTTCACGGCGGGAACGAATTTCGCTTACATCTCCGGCTCGTCGTTCGTCTATATCGAGTTGCACGGGATTTCCGCCCAACATTTTGGCTATTTTTTTGGAGCCAACGCGCTCGGGTTGATCGGGGCCGCGCAGATCAACCGGTTGCTTTTGCGAAGATTCGCGCCGGAGTCGATTCTCGATGGCTCGCTTACGATCAATATGATGGCCGGGTGCGCGCTGGTGGCTTGCGGGGCGACGAACTGGGGCGGGCTCCCGGCGTTGGCTGCGCTGCTTTTTGTCTCGTTGGCGAGCGTGGGATTGACGTTCCCGAATTTAATGGCGGCGGCGATGGCTCCGTTTGGACGGATGGCGGGAAGCGCCTCGGCAGTTCTCGGGACGGTCCAATTTGCCGTTGGGGCTTTGGCTGGGGCGTTGGTCGGTTTATTGCACAACGGGACGGCATTGCCGATGACGGCGGTGGTCGCATCGTGCGCCACGGGCGGATTGATTGCCTTGCGCACGCTGGCCCCGAGCAAACGGTTGCCGCGCCCGTTTGTGCTGTCGGTGCCGGAGGATTAGGCTGAATCGACCATTCAGGTCGAGCCAAACCCAAAGGGTTTGAAGCCGATAGCCGGTGGTTGAGCGAAGCGATACCACCGGGATAGGCAATGGAAGAATTCACCCCAAAGGGGTGGCAGAGAGCATTGCCTCGTTTTCTGCCACCCCTTTGGGGTGAGGCGCGGTTTTGCATTGAACCGGTGGTGTCGCTAACGCTCAACCACCGGCTATTCGCTGGCAACCCTCCGGGTTGCGGCGGCTTTTGGATGTCGATTCAGATTAAACCGCCTATCTGCGGCCGGGGCTCCAGGTCATGCCGCCGGGAACGCCCCGCACGCTCGGGGTGTTTTTCCCTTTGCCGCCCGGACCTCCGCCGCTGCGTTGACCGCTCTCTTTGCGCTGGCCGCCTCCGGAACGGCGCTGCCCCCCGCCTGAGCGGGGGTTGGGTGCTTCATCCCTCGGGCCTTGGCCTCCACGGCCACCGCGTGAACCTCCACGGCCACTCCCTCCGCCGCCGCGACTGCGCTCGCCCTCGTCTCCGGGAGCGCGTTGGGGAGCGGGTGCGGCGTAGTTGAACGCTTCGGCCCGTTTGCGTACGATGCCGCGTCCGATGAACCGTTCCAGCGTGCGCAGGGCGGCCCGGTCTTCATCGGTCACAAAGCTGATCGCTTCCCCGACCCGCTGGGCCCGACCGGTGCGCCCGATGCGGTGGACGTAATCTTCGGCGTGCATCGGGAAATCAAAATTGACGACGTGCGAAATCCCTTCCACGTCGATCCCCCGCGCGGCGATATCGGTGGCGACCAGCACGCGCACAGTGCCCGCCTTGAACTCTTTCAAAGCCCGGATGCGCTGGTTTTGCGAGCGGTTGGAATGGAGCGTGGCGGTCTTGATCCCGTCGCGTTCGAGCACGCGTGCGATCCGGTCCGCGCCATGTTTGGTGCGGGAGAAAACGAGCACGGAATCGAGCCCGTTATCGCGCAAAAGATGGGCCAGCAACGCCGGTTTGAGATGCTTGGAAATTTCGTAGACGAACTGGGTGACGGTCTCCGCCGGGTTGGAGCGCCGCCCGATCTCCACGCTCTTGGGCGATTGGAGAAACTCGTGGGTGAGGGTCTCGATTTCCTTGGAAAGAGTGGCGGAAAAAAGAAGGGTTTGCCGTTTTTTGGGCATCGCCCGGACGATGCGCCGGATGTCTGGAAGGAAGCCCATATCGAGCATCCGGTCGGCCTCGTCGAGGACCAGATGAGTCAAGCCGGAGAAATCGCCGTGGCGCTGCTTCATCAAATCCAAAAGGCGGCCCGGCGTGGCGATGATCAATTCCACCCCGGCCCGAAGCGCCTCGATTTGCGGACGCTCCCCGACTCCGCCAAAGACGGTGGCCATGCGGAACGGGAGGTATTTGGCATAGGCGCGGACGTTTTCCTCAATCTGGGCTGCCAGTTCCCGCGTGGGGGCGAGCACCAGGACGCGGATGCCCGGTTTGTTCGCGCCGCCGCTGATTTCGTTGAGCTTGGCGAGGATCGGCAAAACGAACGCCGCGGTTTTGCCGGTGCCGGTTTGGGCGATCCCGATGAGATCGTGCCCCTCCCGGATGAGAGGGATGGCCGCGGCCTGGATCGGCGTCGGTTCGGTGTAACCGGCTTCCTGGAGAGCTTTTAAAATATTGGGACCGAGACCGAGCGTGCGAAAAGGCATAAGGGATCAAGATGGGGCAGGATGCGCCGATGCGCACGCTTATTCGGGGAAATCCCTATCCCAATCTGGAAAGGAATGCTATAAAAGGGGCGCTATGGCTTACAAAATTACCGATGAGTGTGCCGCCTGCGGCACTTGCAAAGACGAATGTCCCCAGGGCGCAATCTCCGAAGGCTCCCCGATCTATAAAATCAATGCAGAACTGTGCATCGATTGCGGCGCTTGCGAAGGGGCTTGCCCGATGGGAGCAATTGTTGCCGAATAGGCGTCTTCTTGTTCGGGGGGCATCCCCCGTGCTGGTCAAAAGTCCCCGGTTTCAAACCTGGGACTTTTTTTTATTCCGCGCTCCGTGCCTTCTGAATGAAGTCTGAAAGCCGGGCTTTAGCCCGGCAACTCCGCTTTGCCACCGGCTTCAGCCGGTGGTGCCCGCCTAGTATAATATCTTGAGCCGGCTTCAGCCGGGCTTCTCTTGTTAAGAGGAAAAGCCCGGCTGAAGCCGGCTGGGGCTTGGGGTGCTTCGAAAACCACCGGCTGAAGCCGGTGGCAAAGAGCAATGTCTAACGGCCGGTATTGGCGGTAATCCACTGGAGGTAATCGCCGTGCCCTTGCGAAGGGGTAAACGCGATGATCTCGGGCACTTCGTAGGGGTGCAATTCTTTGAGCCGGGTCGCCAATTGCGGGTACTGCTCGTCGGTGGTTTTGAAAAAAGCGACGACTTCCACGCTCGTTTCAATGACCCCTTTCCACCAATAGATCGATTCCGCGCCGGGAATCAGGTTCGCGCAGGCGGCGCATTGTTCCTCAACCAGAGTGCGGGCGATCCGGTGGGCGGTTTCGGCGTCAGGAAATGAGCTCAGGACAAGGAGTGCATTCATCGTTTTCTTATCGTTTGCAGAGAGGATGATGGAGGTTAATCCCGGCCCCGAGGTTTTGGAAAATGCAAAAAACCGATCCCGCGCCCCCATTTTTTTCTGGTTTCATTCCGTAAGACCGAGCTACTTTCCGCCTTCCGCGCATTGGGCTCGGAAGCACTGAACTGAATGGAACATTCAAATTACAATCCAGAATCCGTTGGAATCGAGGCGGTCCGCCCGCCCCAGGAAAAAAAGAACCCGGCGCACCTTCCGGCTATTGATGGTCTGCGTGGGCTGGCCGCCATGATGGTGGTTTTTTTCCACGCTTGGGGCATGAACGGTTTTTTGCTATTCCCGCAGTTCAGCCTATTTGGAGTCGCCATCCCGGTTTACAAGCTGTTCACCCCTGGGTATAGCGGGGTTTATCTCTTTTTTGTTTTGAGCGGATTTTGTCTGAGCTACCCGTTCCTGGCCAACCCGGGGCGCAAGGATGACTGGCCGGGATATGCGCTGAACCGGGTTCGCCGCATTTTGCCGCCGTATCTGATCTCATTTGTCATCCTTTTCCTTATCGGTCAATGGCTTCACCAATGGCAGGTTTTGCCTGGGGAAAAATTCCTGTTCGAGCCGTTTAAGACCAACCGATTCATCAAAGAACTGTTCCTGATTCAAAAAAGCCGTGTCTGCGCTTCCTACTGGACGCTGGTGCTGGAATGGCGCTGGTATCTCTTGTTCCCCGCGCTGCTTATTCTGGCCCGGCGCGTTTCCCCGGCGATCGTGGTGGCCGTCCTCTATGTGATTGCCTATTTCGCACAAAAGCCCTTTTTCTCCGGTCCACTGCACAATGCCACCTTCCTGCCGTTGGTCACTCTTTTGCCGGTATTCGCCTTTGGCATCTGGGCCGCGCATCTGACGGCCCGGCCTCGTGAACGGCTGCAGCGCTGGGAACGCGGCCTCCTCAAAGGGCCGCTTTGGGGGCTTGTTGCCGGCTTATTCTGGGCGGTGTTGCTGTCTCCTTCCGTCCGCCCGGGCGAAACGATAAAACTGGCAACTCTCTGGCAGCTATTGCAGCCGATGGGAGTTCAACCTCCGAGCTGGGTTGGCTCGTCGTTTGAATTTGCGATCGTATGGGGGCCGCTCTACTTCTTCCTGATGCTGGCCGCGCTCAATCATCCGGGATTGCGGCGGATTTTTGGCTCAAAGCCTTTTGTGAAGCTGGGCATGGTTTCCTACTCGATTTACCTGTTGCAGGAGCCGGTGATCCGCGCGGGACACTACTTCATTGATCGGCCGGAACACGGCCCGCTCAGGCTTCTCGCCCACCATTACCTATTAACCCCGGCTCTCTGCGTCCTCGCCGGTTGGGCGTTTTATTACATTGGCGAACGCCCGTTCCTCAAGCGGTCCAAACGCTAGGCTGAATCGACATTCGAAAGCCGCCGCAACCCGGAGGGTTGCCAGCGAATAGCCGGTGGTTGAGCGTTAGCGACACCACCGGATGAGGTGTTGGAAAGAATTCACCCCAAAGGGGTGGCAGCGCCATCGCCTCGTTTTCTGCCACCCCTTTGGGGTGAGGCGCGGTTTTGCATGACCGGTGGTGTCGCTAACGCTCAACCACCGGCTATGGGCTTCAAACCCTTTGGGTTTGGCTCGATCTGAATGTCGATTCAGCCTAGCCGTTGGCGGAAGGGGGCAGCTTTGATTGTTTTTGCCATGGCCAACTGCCCTCAATCTCCAACTGGAGCGAGGTGCTCAAAAAGGTCCGGATCAGGACGATCGCGCCCAGCACGACCACATTGGGAAGGGTGGGGGAGACGGCAACCGTTCGGATAATGTCGCCCGCCACCAGGAATTCGAGCCCGAGCAAAATCGCTCTCCCCAAGGTTTGCCGGTAGAGAGTGTAAGCGTTCGGTTGCGCCCTACGGATCAAAAAAACGGCGCTGGCGTAAACGGCTCCGGCGACGATCACCGCCACTCCCGCGGCATCAATTCCCGTTCCCACCGCTTCCATCGCCGCTTTGAAAGGCTCCACATCCCCGTTTCGGTTTTGATCGGGCGGGTGCCCGTAAATGCCCATTTACTTGACGCCTGTGATAGCGTTCCCCCGTGACCGAAACCGAGGCATGTATCGCGCTCAACATGGTCCCCAAGCTGGGGCCGGTGCGGTTGCGCCGTTTGCTGGAGGTTTTTGAGACACCCCAGCGCATTCTGTTGGCCAAATCGCACGAATTGCGGGGCGTGGAAGGGATCGGGCCGGAGATTGCCGATGCCATTGCACATTGGGAAAGGCATGTCGATCTCGCCGCCGAACTCGCCCGCATTGCCGATTTTGGCGCGCACGTCATTACCCAGGCTGACGCGGTTTATCCTCCGCTCCTACGGGAGATTCATAATCCTCCCATTGTGCTCTACGTCTGGGGCGAGCTATTGGAGCAGGACCGCCATGCCATCAGCATCGTCGGGAGCCGCAAGACCAGCCATTACGGTTTGGAGTGCGCCAAAAAACTTTCCTACCAGCTTGCGTATGCGGGGTTGACGGTGGTCAGTGGAATGGCGCGGGGGATCGACACCGCCGCCCATCAGGGGGCGCTCGCCGCCAAGGGCCGGACGGTCGCGGTCCTCGGGTCGGGCCTGGGCTGCTTGTATCCACCGGAGAATCAGGCGCTGGCGGAAAAAATTGCCACTTCGGGAGCGGTTGTGACCGAGTTCCCGATGAGCGTCGCCCCCGACACCCAGACTTTCCCCCAGCGCAACCGCATCGTGAGCGGTTGGAGCGACGGGCTCTTGGTGATCGAGGCCGGGTTGAAGAGCGGCGCGTTGATCACCGCCGGGCAAGCCGCAGAGCAAGGCCGGTCCCTTTACGTCGTCCCCGGCCCGATTGACCGCTCCACCTCGATGGGCTCCAATCGACTCATTCAAGAGGGAGCCAAACTGGTCATGGGGGCAGGGGATATTCTCGACGATCTGCAAATTTTGCTGCCGCAAAAAACGCAATTGGAGCCGACCCCGGCACGGGCAATCCAGCTCAACGACACCGAACGGGCCGTTTATGAATCGATCCGTGAGACCGAAACCGCCATTGATGCGATCATTATGAAATCCGGTTTGCCACCGGGGGCGGTCTCCTCTACGTTGTTTGCCCTCGAAATGAAGCGGTTGGTCAAACAGCTTCCGGGTCAGCACTTTGTGAAATTACTTTAATGGGTAAAAAACTGGTTATCGCGGAAAAACCGAGCGTCGCAGGCGACCTGGCTCGCGCGTTGGGAAAATTCAAGAAAGAAGGCGACTTTTACGAAAACGATGAGTTTGTCATCGCTTCCGCAATCGGTCACCTGCTGGAACTCTGCGTGCCGGAAGGGTTGGAGCCCAAGCGCGGTAAATGGGACATCAAAAACCTGCCCATTTTGCCCCAGGAATTCGCGCTGGCCCCCACCGACAGCAAAACCGAGACCCGCTTCAAGCTCCTCAAGCGGCTGATGAAACGGGCCGATGTTGACAGCCTTATCAATGCGTGCGATGCCGGGCGCGAAGGGGAGCTGATTTTCCGCAATCTGGTCCAGATGGCCAAAGTCAAGAAGCCGATCGAGCGCCTCTGGCTTCAGTCGATGACCCAGGATGCCATCCGGAACGCCTTCCGCAATCTTCGCAGCGATGAGGAAATGCAACCGCTGGCCGCCGCCGCCGTCTGCCGGTCGGAAAGCGACTGGCTGGTCGGCATCAACGCCACCCGGGGCATGACGTGGTTCAACTCCAAGCAGGGCGGATTCCGCCTCACCACCGCCGGGCGCGTGCAAACCCCCACGCTGGCCATTTTGGTCGAGCGAGAGGAGAAGATTCGCGCCTTCAAACCGCGCACCTACTTTGAACTGTTTGGCACGTTTGAAGTCAAAGCCGGGGAATACCTGGGCCGCTGGTTTGACGAAAAATTCAAGAAATCCGACGACGATACCCTCAAGGCTGAACGGATCTGGACCCGTGAAGAGGCCGAAGCCCTCCAGGCCAAGTGCCAGGGCAAACCGGGCGTTGTCACTGAGGAAAAGAAGGCGACCAGCCAGATCGCCCCGCAACTGTACGACCTGACCACCCTCCAGCGCGAAGCCAACGGACGCTTTGGGTTCAGCGCCAAGACCACGTTGCAGATCGCCCAGGCGCTCTACGAAAAACACAAGGCGCTCACCTATCCCCGAACCGATTCACGCTACCTGCCCGAGGATTATATTGGAACTGTGAAGCGGGTCATGTCGGAGTTCCCGGAGGCGAGCCTCGCCGTCCATGCCCAAAAAGCGCTGGATAACGCCTGGATTCACCCCAATAAGCGCATCTTCAACAGCGCCAAAGTCACCGACCACAACGCCATCATCCCGACCGGCGTCGAGCCCAAAAACTTGAGCGAGGCGGAAACCAAAATCTTCCGCCTGGTTTCCCAGCGCTTTATCGCGGTCTTTTTCCCGGCCGCCCAGTTTGAAGTCACCACCCGCATCACCCGGGTGGAAAACGAGCCGTTCAAAACCGAGGGCAAAATCATCAAAGACCCAGGTTGGATGGCCGTCTACGGCAAAGAAGCTGCCACCGACGAAGGCGGGCAAGCGATTGTCCCCGTGATCCCCGGCGAACCGGCCGCAACCCGCGAACTGGTGGTCAAGGAAAGCGAGACCAAGCCGCCAGCGCGATTTAACGAAGCCACGTTGCTCTCCGCAATGGAAGGGGCGGGCAAACTCGTCGATGACGAGGAATTGCGCGAGGCGATGAGCGCCCGCGGCCTGGGCACCCCGGCCACCCGTGCCGCCGTCATTGAAGGGTTGGTCTATCAAGATTACATCCTGCGCCAGGGCCGCGAATTGATGGCCACCCAGAAAGGGATTTCGCTCATCACCGGCTTGCGCGGGATCGGCGTTGAAACGTTGACTCGGCCCGAAATGACCGGTGAATGGGAGTTCAAGCTCAAGCAGATGGAGCAAAATACCCTCCCGCGTGAGGAGTTCATGCGCCAAATCCGGGAACTGACTCAGCATCTCGTCGAAAAAATCCGCAACGGCGGCGAACCGCCCGAAGGCGCATTCGAAAACCTGGATGCCACTTGTCCCAAATGCGGTGCGCACCCGCTCAAGCAGGATTACCGCACCTATCGTTGCACGCAATGCGACTACGTTTTTTGGAAAACCTTGGCCGGACGCGAATTTTCGCCCGAGGAAGTGCAACTGTTGTTGACGGAACGCAAGCTCGGGCCGCTCGAAGGGTTCCGTTCCAAAATGGGCCGCGCCTTCAAAGCCAGCCTCGCGCTCGACGAAGAACACAAAGCCAAGTTTGAGTTCGAGAAAAAAGAAGAGGATGCCGTTCCCGCCGACTTGAGCGGGCTGCCGATCGTGGGCGAGTGCCCGGTCTGCAAAAAAGCGCCCGTGCGCGAAACCGAAACCGCTTACGTTTGCGAACGCACGCTGGCCAAGGAATGCACTTTCCGCATGGGTCGGCAAATCCTAAAGCGGGAGATTTCAGTGGATGCGGCCCGCAAATTGATCGAGACCGGCAAGACCGATCTCATCACGAAATTCATCTCGTCCAAAACCAACCGTCCCTTCGATGCTTTCCTGAAGCTGGAGAAGGGGAAAGTCGGCTTTGAGTTTCCGCCGCGTGAGGCAAAAGCCGGAGCGAAGGGTGGGCGCGGACGTTTTGCCAAGCGCACCCCGGCCAAGACGGACGGAGCGGCTTAAGCTGCCCGCTTGTTTTCAATTCTCTCGCAAAGACGCAAAGGCGCAAAGGAAAGGCAAAAGAATTCCTATTCTTGACGCTCGTTTGGCAACTCGTTCCCAAACTCTGTGACCTCGTTCCCAATCTCCAGATTGGGAACGCACTTGTCTTGGAAACTCTGTTTCCCTCGCGCTTGCAATGGCTCCGGGCGCATCGGTTGATCCGAGCCTTACGAAACGGAGTTTCGCAGACAATGGCATTCCCAAACAGAGTTTGGGAACGAGGTAAAAAAGGCGCAAAGGCTTAAAGGAGAGGAGCTCTTTTGCCTTTCCTTTGCGCCTTTGCGTCTTTGCGAGAAATAAAGTCCATTCCTTTGTTCTCGTTCCCAATCTCCTGATTGGGAACGCACTTGTCTTGGAAACTCTGTTTCCCCTCGCGCTTGCAATGGCTCCGGGCGCATCGGTTGATCCGAGCCTTACGAAACGGAGTTTCGCAGACAATGGCATTCCCAAACAGAGTTTGGGAACGAGGTAAAAAAGGCGCAATGCCTTAAAGGAGAGGAGCTCTTTTGCCTTTCCTTTGCGCCTTTGCGAGAAATAAAGTCCATTCCTTGCTTGGATCGGATTTTACTGCACCGTGCGGGCTGTGTTTTGCGTATTTTGCATTTTGCGCAAATCAATCAAATCGCCCGCGATATTCAGCGTTTCGGCCCGGATCGGATCGACCACCGGTGCGTTCTCGTTGTCCATCGCTTCAGAGTCTTCTTCGTCCGGATCGGTGTCATCGGCTGGCTTGACCAGATCAGCATTTTTCTTGGCGACTTTGCCGGCTTTTTTCCCCTCTTCAGCAGAAGTTGAATCGTTCGGTTTTTTACTGGCGGGGTCTTGGGCAACCCATTGATCGAGATTCTTCTTCGTGCCATCGTTTTTGGCCAGCTCCAGTTCCGGTTTTTCGGCGTTGTCGAGCGTGACGGCGTAGACCTTCATCTCGGCAGGCTTGGAGCGTTTGCTGCGTTCAGCGATCCGTTTTTCGCGCGCCGCCTTTTGCTTGGCGATCTCGTTGCGCCGGGTTTGCTCGTTCAGCGAGACTTTGTTGCCGTCGAGGGTCTCTTTAAGCCGCGCGATATCGTCGTTGATGTAACTGAACTCCGGGTTAGTGGAGATGCGGTTGCTGGAGCGGCTGCGCAGTTCGTCCAAAAAGAGCGGTTGATGGAGCGACTTGGAGAACTCCGCCGGAGGAACCTCGTCATACGGGAGTGGGCCTTTGAGCGCGGATTCGCCGATGTCGTCGCGGTCCCACAACGAGGGAAGCACGATGTCGGAATTAACCCCGCGGAATTGGGTGGACCCCCCGGCCACGCGATAGAATTTCTGGATCGTCAATTTAAGCGCCCCAGCCTCTCCGCCGGACCCGCTCAAAAATTGGACGAACCGATCCACCGGCAGCAGTTGCTGGACGGTTCCTTTCCCAAAGGTGTGCTGGTCGCCCACGATGATGGCGCGGCCATAGTCTTGTAATGCCCCGGCAAAAATCTCGCTGGCGGAGGCGCTCAATCGGCTGGTGAGGACGACGAGCGGGCCATCATAGGTGACCGGGGCATTGTCTTCAGCATTAAGAACGTCGATTTTGCCGTTGGCATCTTTGACCTGCACCACCGGCCCTTTTTTGATGAAAAGGCCGGTCAGTCTCGTGGCTTCGGCGAGGTAGCCGCCGCCGTTGCGCCGGATGTCGATCACGAGTGCCTGAATGTTTTCCTTCTTAAGCCGGACGAGGAGTTTGCTGACATCATCGGTCGTGCTTTTGGGATGGGGTCCGTCCATGTCACCGTAAAAGCCGGGCAGGGTGATCCAGCCGATCCGCTGAGCAGCGCCGCCGTTGAGATCCGGTTTTTCAATAATGAACGCTTTGGCTTCCTGGTCTTTGATTTTGACCTCCTCGCGGAGAATGGTGATCTCCTTGCGAACGCTCGGGTCGGATGCATGCGACGGGATCACCATCAGGCGAACTTTGGTCCCTTTTTTACCCCGGATCATGGAGACGACTTTATCGAGCTTCATGTCGATCACTTCGACATACGGTTTGTCTCCCTGCGCGACGGCGGTGACCCGGTCGCCCACTTTGAGGTGCCCCTCTTTTTCAGCCGGTCCGCCGACCACCAGTTCCATGATCTTCGTGTACCCGTCGTCGCTTTTCTTGAGCACGGCTCCGATACCGACGAGCGAGAGCTTCATCTGGACCAGGAAATTCTGGTACTCATCCTTGCTCATGTATTCGGAATGCGGATCGTAAGTCTGGGCCAGGGCGGTGAGGAACTGATCCACGGCATCGCGGCTGGTCTGTTCCTGAACGCTGTGGAGAAACTGGTCATACCGGCGCGTCACCACTTTGATGGGCGGCTCAATGTTTTTTTTGGCCAGCTTCAAGGCAAGTAGTTCGCTTTCGAGCCGGTCGTGCCAGAGTTGGTCGGCCTCGGCTTCATTCTTGGGCCAGGGAGACTTTTGCCGGTTGACCATGACGGTGCGGTCGCTCTTGAACTTGAATTTTTCATTCGCCAGCCATTGTTTGACTTTGGCGACGCGTTCTTCGGCCCGTTTTTTGTAGAGGTCGAAAATCTCGTAGGCTGGGGTCGGGTTGCCGAGCAGAATATCGTCGTCGAGAGCGTCGCCATATTTGGCGGCAAACGCGTCGAGGTCTTCTTGGGTAAAGACGAGGTGCCCGTAATCGAGGTTCTCCAGGTATAGATGGAGGAGTTTGAGGGAAATCTCGTTATCGAGCTTGTGACGGCTGTAATGGCCCTGCTCCATTAACCGCCCCACGGAAATCGTGATCTGGGAAGGGTTGATCTCCGCAGCCGCGTTGAGATAAGACGCGGAGACGATGAAAAGGATCGCAACAAGGGCGCGGAGGTATCGGAGCAATTTCATGTATTTCGGGTGCGTTGTGTCAATCAATGCGGTTGTGGAGAAGTTCGCAATCCTTTTTGCCAAAAAAGGGAGCATACATTGAAATCAGGCTTGCGTCGCTTGGAAAATTGCCGTCACCTCCACTTCCAGCCATGCAAATAGACAGCTATCGAGGAGGAGTGTTCGAAACCAATTGCTTTTTAATTTCCGGTCCCCAGGGAAATATTCTCGTGGACGCCCCGGAAGGAGCCCGGGACTGGTTGCAAGCCAAGGGGCTCAAAATCAGCACGCTTTTGCTCACCCATGGTCACATTGACCACGTCTTTGATGCGGCGAAGATCAAGGCCGCCCACGGTTGCCGGGTTGGTTATCACCGGGAGGGGACGCGCATGTTGACGGAACCCGGTTTCTTCCGCAGCTTGGGCTTCCCCTGGGATGTTGAGCCGGTTCAGGCCGATTTCTTCATTGAGGAAACCGCCTCTTTGCTCGTGGACGGCGTCGATTTCAAGGCGCTTTATGTTCCAGGCCATTGCCCCGGTTCCATCTGTTTTTTTGACAAGGGGGCACGCAACCTTTTCCCCGGCGACGTACTGTTTGCCGGAGCCGTCGGGCGCTGGGATCTCCCGGGCGGCGACCGTCAATTGCTCATTTCGGGCATTGTGGATAAACTGCTTCCCTTGGGGGACGATGTCCGCGTATTCCCCGGGCACGGGGCGTCCACCACGCTCGGCAGAGAACGGGCCGGTAATCCGTTCCTGGCGGGAATCCCGTAGCCGTTTTTGCCTGGAAAAAGGCAAATGTTGGTCGTGAATTGAGCGGGGGAGGTGAAAAAAGTTCCTCCGATAAACACTCAAAGAGACGGGGCATCGTCGAAACCAAGGTACGATGAAAAGTTTCAGAATAGCAGGGTTGATAGTTGCCCTCTGGAGCGTCTCGATCCTCCCCGCGACAGCCTGGGTGAGTGGAAATGGCCGTGCGAACAACAGGCCGGGGTTCAACAGGGCCAATTTTGGGAACCGTCACTTCCGGAGCGATTTCCGGCGGGACTTCCGGAGGGATTTCCGGAGGGATTTCCGGCGGAATGACAACAACGACAACGGGACCAATGTCTTCTTGGATAGCGGATCTTATTTCTACCCTTACGGTCCGTATGGTCCCGACTACCGAGTCGATTACTCGGTGAACACCCCTTCGCGGCAATCCAATTCTCCCTACCAGATTCCGCTTAACGACGGGATCCATTTGTCGCCGCTCGATTCCGGCTATCCCGGCCCACTTCCGGCTCTGGACAATTTTGTGAATCGCTATCCGGTGGCGGCGCCTCCCCTGGATCCTGCGGCTCCTGCCGTAGCACCGGAATCATCCGGACCCGACATTGACCTCGTTGTTGGCGTGCAAAGGGAACTGAGGCGGCTCGGATACTACCGAGGAATCGTAAACGGAATCAGTGACGGGAGGACTCGCGCCGCAATTCGTGCCTATGAGGCGAGTGTGGGGCTCCCGGTCACCGGCGTCATGGGCGGGGTGCTGATTCGGTCTCTGAATCTTTTTTAATTGCGGCGTGAACGGAATAATCTGCCGGGAGAAACGCTCAAAAGAGGGTCGAATTTCCGATACCCTTTTTATGAAACTGCAAAATATTCCCATTTTGACGGCAGCCCTGATCCTGAGTCTCTCGGCTCCGGCTTTCGCGCATGACGGCAGAGGCGGAGGCGGGCGTGTCGGAGGCGGAGGAGGGTTCCGGGCGGCTGGCGGGGCGCGTGGGTTCGTTGGAGCCCGTGGATTTGTTGGAAATCGGGGGTTCGTCGGGAATCGGGGGTTCGTCGGAAATCGGGCCGCAATCGGGTCTCGCGGCTTTGCCATCGCCAGATCCGGCGGGCTGGTGGCCGGGTTCGGGCATTTCGATGGACGTTTCAACCGCTTTGACCGCTTCAACCGCTTTGACCGCTTTGACCGCTTTGACCGCTTCAACCGCTTCAACCGCTTTGACCGGCGCTTCGATGGCAGAAATCGTTTTAACCAGGGTGGCGGGAATGTGGTGGTTATTGGTGGCGGCGGCTATCCCTATTACTACCCCAATTACGGGGGCTATCCTGTTTATCCCGACAGCACGGCCTATCAGTACCCGCAATCCTATTATTACAGCAATTACGATCTCCCTGCGGTTGGGGAATACGCCCCGGTCCAGGTGACGGGGGATGTGGTCGCAAATGTGCAGCGGGTATTGAAAAGCCAGCGGCTTTATTTTGGGCCGATTGACGGGGTCAGTGGCGGAGCGACCCGCGCCGCGATCCGGGCTTACGATGCTGCCGTGGGATTGCCGGTGACGGGGATCATCGACAGGAGCCTGCTTGCATCAATGGGCTTGATGTAACTCCGCTTTGGTTCTTGGCGTCCGGGGACCGGCGCTTTATCATGCCGGTGTCGGTTCCTGTGATTCATGAAAGAGTTTGATCTTATTATTTTGGGAGGGGGAAGCGCCGGGTATGCGGCGGCTTCCACGGCCAGCCGATTGGGGCTAAAGGTGGCGGTGGTGGAAGGCGGAACCGAAGTCGGCGGGCTCTGCATTTTGCGCGGCTGCATGCCTTCCAAGACGCTCATCGAATCCGCTAACCGTTACCTGACGCTACGCCGGGCAGGCGAGTTTGGGTTGAGCACAGGGGAGATCCGGTTTTCGGTCGAGGAAATCCAGGCCCGCAAGGGGCAATGGGTGGCGGAGTTCGCCAAATACCGCGCCAAGCAACTGGAGACCGGGCGCTTCCAATTTATCCGGGGCTGGGCCGGTTTTATCGATCCGCACACGGTAGAAATTCGCGAACCTAACGGGAATCTGTTGCAGTTGACCGCCGAGACGTTTCTCCTCGCCACCGGTTCACGCCGCAAAACCGTCGAAGTGCCGGGGCTGGTTGAAACGGGGTTTTGGGACAGCGATGCCGTTCTGGCCGCTCCCCGGGTTCCTGCTTCCGTGGTGATCCTGGGCGGCGGGGCGACAGCGGTGGAGTTTGCCCATTTTTACTCTGCCCTGGGCACCAAGGTAACGATCATTCAACGCGGCATTCAGCTTCTCAAGGAAATGGATGGAGACGTCGCTCAGGCATTGGAAGACGCCTTTCGGCACCGTTCGGTTTCGGTTCATTGCCACACGCAGCTTTTGCGGGCCGAGCGGACCGACGAGGGGCTCAAACGCGTCGTTTTCACGCAGGAAGGGGAGACGCACGCGGTGGAGGCGGAGGAGATCATCTATGCGCTGGGCCGCGAGCCGCAGTTGACCGGATTGAACCTGGAAAAGATCGGGCTGGCAACGACCCGGGGTCGCCTGGCGGTCGGGCCGACCCAGCAGACGCTGCTCCCCCACATTTTCGCGGCGGGCGACGTCTCCGGACCGCACGAGATCGTTCACATCGCCATTCAACAAGGGGAGCTTGCCGCCCGCAACATCGCCCGGCTTCTCAAGAGTAATGGAGAGGGGGCCGCCTCCCGGCTCGAAGAAATCGACTATCGTCTGCGCCTGTTTGTGGTTTTCAGCGAGCCGGAAATCGGCGTCGTCGGTATGACCGAACGGGAATTGCAGGGGGAGGGGGCGCGCTACAGGGTGGCCTCTTATCCGTTCAACGATCACGGCAAATCGTTGATCATGGGGGAAACCGAAGGGTTTGTGAAACTGCTGGCGAGCGAGGAATCCGGCGAGATCATCGGGGCGGCAGTAATCGGCCCCCGGGCTTCCGAGTTGATCCACGAAGCGGCGGTTGCCCTGCGTTTCCGGGCCACGGCGCGGGATTTGGCCGAGATGCCCCATTACCACCCGACCCTCAGCGAAATCTGGACCTACCCAGCGGAGGAATTGGCCCAAGGAATGTAGACCTTGACTGAGATGACGCCGTTTTCTTTTACCCTCCTGGTCATTGGAATTTCGATATTTGCCGGGCTGCTTGGGTCTTTGGTGGGTGTCGGGGGAGGGGTGATCGTGGTCCCGGCGCTTTCGCTCTTTCTCGGGGTCGATATTCGCGCATCGATTGCCGCTTCGATCATTGCCGTCGTGGCGACTTCCAACGGAGCGGCTTCCGGCTATGTGCGCCAACGGTTGACGAATTTGCGGCTGGCGATGCTGCTCGAAACCGCCACCGCCGCCGGAGCCCTCTGCGGAGCCACACTCGCGGTCTACATCCCGGGACGCGGCCTTTACCTTCTCTTTTCGATGGTGCTGGCTTACACCGCGTGGTCGATGTCGCGGCCCAAACCGCAAGATTCCGCGGTTCCGAGCGGGCTCCCCACGGATTCCTGGGCACAGCGGCTCAAGCTCGATGGTTCTTATTTCGATAAAGCGCTTCAGAAGGAAGTCACTTATCGGGTGAGCCGCACAAAACTGGGGTTGGTGGTGAGCTACGCAGCCGGGGCATTGAGCGGATTATTGGGAATTGGGGGCGGGGTGTTGAAAGTCCCGGTGATGAACCTCGCCATGGGAATCCCTATAAAGGCTTGCACCGCGACCAGCAACTTTATGATCGGCGTGACGGCAGCAACCGGAGCCGCCGTCTATTTCACCCGGGGGGATGTGCTCCCCTTCGTCGCCGCGCCGGTGGCGGTGGGGGTTCTTTTGGGAGCCAAAATCGGCTCCCGGTTGCTCGGATACATTGAAAGCCACTGGATTCGCGTGGCATTCGTGGCGGTCATGGTGGTGAGCGCCATCCAAATGTTCTGGAGGGCCATCGCATGAAACGGGAACCGATCGACTTGGAAAAGATTATCAGCGGAGAGTTGCGATGGGGGGTTGCGCTCAGTCTCATTCTGCTGGGGGTGGGGAGCGCGCTTTTCCTGCTGCACCCCGGCGGCGCATCCCGGGGGGGCGGGAGCGTGTGCGACCTGAGCCAGGTTCTTCAGCGTTGCCCGATGGACCATTACACCTGGAGCTGGTTTGCCAACGGCCTGGCCCAATGGCATGGCGATGTTTTTGTGATCCCCGGCCTCGCGCTGCTGATCGCCACCCCCGTCTTGAGGGTCGCGGTATCCATCTTCGCGTTTGCCCTTGAAAAAGACCGGATTTACGTGGGCATCACCACCCTGGTTCTTGCGCTATTGATCCTTTCCTTCTTACTTGGCAAGGCAGCGTAATCGGCGCACCAGGTTTTTGATGAATCGAAACAGATGAACCCTGAAAAGCAAACCCGGTTGACATCCCTCGGCGTTACCATGATAATTTCTGGTGTTTAACCGAATTTTGCCCCAAAAGACCACATCCCCTGAGGAGCACAAAACCACCATCTCCACACCTGAACTCACACCCAATATGGCAGATCTAACGACCACTAAAAATCACCTTTCAGCCGACGTCGAAATCAAAGGCTCGATCAAATTCCAAAACGAACTGACCATCGACGGCAAAGTCGAAGGTGAAATTACCTCTCCGGGCGTGCTCGTTATCGGTGAAAACTCCGAGGTGCGCGGCGAAATCAAGACCAAATCCGTCACCGTGCATGGCAAAGTGCAGGGCAACATCACCGTTGAAGAACGTTGCGAGCTCAAAGGCCGCGCCCAGTTGATCGGCGATCTGAAAGCCGCCCGCCTGGTGATCGAAGAAGGGGCCACCTTTGTCGGCAAATCCGAAGTTTCACCGAAGGGAGGCGTCAAGCCGATGGAAGCAGCCCGCACTCCCGAACCCACCAAGGTGTCATCTATATTGGGGCGCTAATTGGAGGGTTCACACCACCAAAGCCTCTAAAAAGTGTCCAGCCAGACGCCACAGTCCGGTGGCAAGGTTGCCGTAACCTGTCCGCTTTGCGGTTTCAAACAGCTCGAGTCGCCGTACGCCAAGAGCACGTTTTGCCGTAAATGCGGCGGACATTACGAACCGGGGAAATCCAGGCCGATCTTGAGCAAGGAAGAACCTTCCTTCCTTGCCAGGCTCGGCGAGATTTTCTCACGCCAAAAGACGCGGGACATCACTTGCTTTGATTGTGCCGCGGTCCAAACGGTCAGCAACTCGTCGAGCTCGAGCATCTGCCCGCACTGTAGCGCGTACATTGACCTGAGCGATTTCAAGATCAAGACGGCATTTAGCCGGATGATCCAGACGCAGGGAACCGTCACGATCGGGGCCAAGGCCGACGTCACCAGTTCGAAAATCGCATGCCGGGAGGCGTTCATCGAGGGGAAACTGCGCGGTAACCTCCTTTGCACCGGCACAGCCCATGTGAAATGGAAGGGCAAAATCCCCGGCGCGATCGAGGCCCGGCAACTGCTCGTCGTCAAGCGTTCCGAAGTGGAGTTTGTCCGGCCGGTCAAAGTAAAATCCGCCGAGATCTCCGGCAAAGTCTCGGCCAATCTCCATGTGGATGGGACCGTCAAAATCACCAAACGCGGGTGGCTGGAGGGAACCGTCTATGCCCGGGGAATTGTCGTCGAAAAAGGCGGGGTTTTCCTGGGTGAACTGATCATTGGCGAGCCGTCGTTTGTGCAGCCGGAGCTGGCGACCGCAGCGGAGCCGTATTCCCCCAAAACGCCCGTCAAAACCTCCAAACAGCCCAAAGTGGAGCCAAAAACCGGGCAGGCTGATTTGGGTCTGGATCTCTAAAAAGGGGGCATCTTTGGGTGGAGGGCATCTTTGGTGGATCGCGATCTCCGAGCGCGATTGAGCTGAGCTGCAATCTGAGGAATCCTGCTGCGCCATTCCACTCGTTCCTTCCACTCGTCCCCAAGTTGCACTTGGGAATGCCTCTCTGGCGAAGTTGCACTTCACAAACGAGCCATCAAAACCAAACGCATTCTTCAGCTCCGGAATGGGGCCAAATTCCTTAATTCTGGCATGCTTGCTGCTTCATCTGAAGGGAAGGAGTGACTATTCGCCCCGGGCTAACTAAAATGGCCAAGTAAAACCTCCACCATAAGGAGTCCATGAATCTCTCCCATAAACCCAGCTCCGGTTTCTCTCTCCCTGATATTGTTGTTTCTGTCGCCATTCTGGCCATCGGCATCGCGGGAATCTACGGCATGTTTTTTTACGGCATTGCCGCCTTGCGAGCTGCGGATAACGGCGCAATCGCCAATAAAAATTTGCTTCAACGTCTCGGGCAACTCCAAAACCTGTCAAGCTGGTTCGATCTGACGGCTCCAAGTTACATCAGCACGCTCCTTTCCACCCCCATCACCACAACAGCACAAAGCCTCCCCGGGCTCACCCAAGAGAGCATTACGATCTCAGTCGTGTCGGTTCCGTATGTCAGTCCGGTGCCGAGTCCTACCCCGAGTCCAACAGCCACACCCACCCCGTTTACCGTCACCAGGTCCGGAGCCAGCGTCAATACCACCTCAAGCGCTTCCCTCTCCGGTGCGGCGGCCGTGAACGTCAAACTGAATGTTCAGTGGCAGGATAAGTCCGGGCGATCGCATACCCGGGAGATTTCCACCGTTCTCAGCAGCACGGGCCTCCGACCTACCTTCTAATGAGATCCAAACCACGAGTCGATGGCTTTACCCTGACGGAAACGATGGTTTCCACCGCGCTCTTTATTTTTGTGACGGCGGCGATTTACACGTTCTATATAGGGCTCCAGCGGGGGAGCGTTTTTTCAGTGAACTGGAGTGAAAGCCGCGTCTCGCAGCAGCGAGTGCTCGATTCCATCGGCGTCGATCTCAGGAACGCAATTGGGGTAGAGGTGGGGAGTGGCACCATGTTGTTACGACTAACCATACCGGCCCGTTATGCCGCCTACGAAACCAGCGGGTTCGCCGCAGGAGACCCGGCGCTTTCCTCGACCAATGGGCTTTTGGTTGGCCTCAATTCCAATGCCTCCGGGACCAACACGGTGGTCTATTCGCAGGTCAACAACATTGTCTCCCGGATTATGACGACCTCTGGCGGGGTTAATGCCAGCCGGGTCGTGGGCGACTTCAGTCTGTGGAACGGCGTGACGGGCGCCATGAGTCAGGCCGGGGCGATCACGGTCAAAATTCAAGACGCCTCCGGAAATCTCCTCTCCGGAACGGTGACCGCAGATACCGTCGTTCCCCTTGTTATCGCCACTGTCGCCTCCGAGTCGCCCAAGCTCCCCGCCGTCTCAAGCACCTTGAGCGACATTATTCTTTTGAGAGCCAAATGTTTCAAACCATGAATCTCCCCTCCCGCCCTTCCCAGTCCGGCTCCGCCTTATTGATCAGCCTTTTTGTGATCACCATCCTGTCGTTGCTGTTGGGAGGGGTGCTGATTCAGATTCGCGTTAACGCAAACACGCTCAACCAAGCGATTTCCTGGCAGCAGGCCTTGGTGGCGGCGGAAGCCGGCGTACAGCAGGCTGCGGCGCAGGTCCAGGCGCAGTTTGTACCGCTTTTGAATCTAAACACCCCCCCTGACCTTACCGGAACCCAAAGCAACATCCCGGCCGTTAGCGGGACGCTCACCAATTCGGGAGAGGGGAATGTGAGTGCGACCTTCGGATACGTCTTAAGCGGGACCAAAGGCTCCAAGGGCACTTCTTTCCGGGTTCTCTCTACCGGCACAGCCCAGGTGGCGGGCACGAAGTTTGTCGGTCATGACGGGCGCGATGCGGTGCTTCGGAAGTTGACTTTTACCTCCAATGCCTGCTTTGCCACCCGGCAAATCGAAGCCTGGTTTGCCCCGGATCGATCCGCAGAATGCGGGCTGGTCACCAACGGCACGATCAGCATGAACAACCACAACATCACCGTGGATAGCTTCGACTCCAGCAGTTATAATAACGCGGACCCCACACTGAGGCGTAGCGAACCGAACAAAGGGCCAAACGCGATTATTGGATATTATAATTCGAAGGCCATCAACAACTCCAATGGCGGTGTCATGGGCCAGGATTATTTTTACGCCGATATCGGTACCAATGGCCAGTTGATCACAGCGGGTGGCGCTTACATTTATGGCGATGCAATGACCAACGGTGGCGTGGCTACCGGAACCGTGCATGTTTCCGGATCCATTTATAACGATTTTTATCAGCTTTTGGCGCCCGTTAAGCCCCCCACCGAGACGTTCCAAGCCATTACGATGCCGAACAAAGGCACCACACTCTTGGGCGGGACCAAAGACAGCCCAACCCGCTACAAAGTCGATAGCGTTTCGGTGACCGGCAACAATGCCAAACTCACCTTTGACTTTGGTACCGTGACATCTGGAACAGCCACCGACCCCAACAAGAATTACATCGAGCTTTATATTACGGGCAATTTCAACACCAAGGGAGGAGGGAATGGCGATGGCTCCATCGTCATTAACAGCGGGGTGAATGTAAAAATTTACGTCGGCGGAAATATCGGTTTGGGTGGCAACGGCATTGCCAATAACAACGGTTCGGCCAGTTCTCTCTCCATCCTGGGGATCACCCCTCCTGCCGGTGTCATTCGGACGGCGGATTTTGGCGGAACGAGCACCTTCTATGGAACGGTCTACGCCCCCGGCTATGACATCACTTTGGGCGGCACCCCCACTTACATCGGCAGCATGATCGGAAAATCAGCGACCTTGGTGGGCAACGTCGCCATCCGTTATGACGAGGCTTTAAACGGGAAGCTCCCCATCTCCCGCTACAAGATAGTGAGCTGGTTTGAGAACACCAAGAAAGTGCCGTAAGCGGCGGGTGGATCGGCCGCTCCGAGAACGAGAAAGGTGGATCGACCGCTCCGCGGGCGATTTGGGACGGTGCGTTCGATCAAAAATGGCACGCGCACTCCCATCGCGCCCGGAGATCGCGATCCACCCTGATCCAACCTGAACGACACCCCCGTCGCGCTTCTCTCGTCCCAAGGGCTTGCTTCGGGAGAATCTCTCCCGTAGGGTATCCCGCAACAACCTTTTTACCCCGTGCGCGCATACTTAGATCTCCTCCGGCTGGTTCTCGATGAAGGCAAATTCAAGTCCGATCGCACCGGCACCGGGACCACCTCGGTTTTTGGGGCGCAGGCGCGGTTCGATTTGCGCAAAGGTTTCCCACTTCTAACCACCAAGAAGCTCCATCTCAAATCGATTCTCCACGAACTGCTCTGGTTTTTACGGGGCGAGACCAATGTCCGCTCGCTTCAGGAAGTCGGCGTGAGCATTTGGGACGAGTGGGCCGACGCCGAAGGAAACCTGGGCCGCGTTTACGGCGCGCAATGGTGTGACTGGCGGACCCCGGACGGCCGCTCGGTGAATCAAATTGATGAGGTGATCGAACAAATAAAGAGCAACCCCGACAGCCGCCGCTTGATCGTCACCGCCTGGAACCCGGGCGAAATTAGCGAGATGAAGCTGCCGCCTTGCCATCTGCTCTTCCAGTTTTACGTGCACGAGGGAATCCTCTCGTGCCAGCTTTACCAGCGCAGCGCCGACCTGTTCCTCGGAGTTCCGTTCAACATCGCTTCCTATGCGATGCTGACGCTGATGGTCGCGCAGGTTTGTGGGCTGAAGGCGGGTGATTTCGTCCACACTTTCGGCGATCTGCACCTCTACTCCAATCACATGGAGCAGGTCAAAGAGCAGCTTTCCCGGGAGCCCCGCCCATTGCCGACGATGACGCTCAATCCTGCGGTCAAGAACATCCATGATTTTCGTTTTGAGGATTTCGTTCTTGAGGGATACGACCCGCATCCGGCCATCAAAGCCCCCGTTGCCGTCTAGGAGTTTTCGATGGAAAAGCAGCCCCAACTTATTGCAATCGCGGCGATGGCCCGCAACCGGGTGATCGGGCGCAACGGGACGATCCCGTGGCATATCTCTGACGAACTGCGTTTTTTCAAAGCCACCACCACCGGGCACACCATTTTAATGGGGCGCAAGACATTCCAATCGCTGGGGAGGCCGTTGCCCAATCGCCGCAATCTGGTGGCGACTCACGGGCCTGATATTGAAGGAGTTACCGTAATCCGGGATCTCGCCTCCTTTGATCCGGCGGAATACGCAGCTCCGGGCACGAAGGTCTTTGTCATTGGTGGCGCGGCCATTTACGAGCAACTCATCCCGCGTTGTCAGGAGTTGCTGCTCACTTTCGTCCCGATCGAGGTGGAAGGGGACGCCTATTTCCCGGAATTCGAGCCGCTTTTTGAGTTCCGCGAGACCGTGCTCGTCCACCCGGAGTTTGAAGTCCGGCGATACGTGCGGACCGGAGCGGCGTAGCGGCGCGATTCCCGTTCGTCTCTTTATGAATATCCTCGATCACTGCACGGTCTTGATCACCGGCGCTTCCGCCGGTCTCGGCATGGAATTTGCCCGGCAGCTCGCTCCCAAGGCGGCAACGATGGTCCTGGTGGCGAGGCGAATCGAACGCCTCGAAATCCTGAAGCACGAACTCGAACGCCCCGGCCTCGAAATCCACTGTCGCCAGTGCGATCTCTCGGAGCGCACGGAATTGGAAGAACTCATTCAATGGCTGGCCGGGGCTGGGCTCAAACTGAATTTCCTGATCAACAATGCCGGGTTGGGAGATCGCGGGCGGTTTGAAGCCAGCGAATGGGAGCGGGTGCAATCGATGCTGGACGTCAATATCGCCGCGCTCACCCGGCTCACGCACGCTTTGTTGCCGACGCTCAAGGGCCAGGCTGGGGCTGCGATTTTGAATGTCTCTTCGGTTGCGAGCCTGTTTCCGATCCCAAAGCTGGCGGTTTACGCCGCCACCAAAGCGTACGTGACCAGCTTCTCGGAGGCGATCCGGGCCGAACTTCGGGGGACCGGAGTGCGGGTCACCACCCTCTGCCCCGGCCCGGTTTCCACGGAATTCGGGCAAGTCGCCGAACGGGCGGATGAACCGGACTCAGTAAAACCGCCCGATTCATTGCGGGTTTCGGCCCAACAAGTCGTGGCTGAGGCGCTGCAAGCTGTCGCCAAAGATCGGGCTCGGGTGATCCCTGGTTGGCGCGTCGCGCTGCTGGCGGGATTGGTCGCGGCGGTGCCGATCGCGTTTTTGCGCTGCGGCTTAAATCGACGGGGGCGGTAGCTGTTGCTTTCGCCAACGGACAGATGGGACCCACGCATCTAAATTATTTTCACGCAAAGACGCAAAGGCGCAAAGATTTGGAGTAGAAAATACTGGCTGGTTGCGGCGGAATTAAATCCAACTCGGAATGGAAGCGTGGAAAAAAAGAAGGGATGTCGGTTTCTTCATTTCTTTGGGCTTTGCGTCTTTGCGTGAGATTTCTGCAAGCAGGCCTCGTTTTAATTTAAAGGCGTGGGGGATGGCTTTGCTTGCCATCGGCGCCGGTCTGGACGAGGGTTGTGAGTTGCCCTTGAACCAGCCGTTGTGAAGAAAACCGAACATTCCATCCAGATCCGCGGAGCGCGTCAGAATAACCTCAAGGGGTTCAACCTCGATATCCCTCTCGGGAAATTGACGGTCATTTCCGGCCCCAGCGGCAGCGGAAAATCGAGCCTCGCCTTTGACACCCTCTATGCCGAAGGGCAGCGGCGTTATGTCGAGACGTTCAGCCCTTACACCCGGCAGTTCCTGGAGCGGATGGACAAACCGCAAGTTGATGAAATCCGGGGAATCCCGCCCGCCATCGCCATCGAGCAGTCCAACCCGGTCAAGACGACCCGCTCCACGGTCGGAACGATGACGGAGATCAATGATTATTTAAAACTCCTTTTCCCGCGCATTGCCGGTGCGGTTTGCCCCTCGTGCAACCGGCCGATCCGCCCCGAAACCGCCGCTTCCATCGTGGATCAAGCGTTCGTGGAAGCCCCCGGCGAGACGGTGCTGGTGACGTTCGGGGTTCCGGTGCCGACCGGGACCAAGGCGGCCGATTTCTTCGCCTTTCTCCAAAGCCAGGGGTATCTGCGCATTTGGATCAACGGCTCGATTTTACGAACCGACGAGCCCGATCTCGCGCCAGTGCGTCTGCCCGCCGTGGTTCGGGTGATTCAGGATCGCATCACTCTCGCGGAAGAAAACCGCCCGCGTTTATTTGAGGGGTTGGAGATCGCGTTGCGCTTTGGGAAAGGGCAAATCGCGTTGATCGTCGGAAAGGACCGCGTTTTTCCGCATTCCTCGGGCTGGCATTGCGCCCATTGCGATCAGGAAATCACGCCGCCTACGCCCGGCCTGTTCAGTTTCAACAGCCCGCTGGGGGCGTGCCCCAAATGCAAAGGGTTTGGTAGGGTTATCGGGATTGATCTGGAACGCGCGATCCCGGACCGCAGCCTCAGCATCAAAGGCGGCGCGGTGAAGCCGTTCCAGAGCGAGAGCGGCAGGGAATGTCAGCGCGATCTCTTGAAGGGATGCGCCCGGCACGAGGTGGACATCCACGTTCCCTATGAGCAGTTGCCGCAGGCCGACCGGGATTTCATTTTGCAGGGCGAAGATGCGTCGGAAAGCGCGGAAGATCTTTGGAAAAATGGCCGCTGGTATGGGGTGCGCGGGTTTTTCGACTGGCTGGAATCGAAGGCTTACAAAATGCACATTCGCGTGTTGTTAAGCCGCTACCGCAGCTACAACGTTTGTCCCGATTGCCGGGGCGGCCGTTTCCAGCCCGCAGTGTTGGATCACCGGGTGGCGGGACGGACTTTGCCGGAGTTGCTGGCGTTGCCGGTGCGCGAGGCGTTGGCGGTTTTCGAAGCCGCTTCTGAAACCGACGATTCAACCACGGTAATGCTCCGGGGCGAGGTCACTTCGCGGCTCCGCTATTTGCTGGAAGTGGGGCTCGGCTATTTGAGCCTGGACCGCCCCACGCGATCACTGAGCGGAGGTGAGGTGGAACGGGTGAACCTGACGACTTGTCTCGGGGCGTCGCTGGTCAACACGCTCTTTGTGATGGATGAACCGACCGTGGGACTCCATCCGCGCGATGTCGGGCGGCTGTTGGGCGTGATGCATGGCTTGCGCGACCGGGGGAATACGCTCGTGGTGGTCGAGCACGAGGAAGCCGTTTTGCGCGCCGCCGATCACGTCGTCGAGATTGGCCCGGGGCGTGGCGAAGGGGGCGGCGAGCTGGTTTACAGCGGATCGCTGGACAAGATGCGACGGACGCTCACCGCCGATTACTTGAGCGGCAAAAAGTCGATCCCGATCCCGGCACAACGCCGCGCGCCCAAAGGCTGGTTGCGCGTGGACGGGGCTTCGCAAAACAATCTTCGCAAGATCGACGTCGATTTTCCGCTCGGCGTGTTTGCCTGTATCACCGGGGTGTCCGGTTCGGGCAAGAGCACGCTCGTTCACGAGGTGCTTTATCGCAATTTGATGAAGCTGCGGGGCGGGCTGGCGAGCGAGGAAGAGGGGGCGGGGGCTTGCCGGGGAATCACCGGCGCGGAAGCCGTCGGCAATGTCGTGATGGTCGATCAATCGTCGCTTTCGCGTTCGCCGCGTTCGAGCCCGATCGTTTACCTGGACCAGTTCGACGCCATCCGCGAGCGTTTTGCCATGCTGCCGGAAGCGATGGCGGCCGGGTTTACCGCGAGTTCCTTTTCGTTCAACTCCGGGACGGGGCGTTGCGACCGCTGCTCGGGGATGGGATTTGAGAAAATCGAGATGCAGTTTTTGAGCGATCTCTACGTGCGTTGCCCGGAGTGCGACGGCAAGCGTTATCAGGCGCACGTTTTGCGCGTGCATCTGCGCGGCAAATCGATCGCCGATGTGCTGGAGATGACCGTGACCGAAGCGATCGCGTTTTTCGAAACGGATCTTGCCGATCCAAGCCCCGGGTCGCATTCGGTGGGATCGTTGCTGGCTTCGTTGCGATTGCTGGAGGAGGTGGGCCTTGGGTATTTGCGGCTCGGGCAGCCGCTGAACGTCTTGAGCGGCGGCGAATCGCAACGGCTCAAACTGGTCAGCCATTTGGCAGGGAAAACCGGGGAAGGCACGCAAGGCGCGCTGCTCATCCTCGACGAGCCGACCACCGGGCTGCACTTCGACGATGTTGCGGTGTTGCTGCGCGTGTTCGACCGGTTGGTGGAGCAGGGGAACACGCTGCTGGTGATCGAGCATAATCTGGAAGTGATCAAGAGCGCCGATTACGTGATCGACCTCGGCCCGGAGGCCGGGGCCGACGGCGGGCTCGTGGTCGCCACTGGGACTCCCGAAGCCTTGATTCAAGTGGACGGCTCCCACACCGGCCAGGCATTGCAGGGCATCCTTAAAAAAACGCCGCAAAGCCTGCGGACGAACGTCAAGCCGATCTCTCAACTCTCAACTTCCTCCTCTCTCAACGCCATCTCCATCCACGGCGCGCGCGAGCACAATCTCAAAAATATCTCGCTTGAGATTCCGCGCGATCAGCTCGTCGTCATCACCGGGTTGAGCGGCTCAGGCAAGAGTACGCTGGCATTTGATATTCTCTTTGCCGAGGGCCAGAGGCGGTTCCTCGACAGCATGTCGGTCTATGCGCGGCAATTTGTAGAGCAGTTGGAGCGCCCCGATGTCGATCTCGTCACCGGGCTTCCCCCGTCGGTCGCCATCGAACAGCGGGTCACGCGGGGCGGCGGCAAATCGACCGTCGCCACCGTCACCGAGGTTTACCATTTCCTGCGGCTCCTTTTTGCCAAACTCGGCACCCAATATTGCCCCGAGTGCAATCTGCCCGTCGAAAAACAGAGCTTTGCCACGATCTTGAAAAAAGCGGAGGCGGTGGTGCGCAAACAAGGGGGTGTCCGGGTGTTGGCTCCGTTGGTCAAAGCACGGAAGGGGTTCCATAGCGAGATCGCCCGCTGGGCTTCACGCGAAGGGTTTGAAGAACTGCTCGTGGACGGGCGGCTCGTGGCGGTTTCCGATTTCAAGCGGCTGGAACGGTTCCGCGAACACACGATCGATGTGGTGGTGGGGGAGCGGCGTTCCCCCAAACGGATCGAGCAAATTCTCCGGCGCGCTTTGCAAATCGGCAAGGGGACGGCCCGGCTGCGCGATCCGTATGGCAAAACCACGGTTTTGAGTACCGAGATGAGCTGCCCCGGTTGCGGCGAATCGTTTGAGGAACTCGACCCCCGTTTGTTTTCCTTCAACTCCCCCCACGGCTGGTGCGAACTGTGCCACGGCTTTGGCGAAATCTGGGAAGGCCCGGCGGTCGAGGCGGATACCCCGCTGGAAGCCGAAATGGACGAGGAGCGCCGCCACGAATGGCTCGAAGAAGGGGAAGCGCAGCCTTGCCCCGAGTGCCACGGCACCCGGCTCAACGAAATTGCGCGCAATGTCCGGCTTCAAAATCGGACTTTGGGCGAACTGGTCGCGCTGTCGGTAAGCGAAGCGTTTGCGGAAATCGGGAAGCTCAAGTTTAACGCAAAGCAGAAAGTGATTAGCGCCGACATTCTGCCGGAAATTCGTCAGCGGCTCGAGTTTATGACTCGCGTCGGCCTCGATTATTTGGGGCTGGGGCGTTCGGCCAAGACGTTGAGCGGCGGCGAATCGCAACGCATCCGGCTGGCGGCGCAGCTGGGCTCCAATCTGCGTGGCGTACTCTACGTTCTCGACGAGCCGACCATCGGGCTTCATCCTCGCGATAACGAGCAACTCCTCGTCACGCTCGAAGCGCTTCGGGCGAAGGGCAATTCGCTCCTGGTCGTTGAGCATGATGAAGAGACGATGCGCCGGGCGGACACCATTGTCGATCTCGGCCCCGGCGCCGGAATGCACGGCGGGGAAATCGTCGCCATTGGCAGCATGAAAGAGCTGATGAGCCATCCGACCTCCGAAACCGGCCGATGCCTGCGCGAGCCGATGCGCCACCCGATCCAGGGATCGCGGCGGGGTTTGGACAGCGTATCCGGCTGGATAGAACTCCAGGGGGCGCGAGCCAATAACCTGCAAAATATCAACGTGCGCTTCCCGCTCGGGCGGCTGACGGTCTTAACGGGCATCTCCGGGTCCGGCAAAAGCTCGCTCATGCGCGGCGTGCTGCGGCCCGCTTTGGAGCAGGGGATCGCGTTCGAAAAACAGAAAGCCAAACGATCCGCAAAACCCTCCGGTTCACAGGCCAGTGCTATCGGAAACCGCAACGCCTATGCTTCAATTCTAGGCGCGGAACAAGTGGAGACGGTTTACGAGGTCGATCAATCGCCCATCGGCAAAACCTCCCGTTCCACCCCGGCCACTTATATTAAAGTTTTCGACGAAATCCGGAAACAATTTGCCATCTTGCCGCTCTCCCGGATGCGCGGCTACACGGCGTCGCGATTTTCCTTCAACACGGCAGGGGGCCGCTGCGAAACCTGCGCGGGGCAGGGGACGATCAAGATCGAGATGAACTTCCTGCCCGCGAGCTATGTCCCGTGCGGCGATTGCCATGGCAAACGTTACAACGCATCGACTCTGGAAGTGCTCTATAACGAGCGCAGCATCGGCGATGTGATGGAAATGACCCTCGAAACGGCTGCGGAGTTTTTTAGTGCGAATCCCAAAATTGCCCGGCCGCTGCAACTCCTGTGCGATACCGGCTTGGGCTACCTGAAACTCGGCCAGGCCAGCCCCACCTTGAGCGGCGGCGAAGCGCAGCGGCTCAAACTGGTGAGCGAATTGATCCGCGGCGTCACCCGGGCTGTCAACGATCGCATCCGGCGCCAGCGTACCCCCAAATCGACCGTCTATCTGCTCGAAGAGCCGACCATTGGCCTCCATATGGCGGACGTGGAGCGGCTCCTGGATGTTCTGCACCGGCTGGTTGACGACGGCCAGACCGTCATCGTGATTGAGCATAACGTCTCGCTGATTGCCGAGGCCGACTACGTCGTGGACATCGGACCTGAAGCGGGGCCGGACGGCGGAAAGGTGGTCGCCTGTGGCACGCCCGAGGGGGTCGCCGCCAGCAACGTGAGCCGCACCGCCCCATTTTTGAGGGAAGCCCTCGGGATGAAAACACCGAAATGAGCGGTTTTCGAGGAGGCGTTCTCTGTATTTCTACTAAAACCCATTATTTTCAGTTCAGCGAAAGCACGATGTAAATTATGTGGGACATTTGTCGTTGAGTATGAGAGGGTTGGGATCGATCACATGTTTTATCCGAAAATTATTCAAGGGGGTATGGGCGTTGGGGTATCCAATTGGGTGCTCGCTCGCGCTGTTTCCATCGCGGGGCAACTCGGCGTCGTTTCCGGCACCGCGCTCGACGTGGTCTTGACGAGACGGCTTCAACTGGGCGATCCCGAGGGGCATATCCGCAGGGCTTTGGATCATTTTCCTTTCCCGGAAATCGCCCGGCGCGTTTGGGATCAATATTTTGTGGAGGGCGGCATCGCCCCTGGCCAGGCGTTCAAGCAGGTTCCGCTGATCACGATCAACCCACCCGCGCATCTGCTCGAGCTCCACACGCTCGCCAACTACGTCGAGGTATTTCTGGCCAAAGCCGGCCATGCCGGGGAAGTCGGTATCAATTTCCTGGAGAAAATCCAGATGCCCACCCTCTCATCGATCTTCGGGGCGATGCTTGCAGGGGTGGATTACATTCTAATGGGCGCGGGGATTCCGCGGGCCATTCCCGGGATTCTGGACCAGTTTTCGCGTGGGGAAGCCGCCAGCCTGAGGCTCGATGTGGAAGGGGCCGCTGCGGATCAGGAATTCCACACCACTTTTGATCCCAAAATATTCTGCGGCGGGCAAGCCCCCCAGCTCAAACGCCCCAAGTTTTTAGCCATTATCTCCTCGGCCACTCTGGCAATGACGCTCGCGCGCAAATCCACTGGCAAGGTCGATGGGTTTATTGTCGAAGGCGCAACCGCGGGCGGCCACAATGCTCCGCCGCGAGGCGTGATGCATTTGAGCGAAGCCGGGGAGCCGGTTTATGGCGAACGCGATGTGCCGGATTTGAAAAAAATCGCGGATCAAGGGCTGCCATTCTGGCTGGCCGGTTCTTTTGGAGCCTTGGGAAAACTCGCGGAAGCCGTGGCGCTGGGTGCGGTGGGGATCCAGGTCGGGACAGCCTTTGCTTTTTGCGAGGAATCCGGCATTGACCCGATAACCAAAGCCAACGTCATCGAACGCGCCTTGGCGGGCAACCTGCGTGTCCATACCGATCCGCTGGCTTCTCCCACCGGTTTTCCCTTTAAAGTGCTTCAAGTGGACGAAAGCGTCTCCAACCCCGTGGTTTACAATTCCCGCGTCCGGATCTGCGATCTCGGCTATCTGCGGCACGCTTATCTGAAACAAGACGGCAGTATTGGCTATCGTTGTCCTGCGGAGCCGGTGGCCAACTACGTTCGCAAGGGCGGCGCCGAGGCCGATGCGGCAGGGCGCAAGTGCGTTTGCAACGGACTGGTGGCGACCATCGGTTTGGGGCAAATCTTGAGCGGAGGCGCGGTCGAACCGCCCCTTCTGACTGCTGGGGACGACATCGTCTGCAACATCCGGCAGTTCATCAAGCCAGGGACGACGACCTATACCGCCAAGGATGTGGTTGACGCTTTGCTGGCGTAAATCTTCCGGCCCAGCCGCAAACGAGGCGCGTCATTGTGGCGCACTTTTTTGGTATTGGAGATTGCAGCAGGGCGGCGGGCCGATAAAATATCGCCCTTTCGCACATGAACCCCACGATCCTCATTGTTGACGACGAGAAGCACACCCGGGACGGGTTGCGCAGTTCGCTCGAAGACGATTTTGATGTTTACGTGGCCGCCGACATTGGCGAAGCGTTGCGGGTTTTGGAAGGCGATTCGATCGACGTCATGGTAACCGATCTGCGCTTGGGCGGAGAAGACGGGATGCAGCTCATTGACCGGGCGCTCGCCCTTCCCAAACCTCCGGTTTGCATCATGATGACCGCTTACGGATCGGTCGATACTGCCGTGGAGGCGATGAAGCACGGAGCGTATGACTTCATCACCAAGCCGCTCAACATCGACCGGCTCGAAATTTTGATCAACCGCGCCTTGCGCAGCCGCGACTCCGAGCGGGAGAATGTCCTCCTTCGCCAGCAGGTGGATGCCCGTTACGGCCTGGAGAACCTCATTGGAAACTCCCCGGCAATGAATGAAGTGTTCGACATCATCCGCCAGGTGGCTCCCTCGCGCGCCACTGTTCTCATCCAGGGCGAGAGCGGCACGGGCAAGGAACTGGTGGCCCGTGCCATTCACAACCTGAGCGGGCGTCCCAAGCAGAAATTTGTGGCCGTCCATTGCGCGGCTCTCTCGCCGCAGTTGCTTGAAAGCGAGCTTTTCGGGCACGAGCGGGGCGCTTTCACCGGAGCTATCGAGCGGCGGATCGGCCGGTTCGAGCAGGCTAACGGGGGTACGCTTTTTTTGGACGAGATCGGCGAAATCGATGGCAATCTTCAAGTCAAACTGCTCCGGGTGCTGGGCGAAGATCGTTCGTTCGAACGGGTGGGCGGAAACGTGCCGATCAAGACCGATGTGCGCTTGGTGGCAGCCACCAACAAAAACCTGGAAAAGATGGTTGCCGAAGGGAAATTCCGGGACGATCTGTTTTACCGTCTCAACGTGGTCCAGATCACCCTCCCGCCTTTGCGTGAACGCAAAGAAGATATTCCCTTGCTCGTGAGCAGCTTCCTCAAACAGTTTGCCAAGGAAAACGCCAAACCGGTGCGCGAATTGACCGGTGAGGCCTCGGAGGCGATTCTCGCCTACGACTGGCCCGGGAATGTGCGTGAACTCCGAACCATGCTGGAGCACGGAGTTGTGATGGCGACGGGAGCCAAGATCGGTCTGCGTGATTTCCCCCATACTTTGCGCCAGGTGGGGGGCAAAGCGGCCGCAAAATGGAGCGCACGGCCTCCCGAAGGCTATTTAAATTTGCACGAGAGCGAACATCGGCTCATTATGCGCGCCCTTGACGAGAGCAAAGGGAATCGAACCGAAGCGGCAAAGCGGCTCGGGATCAGCCGCCGCACGCTTCATCGCCGACTCAAAGAACTCAATATTACCCCCACATCTTAAATGGCTACAGATCAGCAAGTACAAGAGTTTGTTCACCGCATCGAAGAAGGCCGTTGGGTGAAATGGATCCAGTTGGGAACGCTTATCGCGGTCATGAGCGGCCTGTTCGTCGCGTTCGTTCTCGACCCGTGGTATTGGGGGCTTTACAAAGGACTTTCCCATCCCAAAGCCATTGAGCAGGCGCAAATTGCGCGGGAAATTGCGCGGGGAAACGGCTTTACCACCAAGGTCATTCGCCCACTGGCCTATAGCCAATTTAAAACCAATAAGGGGGGGGCATTGATGAACCGGTTGCCGGACACCTATTTTGCCCCGCTCTGGCCGGTGACTCTGGCTCCGGCTCTGCGCATGGTGAAAGACAAGTGGCAGATGTCGACCCGGGATTACGTTTATGTGGGAGACCGGGTCGTTTCCGCCATGGCGATGATCTTTTTCTTCCTCTCGATTGGGGTAAACTTTTTTACCGTGCGTCGGCTTTTCGATAAACTGATGGCGGTTTGGATGATCATTGCCACGCTTGCTTGTTCTCTGTTCTGGAAATATTCCATGAGCGGATTGCCGCAGATGCTGATGGCCTTCCTCTTTAGCTGCGCACTATATACCCTTATTCGAGCAGTTGAGGCCGAACAGGAAGGGCGATCGCCCATGGGCTGGCTTGCGCTCATGGCGGCGACCTTCGGCCTGCTGACGCTTGCGCATGGCATCTCTGCCTGGATTTTTGCGGGCGCGCTGGTTTTCTGTGTCCTGTATTTCTCGACCCGATGGAAAGCCGTCATTTTGATGTCGGGGATTTTCGTGTTGATCTACAGCCCATGGCTCTACCGGGAATATCGGGTGAGCGGGAGCCCCGTCGGGATCAGCGCCTATTCCATTCTTTATCAGATCCGCGGAAGCGAAAGCACGATCATGCGCTCGCTCGACCTCGATTATTCAGGGGTTTCACCCACGGTATTCCGGCGCAAGATTCAAAACGAGGTTGCAGACCAGCTGGGGGATCTGATTGCGAATTTTGGAGGCAATATTGCGGCTCCTGTTTTCTTTCTCGCGCTCTTGCATCTTTTTAAAAGCCAGCTCTCCCGCACCTTCCGATGGGCGCTCCTGTCCATGTGGGTCTTTGCGCTTTTGGGGATGGGAGCTGTTGGATCTGATGACGAGAATCGACTTTCCGCCAACGATCTCAACGTCTTGTTCATCCCGATGTTTTCTGCCTATGGAACCGCTTTTTTGCTGGTGATGTGGAACCGATTGGAAATTAACCTGTCCCTGCTGCGTTATGCTTTTTTCGGCTTGATCCTGGCGATTTCCTCCATTCCGATGGCCAACCTGCTTCTTTGCGGGACGAAGAGCCCGGTTCAATGGCCGCCTTATGTTCCGCCTTACATTGCCATTATGCGGGACTGGACGACGCCCGAGGAGGTGATCGCTTCCGACATGCCGTGGGCTGTATCGTGGTATGCCGATCGCAAAAGCCTCTGGTTGCCGATGACGATCCAGACCTTCATCGATCTCAACGATTACGAACGGATGGGCGGGAAGATCGCGGGAATTTACCTCACCCCCCTGAGCGGCAACAAGGGGTTGATCAGCGATATTGTGAAAGGCGAATACAAGGAATGGGCTCCGTTTATTTTGCGGAACGTCAACATCAAAGACTTCCCATTCAAGTCGGTCACCGCCATGCCGCTTGACAACCAGTGCATCTTTTATAGTGACCGCGACCGGTGGACGGAGCGGGTCGATTAAACCTTTTGCCATGGCCCAACAGGAAACTACTTTTGAAAACGCGGTCGAACGCCTGGAGCATATCGTCGAAGAGATGGAA
>CAIZLD010000009.1 GCA_903933715.1 uncultured Spartobacteria bacterium
GTAACAAAACGGCGCGCGGTTCTGCCGCATGGCAAGCCCTCGCCTCTTTTGCCGCAACCTGTAATCAACGATCCTCCGATTTAACCGCATTCCTCGCTCCGTTCCTTACCCTCAGCCCTGCGGGCTAAACAGGAACCCAATCTCTGATTGGGAACGCAAGTGTCTTGGAAACTCTGTTTCCCATACGCACGCAATTGATCCCCGCGCGTTCGTCAGGCCGGGCTTTACGAAACAGAGTTTCGCAGACAAGGGCATTCCCAATCAGGAGATTGGGAATGAGGGGATACAAAAAAAGCTTGCCGCATCCGAAGACGCGACAAGCTCAAATAGTTAGCTCTTACCGATTTAAGCGATCTTTTCAAACGCCCGGGCGGCGGCGTTGCAGACCGAGCATTTCTCGGGCAGAGCAAGCACGGTTTCTCCGCAAACCGAGCAGACGTAGAGCGGCACATCGGCATTGCGGCCGAGGTTGTCGAGCGCGGCTTGGTAGAGTGCGGCGTGCTGGATTTCCACTTCCATCGCATAGGTCATCGTCCGAATGGCTTCCTTCGCGCAGTCCTGATTGGCTACGACGAGGAATTCGGGATACATCGACTCGAACTCGTGTTTTTCGCCCTTGATCGCTTCCGCGAGATTCTCGGCGGTCGTGCCGATTACCACTTCACCTAGAATCAGTTCGCCAACTACCCCGCCCAAGGCTTTGATCGCCTTACTGTGGTTGGTGGCGTGGATGGTCTCCGCCCGGGAAGCCGCCCGGAAGAGCCGTGCTTCGTAAGGGTAGCCGTCAGCGTCGGCTTTCTTCGCGAAAGCCTGGTAGCGGTGGGCGGCGTTGGATTCCCCTTGGAACGCGGCGTTGAGATTGTCAATGGTCTGTTGTGAAGCGGTGGAACTCATAGGTTGGTTGTGTTGGAAATGGACGGTTTCGTCTTCGTATATCACACTCCTCCTCAAAAGCAATTCCGGGGGGGCGCGATTAAAGGTGGTGTGAAGCAGCCGGTGCATTTTCCGAGCGCCAAAGGCGCGGTTCCATACCAGCCCAGCCCAACGGGCTGGGTTTGCGCAGGGAGGGCTCAGGTCTGAAGGACCGCACCGTTCCTTTGTATGGTTGGATGGTGCGGCCCTTCAGGCCTGCTCCTGTTTTTCCGGGTACATGGGGCTGCGCCCCATGCTGGTATGGGGTCGCGCCGTTGGCGCTGAATGAGAAAATTCGCACCACCTTTAATTGCACCAATTGCGGACGTTTCCGCACTCGGAACTTGAATTGATCGACGAGGCGGATAGGCTCGGCGGTCCAATGCAACTTTTGCCCGGTTTCCGCGACTTTTATCCCGAAGACTGCGCGCGCCGCAATTACATCGTGGCCACGTGGCGCGAGGTGGCGCGCCGTTATGGGTTTGTGGAGTTCGACGGCCCGATGCTGGAAACCGTGGAGCTTTACAAGAAAAAGAGCGGCGGCGAATTGGTTGGCCAACTCTTCGATTTCACCGACAAAGGGGGCCGCCATGTCACCCTGCGCCCTGAAATGACGCCGACCCTGGCCCGCATGGTGATTGCCCGCGAGCGCGATTATAAAAAACCGATCAAGTGGTTCTGCGCGCCCCAGTTTTTCCGTTACGAGAAACAGCAAAAAGGCCGTTTGCGCGAATTTGGCCAACTCAACTGCGATTTGCTGGGAGAATCGAGCGTCGCCGCCGATGCGGAGATGGTCGCGCTCGCCATCGACATGCTGCGCGAGTTTGGCTTGAGCGGCGACGATTTTGTGGTGCGCGTGAGCGACCGTGATGCGTGGAAAGCGTTTCTGGACGCGCACGGCAGCTTTGATGAAGCCGCGCTGGGATCGTTTCTCCAGATCATCGACAAAATCGAGCGCGACCGCCCCGAAGCCGTCGAAGCAAAGCTCGCCCCGTTTGGCATTTCGCTCGAAGCGGTCCGCGCTTTCATTGCCGATCCCGGAACGCATTTCGAACGCTTCAACTCCCTTGCCGCCGAACTCGATGCGCGGGGATTGAAAGGCTATTATCAACTCGACCCGACCATCGTGCGCGGGCTGGCTTATTACACCGGGTTGGTGTTCGAGGTTTTCGACCGCAAAAAGACGCTTCGTGCTGTTGCAGGCGGAGGCCGTTACGACAATCTGATGAACGCGATGAGCGATGGGAAAAGCACTCTCCCTGCGATCGGTTTCGGCATGGGGGACGTGGTTTTAAGCGAACTCATCGAGGCCATCCCCGTTGCCGCCCAGAAAATGAAAGCGTGGATCGCGCAACGCCACGCTGCGGATGTCTACGTAGTCATTGCCAACGACGCGCGCCGGATCGACGCCCTTGGGCTGGTCCAGCAATTGCGCGGGCTTGGATTCCGGGTCGATTATCCGCTTTCAAGCGTGAAAGTCGGCAAGCAATTCCAGAGCGCGGAACAAGCCGGGGCACGGTTCGCGGTGGTCGTGGGCGACGAATGGCCGCAACTGAAACTCAAGACCCTCGCCACCCGGGAAGAAGCGCTTATTTCGCCCGACGAACTCCCGGCCCGGCTCACCTCCGTCGTCCACAAAACAGTCTAACCTTTATTCCGCAATTCCCATGTATCGCACTCACCTCTGCAACGTCCTTCGCCCCGAACATATTGGTCAGACCGTCACCCTTTCGGGCTGGGTCAATTCCCGTCGCGACCACGGCGGCGTCATTTTCATTGATTTGCGGGACCGGGAAGGGATCACGCAAGTCGTTTTCCGGCCCGAGGAGAATCCGCAAGTGGCCGAGCTTTCGCATGATCTCCGCAGCGAGGACGTGATCCAGGTCACCGGATGCGTCGCCGCCCGGATTGAAGGGACTATCAACCCGAAGCTCGAAACCGGGGCGATCGAAATCATCGCCACGCAATTGACGGTGCTCAACAAAGCTGAAGTGCCGCCGTTCCCGCTCGATTCCAAAATCGCCAACGAAGATCTGCGCCTGACCTACCGCTACCTCGACCTGCGCCGTGCCGAGATGATCTCCAATCTCAAACTGCGCCACCGCGTCGTCAAAGCGACCCGCGATTACCTCGACGAGCGCGGTTATCTGGAAATCGAGACGCCGATCCTATCGAACCCGACCCCCGAAGGCGCCCGCGATTTCCTGGTTCCCTCGCGCCTCACTCCCGGCTCCTTTTACGCGCTGCCGCAAGCTCCGCAGCAATACAAGCAGCTCCTGCAAGTGGCCGGGATGGAGAAATATTTTCAAATTGCCCGCTGCTTCCGCGATGAAGACCTTCGCGCCGACCGCCAGCCCGAGTTCACGCAAATCGATCTCGAAGCCTCGTTCATCACCGAGCAGGAAATCCAGACGCTCGTCGAAGGGTTGCTCGCGCGCATCTTCAAGGAATCACGCGGCATCGACATCCCGACGCCGTTTTTGCGGATGCCTTATGCTGAGGCGATGAACCGTTACGGCTCCGATAAGCCGGACACCCGGTTCGGGGTCGAACTGACCGAAGTAAGCGACGTCTTTGGCGCGTCCGAGTTCAAGGTTTTCCGGTCGGTCCTCGACGGCGGCGGTGTCATCAAAGCGATCAACGCCAAAGCGGCGGCAGGCGCGTTTTCCAAAGAGCAGCTCAAAAAATGGGAAGAATGGGTCAAAGTGGAATTCGGCGCGAAAGGGCTCGCCTACATCCGGCTTAAAGACGGCGTGTGGGAATCGCCCATCGTCAAATTCTTCAGCGAGCCTGAAAAAGCGGCCTTGGCCGAGCGCATGGGCTTTGAAGAAGGGGACGTCCTCTTCTTCGGCGCGGGAAGCTGGGAGCAGGTTTGCGAAATCCTGGGCCGGGTCCGCCTGCGCGTGGCCGATCTCCTAAAGCTCAACGAAGGCAGCATGGCGCTCAACTTCCTGTGGGTCGTCGATTTCCCGCTGCTCGCCTGGAGCCCTGAGGAAAACAAATGGGCGGCCGTTCATCATCCGTTCACGCGGCCCAAAGCCGAAGACGTGCCCCTCATGGAGGCCGGGGAATTTGGAAAGGTGCGCGCCATCGCCTACGACGTTGTCTTGAACGGCGTGGAACTCGGCGGCGGCTCCATCCGGATTCACGAACGCGAATTGCAGGCCAGGATGTTCGAGGTGCTGGGCGTCGGCCCCGAGGAACAGCAAGAGAAATTCGGCCACCTTTTAAAAGCGTTCAGTTTCGGCGCGCCGCCCCATGGCGGACTCGCACTCGGCCTCGACCGTTTGGTGATGCTCATCTGCGGAGCGGAAAGCATCCGCGAAGTGATCGCGTTCCCCAAAAATAACCGGGGCAGTGATTTGATGACCCACTCGCCCGTGACGGTCGATTTCAAGCAACTGCGCGAACTCTACATCCAGAGCACCGCGAAGAAAGCTTAGGCTGAATCGACCTTCAATCGCGCCGACGCGAAGAGAGTCTTTTGTTTTTCACACGGAGGCACGAAGGCGCAAAGGCACGAAGGGGAAAGATAAAGTGCCTTTCTTCGTGAGCTTCGTGTCTTCGTGCCTTCGTGTGAATATCTTCAAGCAAAGCTCCTGTTAAGGCGTTCTAATCAAACAGGGTAAATGTCGATTAAAACCTAGCCCCCACCTTTAAGAGAGCCATCCGTTAATCGCGGGTGGCTCTTTTGCGTCAAGCCAATCAGCGGATCGGCGATGCGCTTCTCGCGGCCTTGATCCCAAGCGTCACAACGAAGCAGCCCATCGCCACCAGCACGATCGAAGCGCCCGTGGCGGTGTTGAAGCTGTAGGATGCAATCAGCCCGGCGATACCCGAAAAGAGGGCGATCGCCACCGCGTAAAGAACGTATTGGCGGGAGTTGCGGGCAATGTTGCGAGCGCCTGCAGCCGGGACGATCAGCATGGAGTTGACGATCAGAATGCCCACCCAGCTCAAGTTCATTGTAACGACCATCACGATCGCTGTGCAGAAAAGCATCTGGGTCCACCAGGCGTTCATCCCCCGGCTGCGCGCCAGCGATTCGTTGAGGCCGATGAAGAGGATGCGGTTGTAGCCCAGCAACAGACCGCCGCCGACAACGACGCTTGTGACGAGGAGTTGAGCGATTTCCTGGTTTGTAATGCTTAACAAATCGCCGATGAGATAATGGCTGAATTTGTTGAAATTGCCGCCCCGGGAAAGTAACACCACCCCGAGCGCGACGCTGAACGACATGCTCAGCGAAATCACCGTGTCCATGGCCGAACGCGTGAACCGTTGCAGGGCGATGATGCCGATGCCGAGGATCAGCGCAAATCCGACCAGCGCCCCGAGCGGGTTGGCCATTCCCAACAGCACGCCCAGGCCAACCCCCGTGAGGGAAGCGTGCCCGATGGCGTCAGAGAAGAATGCCATCCGGTTGTTGACGACCAGCGTTCCCATGAGCGCAAAGAGCGGCGAAACGATCAGGATGGCCAGCAGGGCCGTTCGCATGAAGCCGAATTGCGCCCATTCAAACGGCAGAAGGGAGATCAAAGTATGCCAGGTGTTCATGCGCGTGGAGAATCTGAAATTTCGAGCCCGAACGTCCGGCGCACTTCCGGGTTTGCGATCACCTCGGCCGGCGTGCCCGCGCAGACAATGCGGTGGTTCAGGAAAACGATGCGGTCGGACACCGCCGTAATGCCCGCCAGATCGTGCGAAACCATCAGGATGGAGAGGTCGTAGTCGTGGCGCAATTCCGATACCGTGCGGTAGAACAGTTCGCGCCCCGGCAGGTCGATCCCGGAGACCGGCTCGTCCAAAAGGAGGAGGTTGGGCACGGGCGTGAGGGAGAGGGCGAGGAGCACCCGCTGGAGTTCGCCGCCCGAGAGCTCGCCGAGTCTGCGGTTGATGAGATGTTCGGCATGGACCGCCGCCAAAGCGTCCAGAGCGGTTTGACGGTGGCGGCGCGAGTGCCACAACGCGACGGGCCAACGCGAAAGCGCGCTCGAAAAAGCATCCAGAACGCTGATGGGCGAATAGCGGTCGAACTCGAGCTGCTGCGGCACGTATCCCATCGCGGGGGCATCCGGCCGGCCGTGGCCAAAGACGGGCAGGAAATGTAATATTCCGGTGTGCGGCACCTCCCCCAGCAGGGTGCGGAGAAGGGTCGATTTTCCCGCGCCATTGGGGCCGACGAGCGTGGTCAATTCGCCGCAGTGGAGGTGGAGCGAAATATCTTCCAGCACGCGGCGCCCGTCGAGGGTCACATTGATATTTTCAAGTTTCGTGCAGCATTCGCCACAGAGATGCCGCGCGACCCCTTTGTGATGATCGAGTTCCATTAGTCTTGAAGCGCTTTTTGAAGCACATTTTGGTTTTTCCGCATGGCGAGGAGGTAGGAATCGCGAGCTTGAGCCGGGTCGCGCGGTCCCGTAACGGCCGGGTCGAGAATGCTCACGGGGATGCCGGTTTCACGCTCGATGATCGCCGCGCTTTTGGCCGGATATTGCGGCTCGGCAAAGAGCGCTTTCACTTTGTTTTTACGAATGACTTGAATGGTTTTTGCCAATTCACCGGCGCTGGGTTCCGAGCCCGGCTCGCGCTCAATCACGGCGGCAATTTTCAAATTAAACTCGCTCGCAAAATACGGAAACGCCTCATGGAAGGTTACGATTTCGCGGTGCTTGAGACCGTCCAGGGCGGCGTGCATTTCGTTTTTCAACGCCTCGATTTTTTCAACGTATTTCGCGGCATTGGATTCGTAAGCGGCAGCGTGGGCCGGGTCAGCCTTCGCCAACCCGCTGGCGATATTGCGGGTCTGTTCGATCGCCCCGCCGAGGCTCACCCAGAGATGCGGATTGCCCTCAAAGACCAGCTTGATTCCCCGGCTGGCGTCGATCACTTTGAGGTTGGGCGACCCCGCCACTGCTTTTTGGATGAACGCTTCCATTCCCGCGCCGTTGATCACAAAAATATTCGCGGTGGCCAGCGTCTTGAGATTGGCGGGCGTGAGCTGGTAATCGTGCAAGCATCCGATGATCGGCTCGGTAAGGCATTCGACGCTTACACCCGGCGTGTCGCCGACAATGTTGAGCGTCATCACGTACATCGGATAAAAAGAGGTGAGAATCTTAAGCGGTTGCTCCCCGCCAAACCCGGTTTTTGTTGCCAAAAGCAGCATGGCCACGAGAGCGCACTTGAGAATCTGGCTAAAGGAAAGGTTCATTGGGAGATTGTGGCACTTCCGGCTTGTGCCTGCGATTCCATTTTTGGAAATACAGAATAGAATCCGCGGATAACCCTTAAGTAGCCGGTTCGCAAAGAGCCTTGAGCCGCTGGGCCGAAACCGCCTGGGCGGTGCCGAGCTCCTGGGCAAACAGGGAGACGCGGAATTCCTCCAAAAGCCACCGAAACGTTTCCCGGTTTTGGGGAGGCACCTTTTTTTCCCATTCGCCACCCGGCAGGAACGGAGCGAGTGGCCTGAATTTCTCGATATCTTTGGTGAGATAAAGCGGGCTGATGGAAGCGCGTTCTGCCCGGAGCTGGATGGCCCGCAAATACCGGGGCAAATGCGGCAACTGCTCGTGAGGCGTCCGGGCCAGGAAATCGGCGGGAACGAGCCGTTGCACATCGGCCTCCAATTCCGGATAACGTTTATCGGAAGCGAGAATTTTTTGCCGGGCTGCGAGAATTTGTGCGGTCAGCTCGCTCACGCGCCGGGCCAGGAGCGGCAGTTCGCGCCGGGCGTTTTCGACCATGGCGGCAAAACGCGCCTCGGTAAGCGGGCAGAGCGGTTCGAGCCGGAAAGCATATTCAATGATATGCTGATAAGCGGATTGCTGGAGCGTTTCGCCGCTGTCGAGTTTTGAATCCGCGGATTTCGGCGCATTGAGCCGTGTGCTCAATTGAGCCAGCGCATCGCCAAACGCCACCGCCCGTTGGGGGGCTCCAGCGTTGGGGGTTGCGAGGTGCCGGGCCAACCCGCGCAATTCCTTTTGCAACCACGCCAGATCGCGCCCGAGGGCAAGCTCGGCCAGACGCCGGATTCCGGCGGGCGTGGCGGATCGGGCATCGGCTTGTTTGCGGAAAAGCTTCAAATGGACCTCGCCGCCACACCATTCCAGCCCCGGCCAGGCAAGCAGCGGCGCGCCCGCGATCTGTTCGACGACAATCGATTCCGGGAGATCGCCAAATGACCAGGTCGTCAGCGCCGGTTTTTCCCAACGTTGTGCGGTTTTTTCCCAGGCATCGGATTGGACCCGCTTGGAATCCATGGCGGATCGAACGCTGGCCAGGTCGCGTCCGGCAGCCACGGTCTGGTTTTTGCGGTCCACTACTTCCACACGGGGACGCAGATAATCGGGGAGCGATTTCCAGTCCTCCGGCCGGATGACAACCCGGTATTTTTGTTCAATCAACGAGCTGAGCGCCGCCAGCAAATGATCGCCGCGCGGCTGAAACTCGCCCGCCAGTTCGCGCACTTTTGGTTCCAGCGGCATGAGCTGCTTGCGGATGCTCTTGGGCAGGGAACGGAGCAGTTCCCCCATTTGTTCCTCGCGCAAGCCGGGGACCATCCATTGCAATTCCGCGGGGGTGAGGCGCTCGGCTAGCGGCAATGGCACGCGCACCGTCACGCCGTCTTCTTCTTCGCCGGGGTTGTAGGCATAAGTGAGCGGCAGGACGCTGGTGCCGATGGTGACTTGATCCGGGAACGCCGAGCGGTCGTAAACGAGGTCGTCGGCGTCCATCAAATCGGCTTCCGTGGCGACGAGAAATTCCGGCTCCTTTGTTATGCGCGAGCGGATCAGCCGGTTTAAATCGTGGATGGAAGAGACGCCCTGGATGCGTTCGGCGTAAAAGCGATAGAACGCTTCATCGAGATCGTGAACGCGGTGGCTGCGGACTTTGGTGAGCGCATTTTCGATCCGTTCGCGCAGCGATTGGTTTTCGGAAAAGAAGCGTTGGGGGATGCGGGCTTCCCCGGCCACGAGCGCTCCCCGGATAAACAGTTCCGTTGCCGGCCCGGGATCAATCCGCCCGTAATCGACCTGCCGCTTGCACACTTCCAGCCCGTGCAGCAGTACGCGCTCCCACACCAGCACGCGCCCTGCCTTCGCGCTCCATTGCGGGTGGACATAGCTGAATTTGCAAAGATGCGCGCCGAGTTCAACAATCCATTGCGGATCGATCCGCGCCGCCGTGCGGGCGAAGAGCTGCGAAGTCTGCACGATTTCCCCCGCAACGATCCATTCCGGTTGACGGCTTCCCGGCGGCTTGGGGGCTCCGGGGCGAGGCGGCGGATTCGCTTTGGGCCGCTTGGCGTTGCGCTCATAAAGCCCCGAGCCGGGGAAGATCGTGACGGCGCGGTTGCTCCCCGCTTTGTATTGATTGCGTTCCTCGCGCCGGGCCACCTGACCCAGCAATCCCGCGAGGATTGAGCGATGGATTGCGGCGTAGGTATCGGCTTCGGAGAGAGCGGGCGGGCGACGAGCGTTCCGGGAAACGCCTCCCCGCATGGCGTCTTCCAATTGCCGGTAAATATCGCGCCATTCCCGCATCCGGGAGAGCGAGAGATAATTCGATTTGCAGAACCGGCGCAGCGCGTTGCGGCTCGTATGAATGCTCGGCCCTTCCAAAGTCGGCGCGGCATTCCACAGGTTCAGCAAGGTCAGGAAATCCGATTCGGGATGCGTGAATAGTTTATGAGCGGCTGCGGCGGCTTCCTTGGCCTCTTCGGGCCGTTCGCGGGGATCGGGGATGCTTAACCCGGCGGCGATCACGAGCATCTCCTTGAGTACCCCTTCGGTGCGGGCTTCCAAGAGCATCCGGCCCAGCGTCGGGTCGAGCGGCAGCCGCGCCAATTCATCTCCCAGCCCCGTCAATGCCCAGGTGCCCCCCTCGGCTTCCAGCATCGCGCCGAGTTCCTGTAAAAGTTGGTAGCCGCCCCGGACGGCTTGGGCGAGCGGCGGATTTAAAAACGGGAAATTTTCCACGTCGCCAAGCCGGAACGCCTTCATTCGCAAAATCACTTCGGCGAGGTTGGCGCGCTGGATTTCCGGTTGCGTAAAGCGGGGGCGTTTTTCGTAATCGTCCTGCGAGTAAAGCCGGATGCAGAGCCCGTCGCGCACGCGTCCGGCACGGCCCGCGCGCTGGTTGGCGCTGCTTTGGGAGACCGGTTCCACGGGGAGCCGTTTGGTGCGGGTGCGTGGATTGTAACGGCTCATCCGGGCAAGCCCCGTATCAATCACCGTGCCGATCCGGGGAAGCGTGAGGGAGGTCTCCGCGATATTGGTGGCCAAGACCACGCGCCGTTTTAAGCCGGGCGAGAAAATCCGCTGCTGGTCGGCTCCGGCCAGACGCCCGTAAAGCGGCAGCACTTCGTAATGCGTTCCGAGGCTCTCCTCCAGCAACTCGCGGGCTTCCCGGATGTCCCGTTCGGTTGGTAAAAACACCAGCACGTCGCCGGAATCGGTGTCGATCAAGGCGTCCTCGGTGGCGCGAGCGGCGGCTTCCACAAAGCTGACCTCTCCGACCAGTTCGCCGTCCTCGTCGGTTTCCCCGATCGGCTGATAACGCACCTCCACCGGGAAAAGGCGGCCCGAGACCTCAATGATCGGCGCGTTGTTGAACGCCTTGGAAAACGCCTCGGTATCAATCGTCGCCGAGGTAATAATGAGCTTCAAATCGCCCCGGCGTTTGAGGAGTCCTTGCAAGTAGCCGAGCAGGAAGTCGATATTGAGCGACCGCTCGTGAGCTTCGTCCAGGATCAGCGCGGAATAGGCGCGCAGCAGCGGGTCGGACTGGATCTCGGCCAGCAGAATCCCGTCGGTCATGAATTTGATCCGGGTATCGCGGCTTGTGTCGTCGTTGAACCGCATCTTGCAGCCGACTTCGCGGCCCCACGTCAGGCCGAGTTCTTCGGCGACCCGTTTGGAGATGCTCATCGCCGCAACCCGGCGCGGCTGGGTGCAGCCGATCCGCCGCGCATCGAGCCCCGCTTCCAAACACATTTTCGGAAGCTGCGTGGTTTTGCCGGAGCCGGTTTCGCCCGCAACGATCAAGACTTGATGGGTACGCAATGCCGCAACGATCTCTTCGCGCCGGGCGCAAATCGGGAGATCCGGCGGATAGGCGATGACGGGCGGCGTTTGCAAGCCGATCACCTTACACGAGAGATGAGGGGAGCGGAATGGGGAATTATTGCAAGGTGGATCGACCGCTCCGCGGGCGATTTGGGACGGCGCTTGGGTTGGAAAATGAAACCTATCAGGTGGTTTGAGAAAGATTGAATCACGCCGAAATAGCGTGAAATAGCCTGTATATCAACGACTTACGCAAGATTGAATCGCTCGCGGTCGGTTTGAGAACTTTTTGGGGCGAAACCCCGGAGTTATCAAAGGTTTGAGAAGAGTTCGAAAGCCTGACTGAATCGCGCGCGGTTTTTTGCAATGGCTTTGCA
>CAIZLD010000010.1 GCA_903933715.1 uncultured Spartobacteria bacterium
AAACGCGCAAAAATCGCAAAATGAAAAAGGCTATTTATACCAATTCCAGTAGGCAATGAGGCCCGCTGATTGAAACTCGAAATCTTGCAGTTTTTAACAGGATTCTCAGGATTAAGGAGATTGCCAGGATCGGGAGGGCAAAAACCTACAAGCGTAATCCCGTTAATCTTTAAAATCGTGTCAATCCTGTTGAAATCCTAAAGTTCGCCATTTCTAAAAGGCTTAATTTTTAAAATAAAAGCGGTATTACAGAGGTGAATTGCAGACCGGTGTTGATCCAACCTGCTGTTTTTGCGCCTCTTGCGCTTTTTGCGGCTATTTCCACCGCCGCTTTTAGGGTAATTTTCTTTTTTACGAATCAAATGAAGATCCATCAGCGCCAAGAGGCTTTCATTTCCAAATACATGATCCTGCCGAATGCTCACGAGCGGCTAGCCGCATTGACGGCTCGCCGCGGACCGCTCTCCGAGCTGCCTCCCGAAGAGCGGGTCGATTCGGCCCTGGTCCCCGGTTGCGTTTCGCGGGTCTGGCTGGCGGGGAAAATGGAAAACGGGCGTTGCCGGTTTCAAATCCATGCCGAATCCGCGCTCGTCAAAGGGCTCGCTGCTGCCCTTTGTGAACTTTACGACGACGCCCCGCCCCAGGAAATCCTGGACGAGGAGCCGCATTTATTCGAATCGCTGGGCATAGCCGCCCATCTCTCTCCCACGCGGCTCAACGGCTTGGCGCATCTTCGCGGGCGCATTGCCGAGTTTGCCGCGAGCCAGCTCACGTGACCTGCCATGCTCTTTGACGCGCATAACCACCTGCAAGCCCCGGCGCTGGCTTCCCACTTGCCCCGCGTCGAAATGGAGCTGGCGGCCATTGGCCTGGAGCGCGCGGTGGTCAATGGGACGTGTGAAGCGGATTGGGAGCGTGTGACCGAATTGGCCCAAGCGCATCCCTGGGTTATGCCAAGTTACGGGTTGCACCCGTGGTTTGTCGATTCGCGGACCCCAGACTGGCGCGAACGGCTTGCGGCTGCCGTCGGAAAAGGCGGTGCTGGGGTTGGGGAAATCGGGCTCGACCGCTGGATTGAGGGGTTTGATTTCGAGGCTCAAACCGAAGTTTTCACTTGGCAAATGGGGCTGGCGGCCCGGCACAATCTCCCCGCCTCGCTCCATTGCCTCAAAGCTTGGGGGGCTTTGTGGGATTTGTTGCGCATGGGGGCGGTCCCCGAGTGCGGATTCCTGCTCCATTCCTACAGCGGGCCTGCCGAGATGGTCGAACCGTTCATAAAGCGCGGCGCGTATTTTTCGTTTTCCGGCCATTTCCTTGCCGCTCGCAAGGCGGCCCAGCGCGAGGTGTTCCGGGGAATCCCCATCGAGCGGCTTCTCGTTGAAACCGATGCCCCGGACATGCCGTTGCCGCCGGAGCGGGCCCGCTTCGCCTTGCCGGATCAAGCCGACGGGCGCATGCTCAATCACCCCGCCAATTTGCTGGCCGTCTACGAAGGGCTGGCGGAATTGCGCGGGTTAACGTTGGAAAACCTCGCCGCGCAAGTCGCCGAAAATTTCCAGCGGCTTTTTGGTGGCAGGAGATGAACAACGGTGGATCGCGATCTCCGAGCGCGATACGTAACGGGGCTTTGAAATTATAATCAGCTCACTGCGTTCGATGGGTTTGGAAATCGCGCTCGGAGATCGCGATCCACCAAGCTCGTCATCTTGGCATGACCGCGCCGCCGAAGAGCACAAAATAAACCGCTTCTAAACCGGGCGGGCATCGACCTTGGCCTTCACCATCGGATCCATTTTGATGATCGGGGGCCACGGGCGTTTGAATCCTTCACCGGAGAGCTTGCGGGTGGCGTCGATCCCTTGCTTGCCGCCGCTGCCCACTTCGCTCGTCGCGTGGTCAAGCACATCGGACGGCCCTTTGGTGAAGATCGAGTCGCGCTGTGGATCGGTGTTCGCGCAAAGCCGGAAGAGTACCTCGCTGGTGTTGTGAACGTCCACGTCGTCGTCCACCACCACGAGGTATTTGGTGAACATCATCTGCCCCATTCCCCACAGGCCGTGCATCACTTTGTAAGCCTGCATCGGGTAGGTTTTCTTGATTGAGACGACGACAAGGTTGTGGACGACCCCTTCCGCCGGGAGCGCAATATCGACGATCTCCGGGAAGTTCATCTTGAAGATCGGCAGAAACAGTTTCACGGAAGCCGCTCCGATATAAAAATCTTCCATTGGCGGAATCCCGACAATCGTGGCCGGATAAATGGCGTTCTTGCGATGCGTGATCGCCGTAACGTGGAACACCGGATAAGGCTCGGGGAGCGTGTAGAATCCGGTGTGGTCGCCAAATGGCCCTTCCGAGCGCAACGGCTCGGTCGGGTCGATGTATCCCTCAATGACGATGTCCGCATTCGCCGGGACTTTCAGCTCGTTGGTCTCGCATTGGACCAGCTCGATCGACTGCCGCCGCAAATAGCCGGCCATCAAAAACTCGTCGAGGCCGTCCGGAAGGGGGGCCGTGGCGCAAAACGGGTAGGTCGGGTCGCCCCCCAGCACCACCGCCACCGGCATCCGCCGGCCGGTCTCGTAATAACGGCGACCGTGGCGCGCGCCGACTTTTTGAAGCTGCCAGTGCATCCCCGTCGAGCGATCATCGTAGACCTGCATGCGATACATCCCGACGTTGCGCTCGCCCGTGTCCGGGTCTTGCGTGATCACGCACGGCAGCGTCACAAAGCGCCCTCCGTCGAGCGGCCAGCATTTTAAAATCGGGAGGTTAAGAAGCGTCGGCGGGAACGGTTCGGTGCCGCGTTTCCAGTCCGGAGCGTCGGGCCACGGTTCGGTGTGGCTTGCGGGGGAATCGAAACGATGGATCACGTCTTTGCACGGCCCGGTTTTGACTTGCTTGGGCCGGGCATGACGCAGTTCGAGAGCCGTCCCGAGCAGCGCGAACGCCTCGCGCAAACTCGTCGGCGGCTTGGCTTTCATCAGCGCCCCGATCTCCGCCGCCACCGCGTCCACCGACTCCGCGCCAAAACTGAGCGCCATCCGACGCCACGATCCGAGCGTGTTGATCGCCACCGGAAACGGCACCCGTTCGCCATTGACAGTGGGCTTTTCAAATAGGAGCGCCTTGCCGCCGCCGGGCTGCTTCATTTCGCGATCGGCATACTCTGTCATCTCCAACTCCGTTGCAACGGGATGGGAAATGCGCTTGAGTTCGCCCGCTCGGTCGAGGGCGTCAATGAAGTCGGAATACGAAGCGTAAGCCATGAGCCGTATTGAGTCATGGAAAGGGGGAGGATGAACAGAACGAATTTCGCTTGCGATGCGGGCGGCTTGAGGGACTAATCAAAGCAATGCACCCCATGCTCCCACGCCGCCTTGTCTCTCTGACGCTCGGGTGCGCCGTGGTGAGCCGCCCCGGTTTTTTTCGATCCCCGGCGCAAAAATAGTTGCCGACAGGCGCCGGACCCACTAATTTGCAAGCCCCTTGGAGTGCGATTGGTTTCGCCAAGTCCGCCCCTTTGGAACGCGCGGTTAGCTCAGTGGTAGAGCGCCTGCTTCACACGCAGGAAGTCGCAGGTTCAAACCCTGCACCGCGCACCATTTCTCCGTAGCATGCCTGCAAAATGGGTCTGATCGTGTGCCCGAGCTTGGTGTTTCCCCCGTTGACTCTTTGGTGGCCTCTTTCTAATGTGAGGCATGCCTGAAATTACGCCTGCTGCTTCCGGTTTGCCGGAACAGGGCGGAACCGACGCTTGGAGGGGCGGGGTCAAACCCGGCGACGTGGAAACCGTTCAGGCCGCGATTGACGTGCTGGATGGACAAAGCGGGAAGCGTGGTCTGTCGCGGCTGCTTCCATTTATGGGGCCCGCGTTCATTGCCTGCGTCGCATACATTGACCCCGGTAATTTCGCCACCAACATTCAGGCCGGTTCGCAATTTGGGTATACTTTGCTGTGGGTTGTCTTTGCGGCCAATGCGATGGCGCTTCTCATCCAGGCGCTCTCGGCGAAGCTCGGAATTGCCACCGGCACCAATCTTGCCGAACATTGCCGCAACCAATACCCCAAGCCTGTGGTTTGGATGATGTGGGCCGTCATGGAACTCGTGGCGATGGCCACCGATCTCGCCGAGTTTCTCGGGGCCGCCATCGGCTTCAACCTCCTCTTCGGGATGCCGCTTTGGATCGCCGGGATCGTTACGGCCATCGTGACGTTTCTGATCCTGGGGCTCGAAGCGCGCGGATTTCGCAAAATCGAAGCCATTATCGGGGCTTTGGTGGGCGTAATTGCCGTCTCTTATTTATTGGAAACCTGGTTCAGCCCGCCGGATTGGAAAGCGGTCGCCTTCCACGCCATCACGCCGCGGTTTGACGGAAAGGAGAGCATCCTGCTCGCCACGGGGATCCTTGGAGCCACCGTCATGCCGCATGTGATTTTCCTTCACTCGGCACTGACGCAAAACCGGATCGTCACCCGCGACCCCCGGCGGGCGCGCCGATTGTTCCGGTTTGAATTGATCGACGTGACGATCGCGATGGGGCTGGCCGGGTTGGTCAACGCGGCAATGCTTGTCATGGCCGCCACGACGTTTTTCAAAACCGGGCACACGCAGGTCGGCTCCATCGAGGAAGCCCATCGCACGCTCGAACCGCTGTTGGGTAGTGCTTCCAGTTGGGTGTTCGCCATTTCGCTGCTCGCTTCCGGATTGTCATCGGCCTCCGTTGGGACGATGGCGGGCCAGGTCGTGATGCAAGGCTTCCTGCAAAAGCGCATTCCCATTTGGGTGCGGCGGGGCGTCACCATGGCCCCATCGCTCCTCGTGATCGCTCTGGGTCTCGACCCGACCCGGACGCTGATTTTAAGCCAGGTGGTGCTGAGCTTCGGCCTCCCGTTTGCGCTGATCCCGCTCATCATGTTCACCCGGCGCAACGATTTGATGGGCGGCCTTGTCAACCACCGGTTCACCACCGCAGCAACCGTCTTGATCGCAGCCGTTATTATTGCGCTCAACTTCTACCTCCTCCACCAGATCTTTTTCGGGAACTAAGACCATGTTTAAGCGATTGATCATTCCATTGGACGGCTCCCGGCTTTCCGAAGCGGTCCTCCCGACGGCCATTTTCCTGGCTCAAAAACTCAACGCCTCGGTCACGCTGGTTCACGTCATTGAACGCAACGCCCCAACGCATGTTCACGGCGAACCGCACTTGTCCAAACCGGCCGAGGCGGAAGCCTATTTTGAAAAAGTGCGGCCCCTCTTTCCCGCTGAAATCCCGGTGGAAGTCCATGTCCACTCCACCGCCATTGCCGACGTGGGGCGTTCCATTGTCGAGCACGCGCATGAGTTTGAATCGGACCTTGTGATGATGTGCACCCACGGGCGGAGCGGCTTGCGCAAGATGCTCTTTGGGAGCATCGCCCAGCAGGTCGTGGCGGCAAAGGTTCCGGTTTTGCTGGTGCATCCCCAGCAGGGAGTCGCCGCGCCGGTTCCCTCGGGCGGACAATTTCTCATTCCGCTCGATGGCACGGAAGTCCGCGAGGCCGGGTTGCCTGCGGCCCGCGAACTGGCCCAGCATTGCGGGGCTGGCCTCAAGCTGCTCATGGTGGTCCCCACGCTCGGGACGCTTTCCGGAGTGGAAAACACTTCCCGCATCCTGCTCCCGGCCACCACCCAGGAGATGCTCGCGCAAGAAACCGAGGACGCCAAAAACTACCTCAAGCAATGGATCGGCCGTCTGACCGGGGAGGGGGCCAGCGTCAGCGCGAGAATCCGTCGCGGCGATGCCACCGAGAGCATCATCAGCGAGGCCGAGAGCATGGGAGCCGGGTTGATCGTGATGGGAACCTCCGCCCGCGCCGGGATGGACGCCTTTTGGTCCGGCAGCGTGGCTCCGAAAATCTCGGAAAAAACGCACTTGCCCGTGCTGCTGATCCCCGGGAAGCGGTAGTTCAGGAGCTGTTAATGAATTTTTAATGAGGAGACCCAGATGAGCTTTGGTCAAAACATCTCCGTGCCTCCGTGCCTTCGTGTGAAGAAGGCAAAGGAAGATAGCAAGAGAAGGGTGGGGATTGAAAAAACGGGGTCTTTTCCCGTTAGGCTGAGGGGAGAAAATGCGTAAGGAAAAAACCACGCGCCGGGAGTTTCGAAACTGATGGTATTTAACACCGAGGCACGGAGGCGCAGAGGCATGGAGAAAGGCAATCGAGGGCGCGGATTCTTGCTCTCGTTCCCAATCTCCTGATTGGGAACTCCCTTGTCTGTGGATCTCCGATTCGAAAACCGCGAGTTTGCAGATCAAGCCTTCAGAATCATCTTCGATTTTTTACGCAATCCACGATTGTCGAAACAGAGTTTCGCGGACACTTGCGTTCCCAATCGGAGATTGGGAACGAGGCTGGGCTTGTGTCTTTACCCATCGCTTAACGCGTGACAGCTCCTAAACCGAAACCGGTTCCTCTTCGGGAGCCGGGGTGTCGTGATGGATCGCGACGTGGGTTGACCGATGGGAACGGAAGAACGAGTAGCGGTCGAGCACTTTTTCCTGAAACGCTTCGAGGTAGAGGAAGAGCGCCGGGGTGATGTAGAGCGTCACCAGTTGCGAGACGATCAGGCCGCCGACGATGATCAGGCCCAGCGGTTGGCGCGAGCTTCCGTCGGCTCCATAGCCAAGCGCCAGCGGCACCGCCCCCATCAGTGCGGCGAAGGTCGTCATTACAATCGGCCGGAACCGCTCGACGCTGGCTTCATGCACGGCGGCGGTGCGGTCCAGGCCGTCGGCCATCCGTTGCAGGGCGAAGTCGATCATCATGATCCCGTTCTTTTTCACGATTCCGACGAGCAGGAACATCCCGACAAACGCATACAGCGAGGCTTCCTGGTGAAAAATAAGCAGCGTCGCCAAACCGCCCACTGTGGCCACCGGCAATGCCGAAAGGACCGTTAGCGGATGCAGGTAGCTTTCGTAGAGGATGCCCAAAATGATGTACATCGTGAACACCGCGAAAATCAGGAGCAGGATGAAGCTCTGAATCGTCTGTTTGAACACGAGCGCTTCCCCTTGCAGGCTCCCCCGGAGTGTCGGCGGCAACGTCTCGGCGGCGGTTTTTTCAATGAACTTCGTGGCATCGCCGATCACCGCGCCGGGGACAAGGTTGAAGAAGATGGTGACCGATGGGAACTGGTTGATGTGGTTGACCGATTGCGGCCCGAGCAGCTCCTCCCATTTCGCGACGGCCTTGAGCGGCACCAGCGTTTTGCCGTCGTCGCTTTTGACGTAAAGCTGCTCCAGGTTTTGCGGCTTGGAACGCCCCGCGTCGGCGACTTCCATGATGACTTGGTACTGGTCGGTCGATTTCTTGATGAGATAAACGTAATTTTGCGCGTAGGCGTTGCGCAGCGTCGTCAGGATCGACTGGGCGGAGACTCCGTAGGAGGCGGCTTTCTCGCGCAAAAGATCGATTTGCAGATTAGGCGTCTTGGTTTTGAGGTCCGAGTTGACGAAGAGGAACCCGGGGTAGGGTTGCAGTTTTTTGATCAGCTTTTCCGCCGCGGTGTTCACTTCCGCCGGATCAATGCCGCTGATGGCGTAGGCGAATTTGCCCTGGCTGTTGCCGGTCGCGCCGGTGCTGATTTGGAGTACCGGGTTGGCTTGCAGGTACGGAATCACCCCCGGGATCTCCGAGATTTTGGCCGAGAGCTGGGCCATCACCGTGTCGATGGACGGGCGTTGATCGGCCGGTTTCAACACGGCGAGAACCCGGGCCTGCGAACTGGCCATGCGCCCCGTGATCCCCGAGATCGTATAGCCCAGATCGACGTTCGGGTTCTCCCGGAGAATCTTGTCCACCTGGAATTGATAGTCGCTCATCCGCTCGGGCGAAGTTCCCTCCTGCGCCATGAACATCCCGCGCACAAAGCCGCTGTCCCCGACCGGCAGGAACGACATCGGGACGACTCGAAAGAGCACCACCGTCCCGGCCATGCAGACGACCCAGGCGAGCGCCGAAATCCATTTGTGCTTGAGGAAAAAATGAAGCGAGCGGCCGTAGCTGGCGATGATCCGCTCCAAAACCCGGTGTACCCGTTTTTCGACCCAGGTTTTGGTGGCGTTTTCATGCCGGGCCAGCATCCGCGCGCACATCAGCGGGGTGAGCGAAAGCGAGACGACCCCGGAGGCGATAATCGCGATGATGATCGTGATGGCGAATTCCTGAAACGTCCGCCCAATGACACCCGGCAGGAACACCATTGGCAGGAACACCGCCGCGAGCGAAAGAGTCATCGACAGAATCGTAAAGCTGATCTCCTTTGCGCCGTGAAAAGTGGCTTCCAGGGCCGTTTCTCCCGCTTCCATCCGGCGCACGGCGTTTTCCAGAAAGACAATCGCGTCATCGACGAGGAAACCGATCGAAAGGGTCAATGCCAGAAGCGAGAGGTTGTCGATGCTGTAGCCGAGCAGGTACATCGCCAAAAAAGTGATGCACATCGACATCGGCAGCGCAACCACCGGGATCAGCGTGTCGGTGGCCCGGCCCAAAAAAACAAAAATCACCAACACCACGAGGGCAAACGCGATCGCCAAAGTCGCCTTCACGTCCTCGACGGAATGGATGATGGTGATCGACCGGTCGAACATCGTTGCCAGTTGGATGGAGCCGGGCAGTTCCCGGTGAAAGAGTGGGAGCAAATCTTTGACTCCCTGCGCGGTCTCAACGGCGTTGGCTCCGGCCTGGCGCGAGACGGCGAGGACGACATTGGTGGTGGCCGGCTTGCCGTTGCGTATCCAGAAATGCCGCGACATCCGCTCGTCCTGAACGGAGTCAGTCACTTCGGCCACATCTTTTAAATAGATCGTTGCGCCATCTTTGCGTCCCACGATGAGTTGCCGGTAGGCGGCGGCGTTTTCGAGCTGGCCTTGGGGCTGGAGCAGAAAGGTCCGGCCGGGGCCGTCAAATTGCCCGGCTCCTTGATAGCTCGTCCCTTTTTTGATGGCATTGGAAAGATCTTCCACCGTCATCCCGAGCGAGGCGAGCTTGGACGGGGAGACTTTCACCCGCACGGCGGCTTTGGAGCCGAAAATATCCACTTTGGCGACGCCGGGAAGGATGCTGATGCGCTGGGCAACCTGGCTGCTGGCGTAATCGTAGAGCTGGCCCTGAGTCAACGATTCGCTGGTCATTGCCAGGTAAAGCACCGGCTGGTCGTTGGGATTAAATTTCGTGAAAGTCGGCGGAGTGGGGAGGTCCACGGGCAGCCCGGAGTTGGCCTGGTTAATGGCCGCTTGAACATCGGTTGCGGCGGCGTCCACGCTTTTGCTCAGGTCAAATTCCAGCGTCAGCGCCGTATTTCCCTGCGTGCTTTGCGAAGTGACGAGCTTGAGCCCGGGGATCTGCATGAATTGCCGCTCAAGCGGGGTGGCGACATTGCGGGCCATCGTCGTCGGGCTCGCTCCGGGGTAGTTGACGTTGACGGTGATGACCGGAAAATCGACGGCAGGCAGATCGTTGACTGGGAGCCTTTGGAATCCCAGCACGCCAAACACGACGATGCAGAGCGTCAGCATCATGGTCATGACGGGGCGTTTGATGAAAGGATCGGATATGCTGGCCATCGCGGTGCCTTATGGACCTTTCTTAACCGCCTTGACGGCGGCCCCGGGCGAAAGCGCGATTTGTCCGGTGACGACGACGGTTTCGCCCGCCGCAAGCCCTTCGCTGATGACCACTTCTTCTTCCTGGCGCTGGCCCGGTTTGACGAGGCGCAATTCCACCGTGGAATCCGGCTTTACCACAAAAACAAACGGGCCGGTCTGCCCGATTTGCAGCGCTTCGGCAGGGATGAGCACGGCGTTTTTCACGATGTCGAGCCGGAGCCGGACGTTGAGGAATTGACCCGGCCAGAAGAGCCGGTCGCGGTTGTCGAGGACCGCCCTGACGTGGACGGTCCCGGAGCTTTCCTGCACCCCGCTGTCCAAAAAGTCGAATTCCCCCTCTCGACGCTGGCCGGGTCGGTTGGCAAGGCTGGCTTCCACCTTGAGCGTCCCTTTTTCCCGGTAATGCCGGACATCGGCGAGCGAACTTTCCGGGATCGTGAAATCGACGTAAACCGGGTCTTGCCGCTGGATCAAGAGCAGTTGGGTGGTGTTGGCAATCACCAAATTGCCGATATCGACGAGCCGTTTGCTGGCGCGGCCGTCAATGGGGGAGCGGATTTCGCAAAAGTCGCGGTTGATTTGAGCGGCGTTGATCAACGCCTCGTCGGCGTGCAGCGCCGCCTGGGATGCCTGGGCTGTGCTGCGCAAGCTGTCGAACTCCTGCGGCGCGATGATTTTGGTTTTGCTGAGATCCTCATACCGCTTTACCTGCGCCTGGTCGTAGGCGGCTTTGGCCCGGTCTTGCTCCAGCGTGGCCTTCGCTTTTTCAAGGGCGGCCTGGTAGGGGCGGGGATCTATGGTGAAGAGCAGGTCTCCTTTGCGGACTTCGCCCCCGTCCTTGAAATGAATATCGACGATCGCGCCGGTCACCTGCGGCTGGACCCGGACTTCCTCATAGGCCGTGGCGTTGCCGATCTCATCGAGATACACCGGGACATCGCGGGTCTGGGCTTGCGCCACGCTGACCGCCCGAACCGGTTTCTGCGGCGGTGGGGTCTGCTTTTTTCCACAGCCGCCGACCAAAATGAGGCCCAAGAGTCCCGCGCAAGCGACGCCAATTAGCCGTTTACAGGGGTGCCGAAATTTCATTTTCAATGGCATTTATCCACCTTCTGGGTGGCGGGGGCGGCGATGAAATGGTTGAGCTCCCGGATGAAACGGGTGTTTTCCTCCATCGTGCCAACGGTGACGCGAATCCACTCGGGCAGCCCGTAGGAATCCATGTCGCGGATGATCACCCCGCGCTCCTGAAGCGCTTTGAATATCGCCTTGCCGTTGCCGACTTTGACCAAAACGAAATTTGCATGGCTGGGCACGTATTTGAGCCCGAGAGAGGCGAAGCAACGCTGTAAATAGTCGCGCCCTTCCCGGTTGAGCTTGCGGGTGGCCTGCTGGTGGCCTTCGTCGAGCAGCCCGGCCAACGCCCCGGCCTGGGCCACGGCGCTGGTGTTGAACGGTTCGCGGGTTTTTTGAAGGATTGAGGCCAGCTCCGGGCAAGCCAATCCATAGCCGATCCGCAGCCCGGCCAACCCTTGAATTTTCGAGAACGTCCTGGCAACGACGATATTCTGGCGTCCTTGGCGGACGTATTTGATCGTGTCCGACGGTTCATCCAGGAACTCCTGGTATGCCTCGTCAAAGAGGATCACGACGTTCTCGGGCACCCGGGCCACGAACCGGTCGATCTCCGCCTGCGTGACGAGGGTGCCGGTCGGGTTATTCGGGTTGGTCACAAAGATTGCTTTGGTGCGCGGCGTGATGGCGGCGGCCATCGCTTCGAGATCGTGGGCGAAGTGGGGGTCCGGCACTTCAATTGCGCTTGAGCCGAAAAGCTGGGCCGCCAGCTTGTAAATCACGAAAGCGTGCCGCGAGACGACGATTTCGTCTCCGGGCTGGAGAAAGGCGTGACCGACAAATTCGATGATCTCGCTCGACCCGTTGCCGAGGACGACGTTTTCGCGGCTCAGGCCGAATTTCTTTGCGATCGCCTCGCGCAGGTAGTAGCCGCCGCCGTCGGGGTAAATATGCGCATGGTCGAGGGTGGCGCGCATCGCTTCGATTGCCTTCGGCGAAGGGCCGAGCGGGTTTTCATTGGAAGCGAGTTTGATGATTTCGCGCGGGTCGAGCCCGAGTTCCCGCGCGACATCATCAATCGGTTTCCCCGGTTCGTAGGCAACGAGATCGCGCAGTTGTGAGTTGGCGTAGCTCCAGATCGACATAAGGCCTGTTATTCTAGTGCCGGGCCGAAGAACTTCAAGAGAGCAGGAGAATTTCTTGAAACAGCGTCGTTCGAGCCAAAATGCGGCGTGACAATCGGGGGCGTGTGTCATAGGTGTAGCGAAAGTTTTCCACCTGTTTGTTTCCCTTCATTATCGCGAAGCTAAATTCGTCTTAACCCCCTCGATTCTCCCATTATGAAAAACTGGACCGTACAAAAACTCGTCATGATCGGCTTCCTGGTCGTGATTGCCCTTTCGGCCGCGCTTTGCACGTTTTGCGTCCTCCGATTTGATGCAATTCAGAAGATGACCGACGCCTTGCACGATAATCAAATGCCGGGAACGTATCTCTCCGGGCAGATCGTTCAGCATCTCCGAGAGAGCGATTCGGCATTGCTCCAGTACATCCTGACCGAAAACGCCGACACCAAAAACAGCATCATTGCCTCCCTTAGGGAGATTTCGAGGCAAAATGAAGGTTTCGTACAGGAACGGGAAAAATTAGTCGATTCCGACCAGGAGAAAAAAATGTTCGAGGCGGTCAAATCGAGCCGCAGCCAATATTTGGCCTCGCGTGAGGAAATCATCAATTTGATCCAAGCAGGGAAAAGCAAAGAGGCTTTTGTCGCCTACGAGAGCAAGGGAATCGCGGCCTTGAAGAAATTCGCCGATGCCAGCGACGAACTGGAGAACAATGACAAGGAACACGCTTATAAAAGCTTGAATGAAATTGACGATCTCGTCAACAGCACCAACCACTTCGTTTTGGGTGCCAGCCTGATTACTCTGATTGTCTCCCTGGGCGTGGCATTCAAGGTGCTCCAGATGCTCGGGACCACGCTGAAAAGCCTCATGATGTCGCTGATCCAGGTCAACGGCAGCGCCACCGAGATGGCGGCCACGATCAAGGAACAGCAGGCGAGCGCCAATGAGGTCGCCTCGACTTCGGTCGAGATCGGCGCGACGGCCAAGGAGATTTCCGCCACCACCCAGGAACTCGGAAAAACGATGAGCGACGTGGCCCGGGTTTCCGAGCAAACCGCCGAACTGGCCGAGGGCGGACAGAACGGGTTGACCCGGCTGGAAGGGACGATGCGCCAGATCATGGGGGCGACCGCGAGCATCTCGGCCAAGCTGGCGATCCTGAACGAAAAAACAGCGAACATCAATTCGATGGTCACGACGATCAACAAAGTCGCCGACCAGACGAACCTCCTCTCGCTCAACGCGGCCATCGAAGCCGAAAAAGCGGGCGAATATGGGCAGGGATTCGCGGTCGTGGCGACGGAAATCCGCCGTCTCGCCGATCAAACCGCCGTGGCTACTTACGATATCGAGCAGATGGTCAAGGAAATGCAGTCGGCCGTCTCCGCAGGGGTGATGGGGATGGATAAATTCGCAGAGGAAGTCCGCCGTGGGAACGAGGAGGTTTGCGGGGTGACAACGCAGCTTGGCCAGATCATCGGTCAGGTGCAGGCGTTGACGCCGCGCTTTGAATCGGTCAACGAAGGGATGCAAATGCAGTCCACCGCAGCGGGACAGATCAGCGACGCGCTCACGCAACTTGGCGACACCGCCCAGCAATCCGCCCAGGCGTTGCGGCAAAACAGCGAAGCGATCGAACAGCTAACCAAGGCGGCGCATGGGTTGCAGGTCGCCGCTGCTCAATTGAAGTCAGAAAAGTAATTTTAAATAGAGAGGCCCGGTTGCCGCGATGGTTTATTTACTCATCCAGATCGGTGCGGATCGTTACGCGCTTGAAGCCGCCGCGCTGGTCACGGTGCTGCCGCGGGTGCGCCTGAAGCGGATTCCTCAAGCGGCACAAGGAGTGGCCGGGGTTTTTAATTTTCATGGAGAGCCGGTTCCGGTTGTGGATTTGAGCGCCATGGCTTTGGGAGCCCCCTCCGAAGAGAGCCTCAGCACCCGGCTTGTGCTGGTCGGTTACCAGCGGCCCGGCGGCCCGGAGCGGCTGCTGGGTTTGCTTGCGGAAAAGGCCATTGATACCGCCCGTTACAACCCGGTGGATTTTCAGGACTCCGGTGTCACCGCTCCGCAGGCTCCTTATCTGGGGCCGGTGATTCACGACGCGCACGGGATCGTGCAACTTCTGGAACTGGAGCGGCTCCTGACGCCGGAAGTTCGCGAGGCTTTGTGGCAGCAGGCCCGGGAAATGATATGACGGAGGCGCCTTCCATTCTCCAGGAGATCGAAGCCCGGCTCAACCGGGTGATCGGGCTGGATGTGCATTCCCTCGGCTCGTCCTTGATTGCGCTGGCCGTCCGCACCCGGATGAAAAAACGCGGAATCGTCCCATTGGCCGATTACGCCGCGTTGCTGGGAGAGTCCGGGGCCGAATGGCAGGAACTGGTGGAGGAGATTGTCGTCCCCGAAACTTGGTTTTTTCGGGATCGCCAGCCGTTTCTGGCCCTGGCTGACTGGGCGCTCCAGGAATGGCTTCCGGCCAATCCCTACGACGCGCTGCGCATCTTGAGTTCCCCTTGTTCAACGGGGGAGGAACCGTATTCCATTGCGATGGCGTTGCTGGATGCCGGGCTTGCGCCGGAGCGTTTTTCGGTGGAAGCCATCGACATCAGCGACGTCGCGCTCAAGAAGGCTCGGCGCGGCGTTTATAATCGCAACTCGTTTCGCGGGCAGGTCCACGATTACCGGGACAAATATTTCACCAAAACGCCCGAGGGATGGAAAATTGACGAGTCGGTAAAAACGCAGGTGCGGTTCCGGCAAATCAACGTTTTTGACCCCGGCTTTGCCCGCAAGGAAAGCCTCTTTGATGTCATCTTTTGCCGCAACATGATGATCTATTTCGACGACCCTTCCCGCTCCCGCCTCATGGAGCAGCTTGGCCAAATGTTGTCCCCGGAGGGGCGTCTTTTCCTGGGCCACGCGGAGGGGGGGATCGCCCGCGGCTTCGGGTTTGAGCCGTTGCCGCTCTCTTTGGCCTTTGCATTTCGCAAAACCAGGGTTTCGCCTGCCGAGCCGCAAGCGGCAAAGAGTCCGCGCAAGCCTTTCCCGGCAGTTCCGGCTAAACCGTTGCGCCCAATAAGGATTGCGCCCGCCGCCACGCCGCCCACGCCCCGCGCGAAAGCGAAGCCGCCCGGGAAGGAACCGGCGACGGTGGAGCTATCCCCGGTGACTTTGGACGCCTTTTTGGCGCAAGCCCGGCAACTTGCCGACACCGGGTGTTTGGATGCCGCCCGGGCGCAATGCGAGGCCGCCTTGAAAACCCACGGCCCGTCGGCAAACGCCTATTGTTTGCTCGGGGTGCTCTGTGACGCGGCCGGGAAACCGGCGGAAGCGGAGGGGTTTTATCGCAAAACCGTTTATCTCGAACCCGACCACTACGAAGCCCTCTCCCACCTCGCGTTGCTTGCCGATCAAAACGGTAATTCCCAGGCCGCACGGCAATTGCAGCAGCGCGCCAAACGGTCGCAGTCGAAATCCGCTTACGCCTCATGAGTCAACCCGCCCTCAACACCTGCTGGAACCGCATCGGGAACTTTGGCGACAAATCGTGCCCCGAGCTCAAACAGCATATCCGCTGCCTTAATTGCGAGGTTTTCCACGCCGCCGCCGCCACTCTGCTTAACCGGGAGACGCCCGAAGGTTACCTTGAATCGTGGACCGAGCGCATCGCCCGGCCGACTCTGCCAAAACTGGCCGATACCCGCTCGGTGGTGATCTTCCGGATCGGAAGTGAATGGCTCGCCCTGCCGACTTCGGTTTTTGAGGAAGTCATTGAACTGCGCCCCGTTCACACCTTGCCCCACCGCAAAGATGCCCTGGTGCGCGGCCTGGTGATGGTGCGCGGCGAACTGCTCATCTGTATTTCGCTGCCTCATTTGCTTGGAGTCGAAGAGGACGGTTCCGCTGTTTCCCAACGGCAGCACGGCCAAACCGTCTATGAGCGGATGCTGGTCCTCTCGCGCAACGGGGAGCGGGTTGTTTTCTCGGTCCACGAAGTCCATGTGGGAGTGCGTTATCACCCCGACAATCTCAAGCCGGCCCCGTCCACCGTCGCCCAATCCGCCGTTCGCTACACCAGCGGCCTCCTGGATTGGGAAAACCGCCACGTCGGCGTGCTCGACGAAGAGCTGGTCTTTCACATCCTGAACCGTCAGCTCGCCAATCTTTCATGAGCCAGAACAACTTCAGCGATCTTTCGCTCACGGACCTTTTCCACCAGGAGGCGGAAAACCAGAACGCCGTCCTCACCCAGGGATTGCTTGCCGTCGAGCGTGATCCGACTTCGTCCCAAACCCTCGAATCGCTGATGCGGGCCGCTCATTCGATCAAAGGGGCGGCGCGCATCGTCGGGCTTGATGCCGCCGTGCAAGTCGCCCACGAACTGGAGAATTGCTTTGTCGCGGCACAGAAAGGGGTCATTCTTCTCGACGCGGAAGCCGTGGACGCTTTGTTGCTCGGCGTCGATCTGCTAAACCGGATTGCGCAGACGCCCGAGAACCAAATCGGCATCTGGAAAGGTGAGAATGCTCCCGAGATCAAGCAAACGATGGCTTCCGTGCAGGCCATCACCGGCGGAAAAAAACCGGCAGTCGCGATTCCCGAGCCCGAAGCCCCGGCGGTGCCCGCCCCCGAGACTCCCGCAATCCCGGAGCCAGCGAAAACCGACGACCGCGTGTTGCGGGTCGCGGCGGCCAACTTGAACCGGCTGCTCGGGCTGGCGGGGGAGGCGTTGGTGGAATCGCGCTGGCTTTCCCCTTTTGCGGAGTCGCTCCTGCGGCTCAAGCGCCAGGAAATCCGCTTGGGCGAGACGCTTGAAAACCTCAGGGAATCGCTTGCAGGCCAAACCTTGAGCGAATCGACCCGGGCTTACTTGAGCCTCGCCCAGCAGCAGGCCGCCTCCGCCGTGCTTGCCTTGGGGGACCGGCACGGGGAACTCGAACTTTACACCCGCCGTTCCGCGAGCCTTTCCCAGCGGCTCTACCAGGAAGTGCTCGCCAGCCGGATGCGCCCTTTTTCCGACGGCCTCCAAGGGTTGGCCCGGATGGTGCGGGATCTCTCCCGTCAGCTCGGCAAAGAAGGGGAGCTCCAAATCGTGGGGGAATCAACCCAGGTGGACCGCGACGTGCTTGAACGCCTTGAAGCCCCGTTAAGCCATCTGTTGCGCAACGCCGTGGACCACGGCCTCGAATCTCCCGAAGAGCGCATTGCCGCCCAAAAGCCTCGTAAAGGGACGATCCGCCTGGAAGCCCGGCATGTCGCGGGGCTCCTGATGATTTCGATAGAGGATGATGGCCGGGGCATCTCGGTTGAGCGTTTGCGCGAGGCGGTCGTTGCGAGGAAATACACCACCGAGGAAGTCGCTCAGACGTTGAGCGAAGAGGAGCTTCTGGATTTTCTTTTCCTCCCCGGTTTTTCTCTGCGAGATGAAGTGACCGAGATTTCGGGGCGCGGCGTCGGTCTCGACGTTGTGCAAAACATGGTCAAAGGGGTCGGCGGGAGCATTCGCCTCAACACCCAGCCCGGGTGCGGCATGCGTTTTACCCTCCAGTTGCCGCTCACCCTTTCGGTCATGCGCTTTTTGCTCGTGGAAGTGGCGGGCGAACCTTACGCCCTCCCTCTGGCGCGGCTGGCCCGCACCTTGCAAGTGGCGCGCGGAGAAATCCAGACGCTGGAAGGGCGCGAGCACGTTCCATTTGAGGGACAGCGGGTGGGGGTCGTTTCTGCGGCTCAAATTTTTGGGAAAACGGCCGTTGCGTCAGGCCCGGAGCTATCGGTGGTGATCCTGGGGGAGCGGGCCAAGCGTTACGGAGTCGTCGTGGATCGCTTTTTGGGCGAACGGCAGTTGGTCGTTCAGCCGCTCGATCCCCGGCTCGGCAAAATCAAAGATATCAGCGCGGGGGCTCTTATGCCCGACGGTTCGCCGGTTTTGATTCTCAACGTGGACGACTTGATGCGCTCGGTGGAGCTGCTCGTCTCCGGCGGACGCCTTGACCGGGTGCAGACAGCGGAGGTCACGTTGGAAGGCCAGGCCCGCAAACGGGTGCTCGTGGTGGACGATTCCCTCACCGTCCGCGAACTGGAACGCAAGCTCATTGGCAATGCCGGGTACGAGGTGGAGGTCGCCATTGACGGCATGGACGGCTGGAACGCGGTTCGCACCCAGCCGTTCGATCTCGTCGTGACCGATATCGACATGCCGCGCCTGGACGGGATTGAACTGGTCCGCCTGATTAAAAATGATCTCCGGCTCAAAACGATCCCCGTGATGATCGTCTCCTACAAAGACCGGCCGGAGGATCGCAACCGGGGGCTGGAGGCGGGCGCAGATTATTACCTGACCAAGGGGAGCTTCCATGATGAAACGTTGCTCAACAGTGTGGCCGATCTGATTGGAACCCCGTTTGCCACCGGCTAAAATATATTAAAAACTACGTAACAATGCGGTGAGCACGATGGCTAAATAGCTGTATTATCCGATTTAAACCTTATGCGTATTGCAATTGTCAACGATGTGCCCACCGCGGCCGAAATATTGCAACGCGCAGTCCTGCTGCATGGGCAGCATGAGGTTGCATGGATCGCCCAGGATGGGGCCGAAGCGGTCGAGAAATGTTTGAAAGACACCCCGGACCTGATCTTGATGGACCTGATCATGCCAAAGCTCAATGGCGTGCAGGCCACCCGGATCATCATGCGCGAGTGTCCGTGTGCCATTCTCGTGGTCACTTGCAGCGTCAACGATAACGCCCAGATGGTTTTCGAAGCGATGGGGGCGGGGGCGCTGGATGCCGTGGATACCCCGGCCTTGGGGTCGGCGAACTTTGAATCGGTTGGCGCGCCGCTGCTGGTCAAAATCAATTCGATGAACCGGCTGCTCGGGATCAAGGCAGTGGAACGGGAGGAAACCCAAATCGTTCCCCCGCTGGTGGTGATCGGGGCGTCCGCAGGAGGGCCGTCTGCCCTCGCCGCGGTGTTGAGCCGTTTGCCCAAGAATTTTCCATCCCCCGTTGTCATCATCCAGCATGTGGACGAGCAGTTCGCCCCGGCTTTGGTCCATTGGCTCAAACAGCAATCGGTGCTTCCGCTCCGGGCGGCGTGCGATGGGGATGTGCCGACTCCCGGGGAGGTGTTGATGGCGGTCAAAGATGAGCATTTGGTCATGCTGGGGCGCCGGGTCGGGTATACGATTCATCCCAAAGACGCTTTTTACCGCCCTTCGGTGGACGTTTTTTTTGAGAGCTGTGCCCGGCGCTGGGCGGGGAATGTCATTGGCGTCCTTCTTACCGGCATGGGCCGGGACGGCGGCAAAGGGCTCAAGGCATTGCGCGATGCCGGGTTCCACACCATCGCCCAGGATAAAGCCAGTTGCGCGGTGTATGGGATGCCCAAAGCGGCGGTGGAATTGAAAGCCGCCGTCGAGGTTCTGCCGCTCGACTCCATTGCCCCCAGATTGAGCAAACTTTGCCTTGGATTTTGATTATGCGCCCTGAAAAAAAACATGAACTGCCGGATTCGTTTTTCTCTCTGGTCCTGCTGATCGACGACCAGGCGTTTGTGGGCGACACCATGGCGCGGGCGTTGGCAGGCCAGCCTGATATCGACCTGCATTTTTGCCCCAATCCCCTGAATGCCATCGAAACGGCCAATGCGCTCAACCCGACGGTGATTCTCCTGGATCTCGTGATGCCGCAGCTTGATGGATTGGCGTTGCTCAGGGAATTCCGGAAAAACCCGGCGACGGCCCAAGTCCCGATTGTGGTGCTCTCGGCCGAGGAGGAAGCGCAAACCAAGAGCGACGCCTTTGCCCAGGGGGCGAACGATTACCTGGTCAAAATCCCGGATATGGTGGAGCTGCGCGCCCGCATCCGTTACCACTCCTGGGCGCATCTCAACCGGCTCAAGCGCGAGGAGGCCTACCATGCGTTGCAGGAAAGCCAGCAAGCCCTGGCCCGCAAAAACACAGAGCTTTGCTTTATGAACGAAGAGTTCAAAAAAGCGCTCGCCGAGGTGAAGGAACTGCGGGGCTTGCTGCCGATTTGCTCCTGCTGTAAAAAGATCCGGGACGATCAAAATTACTGGCGTCAAATCGACAGCTACGTTTCAGAGCATACCGACGTGACCTTCACCCACAGCCTCTGCCCCGAATGTTATTCAAACGCGGTGAAAGAATGGAATGAGCAAAACACCCGAAACTGATCGTTGGAGCCCGGAGGAAAATTCCTCCGCACTGGTTTTACTTGTGGACGACCAGGCTCTGGTCGCCGCCGCGCTGCAACGCGCCGTGGCTCACGAGAACGATGTAGATCTGCACTATTGCAGCGACCCGCGTGACGCCATCGCCATGGCCAACCGATTGAAGCCGAGGGTGATCTTCCTTGATCTGGTCATGCCCCAGATCGACGGGTTGACCCTGCTCAAACAGTTCCGGGCCAATCCCCCGACCGAGCATACCCCGATCATCGTCCTCTCCACCCGGGAGGAGGCGGAAACCAAGAGCGAACTTTTCGCCGCGGGAGCCAACGACTACATGGTCAAGCTGCCCGACCGGCTCGAACTGCTGGCCCGCATCCGCTACCATTCCACGGCCCATCTGCACCGTTTGCAGAGAGACGCCGCCTTTGAAGCTTTGCGCCAAAGCCAGCATGCGTTGGTGGTCAGCAACAACGCGCTGCTCGCGGCCAATGAGCAATTGGCCAAGGCGACCCAGGCGAAAAGCGAGTTTTTGGCCAGCATGACGCATGAGTTGCGGACCCCGATGAACGGGGTGATCGGGATTGCCGATCTTCTGCTGGAGACCCCGCTGGACCCCCAGCAAACCGATTACGTGCAAGCCGCCCGGCACAGCGCGGAGGCGTTGATCACGCTGGTCAACGACATTCTTGATTTTTCCAAAATCGAGGCCCGGAAGCTGACGCTCGAATGCATCGACTTCGATCTGCGGGAATTGCTGGAAAGCCTTTTGAGACTCATGGGCGTCAACGCGAGGGCCAAGGATTTGTACCTCGCGGGGATCATCCCGCCTCACCTCGACACCCGCCTGAAAGGAGACCCCAACCGGTTGCGGCAGGTGCTGACAAATTTGTTGAGCAATGCCATCAAGTTTACCTCCGAAGGCTATGTGTCGGTGGGAGTGGCTCATTTGAGCGCCACCACCACCCATACCACCCTGTGTTTTGAAGTGCAGGATACCGGGATCGGCATTGTGGCGGAAAACCAAAAAAGGCTTTTCCAACCGTTCAGTCAGGCGGAAGAATCGACGGCCCGCAAATATGGCGGCACGGGACTCGGGCTGGCCATCTGCCGGCAACTGGTGGAGTTGATGGGAGGGCAGATCGGGATGGAAAGCACCCCCGGCAAGGGCTCGGTGTTTCGTTTCACCCTTTCCCTCGAAAAACAGTTTCCCGCCTCCTCGACCGAGAGGACGGCTCCCACCCTGCCCGGTTTTCGCACTTTGGTGGTGGAAACTCGGCCAGGTCTGCGCTCTTTGATTGAGAAACAGATGCGGGCGCTTGGGTTGCGTTCCAGCGGAGCAGCTCATGCGCTCGAAACGCTTCAACTCTTACGTGATCCGGGCAATGCGGATATCAAGATGGTGGTCATGAATCTCCCCCCCGAGGAGGCGGTTTCGCTGGCACGGGCCATCCAAGTCGATCCCACCGTTCCGGCGGTAAAACTCGTCCTGCTTCTCCCCGAGGGACAACCGGCCATCGGCCTTCCCTTTGACGCCTGTTGGAATATCCCGTTGCCCTATTGCGGAGCCCGGGATTGTATCGCGTCCTGGTTTGGAGAAGAATTGAACCGGGAGAGTCGCCTGTTTCCTGTTCCCGCTAAAGAAGATATCGAGCGGCAGACACCCATCGCCAGCCCGGCAATTTTTGAGGACGAGACGATCTCGCTTGCGGGTTGGAAAATTTTGCTGGCCGAGGATAACCTGGTCAATCGCACGGTGGCATTGGGCTTTATGAAACGCTTTGACGGAAAAATCGATGTCGCCGTCAATGGGTTGGCCGCTTATGAGGAAGCGTGCAAGACCGCCTACGATTTGGTTTTGATGGATTGCGAGATGCCGGAAATGGACGGCTATGAAGCGGTGCGGCGGATTCGGATGTTGGAGAAAGCCGAAAATCGCCAGCCATCGTACATCCTGGCCATGACCGCCCATTCCAGGCTGGAAGCCGAAAAAAAATGTCTCGACGCCGGCATGGACGGATTCCTGAGCAAGCCGCTCAAACGCAAGGAACTCCAGGACGCGATCGCCCGGGGAATTCGCCAGCGGGGGTTAAAATGACTTCTCCATCCAGTATGAAATAGGGGAATGCTACGCCCTCAACAGCTTGCATTTCCCGCACCCTTTCTTATCATTGGCAATCAATGAATCGCGTTGCCCTGCTGTTGACCATCGTAGTTCTGACATGCTTTTCCCGTGTCAGCGGGCAGGAGGTGGTCCGCGCTTGCGGAGCCGTATCGGTGGCATTGCCCGTGAACGAGGCGGCCAAGATTTTGCGCAACGAGCGCAATTTGGATATGGTCATCGGAGCGGTCGGCGGCACGATGATCGGTCTTGAATCGCTTGGGAACAGGGATGTCTCCATGGCGTTCTCAAGCCGTGCGCTGACGCCGATTGATCGAGCCGCTTTTCCTGAAATCACGTTTACCGAAATCCCGATTGGGGCTCAATTGGTTGCGATGGCGGTTTCGCGGGACATCTGGGAAGCCGGGGTGCGCTCCCTCAGCAAAGAGCAGGCACGGGGGATTTACGAAGGGAAAATCACCAATTGGAAAGAGGTAGGGGGGCCGGATTCCAAGATCAATGTCTTCATGAGCGCGCCGGGGCGGGGCCAATGGGAAATTTTTGTTCAATGGCTCTACGGCGAAATCCGCAAAGCTCCGGTTTGGCAAGGGACGATGGTTAAGGAAAACAGTGAAGCGCGCAACATGTTGGAGTTTACGCGGGGAAGTTTGGCCCTGATGCCCGTTGGATTGGTGGATAACCGCAACACCTTCCCGTTGAATTGCGAAGTGAAGGCGCAGCATGCGGTCGCCCCCTCGGTCGCCAACGCCGTCAATGAAACTTATCCTTTAAGCCGTCCATTGATCCTGGTGGTCAATGACAAGCCGATCGGCGGGGTTAAAATCATCGTCGATTTTATGGTGGGCGAGCGTGGGCAGGAGATTGTGAAGCAAATGGGTTACTTGACTTTGGCGGAACTCGAAGCCGCCCAAAAAGAGAGATAATCGCGCAGCATTCTAACTCGAAAGCGCTGAAGTTTTAACAGGATTGCCAGGATTAAGGAGATTACCAGGATTGGGAGGGCAAAGAATTGGTGAAATCCCGCTAGGCTGAATCGACATTCAAATGCAAAACCGCGCCTCACCCCAAAGGGGTGGTAGAAAACGAGGCGATGGTTCTGCCACCCCTTTTGGGGTGAATCCTTTCCAACACGTCATCCGGTGGTGTCGCTTCGCTCAACCACCGGCTATGGGCTTCAAACCCTTTGGGTTTGGGACTCGATCTGAATGTCGATTCAGCCTAATCTCTGGAAATCCCGTGAATCCTGTTGAAATTCCTAAAGTTTGCCTAAAAGCAAAGGAGCTCGCACGGAAGATTCTTCGGTGCGAGCGCCCATTTTGCCGGGGTCCCCTTAATAAGGGAAATCGGTCCTACAACACAATCGCCTTGGCGGACTTGATGTCCTCCAGAGCGAGGAGCGCGTCGAGTACGTTCTGTTCGGGTAACGTGTCGAGATTGAGCACGGTGAGGGCTTCTCCGCCCGCCTGGTCGCGGCTCAATGACATCCCCGCGATGTTGATGTGGTGCGCGGCAAGCACGGACCCAAAGTGGCCAACGATGCCGGGACGGTCACGGTTCTCCAGCAGCAGGACAACGCCCGACGGTTTGACTTCCACATAACGGTCGTTGATCTGCACGATCCGCGCCTTGTTGCCGAAGATGGTGCCGGCCACTGAAACCGTGTCGCCGTTATTACTGGCGGTTACTTCGATGACTTCGCTGAAATCGCTCTTGGCGCTCAGGCGGGTTTCGGTGGTTTCCAGACCCAGTGTTTTGGCGAAGGCCGGGGCGTTCACGATGTTGACCTCATCTCCGCCTGCGGCTTTGAGGAAACCGGTGAGTACCGAGCGGCTGACGGGAGTCGTGTTCACGTCGGCCATGTCGCCGCTGTAGGCTATGGTCAGTTTTTCGGCCCGTTTGGGCCCGATCTGCGAGAGGAAACGGCCCAGCTTGTCGCCGAGATCAATCAACCCGCCAATGGCTGCCAAGGTTTTGGCATCGATACTGGGCATGTTGACGGCATTGCGGATTTCCCCTTCGAGCAGGGCGGCCCGGATCGATTGGGCGACTTCGATCCCCACGTTTTCCTGGGCTTCCGCGGTGGAGGCGCCGAGATGCGGGGTCAAGACGATATTGGGCAGATCGCGAAGCGGGAAATCGGCCGGAGGCGGCTCGACTTCATAAACGTCGATGGCGGCTCCACCCACCTGTCCGCTTTGGAGAGCTTCGGCCAGGGCGGCGGCTTCGATCAAATCGCCCCGGGCGGCGTTGATGATGCGCACGCCCTTCTTCATCTTGGCGATTTTGGCGGCGTCTAAAAGGTGATGCGTCTCCGGGGTGGACGGCATGTGGAGGGTGATGAAGTCGGCGCGCGGGAGAATGTCGTCGAGATTTTCGACCAGTTCCACCTGGAGGGCGCTGGCGCGGCTGGCAGAGAGATATGGATCGTAGGCGAGGATGGTCATGCCGAACGCCAGGGCGCGTTTGGCCATTTCGGTCCCGATCCGCCCCATGCCGATGATCGCGAGCGTTTTGCCGTGCAGCTCGGTCCCTTCAAATTTTTTGCGGTCCCATTTTCCGGCCTTCATCGTGGCGTGGGCCTGCGGGATGTTGCGGGCCAGCGACATGAGGAGGGAAAAAGCGTGTTCGGCGGTGGAAATCGTGTTTCCGCCGGGGGTGTTCATGACAATGATGCCGTGCTTGGTGGCGGCTTCGACATCGACATTGTCCACCCCGACGCCGGCGCGACCAATCGCGCGCAGTTTGGTGGCGGCGGCGAGCAGCCGGGCCGTGGCTTTGGTCTGACTGCGAACGACGAGACCGGAGAATTCCCCGATGATCTCAAGAAGCTCGTCTTCTTTGAGGCCTGTTTTTACGGTGACATCGAGGGCTCCACCCGCGGCCAGCTCGGCTACACCGCGTTCGGAAATGGGATCGGCAACGAGAACTTTTGGAACGTCCATAGAGAAAGAAAATCCCAGAATGATCGCCGAGGGCTTGCCCGACAAGCAGAATCTAAAAAGGGAACGCCTTCAGGCAGATGGTTCCAAGAGAGCCCAAGGCTTTTGCCGCCAGGAACAAAATCCAGAAGACAAGATTAAATAGGATGCTGCCGATGAGCAGGCTCTTCATCCACCAGGCAACCATTTCGCAAAAGTATTCGGGAGGCGGTTCGTGTTTTTTCCATTTCGGCTCATCCACTTGGATGATGCAATCTTCGCAAATACCGTGCGACACGGTTTTTTCAGGGCCGTCCTTGATGACTTTTCCGCACCACGCACAGAGGGTTCTCATTCCTTGGGGTGCCCAGGCAAAGAAAGGGCGCGGCCCTGCCGCGTTCGTCCCTGGGCCCTGAGAGGCCTGACGCCAAAACACGACCGAACCGCGCCGATTGTCGGCGTGGTCAGCAGTGATTGGCGTCAAAATTTCTCAGGTTTAGGGACGTCCAATCTGCCTACGCAGTTTAAAATTTTAGATTTACGATCTACTTTTCGCAGGAATCCCTTCAACGGTCAATGCCTGACCGTAGGCGCAATCAAGGATGGGGTGGAAAAAAAGCCCCCAATCACCCCTGCTCGTGCCGATCAATGCTTGACAAAAGGCCCGTTCTCATAGAACGAACGCAGGGGTCTTTGCGCGTGTATCTTTTGTTATGTTTCGCCATCTTTTAGGGAAAATCCATCCAACCGTTTTTTTAAAGGCGGCAAAGGCAGCTTCGACCTCGGTTTCCGAGGACGAAAAGCGGCTGGTAGAGCTGTGCCGGGCGACTTCGGAAGAGGCGTTGCGAACTTTGGGGGTGAACGAGAACGGCCTGACTCCCGAGGAGGTCGAGCGGGCTCGCGACGAGTTCGGCCTTAATCTCCTGAGTCACAAAGTGGAGCGAGGCTTGCTGATGGATCTCCTGGAGCGGTGTAAAAATCCGCTCGTCATCCAGTTGCTGGTCATTTGCGGGGTGGCGCTTTGGATGGGGGACGTCCGTTCCGCCACGGTCGTCGGCGGGATGATTTTCCTGAGTGTCATCCTGGCCTACGTGCAGGAGAACCGGTCCAGCAAGGCCGTCGAAAAATTGCAAGCGATGGTGCAGACCGACTGCCTGGTGGTTCGCGGAGGCGCCGAGATCGATCTCCCCATCGCCGACATCGTTCCCGGAGACATCGTGGTGCTCAATGCCGGGGCGATCATTCCGGCCGATTTGCGGCTGATCAGCGCCAAAGATTTCTTTGTCAGCCAGTCGTCACTGACCGGAGAATCGATGCCGGTTGAGAAAACCTCCGAGCCGGCCGACGTGACCGGGCGCGGCTTGATTGAATTGCAGAACGCCTGTTTCCAGGGGAGCAATGTCTTGAGTGGCACGGCGCGCGGCGTGGTTGTCAATACCGGGAGCAAGACCCATTTTGGCGCTATTGCCGAGAAACTCGCCGGGCAACGCGTGCAGACCAGCTTTGACCGGGGAATCGCCGGGTTCACCTGGCTGATGATCCGCTTCATGGTGGTGATGGTCGCGGTGATTTTCCTGATTGTCGGCGTGACCAAAAACGACTGGAAGGACGCGCTTCTTTTTGGCCTGGCGGTGGCGGTGGGGTTGACCCCGGAGATGCTCCCGATGATCGTCACCGTGAACCTCTCAAAAGGGGCGTTGGCGATGTCGCGCAAGAAGGTGATCGTGAAAAGGCTCAACGCGATCCAGAACTTTGGCGCGATCGATATTCTTTGCACCGACAAAACCGGCACGCTCACGCAAGACCGGGTGATTTTGGAAAAAGCGGTCGATGTAACCAACCGGGACAGCGAGGACGTATTGCGCTACGCCTACATGAACAGCTATTTCCAGACGGGCCTGCGCAACCTGCTGGACCGCTCGGTGCTCTCCCATTCCGACCTCGACGTGGAACGCGGCTGCCGCAAGGTCGATGAAATCCCGTTCGACTTCCAGCGCAAGCGGATGTCGGTGGTGGTCGATTACGAGGGGGACCATGTGCTCATCTGCAAAGGGGCGGTCGAGGATATCTACAAATGTTGCACTCATTACCAGGTGGACGACGAGGTCCATCTCATGATCGATCTGATCAAGAACGATCTGCTGGAGGAATACGAGGAACTGAGCCGCGACGGTTACCGGGTGCTCGGCATTGCCTACCGCGAGTTCCCTCAGAGCAAGACGGTTTTTTCCGTAACCGACGAGAGCGATTTGATCCTCTTGGGCTACATCGCCTTCCTTGATCCGCCCAAAGGCTCTGCGGCTTCGGCAATTGCCCAGCTCAAGGAAGTGGGCGTCTCCACGAAGATCCTCACCGGCGACAATTCGCTGGTGACCCGCAAAATCTGCAAAGATGTCGATCTGGATGCCGGGAATATCATCACCGGCGACCAGTTAATCAATCTCAACGAAGAGGAACTCGGCGAGCTGGCGGAAAAAACCAGCGTCTTTGCCCGGCTCTCCCCGACGCAAAAGGAAAGCATTATCATCGCCCTGCAAAAGCGGGGCCACGTCATCGGCTACATGGGGGACGGCATCAACGACGCCCCCAGCATGCGCGTTGCCGACGTCGGCATCTCCGTCGATACGGCGGTCGATGTCGCCAAGGAATCGGCCGATATTATTTTGTTAGAAAAAAGCCTGCTCGTGCTTGAGGACGGCATCATTGAGGGGCGCAAGGTGTTTGGAAACATTGTGAAATACATCCGGATGGGCGCCAGTTCCAATTTCGGGAACATGTTCAGTGTCGTGGGCGGTTCCTACTTTCTCCCGTTCCTGCCGATGGCCCCCATCCAAATCCTGGTCAACAACCTCCTCTACGACGCCTCCCAGGTCGGCATCCCGGCGGACAATGTCGATGAGGAATATATGAAGACGCCGCGCAAGTGGAACATCGACAACATCCGGCGCTTCATGATGTGCATCGGGCCGATGAGTTCCCTCTTTGACTACGCGACCTTCTTCCTGATGCTTTATTTCTTCAACTGCCGCCTCTTTTCAGCCGTCGGCACCACCCCCGAAATGAAGGTCTATTACGAGAACCTGTTCCATACCGGCTGGTTTGTGGAATCGCTGCTCACCCAGACTCTCATTGTCCACATCATCCGCACCCAGCGCATCCCGTTCTTCCAAAGCATCGCGAGCCCGTTCCTGTTAATGACCACCGTGCTCGTCATGATCGTCGGCGCGGCCCTGCCTTACCTGCCGTTCGCCAGCTACTTCGGGTTCGTGCCGCTGCCGCCGGTTTACTGGGCGTGGATCGCCGGGTTCCTCCTCTGCTACTCAGTGCTGACCCATTGGGTTAAAGTGTGGTTCCACCGCAAATACGGAATTGATTGATATCCGCAGATTTCGCAGATGACCGCAGATTTATGATGAACCGACAGAATATTTTTTCGGAATGGTCCAGGATCAGAAAAAAGCTCCTGCGGACCGAAAATAACTGTGTAAATCTGTGTAATCTGCGGATGACTCTTCTTTTATCCTAAATACAGTCTTTAAATGAAAACGCTCCTTGATGCCCTCCAGGAAGGCCGCTTGATTGAACTGCCCGACGACAACAAAAACCGGGCTTTGGAATACCTGGCTGCCTTGATCGAGGCGGTCCCGGATCTCGGCTTGGAAGAAGGGATCACTGAAAACGTGTTGGCCCGCGAAGCGGCGCACAACACCGGGATCGGCCAGGGCTGGGCTTGCCCGCACGCCCGCTCCGAGCACGATGGGGAAGTGATTTGCGCAATCGGCTGGAGCCCCAAGGGGATTGATTACGGATCACCCGATGGAGCCCCGGTGCACCTCATGGTCATGTATTTCGTCCCGGTGACGCAAAAGAACTCTTATCTTAAAGAGATCTCGTCTCTGGCCAAAGCGATCCAGACCCAACCCGCGTTGCGCAATCTCCGCTCGCTGGACGATTTGGGCGAAGTCCGCCACGCCCTTCTGGACGCGATCAGCATCGCCCTGGAATCGACCGCACCCGAAGCCAAAGCCCGGATGATCCAGTTGGAGGCCAAGCACGCCGAGGTGCAGGAAATGGTCGCCGAACTCCCGCACGAGGTGGCCACCAGCCTCAAACCGCTCTCGATTATCGTGATCCCGGGTCTTCGCCCCATCGTGCTTTGCCAAGACAGCACGCTCGTGGGGGCGCTTGAATTTCACGAGCATCTGGCCAGTCAGCTTGCCCATAACGGGCAGGCCGAACACCAGGGTTTGCATGTTCTCGTCCGCTCGCAGGCCAGTTACGAACCGGACCGCCTCGTGTACGACTGCCTCGCCTTCCGGGTGAAGTAGGGTAACTGCTTTTTGGCAGGAAGCTTTTCGCATGAAGACAGGAAATTTATCCGCAGATTGCGCAGATTTCCGCCGATTGTTTTCTTGTAAATCTGCGTTCATCTGCGCAATCTGCGGATTCTCTTCTTCCGAAAAAAACAACTAGGTGGATCGACCGCTCCGCGGGCGGTCTGGGAAGCGTTGATTGACAAACTGGCGGGCGCACTCTCGATCGCGCCTGGAAGTCGCGATCCACCGAAAGTGCCCCCGATTGCTTTTTTCGCTGCAACGCGTCGCGAACCGGGTTATTAGTAACGGTTCGATGAGTACGCAATTTAACACAATCGAGGAAGTTCTCGACGATATCCGCGCGGGCAAGATGGTCATCATCACGGATGATCCCGACCGCGAAAACGAGGGCGACCTCATCATGGCCGCCGACAAGGTCACCCCGGAAGCGATCAATTTTATGGTGATCCATGCGCGGGGTCTCGTCTGCGCCCCCATCACCCACGAGCGCGCCCAGCAACTGGGGCTGCAACGGATGGTGCTCGAAAACCGCGAGAGTCAAAAAACCGCCTTTACCGTCTCCGTGGATGCCGCCGTGGGTGTCACCACCGGCATCAGCGCCGCCGATCGCGCGGCCGCCGTCCGCATCATGGTCGATCCCGAGGCGACCCCTCAGGATCTCGTTCAGCCGGGCCACATCTTCCCGCTCCAAGCCAAGCCGGGCGGGGTTCTGCAACGCTCCGGGCACACGGAGGCCACGGTCGATCTGGCCCGCCTCGCAGGGTTTGCGCCCGCCGGGGTTTGTTGCGAAATCATGAACGACGACGGCACCATGGCCCGGATGCCCGATTTGATGCAGTTCGCCGTCAAGCACGGCCTCAAAATTGCCACGGTCGAAGATTTGATCGCCTACCGCCGCCAAAAGGAGCGCCTCATCGAACGCGAACAGGTGATCCAGCTCCCTACCGAGTATGGCGATTTCGAGTTGCACATGTACCGCTCCATCGTGGACGACGCGCACCATCTGGCGCTCGTCAAAGGCAAGATCGATAGCGCAACGCCCACGCTGGTGCGCGTCCATAGCGAATGTCTCACCGGGGATGTTTTCGGCTCATTGCGGTGCGATTGCGGTTCGCAGCTCCAGCGCGCCATGAAACAGATCGAGCAGGCCGGCAGCGGCGTTCTGGTTTACATGCGCCAGGAGGGGCGCGGCATCGGGCTTTCGGCGAAAATCCACGCCTACAAACTCCAGGAGGAAGGGCTCGACACCGTGGAAGCCAACGAGAAGCTCGGGTTCCCCGCCGAACTCCGCGAATACGGCATCGGCGCGCAAATTCTCGCGGATCTTGGGGTTCACAAAATGCGATTCCTCACCAATAACCCGAAAAAAGTGGTCGGACTGGAAGCCTACGGGCTGGAGATTGTCGAAATCGTCCCGATTCGCATTCCGGCCACCCCTCACAACGCCAAATATCTGGAAACCAAGAAATTCAAGATGGGGCATCTGCTTTAAGTTGGGGAAGGCGGATTGCGGAATAGGGGAGGGCTTGGATCTCAAAGCCGCGTTCCCCGCGTCAGCGTCTGTCATTCCGCAACCGATCGACCTTGCACTATTCCCCGGGTCCATTAAACTTTCCGCCTTCTACTATGTCGAACCTCGCTCCACAACGTCCTCGCGGCGCTTTCACGGCCCGGCGCAACTTTGCCATTGTCGCAAGCCAGTACAATCAGGAATACGTCAAGGGGTTGACCAAAGCCGTTTGCGATGAACTCTCCATCATTTCCCCCAAATCCAGTGTTACGGTGTTGGAAGTGCCCGGCGCGTTTGAAATCCCGGTAGTGCTTCAGGAACTGGCGATCAAAGGCGGCGTTGACGCGCTCATTGCGCTAGGGGTGATCATTAAAGGGCAGACCGACCATGCCGAGCTGATTGGCCGCACCATTACCGACAGCCTTCAAAACATCGCCCTGCGTTTCCGCCTTCCGGTGATCCACGAAGTGCTGCTGGTGGATAACGAGGAACATGCCCGCGCCCGGACGTTGGAGACCGAAAAAAACCGGGGGACCGAGGCGGCTCGCGCCGCTGTCGCCGCCGCCCATATCATGGGCACCGTTAAAGTTACCAACTAAGGGTTATTATGGGACCACGTCGGGAAGGCCGTGAAGCGGCTGTACAATTTCTTTACCAGCGGGACTTGAACACGGGGACTAACGCCGAGACAATCGCCGAGTTTTGGGAACTCCGCCCCGCCGCCAAGAAGGTGCGCGAATTTGGGATGGCCATCGCCGAAGGCGTTCTGGCGCACCAGGGGGATATCGACGAGCGTATCCGCCAGGCCGCTTCCAATTACGATCTGCATCGCATCGCCGCCGTGGACCGCAACATTCTGCGCATCTCGATTTTCGAAATGCTCTACTGCCCTGAAGTGCCGCCGGTCGTCTCGATCAATGAGGCCATCGAGATCGCCAAGCGGTTTGGGTCCGAAGATTCGGGCCGGTTCGTCAACGGCGTGCTGGACCGTATCCGGGGGGAATTGAAGCGTCCGGCGCGCGCGGTTAAAACAGATTAACAACCAAGGAGTTATCCGCAGATTTAAATTTTCTACATCTGCGTCAATCAGCGAAATCTGCGGATTCCCACTCTTCCCATTCCATGGCGTTCGGTTTTTTTAAATCCATCCTTCAAAAATTCTCCGGGAAGCCGGTGGATTGGGACGAGCTTGAAGAGACCCTCATCCGGGCCGACCTGGGGGTGCCGATGACGATGAAAATCGTCGCCGCGCTGCAACCGCGCGAGAATATCACCGCCAACGACATCGTCGAAGTCACCCGCGAGGAGATCGCCAAAGTCCTCCCGTTCGATAATCCTCCGCTGCGGCCGTTGCCCGCCAAGCCGAAGGTGATCCTGATGGTGGGCGTCAACGGCACCGGGAAAACGACCACGACGGCCAAGCTTGCCTATTATTTGAAGTCAACCCGGCACAGCGTCCTGCTGGCCGCCGCCGACACCTTTCGCGCCGCCGCCATTGAGCAACTTGGCGTCTGGGCCGAGCGCATCGGCGTTGAAATGATCAAAGGGCAATACAATGCCGATCCGGCGGCCCTTTGCTACGACGCCTACACCGCGGCCGACAAAAAGAATATCGAGTTTCTCATCTGCGACACGGCGGGGCGGCTCCACACGAAGTCGAACCTGATGGCCGAGCTGACCAAGATCAAGACGACGCTCGCCAAGCACGACCCGGAAGCGCCGCACGAGGTCTGGATCGTCGTCGATGCCACCACTGGGAGCAACGCCTTGGCGCAAGCCCGCGAGTTTCATCAGGCGATCGGGCTCACCGGGGTGGTCGTCACCAAGCTCGACGGCAGCGGCAAAGGAGGCGGCGTGATTGCGATCCAGAATGAACTCGGCTTGCCCACCCGCTTTATCGGCACCGGCGAAAAGCTCGACCAGCTCGCGCCGTTTAATGGCCGCGAGTTTTTGGAATCGATGATTTAGGTAGTGTCATGTGTCCCATGAGACTTATGGGACCCGTTGGAATCATGGGATCAATAAGCCGGCCATCCGTTCGCCGCCTCTCGTTCCCAACACTCCATTTGGGAACGCCGTTGTCCCGGCAACTCGATTGCCAGGATCGCCGCAATGGAGTTGCGGCTTCAAGTGCGTTCCAAAATAGAATTTTGGAACGAGAAAACTCCTTTGCGCCTTTGCGTCTTTGCGAGAAATAAACTCTAAAGCGGCAGCAGGGCAGAAAAGCTCGACCAGCTCGCGCCTTTTAATGCCCGCGAGTTTTTGGAATCGATGATTTAGATGGGGTCATGTGTCCCATGAGACTTATGGGACCCATTGGAATCATGGGATCAATAAGCCGGCCATCCGTTCCCGTTTTCAAAAATCGCTTGCCTTGCCGGAGGGGGCAGTGTAAGGGTGGCACCAGTGAAACTTTCCTTGCATTGGTGGCGTTAGCAGACGGGCTCGCGGCTTTCAGTAGTCGCGGTCGATCGCTTCGTTTTCAATGCGTCGAACTCCTCGCCCGATGATTAACTAAATCGTCGGGCTTTTTTTATTTCCTTAAACCATAACCATCCGAAATGAACCTCGATTTCAAATTCAACAGCGACGGATTGATCCCCGCCATCATTCAGCAGACCCAGAACGGCAAGCCAACCGCCGGGCGAGTTATCATGATGGCCTGGATGAACCGCCTCGCCCTCGAAAAGACGATTGAAACCGGGTTCATGCATTACTGGAGCCGTTCGCGCCAGAAGCTGTGGCTCAAGGGGGAGTCCAGCGGCCACACCCAGCGCGTGCTGCGATGGTATGCCGATTGCGACGTTGACGCGCTGCTCTTTGAAGTTGACCAAGAGGGGGCGGCTTGCCACACCGGCCATGCTTCCTGCTTTTACCAATCTTTCGGACGGGATGGATCGCCCGAGCCGATTACGGATTCACTCATTTTCGATCCCGAACAGGTTTATAAAAAGTGACCACCCATCTTATTACGCCCAGCCGCGAGGAATTTTGCGCGCTGGCAACCCGGGGCAATCTCATTCCCGTCAGCACGGAGTTGATCGCCGACGCGGAAACGCCGATCTCCGCTTTCGCCAAGCTCGACCGCGGCGGGCATACGTTCATGCTCGAAAGCGCCGAGAACAGTGACGAGGGAGGGCGATATTCGTTTGTCGGAACCGATCCGCGCATCCTGTTTCAAGCCCATGGCCGCCAGATTACCGTGACCGAAGCCGGGGAGACGCGCTCTTACCAGGCCGAGGGAGATCCGCTTTGCGCGCTGCAAGCTTTGATGGCCCGCTTCCAGCCGGTGGCCATGCCCGGTCTGCCCCGGTTTTTCGGGGGAGCCGTCGGCTACATGGCTTACGACATGGTGCGGTTTTTTGAACCGGCCATTGGGGAGCTGCCGAGCGAGAAAAGCCCGCCCAACGAAGTGCCCGACATGGTCTTTATGATCACGGACACGCTGCTCATTTTCGACCACCGTTTGCGGCGTCTGCGCCTGCTCTGCAACGCGCTGGTGGAGGGCGATCCCGGTACCGCCTACGACGTGGCGTGCGAGAAAATCGAGGCGTTGGTCGAGCGGCTTGCCCGGCCCGCGTTCCTGCCGCCGGTGAACATCCGCACCCACGTTGAGCCGGAAGCTCCGCGCAGCAACACCACGCGCGAGGAGTTTCACCAAATGGTGAACCATGCCAAGGAATACATCCAGGCGGGGGACATTTTCCAGGTCGTTCTCTCGCAACGGTTTGAGACCGATTTCGAGGGGGACGCCCTGCAAATCTATCGGACGCTGCGTTACATCAATCCTTCGCCCTACCTGTTCTGCTTCAAGTTTGCCGACGAGTTTGCGCTGGTGGGCAGTTCGCCCGAGGTCCACGTGCGGGCCATCGAGGGGAATATCACCATCCGCCCCATCGCCGGAACCCGCAAACGAGGCGCGACCCCGGAGCAAGACGCCGCCAATGCGAGGGAATTGCTGGCCGATCCGAAGGAACGGGCCGAGCACCTCATGCTCGTTGATTTGGCCCGCAACGACGTGGGCCGGGTCTGTGAATTTGGAACCGTGCAAGTCACCGATTTCATGACGATCGAGCGGTACAGCCACGTCATGCACATCGTCTCGAACGTGGTCGGGAAATTGCGCGAGGGGGCCAACGCTTACGACGTGCTGCGGGCGACTTTCCCGGCGGGAACCGTCTCCGGTTCGCCCAAAGTCCGCGCCATGCAGATCATCAATCAATCGGAGAAAAGCCGCCGCTACGCTTACGCGGGGGCGGTTGGTTATTTCGGCTTCGATGGCAATCACGACTCGTGCATTACCTTGCGGAGCGTGTTGCTCAAGGACGGGAAAGCGTTCGTGCAGGCGGGCGGCGGCGATGTCGCCGATTCCGATCCGGAGGGGGAATACCAGGAGACCGTCAACAAAGCAATGGCCGTGATGCGAGCCATCGAACACGCCAAGGGAGCCGCCGAAGGGGGTTGCCACCATCACCATTAAAGGAAAACGCCATGTTACTCGTCATCGATAATTACGACTCGTTTACCTACAATCTGGTGCAATATTTCGGCGAACTCGGGGCCGATCTGCTCGTCAAACGCAACGACGAGATCACGCTGGCTGAGATTGCCGCGCTCAAGCCGGAGCGGATTTGCATTTCGCCCGGTCCTTGCACGCCCAAGGAGGCCGGGATCAGTTGCGAGGTGATCCGGGAATTTGGGCCGCGCGTGCCGCTGCTGGGGGTTTGCCTCGGGCATCAAGCCATCGGCGATGTGTATGGCGGCGACGTCGTCCGCGCTGGACGGCTCATGCACGGGAAGACCTCGCCCATTTTGCACGACGGCAAAGGGATTTTCGCCGGGTTGCCGAGTCCGTTCGAAGCGACCCGCTACCATTCGCTCTTGGTGAAACGGGAGACGTTCCCGGCGTTGCTGGAAATCTCAGCCGAGACGGCGGAAGGGGAAATCATGGGACTGCGCCACCGCGAATTCCCGATCCACGGGGTGCAATTCCACCCGGAGTCGATCCTGACGCTCGAAGGCAAAAAGCTGTTGCAGAATTTCCTGAACCTTTAGGGAGCGCGGCTGCTGCTCCATTCGTCCATTCCCATTTTCGCGATGGGATTAATGGAATTATGGCAAGCCGCCCCCAAAACGCAACAAGAGCCGGGATTTCTCCCGGCCCTTGCGTTACTAATTTTCGGAAATCCTTTTTGGCAAACGCTCTATTCCCCGCCCTTACTGAGGATTTTGACGATATGGCGGTCGAGTGAAGTCATGCTACCGGCGCAGGTCGCCCCGCCGATGAGGTCCACCATTTCGTCCATCGAAGCTTCTTCCTCAACCTGCTCGTTGATGAACCATTGCATCAAAAGCGCGGCGGGATAGTCGCCCTCCTTGGTGGCGGTTTCATAGACCGTGTTGATCTTCGCGGTGGTCACGCCTTCCATCGACTGGGCGAGTTTGGCGAGTTCCATCACGCTGCTGAATTCGGTCTTAGGGGCAGCGAGAGCGCCCGTTTCGGGAGTCTCGCCCCGATCCAAAAGATGTTCGGCGATTTTCTCGGCGTGTTCGCGTTCTTCGCCGGACTGCTTGTGGAAATAGCTGCCGAATCCCTTCAGATTCTTCTTTTTGCACCAGATGGCGAGCGCCTCGTAAGCGTGGGCGTTGTTAAGTTCGTCGTTGTACTGCGCTTTGAGCGCCGCGAGCGTGGCGGGTTTGATGGCGATTTTAGGCATATTTTGTATTTAGGTTGTTGAAACGGTGAGCTGATTCAAACTGGCTTGTGGACCTAATCTGGCGTTATCGGTGGAAAATGCCGATTTCGCGATTGTATGGACTTTGGAGAGCGAAAGCAAACTCACTTAAGTTATTTATCAAACTAACACTTACGGAATGAAAAGCTATGGCTGGTTATCCGGTGCGTCGATCGGCCAACTATGAAAAAGACAAGCGCCGCCTTCACGGACTGCTTCCTCAATGAGTTCCCGTGGAGTGGGACTCTCTTCGTAATCGTTGTCGGTGTTGGATTCGCACTCGATGCAGACCAGTCTCCAAGTCTCGAAACGCACCGGTTGCCAACCTTCGTTTTGAATCAATGCGATTGCCTGCAGCTCGGCTGTCCGCAGATCGTCCGCATTCAAATAACAGTTGACGTAGGCGCCCCCAAGGTCTCCGAAGTCGTCGGAGCCGACTTGCGGGGCAGCTTCCAGGCGGATGAAAAAAACTTCTCTTGATGAAGAGCGAAAGACCGGAGCAAAACCGTCCGAATACAGATGAACGGGTTTTGAATTCATAACGTCTGAATCGCGCTTTGTCCGAAGACTCGCTTGTCTAAAAAGAGTCCTAATCCCCGTAGCCGTTCGGGTGCTTGGTGTGCCACGCCCAGGCGCTTTCGATGATCTTCTCGATCGACTGGTATTGCGGATTCCAACCCAACTCGCGCTTGATTTTATCGGAAGCGGCGATGAGCAGCGGCGGATCGCCGGGACGACGCGGTTTCTCCACCACGGCAATTTTCTTTCCTGTGACTTTCTCGCAGGTCGCGATGATCTCGCGGACGCTCGTGCCGCCACCGGTGCCGAGGTTGTAACGGGCGCTCTCCTTCATGCCGAGGGCGAGGATATGTGCTTGGGCGAGGTCGAGGATGTGGATGTAGTCGCGGATACAGGTGCCGTCCGGCGTCTCGTAATCGGTGCCGTAGATTTCCACGTTCTCTTTCTGCCCCAGAACGACCCTCAGGACGTTCGGGATGATGTGGGTCTCGGTGCGGTGATCCTCGCCGTAGATCTCGCTGGCTCCCGCCGCATTGAAGTAACGCAGGGCGACGTGCTTGATCCCGTGGATCTCGTCGTACCAACGGAGGATTTTCTCAAAAAGGAGCTTCGATTCGCCGTACGGGTTGATCGGTTGCTGGGGGAGCGTTTCGTCAATCGGGTTGCGCTCGGGTGGTCCGAACGTGGCGCAAGTGGAGGAGAAAACGAACTTTTTAACGCCTGCCGCGACCATCGCATCGAGGAGATTGACCCCGCCGTAAACGTTGTTTCGGAAATATTTGGACGGGTTGACCATCGACTCGCCGACCAGGGCGTTCGCGGCAAAGTGCATGACGGCTTCGGGCCCGACCTGGCGCATCGCATCGGCAATTTCCTCCGGCTTCTGGAGGTCGCCCACGATCAGCGGCGCGCGGGGATCAACCGCCTTGCGGTGGCCTTCGGTGAGATTGTCGAACACGGTGACTTCGTGCCCGAGGTTCAGTAACTGCTCCACGCAGATGCTGCCGATATAACCGGCGCCGCCGGTAACAAAAATCTTCATAGTTTTGGGTTGCGCAAAAGAGCCTCCAATTAAACAGGTTGTTCGCGTTTGATGAAGAGGAAAGTTCATTGACTCTCCAGTTGCCCATTTCCGGCAAATGCGCTTTAATGAGGAGAATTACTCCCCATTTCACCTCCCTGATCTGCTAATGAAACTCCGTTCTCTGGCTCTCGTTTTCCTTCCCGTTCTCGCCTTCGCGCAAAATCCGGTGCCCGTTGCGACTCCGGCTGCTGACGGTAATTTTCTCCAGAACGGAAAATTCGAAACCTTCACTTCCGAAGACAATTACTGGGACGGGGTTGATAACAGCGGCTTTCTTTCCGGCTTCCCCGGCTCAGCCGAAATTATTCAAGAAGGAGGCAGGGTGGGCAGAACGGCAATGGCACCCAGTGTGCAAGTGGCCGATCTTAATGGGGATGGCCTCTTGGATATCATGACTTCGGATGCGCTCGGGTATTTCCGCGTCTATTTTAATAAAGGCACAAGGGCCGAGCCGAAGTTCGATCATTGCGAATTTGTCCCCCTTTTCCTGCGCCGCATTCCGGTCGGAGGAAGTAATCCCTGGACTGCCCTGCCGAAAATCTGCTTGTCGGATCTTTCCAAGAGTGGCGCGCTGGATCTGGTGATCGGCACCTATCTTGGCCAGGTTGTCATCGTCAAGAACACCGGCAGCCGGTCCGTTCCCGAATGGCGTCAACCGGTCAAAATGGAAGCCGCCACGATTCCCACGTCCACGGAAGGTCGGCTTTGGGCCAATCTGGTTTCTCCGGCGGTTTTTGATTGGAATCAGGATGGCAGGCCCGATTTGATTCTTGGCGAAGGAAGCTATTCGGCGAATTGCGTGCATCTTTTGCTCAACGAAGGCACCGGCTCAGCTCCCAAATTCAGTGAAGAAAGCCGCAGCTATCTTGCCTATGGGGATGGCCGCGAACAATTGACCCCGGCAGTGGTCGATTACAACGGGGACGGCAATCCTGATTTGCTCGTGGGCGATCGCACCGGTCAAATCAATATCTATCTAAGCACCGGGAAATGGAAGAATGGCGACGAATTGAAACGCCAGGAGAACCCGGTCCTCTTTGGAACTGCCAAAACCGTCAGCGCGGGCGCCAACGGCGCCAGATGCGTAAGTCCCGCAGTGGGGGATCTCAATGGAGACGGTTTGTTTGATATCGTCGTGGGCGAACCCAACGGGCGCATCGCGATTTCTTACAATACCGGAACACCCACTGAACCCAAATTCGGGCCGCTCACTGAACTCAAAGGGCAGGATATCTGGAAGGCAGACACTGTTCGCAAACCGGCGAAATGGGATACCTATTTTGGCGAATGGGATGGGAATTTCTATGGAACGACGAGCGTCGTGAGCCCTGCCGAAGACCCCGAGGCGGCCCCCACCGAAAGCAAACACGTCCTCCGGTTCCAGTATCTCCCGTCTCAAAACCAGATCATTCGCAAACCCTCGGTGCCTTTTCCCGGCATCAGTAAGGTTCCGGAATACAGTAACCTTGGAGGAGGCTTTAGCCCCTCGCCGACTTTGCATTCATATCCTGCGTATCACAGTGTGGACCTCATGGGGTGGAGGGTTGATTCCAATATCATCATTGTCCGGCAAAGAATCGAAGTCGGGTTATTGAAGCCAAATACCAACTACAAACTGACTTTCAAGGTCAAGGGGCGCGGGATCAAAGATGCCGGCGTACACTTTAGCTTCGGAGGCTGGCTCATCAAGGGCGGCAGCGGCACTCGCAACCTGGTTTTTGGTTCGACCTTCCAGAAGGCTGACTTTATGGTAAGCCCCAACTGGACTACTATTACTAAACAGCTCAATCTGAAGTTCGAGAAGACCAAGGAAAACGATCCTAGCGAACTCAATACGCCCGAGAAATGGGTTAATTCCGGCGGACAGACAGACTACCGCGGTCTGTTGGAAATCCGCGCGACCGCGGCCCCGGATGCATCGGTTCTTTATCTTGACGACATCCGGCTCGTCCCGCAGTAGTGCGGTCCAGTCCAGATTAGTTTTTTCGAAATGGGCGCTCAAGGGCGCCCATTTTTCTTTTTCAGAATCCGTGGACAGGCATTAGAATCGACATTCAGATCGAGCCAAACCCAAAGGGTTTGAAGCCCATAGCCGGTGGTTGAGCGTTAGCGACACCACCGGATGAGGTGTTGGAAAGAATTCACCCCAAAGGGGTGGCAGAGCCATCGCCTCGTTTTCTGCCACCCCTTTGGGGTGAGGCGCGGTTTTGCATTGACCGGTGGTGTCGCTAACGCTCAACCACCGGCTATGGGCTTCAAACCCTTTGGGTTTGCTAGACTTGAGCGACCGGAGCAACGGGGAGGCGCGCTGCGGCGGGAAGCGCCCCTTTGCGGATCCAGCCGAGCGGCTTGCCGAGCGGCAGCAGCGTGCGACCGAAATAGCTGTTGAGGAAGACCGCGCCCGCGGCATAGAAACCAAGGAGTGAAATGAGGAGTTCGGACCACGCGGCAAGCGGGTTAAATAGCTCCGGCTTGATCCCCATGATGGCGAGTCCAAGCGAGGGGAGGAGGATATTGATGAGCACCAAAATGGCAGCGAAGACTTTGTTGGCTTCGAGAGATGCAACCAGGATGAAGAATGAAAAAATGGCGTAGCCGAAACAAGCAAACGCGAATTGCTTGGGATCTGCGTCCGAGACCGGCCCAAACCACCCGAGCTTGATGGCCCACGTCATCGAGACGGCAACCCAGAAGAGGCCATAAACGCCGAGGACGATGGCGCCAAAATAGTTATTCTTTTTGAAGTCGATGGTGGAGGCCCAAATCTGAGCGATGGAACCGAGAAAGAGTGCCCACGGGATCAAATTAGAGATGCCGCTGGTCCAGTGCATCTTCGCTGAAGCGGCGACGAAGGTCACCATGGCAAGCCCGAATACGCCAAGGGCGGTCGGGTCGGACATTACAATTTTGGTTTCGGTAACAGGTGAGTGAGGTTGATTTTGCATGCGGCGCGGACAATAGCGGAGATGCCAGCAGGTTGTCACGGTCCAGTTTAAGGCAGTTCTCTGGAGGCGGGAGCCAGTGAAGCCAACGACGCTATTTTTGGAGCGAAACCATTTTGGGCAGCCGGGTTTTGAGAGCTTGAAGCGCGGCGTCGTAGTTGCGATAGCCGATCAGCGAAAATTCCACGGTCTGCTGGCCCAGGTTGCGCTGGCCTTGAATCACGCGGTCCCAGCCCAGCAGGTCTTGTACAAACGGGGCGGTGGCGTCCAGGTTGCTCTCGTTGTTGAGGGTGTAAAAAACGTAGACCGAGTGGAGCCGTCGCTTGAATTCCCAGCACCGGAAGATGAGTTCGCCGCCATTGACCTTCAATTTTACGGTGGGGAATTCCCGAACCATCGGCATGCCCGAGGCCGGATAGCAGATATCCGGGGTGTGCATCGGAGCCCATTGGCTGGTGCCTTTGGCCCCGCCCCCAAATTCGAGGACGGAGAGTGCCCACTCGGTTTTGTCGATTTCCTGCCACATCCCGCTTTGCCCATCGGAGCAGAGGGTGATGTCCCGGATTCGGTTGGGGATTTCAACGGGGGTGAAATACGGTTTTTCTTCCGGCCATCGGATTTCAACGTGCCTCCGGTCAGGCGAAAGCCGGTCGTGCAGGCTAAACCAGCTTTCCGCCCCCACGGCGACCAGGATGAACCAGAGGGCGAAGCCGCCTGCGATGGCGTTGGAAAGTGGTTTGAGACAGCGGGGCGGGCCCGAAAGATCGCTGGGTGGGGCGCCCCCGATTTTTTTGGCGACGATCATCATGATGACGAGCGAGACGATCAAGATCGACCAGCCCGCGCGGTCATGCCAGCTTTCAAAATTGGTGGTCCCGTTGGTGAGGCAGACGATGGAGAGGATCAGGATCCGAAGGACGTTGAAAAAGAGGGAGAGAAACACGCCCAGCCCGATCATGAAGATGCGCCGCGTGATGAGCATGCGCCGTTCCTCCCCAAAGAAGAGGGCGACCATGAAAAGGGATTGGAGGGAGTTGATCCCGCTGCACGCTTCGTTGATGCCGATCGTGCCGGTGTTGAGGATCACGAGATTGCCGCTGCCGATGGCCGGGATGCCCAGCAGATAGAGTACTTCGACGGAAGCTTCGGTGACAAACCGGCTCAACCCCTGGATGATCCACTGCTCCGGCGTGAGGGGGAGTTTCACGGCGCAGAAGATGAAAAGGACGGCGATGAGCATTTGCCTCGCCAGTTTCCAGCCGCCCAGCATGCCGAGCATGGAGAGGGTGTAGGCGGTGACGAGCGCGGTGAGCCCGTAACCGGGAACGCCCCAGTGGGTGGTGGTTTGGCGGATCAACCACATTGGGGCGATCAACAGCGCGCAGAGAAGGGCGAGGAGGAGGGTGCCGCGATTACTGGAGGAGGGGAGTTCGGAAAGCGAGTTCCACCTCAAATAAAAGAGCCGGGCTGCAAGGGGGAGGACCAGCCAGCCGTATTCGTATTGTGGCGAATAGGACCAGAAGATATGCAGGTATGCGGTCAGCATGACCCACGGAAATATCAGAGCGCACCAATTCAGAGCTCGATTGAGGGAGTTGCGCATGGGGTTAATTGAGGATGCGCAGAAGCTTGCTATCGATGCGTCTTTTGGTCAATAGCTGCTTTTAGGTAAACGCCGGGGGGCCACCGGGTTTTATTACTGGATATCCGGCGAATTTCAGCCATTGGAGGCTGCGCTGCATCCCTTCTTCGGCGCTGATTTTTGGGATATAGCCGAGGATTTTTTGCGCTTTTTGCTGGGGGAGCTGCCATTGACACTGCTGGAGCAGGCTCAGTTCTTCGGTGGTGGTGAAGCGGACCGGAGCCGGGAGTTGCCAGGCGTTTTCGGCGGGCGGTTCGTTCCAGTTGGCCAGCACGAGCTTGGTGAGCCGCTTGAGCCTGCCGGGGATGAACGGGAGCAGTTTCTGAATGGCCGGTTGCGCGGCGAAATCGGTGATTTTGGATTTGAACGAGCGCGGGAAGATGGGCGGCGGGATGGAGCCGACGGTGGCCATGTCGATCCCGAGGGCATCGGCGATTTGCTGGTAAAAGGAGCGCCACGTCATCGGGGCCGGGTCGCCGACGAGGAAGGTTTCGCCCGCTGCCTGGGGGACTTGCAGGGCGAGTTCGATGGCGGCGATCAGGTTATCGACGTAGATGCCGTTGCAAATGGCGTTGCCGTCCCCGATAAGGCAGGCGCTCCCTTCGAGCAGTTGCCTGGCGGTGTCGGCGATCCACCGGGAACGGGGGCCGTAGACGACGGAGGGGCGCAAGAGGACGACTTCGACGTTGCCGCTGGCGCTCAGGCGGTGCAGCGCTTTTTCGGCGCGCACTTTGGCGCTGTTGTAGGCCATGCTGTGCCGCTCGTGCAGGGGGGAGGTTTCGTCGGTGCCGGGCTCGGGAGCCTGGCCGTGGACCGAGGCGGAACTGAGGACGACTAGCCGCCGGACGTGAGCGATTTCGGCAGCCTCGTAGATCGATTGCGCCATTTGCTCGATCTGGCCGGGGTCGCCGATTGCGGCGTGGACGACGGCGTCGCACCCCTCCATGGCGCGGGCGAGGGCGGGAACGTCGAACAGGTCGCAGACTTGCCACGGGAGTTCGAAGCGTGCCAGAACCGCGAGGCTGCTGTAGGAACGGACGATCGGAACGATCTCAAACGCTCCGGTCAGATTCCATTGTTCGACGATGCGGGTGCCGACAAATCCGCTGGCTCCGATTAAAGCGATTTTCATGGGCGGCATTGGGCGGCGGCGATTTCGGTTGCGGTGAGCCAGGGCATTTCCATGAGCCGGCGGTGGGCGTAGCAGTGCCCGATGAGCCGCAGGGAGCGGATCCCTTCTTCGCCCGGCACTTTGAGCGGTTCGCGGCCCCGCATGGCGGCGGTGACGTTGACGATTTGCTGGATGAAGCTTTGCGGGTTGGTTCTTTCGATCCGATGACTGCCGGGGTCGCGCAGGCTGCCGTCGAGAAGCGACGGCATGCCGTCTACGATGATTTCAAGCCGGTTGGCTTCGTTGACGTGGTAACGGATTTGGCCGCGCTCGAACTCGAACCTGTATTCGTATCGGGTGGACCAGTCGCGGCTGAGCCTGACTTCGCCATGGACTCCATCACGATAGGTCAGCCCGATGCGGCAGTTGGCTTCCTGGCCGCCCAGGGCGTCGTCTTCATAGTCGACGGTCCCGGGCTCACCCAGCCACCAGAGAAGGAGGTCCAGGACATGGACCCCGATATCGAGGAGAACCCCGCCGGGTGTTTCGGATTTGCGAAAGAATGAGTCGGAGGCGGCTTGCCAGCCGAATTTGCCTCCTTCTTCGATGGTGAATTTTTTGAGCCGTCCCAGCGGTTGCCGCTCGAGAATCCCTTTAAGGTTTTCGCAGGCGGGGAAGAACCGTTTGTAGAGTCCGACGGCCAGCAGCGATTGCGTGGCGCGGGCAGTGTCGATCATTGCCTGGGCTTCGTCGATACTGGAGGCCATCGGTTTTTCGCACAGGACGGCGGCTCCGCTTTGCATCGCATGGATGGCAGCCTGGGCGTGAAACTTAGGCGGGGTGGCGATGATGACCAGGCGCGAGCGGAGTTCGGCCTCTTCGAGCCGCGAGTATTGGCGGGCCTGGGGAAAAAGCTCGGCGAGCGGTTGACGATTGGGCGCAGACGGGTCAACCAACGCTTCCACGGTCAAAATCCCGCGCGATTGAAGGTCGAGGAGTGCGGGGCCGTAGAAGAACCGGCTGACTGCGCCGCAGCCGACGAGTACGGCGGAGATGATGTCGTTGCCCATGGTTATTCGGAAAAGGTTGGCTTAGGCGACGAGATTTGATTCCAGTGTTTGATGGATCACGTCCGGGTTAAATTCGGTCTGGGCAAGGCGGGTGATGCGCCCGGACTTTTCGTTCCACTGGGTTCGATCTTTGAGAGCTTCGACAAACGCTCGCACGGCGTCAAGCTGGTCGGGGGTGTAGCTGTCGGGGTACTGCCTTTTGCGAGCCCACCGGGTGATGGCGCTTTGCTCCGGCGCGACAATGAGGGTGGGCAACCCGGTGTGGGAGAACTCGACCAGCTTGCTCGGGAAGCTGGTGGTGATCCACGGCATCTCTTCGGTGTTCTCGCTATAGCTTACGAGCAAAGCCGCCGCCCGCGAACTGACGAACTCGAGCGCTTCACGGTTGGTCGGGAAAAGATCCTGGCTTTCCACCGGTTCCCGGCGGCAGAGTTTTTCCATTTCCGGCGTTTTCTTGGACAAAAGTAACAGTTTGCCGCCGGCCGCGTCGATGGTCCGGGCGAGCTGGCTGAAGAGCGGCATCTGGGCCGGGTAAATGAACCCCGCGTAGACGATCACCGGTTGCCGGGCGAAATCCGGGTTCCAGCAAACCGGCGTGGCGCACCCTTCCGGGATGGGCATGAGGACGCGCTTCTTTTTCTCGGGAATTTCGTATTGATCGGCGAGTTCGGGCGAGACAAACCAGGTTTGATGGGCCTGCCGCAGGATCCAGTTTTGATGCCGCAACAGCGATGGGATGTTCCGCCTTTCGGAGCCGGGGAAGTCGGGAGGGTAATCGTGAACGATGACGGTGAGGGGTGCGCCGCAGAGCCGTGCGTAATGGGCTGCGACTTCGGAGTGCATCTCGCTGTGCAGGCTCAGGTAGGTGATGATGGCTTGCGGCGGGGTTCCCAGAAACTTGGCGCATTCCCGGGCCCACAAGCGCATTCGCAGGTTGCGCAGGAGGGGGCTCTCGGGCCGGAATGGCGGCCACCACGCTTTGCGCAAGCTAAGTTGAAAGCTGGGCCATTCCAACGGTTCGCGGGGGCCGTTTTCGCCAATAACTACGACTTCCCAGCCTTCGTTGGAAAGCCGCCGCAGGTGACGCAGAAGTGTGATGGGGCTCCCGGTTCCCTGCCCGGGCGTCTGGCCAAAGTAGACGATGCGGGGGGCGCTCATTTTGCGGCTGGGCCTCCTCCGTTGAAGAGCCCGCGAAGGCCGGATTTGCACAATTGCAGGAACCAGGCGATTTGGGATCGGGAAGGGTTTTTAAAAATCAGGCGCAACGTTTTCAAGGCGACCTTGAAATCCCGGAACGGCCGGTGGCGCGTGTAGTAATAGTTCCGGGCTTCGTCAATGAGCGCACGCTGGCGCGGGTCGTCCGCGGGGTAGTGGTCCCATTTGTTACGGAAAATGCTGTAGGCGTCGGCCCGGAAGTAGGCGTATCGCTTGGCGGCATCTTCGGTTTTGGAGTTCATGATGCTCGTCTCGTTGTTGCGCTTGAGGTAGAGCGGGGTCGGGAGATGATGGGCCTCGGCTCGCAACGCGAGGTGGCAGAACATGTCGGTGTCTTCGTGCGGGCAGAGCCGTTCGTCGTAGCCGGGGGTCTGCTCGTAGATGGCGCGGCGGACCATCGTGAAGGGACCCTGGCCGGTGGCGCAGAAAAAGGTCGCAAAAGGGGTCACGGTTTCCCCGGGCTTGAGCTGGTGCGGAAATCCCAGGGCGTTCGGAGCGTAGCGGCTGCGGTAACCTTCCTTGACCGGGCGGGCGTCCTGATCAAGCTCGATGAAGCCGCAAGTGACGAGCCCGGCCTCGGGGTGGGCTTCGAGATAGTTGGAGAGTTGCGACAAAAATTCCGGGGCGAGCAGATCGTCGCCATCCAAAAAAACGATGTAGCGGGATTGGGGGGCGAGGTGCGGAATCCCGGCGTTGCGGGCCGATGAGAGGCCGCCGTTGGGTTTGGTGACGATCTTGAACCGGGGGTCGCCTTGCGTGAGCATCCGGGCGTTGGCGTAGGATTGATCTTTGCTCCCGTCATCCACGATGATGCATTCCCACGATGCGCAGGTCTGCGATCGAACCGATGCGATGGCGTCGGCGATGTAGTTCTCCTGGTTGTAAACCGTCGTGATGATGGAGACCAAAGGAGCGGGTGCGGAGTTTTCCACAACGGCGGACGGGTCGCGGGACTGGAGTGGGGATGGGTTCATCCGGCGCGTTGATCTTTTGCATAATCGGAATTCAGTCAAGGCGAAAATCGGGTTGGGGAGAGGGCTCAAATCAGGGAGCCGCCGGGGCTTCTATTTTGCTTTGATTTTTCGGAAGAAAGCTTAAGGTCGCGCATCATTGATGCGGCCCGTTTTTGGCGCGGCCATTATTTTAAATGAATCCCCTGCAAAGAACTCGCCATGCCGCGCATTAGCATTTGCATCCCGGCCTACAATGCCGACGCCTATCTCGCGCAGGCGCTGGAATCGATCCGCAACCAGACGTTTGAGGATTGGGAGTTGATCGTGACCGAGGACGGATCGAAGGATAATGCGGAGGCGTTGGTGGGCATTTTCGCCAAGACGGTTTCGCAGCCGGTGATCTATCAACGCCACGAGGTTAACCAGGGGTTGCCCGCGACGCGCAATACCGGGATCGCCGCGAGCCGTGGGGAGTTTATCGCCTTATTGGACGCGGATGATTATTGGGCTCCGCACCATTTGGAAATGGTGCTCGCCAACCTGCTGGAAACCGGGGCCGATCTGGGCCACTCGGGTTCGGTGCTTTTTGAGAGCGATTCAGGCAAGACGCTGGGGGTGCGGGCTCCATGCCGCTCGGAGATCGACGGTTTCCCGCTTTCGCTGTTCACTGGAGATTATATTATTCAACCTTCTTCGGTAATATTAAGAAAATCGTTGTGGGAGCGCGCGGGCCGGTTTGATCCCTCCTTCCGCTATGTCGAGGATCGCGAGATGTGGCTGCGCTGCGCACGGGTGGGCGGCCGTTTTGTATTCACGGGGGAGGCGACTTGCTTTTACCGCAAACACGGGACGGCGCTTTCGACCCACTCGGGGCCGATGGCGGTTGCCTGGGCGCGGGCGTTTCAAAAGCAGCTCGATTGGGAGGCGATCCCGGAGGCGTTGCGCCGCCGCTTCACGGAGGAAGCCTGGATCGGCGCGGGCCGGATTCTGCAACGCTCCGAGCCGCGGAAGGCGGCGGATTGCCTTGTGCGGGCCTGGAAAGTTTCGCACCGCTGGATGCTCCTGGGATGGTCTGGTGCGCTGTGGATTTATTCCTGGCTGAGGAGATAATGCATGGCTCTGGCTTATTGCATCCTGGCACACAAAAATCCGGCTCAGGTGGGGCGATTGCTCCGCGCGATTGCGCACCCGGAGAATATTTGCTTTTTGCATTATGAAAAGCGCGCGCCCCGAGCCGAACACGCCGAAGTGGAACGGCTGGCGAAGGAGATTCCAGGGGTGTATTTGCTTCCTTCGCGACCGGTTTTATGGGGGCGTTTCAGCCAGGTGGGCACACAGCTTGAGGGGATGCGCCGCGCTTTGGAATGCGGGCGGCCTTGGACTCATTTCATCACGTTGACGGGGCAGGATTTCCCGCTCTGGCCACAGGCCCGGATGATCGAGAAATTGGCGGCGGCGAAGGATGCGTCTTATGTGAGTTTTTTCGATCCGTTCGCGACCGATTATTGGAAGAATGTCGAGGAACGGCTGGGGCGTTTCCATTTGGATTCAGCGACGCTGGAGTGGCTTCTAAAATTTCCGGGGCTGGGGCGCTGGCTTCGGCAAATCTGCGGCTGGCGGGATCGGATGCCATCGCTGCCCTGGGTGCGTCGGCAGTTGCCCGAAGAGTTCCGTTATTGGGGCGGGTCGAACCATGTGATTCTTTCCCGGGTGGCCGCGGCTTATATCGCCAACGATTCCAACGCGCGGCGGATTGTCGATTGGCTGAAGCGTTCGGGGCATCCCGATGAGACGGTTTTCCAATCGACGCTGTTGAACGGGCCGCTTGCGGGAACGGTGGTCAATGATGACCGACGGGCGATCTTATGGGAACGGGAGGGGGAACCGAGCCCGCAAACGTTGCGTTGTGCCGATCTCCCGTGGTTGCGCGGCAAGGCCCGTGAGGAGGGGAAGCTTTTTGCCCGAAAGGTCGACTTGATGGTTGACCCGAAGTTGATGGATGAACTCGAAGGAGATTTATGAAACAGACAGCGATTTGCAGTGCTTCCAATGAAACGTATGTGAAGGGGGTTGCCGCGGCGCTGGCCTCGACGGTGCTTAATGCGCCGCACGACTCCCATTGCCGCGTTTATTTGCTCGACGGCGGCATCCGCGAGAGTTCCTGGCGCAAGCTGGAGAAGACCATGGCGGGGCTGGGCCGTTCGTGCGAACTGATCCGGCTGCGCCCCAATATGGAGACGTTCGCCGGGCTGCCCCAGGATTGGGGGGCCAGCGTGATGACCTATGCGCGGCTGGCGTTGCCGCAGATGGTGCAGGAGGAGCGGATTCTTTACGTCGATGCGGATATGGTGATCCAGGCCGATTGGGGGGCGTTGTGGGAGATGGATTTGGAGGACAAGCTCATTGCGGCGGCTCCCGATGTGATTACCCAGACGCTTTCGGGGGACCGGCTCGATCTTGTTAAATTCAATCTGGATGGCGCGGCTCCTTATTTTCAGGCCGGGTTTCTATTGATGGATCTGAAGCGCTGGCGGGAGTCGTGTGTGAGTGAGAAGGTGCTCACTTATCTGCGCGAAAACCCGGAGCATTGCCGGTTTTGGGATCAAAGTGCGCTCAATGTGGTGCTTTATGGACGCTGGAAACGGCTGCCGGATGAATGGAATACCCCGGCCTGGTGGGCGGACGATTCCGAGAGACCGGGGTATGCCCTGGATGCGCCGGTGCTCCATTTCGTCGGCCCCAATAAGCCTTGGATTTACGGGTACCACGGCAGCCCCAGTTCCAAGGTGTTCTTTGGTTGGCTTGATCGCACGAACTGGAAAGGCTGGCGGCCCAACGGCTGGCGCTTTGCGCTCAAGATGGTGAAATACCGGGCGGGGCAATGGCTTGCCGCTTTGCGGGGGCGATAAGACTGCGAAAATTTGCCAGTGCCCGGGCACGCGCTGTTTTTCGCAGGCAAGACAGGGGAGTTATCCGCAGATTGCGCAGATTTTCGCCGATTGTTTCCGTATAAATCTGCGGATTCTCTTCTTTCGAAAAAATCCGAAATACAAAGTGTTAGGTCTCTGGCGGCTTGGGGTTTTCTTCGTTGCGGGGTTGGACGGTGTTGTTGACTTTTACCGGGGCGTTGCTGCGCAGTTTGAAGACGCCGGAGGTGACGATTTCGTCCCCTTCTTTGAGTCCGCTCAAGACGGAGATCTGATCGCCCCGGCTGGCTCCCAGTTTCACGAATTTCTGGACGGCTTGCTTTTGCGGCTTCCCGTCTTTGTCTTTGCCCTCCTGGACGAGGTAGACGGAGTCGCCATAGGGGGCGTAGTTGATGGAGGAGGCGGGAATCGTGAGGACGCCGCCTTGTTCGGGGAGCAATACTTCGACATTGACGAACATGCCGGGGCGCAGTTGGTGGCCGGGATTGGGGAGGATGGCTTCGACGGCGATGTTGCGGGTGGTTTCGTCGACAAGCGAGTTGATGGCGTTGATTTCGCCTTCGAATTCCGTATCAGAGACCCCTTTGGCGGTGAGCCGGATTTTTTTCTTGAGGTTGATTTTCCCAATGTGTTGCTGCGGGATGGAGAATTCGGCGTAAATCGGGTCGCTCGATTGCAGGGCGACGATGCCGGTTCCGGCATTCAAATATTGGCCGACGTTGATTTGCCGAATTCCGAGGATGCCGTCGAACGGGGCGGTGATGGTTTTTCGGGCGATGAGGGCGCGGCATTCTTCGACGGCGGCGTCGGCCATCCGCGCTTCGGCGGCGGCGGAGTCGAAGTCGGCTTGCGAGGCGGCTTTCTTTTCGAGGAGGTCTTTTTTGCGGGCCAGGTTCACTTTGGCGAGTTCGAGCCGGGCTTGCGCGGAATGGAGCTGGGCTTCTTCTTGCTTGGTATCGAGCTTGGCGAGGAGGGCTCCCTTTTTGACCGGCGTGCCGCTTTCGAACGCGATTTCGGAGACGATGCCGGCGAGGTCGGTGCTGATCTGCACCCCTTGGATGGCTCGTAACGAGCCGACGACGCTTAAGACCGGTTGCCAGGTTTGCGCTTTGGTGACGAGGGTGGTGACGGCGGTGGGTGGCGGCCCCATCTGGGCATAGGCGGCCATCTTTGCTTTGAAGCCTTTGATGTAGACCAACGCGATGATCGCGAAGGCAAAAAAGGTCAGCACCAGCATTATCGACATGCGTTTTTTCATAAGAAGTTTTGAGTTTACCGGGTTGCTTTTGGCGGCTCCGGGGTGAGCTGTTCCTGGATTTTCTGAAGCAGGCGAACCAGCTCTTTGCGCTCGGAATGGGTTAACGGGCTCATGACGCGAGAGACGCCTTGGAAGTGGCCCGGCAGGATGGAGTCGAGGCAGGCACTGCCTTGATCGGTCAGATGGACGTGGAGGGTGCGCCGGTCTTGGGTGTCGGCTTGCCGGACGATCATACCGTCTTTTTCGAGGGTGTCCAGGAGGCCCGTCATGGTTGCGCGCGTGACGCCGGCTTCTTCGGCGAGTGAGGCCGGGGTGCAGTTTTCAACCCAGTGGCGGCGCAAAAGCATCATGACGGTGAAGCGCCCCTGGCTGATGTTGTTTTGCGTGAGGAAATGGTTGATGACTTCAAAGACGAGATCGCCGGTGCGCAGGAGATTTAAGAAGGCTTCGTTGGCGCTGGGGTCGAGTTCCGGGTAACGCTCCGCTGCCTTGAGGAGACAATCGTATTGCGGCAGGTCTTTGAGCATTAGAAGAGGCATAAAGAGATTAGGAGGCTAATAATTACTCCGCCTAATTATCAGGAGGCTTACCGTTGTCAAGGTTTGCTGTGCGGGGCTGCCGGGTATATTCTAAGAAGCTAATGCATTTTACGCCTGCCAAAACGCCTGTTTTTTCGGTGACGCTGCCGGAGCTCCAACTCAACTTTAAAGAGATGGGGCTGCCCGCCTACCGGGCCAAGCAGGTGATGGAGTGGCTTTATCCCAAGCGGGCCAAATCTTTCGGCGCGATGACGAATCTCCCGGCGGCTTTGCGCGAGCAGATGGAGGCGGCGTTCGGGTTTGAGGCGTTGGAGCTGGTGCGCACGGTCGGCTCGGACGATTCGACCCGGAAATTTTTGTTTAAGCTGGAAGATGGCTCGCTGATCGAGTCGGTGTTGATCCCGGCTTCGCCCGCGCTGTATGGAGAGGGGTCGGATCGCCGGACGCTCTGCATTTCCTCGCAGGTGGGGTGTGCGTATGGATGCAAGTTTTGCGCGAGCGGGTTGAACGGATTTTCGCGGAATTTGCACGCGGGGGAGATCGTGGGGCAGTTTTTGCGGGTGGAGGAGTTGAGTGGCGAGCGGATCAATAATGTCGTGTTCATGGGGATGGGGGAGCCGTTGGCGAATTTTGACAATGTGATGCGGGCGATTTCGATTTTGAATGCGCCGTGGGGTGTGGGGCTCGGGGCGCGGCATATGACGCTTTCGACGAGCGGGCTGGCTCCGCAAATCCGCAAGCTGGCGGAGCAGCCGCTGCAAATTCGGCTGGCGGTTTCGCTGCATGGCGCGACCGATGCGGTGCGGAACCAGATTATGCCGGTGAATCGGAAGTATCCGCTGGCGGAGTTGCTGGAGGCTTGCGACGAATATTGCAGCCGCAAAAATCAGCGGATTACGTTGGAGTTTATTTTGATCGACGGGATCAATGATTCGCTGGAGCAGGCGGCGGCGCTGGGCCAGATCGCGTGCCGCCTGGATGCGAAGGTGAATTGTATTCCTTATAATCCCGTGGAAGGGCTGGATTGGAAACGGCCTTCGCTGCGGCGGCAGGATGTGTTTATGGACGCGCTACAGCGAACGGGGGCGGATGCGACGATCCGAAGGGAAAAGGGGAGCGATATTGCGGCGGCTTGCGGGCAGTTGAGGTTGCAGGTGAGTCGGGATGCAACGGGGAGTGAGGCCGAGTGAGGCAGGGCGAAGTGCAACTTCGCGGGAGGGGCATTCCCAAGTGCAACTTGGGAACGAGGAAACGAGAATGATTTAGTTTCCCGTGGGCACCGGGTACTCCGGGAAGTGGCTCTGGAGTTCGTTGAGCGTTTTGGCGGCTTGCGGCTCGTTGCCTGATTTTTTGTAGGAATGCCAGGCTTGGGTGAGGGCTTTGGGGGTGATCTCGGCGTCGTCGCTGAAAAGGACGGAGACGCTGGTGTAAAGTTTGGCGGCTTCGGCAAAGTCGCCCCGCGCAAAGGCGATGTCGCCGGAGAGCATGAGCCCTTGGGCGTTGAGGCGGCCCTCGGGTTGCAAGGCGAGGGCGGCGTCGGCCGATTTTTTGGCTTCGTCGAACGCTTTGGCGCCGAGTTGCGCTTCGCCCAAAGCAAGGTGGCCGCGCGCTTGCGGGACCGGTTCGCTGACTTTGCTGAGGTAGGTTTTTAACGCAGCTTCGGCTTCACTCCAGTTGGCCTCTTTGGTTTGGGCACAGCCCAAAATGAGCCAGTCGTCGCTTTGCAGTTCTTCGGTGCCGTCGCGCCCGGTCAGTTTGGTGAGGTATTTCGCGGCTTGGGCGTTGTCTCCGGCTTTGAACGCTTCGGTGCCGAGCCAGCGCAGGATTTCGGCCGGGACTTTGGTTTTGGCGGCTTCGGCTTTATCGACTTCGGCGGCGGTGGCTTTGCGATCTTCGAGGATGCGGTTGGCTTGCAGGAGGAGCCGGGTCGATTTTTCGCCAAAATGTTGTTGATCAAGTTTCCGGGCGGTTTCGAGGGCGGGGATTGCGGCTTGATAGTTTTTGGAGCCGAACGCCGCCCAGCCGATCCAGTAGTTGGCTTTGCCCGCGACGGGGCTGCCGGGGAACTCTTTCAGGAGCTTTGCAAAGGTTTCGGCCATGGCCTGATTTTCTTCCTGCTGGCCGAGGATGAGCGCTTTTTGTTCGTAGGCGAGCGCCCGCTCTTTGGAGGCTTTGGGGTAGCGGTCGAGGATGCTGTTGAAATCGCCGAGCGCGGCTTTCAGGTTTTTGCTTTGCTGGTAGCTGATGGCGCGCTGGGCGAGGGCGGTGGCGGCGAGTTTGTGGGCCGGATTTTGTTTAAGGAATTCGGAAAAAACTTGGATGGCGGCGGCGTTGTCGCGGGGCTGGGTTTGAGTGTAGCACCAGCCGCGCTTGAAGAGGGCTTCGTTTTTAAGCGCAGGGCTGAGGCTGGAATCTTCGAGGGCGGCGTAAATGGGGGCGGCTGCCGCGTATTTGGCCGCTTTGTAGAACGATTCGGCTTTGAGCAGGAGGAGTTGATCGCGCTTGTCGGTGGCGTCCGGGTTTTGGGCCAGGAAGGTATCGACTTCGGCACTCAGTTCGGGGGCGTTGGCGTTGTAGAGGGTGACGAGCCGGTAGTATTGGGCGTCTTTGGCGTAGGCGGTTCCAGGGAAGTCGCGGATGATCTGTTCGTAGAGGGGCCGCGCGGCGCTGTCTTTATCGAGTTGCCGGTTGGAGTTGGCGACGATGAGGAGGACTTCCGGCTGGGCTTCGGCGGAGTATTGCTGCGAGCCGTTCCGGTAGGCTTCGAGGACTTGCTTGTAGTTTTGCGCTCCGTAGTAGGCCCGTAATAAGCTCACTTCGGCGGTTTCTTTCCAGCTTCCGATTTCCGGGATTTTGAGAGCGCGATTGAGCCCTTCGATGGCTTTGTCCGGTTGGCCCATTTCGATCCAGAGCAGGCTTTGCTGGACGCTGGCTTCGGCTTTCAGCGAATTTTTGGAGGTTTGTTGGATGATGATGTCGTATTGGGCCTGGGCCTCGCTTTTGCGACCGACCTGGGCGAGCAGCCGACCCAACGCGAGATGGCTGGCTTCGAGGAACGGGTTGGGGCTGGGGGTGGCCGCGATTTCCTGGTAGGCGTCGATGGCTTCGCTGGTGTTGGCAAGGGATTCGAGGCAGCGGGCGGCGCGGTAGCGGGCGGAGAGGGCGATTTCGGGGTCTTTGACCCGGACGGAGGCTTTGCGGTAGTAGGCAAGGGCGTCGGGGTAGTTCTTTTCTTCAAAGCAGATGTCGGCGAGCCGGTAGGCGGCGGGACCGACAAAGTCGCCGTCCATGAATTCCGTCAAGAGCAGTTCATAGATTTTATGCGCCGCGTTGAGGTTGTTGAGTTGCCGGTTGGACTCGGCCATGCGGAACATGGCAGCCTGACGCTCGGGAGCGGTGGGATAGAGGGTCAGGTAACGTTCGTATTCGGCGGCGGCCCGGTCATACTCTTTTTTGGCGTAGTAGCCGTTGGCGTAGTTGAACTGGCTGACGTCGGGCGGGATCGGCTTGTTGGATGGGGCAATGCGGATGACGCTGGTTTTTGGGTCGAGTTCGTCGGCCGCCTCCGGGGTCGATGTAGGGGTGGCTACGACAATCGGGGCCGTGGGAGTTGCCGGGGTGGAGGCGACGGCTGGCTGGACGGTCAAGATCCGCTTGAGTGGGACGGGGCTGGGTTGCTGCGCTGCCGGCGTGGGCTCGGGCGTTGGCGTGGGGGTTGCGGCCACAATGACGACGGGGGTCGGGGCGGGAGATGGGATCTCCGGTTCGGCGGTGACCGGTTCGGCCCGGCGGCCGATTTCCGGTTCTCCCGACGAGGTTTCCGGCGAGGCGGGCTCGGCTTTGCGGACGGTTTCGCCGGGGATTTCGGGGCCGGCCAGCTCAGCCTTGCGGACGGTTTCGCCGGAGGCGTCCGGGGTATCTGCGGCAGTTTCGACCGGTTCAGCGCGGCGGATTTCCTCTTTGGCTTTGCGCTCGCGGAGGTAACGCTGCATCCAGCTTTGGGCTTGGGATGGCTCCGCCGCCAGCAGAAGGGTCAATAGCAAAAGAACGGTGCGCCGGAGCATAAGGTGCGTGAAAAACCCGAAGGGGGGACTAATTTTGTGAAACGGTGGCCGTGGCGAAGGCGACGTTCCAGATGTTGGCCTGACGGCAAATGTCCATGACGGCCATCAGGTTTTCATACGGGAGTTCCTTGTCGCCGCGCAGGATGATTGCGTAATCGGGATAGAGTTCCGAAAGAGTGGTCAGCTTGGTGCGCAGGTCGTCCAAGGTGAGCGGTTTGCGGTTCATGATGACGCTGCCGTCCTTGCGGATGTTCAGGACGGTTTGGTTGGCGACCGGTTGTTGCTCTTTGGCCGCGCTGGCGGTCGGGATTTTGACGTCCAGTTCGTTCTCGGTGAGGGCAAAGTTCCACGTCACGATGAAGAAAACGAGGAGGACAAGCAGGATGTCCACCATCGGGGCGATCTGAAACCCAAGCAGGGTGGGCTGGGCACGTTTGCGAAAGTTCATGGCAATGGGTTAAAAGTCGTCGTCGATGGAGACGGAGGGGCGGCGCGGCGGCATGGGGGCTTCAACGGTTTCAGTGCGCCGACGGGGTTCAATTTTGTAATCGGACCGGGTGGATTCCTGCGGGGTCTCGCGGGTTTCCCCGAATTGGAGCGACATGAGGCCGAGGAGCTGAGCGGAGGCGCTTTCCAGGTCGGAAAGGAGACTCTGTACTTTGTTGCGGAAGAGGCCGTAGAACGCCATCGAGATGATGCCGATGACGAGGCCGGTCCCGGTGGCAACCAGGGCTTCGGAAACGCCTTGGGCGAGCAGCACCGGGCGGCTGGCCTGGGTGGTGGCGCTGTTGGCCAGCACGCCGAACGATTGGATGATGCCAAAGACGGTGCCGAGCAGCCCGACCATGGGAGAGAGGACGGCGATGTCGGCCAGATAAGTGATTCGGTTCTGAATGGACGCCGCCTGGGTGGACCCTTCGGTCTGGGCGATTTCCCGCACGACTTCAAACGGGGCGGACGGGTTTTTGGCGGCAAAATCGAGCATCCGGTGGACGATCCGCGCGATGGCTTCGCTGTGGCGGTTGGCAATGGCAAGCAGCCCGTTGTAGTCCCGTTTTTTGATCAGGATCTCCGCCGTGTTCATAAATGGGTAGGAGAGGACGGCTCCCCGGCGCAGGGTGATGGCGTAGGCGAGGATAAGCATGACCATCAGGATCGACATGAGGGCCAGGGGGAGCATGGCCCAGCCGCCGGACTCGAACAGTTTCCAAAGAGTGACGTTGGAGCTTCCCTTGGCGGCCCCGGCTGCGGCGGTGGCGATGCGGGCGGCGGTATCATCTTGCGCAAGCACGGCGAGGGGGGCCGTAAATGTCGCAAGGAGCGTGGTGACAAACAAAAGTGTGCGTTTCATGGAATGGGTGTTGTGTATATTAGAACGCGTTGGGATGCTTTCAACTGCCTTTGCAAACTTATACGTATGACCTCGCCAGTCCCGAAAGACAAGCCAGACCTGCGCAAGAAATTGCACGATCTCCCGCACCAGCCCGGGGTTTACCTGATGCGGGATCGTCTCAATCGGGTGATTTACGTCGGCAAGGCCCGGGATTTGCGGAAACGGGTGAGCCAGTATTTCATGGAGTCGAAAAAGCGGACGGCGGACCCTAAGACGCGGGCGTTGCTCGATACGGTCTGGAATTTGGAGTGGCACACGGTTCGGAGCGAGCCGGAGGCGTTGCTGCTGGAAGGGAAGCTCATTAAGGAGTTCCGGCCCAAATACAATATCGCGTTCCGGGATGATAAGCGGTTTTTGATGGTGAAGGTGGATCTCGCGGAGGAGTGGCCCCGGTTCCGGCTTGCCCGGTTCAAACGGGAAGATAATGCGCGCTATTTCGGCCCTTATGCCGATGCCGGGGCGTTGCGCCATACGCTTCATTTTATGCGGAAGCGGTTCGGGATCCTGACGTTCGGGCGGGGCGCGCCGACGGAGCGGGAGCTGAAGTCGTCCACGTTTCAGGTGTTGATCAAAATGAGCGGGCTCAACCCGGAGGGGTACCGGCAGCGGGTGGAGGAGGCGTGCGAGTTTCTTTCGGGGCAGGCAAAGGAGTTGCTCGCGGAGTTGGACACGGAGATGCGCAAGGCGGCGGAGAAGCTCGATTTTGAGCGGGCGGCGGAGTTGCGCAATATGCTGGAGGATTTGCGCTCGACGACCGCTCCGACGCGGCGATTTACACGAACGGCCCGGTTTTCGCTCCCGACGACGGTGGTGCCGGAGGACGATTTGCGGGCGCTGGCGGATGCGCTTCAACTCCATGCGCCGCCCCGGGTGATGGAGTGTTTTGATATCGCCAATATTTCGACGACGCACATTGTGGCGTCGATGGTCTGTTTCCGGGACGGGGTGGCCGATGTTTCGAGTTACCGGCGTTACCGGATCAAGACGGTGGCGGGGCAGAATGATTTTGCAAGCATGGCGGAGGTGGTTCGCCGCCGTTATAGCCGCGTTTTATTGGAGGCGAGGGAGGCGATTGCGCCGGGTGAAGGGGAGCGGGTGGATTGGTCGCCGGAGTTTTCGCAGGAACCGCCCGCCGAGGCGGTGGGGCGGCTCAATCGAACGGGGTTGAGCCCGGTGCGGTTACCGGATTTGGTGATTGTGGACGGCGGCAAGGGGCAGCTTTCTTCGGCATGCAAGGAGTTGCAGCGGCTGGGGCTTAATGAATTGCCGATTATCGGTTTGGCCAAGGAGTTTGAAGAGATTTATCGTCCGGGTCGGCCTTTGCCGCTGGTGTTGCCCCACGATTCCGGGGCGTTGAGGTTGTTGCAGCGGATTCGGGATGAGGCACACCGGTTTGCCAATGGCTACCATCAGCTTTTGATGAAGCGCCGGATTGCGGAGAGTTTGCTGGACGATTGCCCCGGGGTGAGCCCAGCCCGCAAGGCGGCGTTGCTCGTTGAGTTTGGGTCGGTGGCCCGGTTGCGCCGCCTCTCGGCACAGGAGATTGCCACGACGCCGGGGATTGGTCCCAAGCTGGCGCAACAGATTGTCGATTTTCTGCGGCAGCGGCCCGGTTAAATGGGGTGATTTGACGCGGTGAGTTCTCCCGCTGCTTGCGATTGGCGGGGCCGGTTGCGATTGGTGACGTCAATGGAACCTGATGTGGCCCCTGAGGGCGTTGATACGGTGCAGGCCGCTCCCATTGCGGGCGCGGAGAACGAATTGGAACGCGAGAAATCGGTGCTCCTGGAACGGATGGATGGCGAGGAGGCGGTGGGTGAGGAAGCCCCGGAGAATACGGACGATGAGCAGGCCGCACTCGATGAGATGGCTCGCAAGCAGGCGCGGGAGTCGATGGCCCGGGAGTTTCCCGAGGCGCTGGTACAAGGGTCGGAGTTGTTCGAAGCGTGCCGGGAGGAGTTGGCGTATTTGCGGGAGGCGAATAGCCCGCTCGCGAATGATCCGCAAGCGGAATACAAAATCGCCCGCCGCATGGCCCGGATGATGGGGGTTCCCCAGCATGCCGCGGCTCCCGCCCCGGCGAAAAATCCGCCCGCGTCCCAGCGTCGCAGTGTGCGGCCGATGCCGACGGGGGGCGCTCCGGTGGAGTCGCCCTTGACTACGCTGGAACGGCGCGTTTCAGGTGCAAACTCGACTGGCGACATGCTGGAACTCATGCGCGAGATCGGCACGCCTTTTGAGGCGCTCTTGAAACGAAACTAACGCGTCCAACATTTTTTTCAATTCCGGGCGCAACGTCCGGTATTTAACAACCAAATAGGAACATACATGCCTACTAGAAATCAAATCGCGGCGACCGGACTCGAAGCTTACCGGGCTGCTGCTGCAAGCAATGTCGGCCAGCTTTTTTCCAGGTTTATTGACCTGGCGGTGGAGGAGGAAGATCTCTTTGCCGTGTTGGAGGGGGATGAAAATTCGGATCGCCCGATCTGGATCAAGACCGATCTCTCCAAGGGCGGCGGGGACAAGGTGTTTTTTAATACGATCGCTTCGCTGGGTGGCGACGGGGTGCACGGAGACGAGGTGCTGGAGGGTAATGAGGAGGCGCTCACGATCGGGAGCTATGCCTGCCAGGTTGACTTCATCCGGCACGCGGTGGGGCTGACGAAGAAGGATATTGAGTTCCTGGCCGCGGGCCGGAGCATCGAGGCCGCTGCCGCGCCGCTCGTGGCGAAGTGGCTGGGCCGCAAACGCCAGCGCGATATGCTCATGAAGTTCATCACTTCGGGCGTGGGGCTCAATACGATTCGCCCCAATAATAAGGCGACTCGCGATGATTTGACGGCGGATGATGCGCTTTCGACGGGGATCATTGCGCAGTCCAATGCGATCGCGACTTCGATCGGGGCGCGCCCGGTCAATATCATGGCGACCGGTTATTCGAAGGTGTTCGAGTATCTGTTCCTCGCGACCGAGGACGCGCTCACTCCGCTGGCCAATAGTTCGAGCTGGCTCCAGGCCCAGCAGGCTGCCGGGACTCGGGGGGATGAGAATGTGCTGTTCCGTGGCGGCTATACCCGCTGGAACGGTTCGACGATTTTGCATCACAAGGTGGTCGATGCCGATACTCCCGGGCCAATCGGTAGCCCGCTTCTACCCAAGGCGCTCCTAGGCGATGCGGTGGCTGCCGGGACTGCGGCTTTTGCGGTGACTGGCGGCGGCCGGGCCGGGTCCGGGACGGCCAACAAGTATTTCGAGTGTTTCAGCGGCGCGCCTTATCGGTATTTGGAGACCGATAGCGTGACGAGTACGGACGAGGATACTTATTACTTTGTGGTAGTTAATGTGAGCGGCGCGGACAAGGGCAAGTGGGGCTTCTATAGCTATACCGGCTCTGCCAATGACGGGAATAAGATCACGGTTTCGGCACGTCTCGGCGCGGCGGCCAGCGGCGCTCGCGTGACGACTTTGGGCGGGGTGACTTGGAATGCCGCGAAGAATACCGATGTGCATCCGACCGGTTCGGTGGTTCTCCAGGCGAACAAGAACGGGGTGCCGATCGGCTACAGCGTGTGCATGGGTGCGGGCGCCGGGTTGCGAGCTTACGGTTCGCTGCGCCATGAGCTGGTCCAGAATACTTCGGATTATGGGCACCGGATGGGCTGGGCTTACCAGTCGATTTACGGTCAGCAGGTCCGTCGCGATTCCGGGATCACGGGCAGCAATCAGCCTCGCGGCTATGTGTTGGTTGAACACGCCACCACCGTGGCCAACGCCCCCATGAACTAGCCGGCCTGAGGCCGGTTGCGATTCGCGCTACCGCGCCAGCCTGAGGCTGGTTGCAGTTCGCGCTACCGCGCGTTGCAGCTTGCTTCGCGACGCTGCGCAGGTGGTGGGCTTTGGGTGAGGATTGACGTTTCCTGCACGGATTGGCGGGAAATGTTGTGAGGTGAAGTGGGCCATAGATACGGGGCGGGGAAGGGATCTCCCCGCTCCGTAACGGCCCGGTGTCCCCCCGGACACAATTTTTCAGCTATTTTTTTCTATGTTTTTCTGTCTCGAGATTTTGGGCGAAAGCGCCTTTCACAAGTATCTCATCCAATCCGGTTGGAGCGGCCGTGCTTACGCTTTCCGCTACAATCGGCACACCCATTCGCATCTGCGCGCTTATCGTTCGATGGACGATTATTACGCGGAGCGCGTGGATGTTCACAAGGCGGCCAATGTCTGGCCGCTGCTGGGTAATTTGCTCCCGGAGGATCAAATCGAACCTCACGTTTTCGCCGATTCGCTTGGAAAAAAGGCGGAGCCGCAGGAACCAGGGGATGCGCCGGTGAAACGCCGGGGACGGGCTCCCGAATCGGAACTTTAATCATTTTTTATTTTATGGCTTTAACGGTTCATCAATTGGCTTTGCGCCTGGCCAAGCATATCGGCGTGACGGCGTTCGACCCGGGCGATGTCTCCAATCTCAGTCCGCTGGTTCAGGCAGGAATGAGGGACGGGGATGCGGCGGATCTTGTGGCGGCGATCAATGGGGCGTTGCAGGAGATTTGGGAATTGGCTCCGCGCACGGTGCGCGCAGGATGCCCGGAGGGTTGCCCGGTGGTCAGTGTCGCCGACCTCGGCGCGGTGGATGATCCCGGGGTGTCGCTGGCGCTTGCGGGGGATTGGGTGGAATCGGTGCTGCTGCCGCTGGCGCTCCAAAGGCTTTCGGCGCACCCGAATTTTCAACCCGAATCGGCGAAGCCTGAGCTGGCGCGGGAAGCGGCGATGGCCCGGCGCATTTTGCAGGGGCTTGCCGGGCAACGACCGGCAGGGACGCTGGTCACGGCTTTCCGGTAATTTTTTTCAATTTCTCTTTAACAATGGCTTCACAATTACCACCGTTTCGTTTTCCGACGCAGGATTCCTGCGATTTTGAATTGATTGAGGAGGTGCCCGTTCGCGCCGGTGTGGCGGTGAACGGCTTTTCCGAATTGGAGGCGGCCTATGGTTCGCCTCATCCCAAGTCTCCCCAGCACCGGTTGGTTTGGCAGGAACCGGTGAAAGGGAGCGGCGGGGCTCTGACGATGCGCCGGATTTATCGCAGACTCCCCGGGAGCGCACTTGCCGGTGAGATGGTCCGCGCGGCGACCTGGGGCGCGGCGGCAACGACGACCGTGCAGGAGGTGCCGACCGGGACTCCTGCCGATAGCGGCATGAATGTGATTGAGAGTGTGGTGGACCCGACGGATGCGCAAACGGCCCGCAAGCGGACGGTCTCGGTGGAATGGCCGGTGCTGACGAGCCGCTCGGTGGAGGCGGAGACCGGGACGCCGGTGACGGAGACGCGCCAGATGGTGGCGGCCGATGCCGTTTTGCCTGCCAATTCGCCGCTGGTGATCGACCGCAAGATCAACGCGGTCAATAAATGGCGCAGTATTCAGATTGTGACGAGCCTGGATGCGCTCCCTGCGGCTTACACGGAACAGAAAAAGATGAGTTTCCGGTTTCCGGGGCTGTTTTACGGGTTTGAAGCGACGGCTGGCGGCAGTATTTCGAAGCGGGCTGCTTTTTCAAGGACGGTAACGGCCCGGGTGGAGGTCAGTTTTGGTTATCTGGAGGTGGTCCCGGAGTTGTTGGAGATTGTGCCGGTTTCGTGGAATTATCCGCTCAATCTGGATGGGAGCGACGAGTTGACCAATGGGGAGTCGTTTACTTACGAGGCGAGTTCGACGCTGGTTTCGGTGACGTTGCCGCAAAGCAGCCCGAGCCGGTCGGAATATGAGGCTTTGATCGGTTCTTACGCGACGGTGAATGGGAGTTCGGAGCGGTGGAAGGGCGGGGTTTGGCGCACGGAGCTTTGGAAGGTTAAACTGCTGTAGATTACCGGTTTTAAGCGAAAAATCAGACTTTGCTCAGAGAAAAAGATCAACTTTTGTGAGAAAGCCCTTGTCAAAGGGGGGAAGCCGTGGCAGCTTTCACGCCTTTCTTTTCGAGACGAATTATGGCTTACGCAATTATCAAAACCGGCGGCAAACAGTATAAGGTCGCCACGGGCGACGTGATTGAAGTTGAAAAACTCGAGGTCCAGCCGGGCTCCGAGACCAGCTTCACCGACGTTCTTTTCTACGCCAATGGCGAGGAGATCAAATCCGACGCGGCGGCCCTCAAAGGGGCGGCTGTTTCCGCGGAAGTGATCGCCCAGACTAAAGGTGACAAGGTGATCGCCTTCAAATACCGCCGTCGCAAGGGCTACCATCGCACGGTTGGCCATCGTCAAAAACTGACGAAGGTCAAAATCACCGCAATCAACGCTTAATTTTTTCTACTTCATATGGCTCACAAGAAAGGTCAAGGCAGTGTAAAGAACGGGCGCGATAGCGTTAGCAAACGCTTGGGCGTCAAGAAATTCGGCAGCCAGGAAGTGCTCGCTGGTAACATCATCGTCCGCCAGCGTGGAACCAAGTTCCGGCCCGGCAGTGGCGTCGGCATTGGCCGCGATTACACGATTTTCGCGCTGATCGCCGGTCGCGTTCGCTTCGACCGCGAAGGTCGCCGCGTCAACGTGGACCCGGTTGCCGCGGTTGCTTAATTCGCTCCGTTAAATAACTCATTTGAAGCGCTCTGGTGAAAGCCAGAGCGCTTTTTTTGGTGCGCCTGCCGTACTCGAACCGGATGGGCGGTCAGGCTTCGGGCATTTCCACGCTGGCCACGGCCATGGCGGCAATCCCTTCTCCGCGCCCGAGGGTTCCCAGGCGCTCGTTGGTGGTGGCTTTGATGCCGACGCGCCGGGGATCGAGTCCCAGTGCGGTGGCTAACGTGGTTCGCATTTGCGGGAGATGGGGGCTGATCTTTGGGGCTTCGGCGATAAGGGTGGCATCGATGTTGATGAGGCGACCGCCTTGGGCCTTGGCAAGCTGGACGCTCCGCCGGACGATCTCCAGGCTGCTCATGCCGCGCAATGATTCGTCGCTGTTTGGGAAATGATGCCCAATATCGGCTTCGCCAATGGCTCCCAAAATGGCATCGGCAATGGCATGGCAGAGCACGTCGGCGTCGGAGTGGCCTTCGAGTCCGGCGGGATGTTGCATTTCGATGCCGCCGAGGATGAGCTTGCGTCCCGCTTCAGGCGAGGCGAACGGGTGGATATCGTAACCGATGCCGACGAGATTCATGGAGGAAATTACTTGTTGCCGATGGAAAACGCTTTGCCGAGGAGTTCGCCGACCCCGTAATAATCTTTGGTGCCGACGGCGTAAAGCATCGGTTTGAGCTTTCGGATATCGATGTTGCCGCCGGAATCGAGAGCTGCCGGGTCGACTTTGACGTCGATCACTTCGCCCACAAAAAGTGTGTGCAATCCGAGGTCGGCGGTGTGGACGAGCCGGCATTCTAGAACGAGCGGGAATTCGCTGACATACGGCGCGTCCACAAATTCACCGCCCACCGGAGTCAGCCCGGCGGCAGCGAATTTATCGGTGTCCCGGCCCGAGGCGATCCCCAGAAAATCAGTTTCGCGGACAAAACTTTCGGAAGGAATATTCAACGTGTAAGCCTGGCGCTCGACGATGTTTTCGTAGCTGTAAGTCGCTTTGCGCAACGAGATGTTGACGCAAGGCGGTTGAGAGCAGCAAATCCCGCCCCACGAGGCGGTCATCGCGTTCGGTTTTCCTTTGGCATCGTAGGTGCCCACAACTAGAACCGGAGTGGGATAAAGCAGCGTTTTGGGACCAAGAGAATTTTTCATAATCCGTTGCGGGATTCTGGAGGCGGTGGGGGGGGAAGGCAAGCTTCCTGGGTTATGCTTTTTGGTTTTCCTGAAGTTCCCTGTAGACCCCGTTTTCGATTCCTGCGCATAATCGTTTTTTTGTAACCAAAATGTCAGATTTCCCCCCAGAATTCGACGCCGATGATCGGCGGGATGTCGCTTGGATGGATGCCGTAAAGCAGGGGGATATGGACGCTTTCGAGCGCCTGGTGGAAACCCATCAGGCAAAAATCATCGGGACCGCTGCGAAGATGCTCGGGGACGCCGGGGATGCGGAAGATATTGCTCAACAAGTATTTGTTCGGGTCTGGAATTCGGCGGATCGTTATGAACCGACCGCCCGGTTTACCACTTGGTTATTCAAGATTACCCGGAATCTCACTTTCAACGAACTGCGCCGCCGCAAGCGTCATCCGGTGTCTTCACTGGAGTCGGAACTCGGAAGCCGCGTTTTGCAACTGCAAGATCCGCAGTCGAAACTGGCTTCCGCCGTTCTGATCGAGCAGGAAGTCCAGACGGCGATTCAGGCGGCCATTGATGGGTTGCCCGAGGTGCAGCGCATGGCGGTGGTGTTGCGCCGTTATCAGGATGTCTCGTATGAGGAGATCGGCAAGATTCTCGACCTGAGTGTTCCGGCGGTAAAGAGCGTTCTCTTCCGTGCGCGAACGCAGCTCCGGGAACGGTTGCGCGGGTTCTTGAGCGGAGAAGATTAGGATTTTTCTAACGCTTCCCTGCCCTTTCCAATACGTCGAGGAGCCCGCGTTGCGTCAGGATTTCGGGCAGCACTTCGGGAGGGCCACCGGAGGCCGGGAAGACGACATAAACCGGCACGCCAACCCGCCCCAGGCGTTTGAGTTCCTGGGTGATGCGCGGGTCGCCCCGGGTCCAGTCGGCTTTGAGGGTTGTCCATCCTTTAAGCGCCTCGCGCACGGGCGGCGTATGGATGACAAAGCGTTCGTTGTATTTGCAGTTAAGGCACCAGTCGGCGGTGAAATCGATGAATACCGGCCGACCTTCTTTTTGAAGGGATTCGACCCGCTGCGGCGACCACTCCTGCCAGCCGGATTCCGCCGGGTTGGAGTGTTGCAAGCTCGCCAGGATCAATCCCAATCCGACGAGGGCTGCCATTCCGGTTAAAGCGAGCAATTGTTGGAGCCGATGGGCGTTGGGGGTCAGCCAAGTTCCAAAAACCCAACAAGCAGCTCCCACCCCCAGCAGAATCCAGACCGCCCCCGCCGCCCCCGCCACGCCGAGTTGCGAGCCGAGCACGCCCAAAAGCCAGACGACGGTTCCCAGCATCACGAATCCAAACGCCTGCTTGAGGCGGACCATCCACAGCCCCGGCTTGGGGAGATAGCTCATCCAGCCCGGTTGCGCTGTGAGCAGCAGGTAGGGGGCGCTCATCCCGGCGGCAATGGAAGCGAACATCGCCAGCGTGACCGGGGCGCTTTGGGCAAAAGCAAAGGCAAGCGCCGGAGCCAGGAATGGCGCGGTGCAAGGAGTGGCCAGCAAAGTGGCAAACATCCCGTGCAGGAACGTGCCGGTATAACCTTCGCGGCTCGAAAGATTGGCCAGCTTGCCCATGCCGGGCAGGTAAACTTCAAAAACGCCCAGCAAATTCAAGGCAAAGACAAAGATCACCAACATCATCCCGGTCACGAATTTCGGGTTCTGGAACTGGAACGCCCAGCTCAACTCGCTTCCCGCGGCGCGGGCAACGACAATCAGCGCGGCCAGTCCCAAAAACCAGGCGAAAATCCCCGCCACAAAAGCGAGGCCGGTGCGGAAAACGCGTTGGCGCGATTGCCCGGCTTGTCCCAAAAATCCGAAGATTTTCAGCGCAATGACCGGCAGAACGCATGGCATTAAATTGAGAATAAAGCCGCCGAGAAAGCCAAAGCCCAAGGCGCGAGGGATGGTCAGTTGCGGCGTGCCGGAAGAGCCCGGTGCGCTCTTCGGGAGGAGGGATGCGATGGCCGCCGTTGCCGTTGGGAACGGGGCGGCTGTGGTTCTGGTCACGTTGGCTTCAACCAGCCAGCCTTGGCGCTGGCCGTGGGTTTCAGAGATAAGCATCCCCCGGATCTGCGGCGGTTTTTCTTCTGAAAGCGGAACCCGGATCAGGTTGGCGGCGAGCCGCTCCGGGTGGGATGAAGGCGGGTTGATCGGGTAATAGTCGAGCCGGGTTTGGGGCGGCGGGCTCTGGATTTTGAGCAGCGTCTCGGTGTCACCAGGTTCCCAGCGGATCGAGAACGGAACGGGGCCGGTCTGGGGAAGCTGGGAGCGGAATTGGGCAAAAAGCGCCGTGTGATCCGGTTCCGCTTGGGTCGAAAGAGGGAGCGTGAGCGCCAGGTCGGCATTGCCGGGGACACAAGTTTTCTCGCAAGCAAGCCAGGCGGCATTGGCTTCCAAGGTGAGCGTCTCGCCCGGAGAAAGATTGGCGGGCGGGGTCAGTTCGACCAGGAGCAGCACCTCGTTTTCATAGCCGTAAGTGGTCATATCCCCTTCTTCCTGGAATTTGTGAGGAAGGGGCCATTGCAGCGCACCGGCTTTCCAGCCGGGGGGGAGCTTCCAGGTGAGCGTTACCGGGAGGCCCGAGTCGCCGGGGTTTTGCCAATAAGTGTGCCAGCCGGGGAGCAGACGCAGATGCAGCGCGGCTGTGAACGGTTTTCCGGCAACGATGGCGGTGGTGTCGGCCAGCAAGGCGGGTTCGACCGGCGCACGCCTCTCGGAAGCAAAATCGGTGCCCCAGCAGGCGGTTCCCATCAATAGAACCAGAAACGCAATGAAGGTTCGGCGCATGTGCAATACAGGTATCATGGATGGGGCGTTTGGCAAATGGAGTGTATGGTGAATCTGAAACTCGGGCTTGCCCCGACCCCCGCGAATCGCGACATTGGGAGGATTACCGATGCAATCCGTTTTTTTGATTCCGCCCGACTCGCTTGAAACGATCCCCGACAACTATTTCAAGCCGCTTGATCTCGATGCCGTTTTTGCCGGGCTCGATGGTGCGCCATTGGAGGTTGATATTGGCTGCGGCGATGGCGGGTTTCTGGTGGAGATGGCGCGGCAAGCCCCTGAACGGCGCTTTTTGGGGGTCGAACGGCTTTTGGGCCGCGTGACAAAGACCACCCGCCGCCTGGCGCGAATCGGGGCGTCCAATGGCCGGGTGATCCGGGTGGAGAGCCATTACCTCGTCCGTTACCTTTTGCCGCGCCGGTCGGTGAGTATCATGCACGTCATGTTTCCCGACCCGTGGCCCAAGCGGAAACACAATCACCGGCGGTTGATTCAGACCGACTTTCTCGATGCCGTGAACGAGGCGCTGGTCGAGGGGGGCGAGTTGCGTTTGACTACCGACGATGCGCCGTATTTTGAGCACATGCGCGAGGTGTTCAGCGTTCATCCCGGTTTTGTCGAGGAGCCGTGGTCGCCCGGCGACGATTATCCGCAGACCGATTTTGAGCGGCACTTTCGCGGGCTCGGATTGCCGATCTATCGCGCGCTTTTGCGGCGGAAGTGATTACACTTCACCAAGCAGTCCCAGCGAGACCTCGATTTTTTCGAGGCCGGGCACCAGGAGGCGAAGGGCTCGTTGGTAGGCCGCGAGCTGGGGCCGGTAGCGTTCTTCCAAATGCTGCCGCTCGGTTTCGGTGGAAAAGCGGTCGGTTTTGAAATCGATGATTTCCGCCCGTTCCGCCGTGCCGTCCGCCTGCCGCCAAATCACAACGCGATCAAAAGCGCCGGTAAGAAGTTCCGCGCGGTCCAAGACGGCAAAGCGGCGTTCGCGCCACAGTTCTACGTTGGGTATTGCAGGTTTTGAAAAGATGCGATGAAGCGATGATCCGGGGTGCCGGATCTGCGCCAGCAATTCTTCGGCTTCCTCGCGAGCCCCCGGGGTCACGAACCCGTCGGTTCCAAAGAGCAATTCGGCGGCGGTCGGCAATCCGTCTTCGATCCAGGTGATCTTGGCCAGGCAGGAATGAAGCCATTCGCCGCGTTTCATCGCGCCCCGGTTTGCCGGAGCCAGGATGCTGGCTGCCGAAAGCGTGCCGCCCGCTTCCTGGCTCGACGGGGTGGCGTAAGAGATCCGCATGTGGCGCGAGGCGCGTTCGATGAACTCGGGCGCGGGGGCCGATTCGGTGGCGATGCCCGGGTCGCAGGGGAGCGGGAGATTTCCCCGGCCGTTGGCTTCGTCGCATTCGCGGGCCGATTGTCCTTCAAATTTTTCGACCACCGGGCCCGGTTTCAACCCGGCCCGCAGCAGTTGGGCAACCGGAGCCTTGCTCTCGTCGCGCAATACAATATCCAGAAAGCAGCGGGCCCGCGTCATGCCGACATAAAGCACGCTCAGTTCGCCCATGAATTCCTCGCCCACTTTTTCATTATAAAGTTCTTCAAGCCCCAGAAGGCTCGATTCATCTTTGGACGGAACCAGTTGGAGCGTCCCTTCATATTCCATCACGGACGGTTCCCCGTGGTTGCCTTGACGCCCATCGAGTTCCAGCAAGATCACCGTCTCGAATTCCAGCCCCTTGGAAGCGTGGATGGAGAGGATGCGCACCGCCGAGCCGCCCTGCCGTTCCATGCGGCGGTTGCGGACGTGCTCGACAAAAAGGCTCAGCCGGGTGGGGGGACGCTGGTCCCATTCGCGGGCGAGTTCGAGCAATTGCTCGCACCGCAGGAGATCGTATGGGTTACACGCCGCCGCGAACGCTTCCGCGCGAATCCAGGATCGGACCGCTTCCGCGAGTCCCCGGTGCATCAACGTGCGGCGGATTTCGTGGAGAGCGTTCCATTCTTCCGCCCCCGGTTTTGCATCGGCGGCCCCCGTTTCCGGGAACCCGAACACCGGGCGCAACGGGCTGGAAAGCACATGGTAACGGGCCGCCGTGTGGCCCGGGTGGTCGAGATAAGTGAGGAGCGAGAGAATCAATTCCACGGCCCGCGAATCGGTCAATGGATTGCCCCCTTCACCGCTGACATCCACCTCCGGGCAGGCGCGTCGGACTTCGGCCAGCAGCCGCGACATCAGGTTTTTTTTGCGAAGCAGCAGGGCGATTTTGCGTTGCGGATCTTGTTCCAGATGTTCGCGCACGAGCGCCACCGCTTGCGCTACAAGCGGCCCGTTTTTGTCGTCGTCTCCTTGGGCTACTTCCAGCAGCCGGACTTCCCCCCTCAAATTAGCGACCCGGGGGGCGGCGGTGTGATCGGAGAACCCGGCGGCCCAATCGCGGCCCGCTTTTTCGAGCACCGGCTTCTCGGGGCACCAGCTTGTGTCGAGCGCGCGGAAGGTCCGGTTGACCGCCCCGAGCACGGCCGGGCTGGAGCGGTAGCTCTGGTTGAGCGGCTCCGCGGGTTGCACGCCGATTTGTTTGCCGAGAGTTTCGAGCGGGCCGTGCATCACTTCCCGGTCGCCGCCGCGCCATCCGTAGATCGCCTGCTTTTCATCGCCCACCACGAAAATCGACGAGTCGCCGTTGGCCCCGATCTCTTCGAGCAACGGGCGGAAGAACTCAAATTGCTGGCGGCTGGTGTCCTGGAATTCGTCAAAGAGAACGTGCTGGAATTGCGTCCCGAGTCGGAAATAAAGGTCGTCGCCGGTGACCGCCTGCCGCCCGACCGAGCGGGTGACATCGGTGAACGTGTAGGATGCCTGTTCAAAAAGGGTTGCGAGCCGGGCTTGCTGGTAACACTGCGCGAGCCATTCGAACGCCTCCATCCGCGCCCGGTGCTGCCGCCGGATTTCGTTGCGGGCAACGGCGATCAGCGGTTCGAAGGTTTCCGAAAAACAAGCTGGGATTTGCTGCCGCTCAAATTCCCCTTTTTCATGGGTTCGCTTGATGAGCGTGACCCCAAAGAGCCGGTCCGCTTTTTGGCCCGGCTGGAGCAGGACGGTCAATTGATCGAACGCCTTTTGCCAGTTTTTTGAGATTTTGCCCAACTTGGTTTTGGGCGACCATTTTTCGCAATCGGCGAGGAGTTGGAGGGCGCAGGCGGTTTCCGCCGCTTCCCAATTTCGCGGCGGCGAAAGATGGAATGGCTGCAAGGTGGCCGGATCGTCCGGCAATTTTTGAAAGGCGGCCGAGAGCTGGTCGATGGTTCCTTGGACGGAGCTGCCCACTTTCTGCTTGCGATAAGTGGTCAGCGCCTCAATGAGCGCGGCTTCATTTGCCTGCCCCAAAAGGGAATGCACCGTGGCCCGTTGGACTTCTGTTTCCGCTTCGTTGACGGCCATTTGCCAGCCGGGAGCCATCCCCAGTTCGGCGGAAAAAGCTTTGGCGATCTGTCCAAAAAACGAGTCCATCGTCGAGATGGTCAGTTGATCCAGGCGCAAGGCGATCTGCCCCAGCACCCGCCCGCAAACGGCGTGAGTGAGCGGGAGGCCGGTGTTCGCCGCGAGGTTTTTCCGATCTGCCTCCGAGAGCACCGCGCCCGAAAGAAGCTGGAGCACCCGGTCGAGAATTTCCCCGGCGGCGGCGCGGGTGAACGTGGTCGCGAGAATCCTGGACGGGTCGAGCGGTTGCCCGTCAAGTTCCGCCCGCAGGAGCAGTTGCAAAAAAGCGACGGCCAACCGATAGGTTTTTCCGGAACCGGCGGAGGCGCGAATGACGGTGAGCGGCATTAGAGTTCCTCCTCTTCTTCGGGGCTGATGAAAAGCCCGTTTAAGCCGCACAACGCGGCCAGAGCGGGATCGGGCGGGTAAGCCATTTTCCCGATTTCCTGGCATCCGTTGCCGCTGCAAACCTCGCGCACAATCGCTTCGGCTTCGGCCAGCCCGTCCGGAATCAAATCGGGCGGCAGCGGTTCCGTGATGCTGGATTGATCCAATTCCGCCGGGAGATTGAAGTAAACCAGCTCCGTGCGTTCCGGGTCCACCGGTCCATTTTGCAGCGAGCCGATGGCCGGGAGGAGTTTCAAATAGAGCGGCAGTTGCAGATCTTTCCAGCCGGATTTTTCCGAATAGTGAGCCTTTTTCGGACTCTTCGCTTTGGCGGCGGTCTTGTAATCGATTACGCGCCAGCGCCCGTCGGGATGCCAGTCGATGCGGTCGATCTTCCCTTTCAACTGCACGTCTTCGGGAGCGCCTTCCACCTCAAACGGGACGAATAGCGAGTCGTCGGATTCCACATAGGCGATTTGCCACCCTTCCTCAAATGCCTGGGCTTGATGTTGAGCGAAGCGGCGCAACCGTTCCCACAACGCCAGCCGCTGGGTATGCACCGGAGGGAGCGCGTGCCGCCCAAAAGTTTGCTCCATGCATTTAATCAAGAGCGGTTCGAGTTCCGCCTCGATCTCTGCGACCGTTGGGCGCGCGTTCTCATTGAGATGCCACTCCCCATACTCCCGCAGGATCGCGTGGATGGTCGTTCCAAACAAAGCCCCATCGAGTTCCTGCGCATCGTCGGTTTGATCGGTCAAACCCAGGACGGTGTTGAAATAAAAAAACCGGGGCGATTCGAGATAAGTTCGGAAACTGGTCGGGCGAAAAATACGAAACGCCCGCATCACCTCCGGTTCAGGTAACGGCGGCTCAAACCCCATTCCGCCCGGGATGGAAGCGGTGGGCGTATTCGGAATCCGGGAGAGGGCCATCAGGCGGGTCGCCAGCGCTTCGTCCTCGTGCCCGGCGATGAGGAGGCGGCTGGGACGGGTCGGATCGCCTGCGGCATTGCGGCGCGGGGCAATCAGGGCGAGCTGTCCATTTTCGCGGCGGCTTTGCATCACCGTCCAGAGCGTGTATTGGTCGCGGGCGTAGCGGCTGGCGCGGCACGGCAGGCCCAGCCGATCCCGCAGCCGGTCGTGCAATAACGGTTCCGCCGAACTCCCTTCCGGCAGGCTTCCCTCAAATACGGAAGTGACAATGAGCGCCGGAGAATCGTCTGCGGCCGCTTCCAGCCACCCGGCCAGTTCCACGGCATCCGGCATTTCAGGCGAGGGGATGCCGGTGCTTGCGGCCGCTTCGACGATCCCGTGGAGCAGTTCGCTGGGGGAAAACGCGGCCAGAGCTTCACGCGGAATCTCCTGCATTTCATCCAAGGCGGTCTGCACCGCTTCGAGCCCATGGATCACCGCCCGATCGGCTTCATTAAAGCGGTTCAGGCGGCGTTCGCCGTAAATCCTCAACAGTAGTCGCGTAAGATCCTCCCCAAAAGTTCCGCTTCGGATGGCGGTGAAATCGCGCACCTTTGCGACGAGTTCCCGGATGCGCTCATCCCCCTCAAACGGCACGACCCGCAACGGCAGGTGTGCATTGAAATATTGATCGAGCCGTTTGGCCGGGTGGCCCAGCATCGCGGCGATGTCCGGATGCCGCGCCAACCGGGCCAGCGCGGCATAAAGCGGCGGGGTGTCGAGACATTCGGCAAGGGCGGCAAGGAGTTGCACGACCGTGGAGTGGGTAGCCGGGCGGCCTTCCGCCAAACGGACCGGGATCCCATGATCGCGGAGACGATGATCCAGGGTGGCCGTTGCCTCCGATTCAAGGACGGCGACTGTGACGGCCGATTCGCCCACTCCGTGCATGCGCCATTTTTTAATCAGTTCCGCACAACGCTCCGCCTGCTGTTCGCCATCGGCAACCAGATGGATTTCCCCTTGTTCAAAACGACAAGGCCGCCGCTGCCAATAGCCTGGAATCAGTCTTCCCCACGGGTCAAAGCCGCCCGATTCGCTTTCCGGGGCATGGATGAAAATATGGGGCGGGGTCGGCAGCTTTTGCAGGATCGAAACGAGCGCAGGGGAGAGCTCCACCACGCCCACCAGGCTGATTTGCGCCTTGGCGGCTGGTTTGCGGCTCTGGCGGAAATCAGCCGGATCGAGGCAGCCCCACGTTTTAAGGCATTCCCGGTATTCACGGAGAAGGCGGCCCAAAGCGTTCCAGCGGTTCTCCTCGTGAACCGAGGCATCCGGAGCGACCTGGCAGAGGAGGGGATAGGCCGTTTCAAAATCGTGCCCGGAGGTGGAAAGTTCCCGCCAGGTCTGGTCGAGAAACCGGCCCAAAGTCGCGGTGCGGTCCTGTGCGGACGGCGATTCCCAGACCGCGTCAAGCAGGGCGGGGGAGGCTTCTTTTACCGCGCGGGTCCACGCCAGCCGTTGCATCAACGCCCCGGCGACCGGTTCGCGGTTTTCGAGAAGCACGGAGTCGAGCGAGCCGGGGGTCACGATGCGCGGGGGGATCAGAGCCTTGCCCCGGGATTGCGCCGCCTGCGCCAAAAGCCCCAGCAAACGGCGTCCGGCATTGCGCCCGCGCACCACGATTACGCTTTGGCTCAAATCGGCATCAAACGAGTGCGGAGCCGCCGCAACGCATTCTTCCAGCAGGCGCGCGGCCACTGCGGGTAAAAACGGGGCGGACCAGGGGAGGAAATGTCGCATAAAGGAACCGCCGCCATGTTAATCGCACGCCGCCGGGTTCAGAAAGCGAAAACGACGTTTTAGTGGGCCCGAATTTTGGAATTTGCGAGCTGCTCCTGCAAATAGGCTTGGAGCACCCGGGCGTTATTGTGTTCCGTATCCCGGGAGCTGTAGAGGAGGGTGAGCGGGCCGTGCCGGGCGGCTTTCAGAAGCGGTTGCAACGGGCCGGGGTTTGCGTCCAGTTCCGCCCGGTAGCGCCGCTCGAATTCGTTCCACTTTTCGGGGTCGTGCCGAAACCATTGCCGCAGAGCCGGGCTCGGCGCGACCTCCTTGCACCAGGCGTCCAAAGGCAAAGCTTCCTTCCTGATCCCGCGAGGCCAGAGCCGTTCGACCAGAATGCGGGTTCCGTCTTCTTTGGCTGCCGATTCATACACTCGTTTGGTGTGAACCATCTTTTTGCAAAACGCACGAGCCGGGAGAAATGGCCTTCCCATTGTGGGGGAAAAAGCAGCCGCAGTGAACACGCGGGGATTGGGCGGGTCTCGAAGAGATAAGGCGCGGGCCGGTGATCGGGAAGCGCATTTATGAATACCGAGGACATCAGTCGCCGTCGCTTTTTGGCCCGGCTTAGTATCGGGTTTGCCGCCGCAAGCGCCGCACTCGCCAGTGTGCCGGTGATCGGTTTTCTTTTCGCGCCGCTCTTTAAGAGCCTGCCGGAGGCGTGGCGTTCCGTGGGGCGGGTGGAATCGTTCGAAATCGGAAAGACCGTTTCGGTTCAGTTCCAAACCGCCGATCCGCTGCCGTGGTCGGGAATAACGGCAAAAAATTCCGCCTGGGTGCGGCGCGTCAGCGAAGCGGAGTTTATTGTGTTCTCAATTCATTGCACGCATCTCGGTTGTCCGGTGACGTGGATACCGGAGGCCGAGCTTTTTATGTGCCCCTGCCATGGCGGCGTTTTTACCCGCGACGGCAACGTGGCGGCAGGTCCGCCCCGCCACCCGTTGACCCGTCACCAAGTCCGTGTGCTCAACGGGAATCTTGAGATCCTGACCAAACCGCTCCCCATTGTTTGAGCCCTCCCCGAAAATGTTCCGGCGAATTATTAAAACAATCTGGGGATGGATCGACGATCGGCTTGGCCTCTCGGCGCAGATTATCCCGATGCTGACCCACCGGGTGCCGCCGGACGCCCGCTGGTGGTATGTCTTTGGGAGCGCCACGCTGGCGGCATTCCTGATCCAGGTGATTACCGGCGTGATTCTCTCGTTTTCCTACGTGGCTGCCGCGGGAGAGGCGTTTAACGCGCTGATTTACATCACAAAAGACGCGCCGTTTGGGCGGTTCCTCCGGGGGATGCATTACTTCGGCGCGTCCGCCATGGTCTTGATGATCGGGATTCACGCGCTCCAGGTTTTTTGGTTTGGGGCGTACAAATTCCCGCGCGAGTTAAACTGGATCACCGGGGTCATGCTGCTGGGGCTGACGGTGGGAATGGGGTTTACCGGCCAGCTTCTGCGATGGGACCAAACCGCGATCTGGTCGGTCGTGGTGGGGGCTGAACAAGCGGGCCGCGCCCCGCTGGCGGGAAGCTGGATTGCCCGATTTATTTTGGGAGGGGGGAATGTGGGAGGGGCGACGCTGAGCCGTTTTTTTGCGATCCACGGGTTCGTTCTTCCCGCGCTGCTCTTTGCGATCATCGGGGCGCATTTGCAACTCGTTTTACGCAACGGGATTTCCGAACCGCCCCGGCCCGGTTCCGTGGTGGACCCCAAGACCTACCGGCAAAAATACGAGGAGCGCATTGAAAAAACGGGCACGCCGTTCTGGCCCGATTCCGCCTGGCGGGACGTGGTGTTTGCTGCCGCGATGATTGGGGGAGTTGTGCTTTGCGCGTGGGGAATCGGCCCGCCGGTATTGGGGAGGCCGCCCGATCCCTCCATCGTTCACGCCGACCCGCGCCCGGATTGGTATTTGATCTGGTATTTTTCCGTTCTCGCGCTGCTGCCGCCGGGCACGGAGAACCTTTTCATGATATTTGCGCCGCTCCTGGCCGGGGCCGGTCTCCTTCTTCTCCCCCTTCTTTTTCCGCACGGCGAACGCCATTTCAGTCGGCGTCCGGCGGGAGTGGCGGGGGTAGTGATGCTGCTGGTGATGGTCGGTTCCCTCTGGCGTTCCGGAATGGATTCTGCCTGGGTGCCCGATCTCACGGCCGCTCCGATTTCCAAAGAGATCGTCGCCTCAGACGACCCGCTGGTGCAACGCGGAGCGCAGTTGTTCAGCTCCAAAGGGTGCATTTCCTGCCATCGCATTGGGCCGGGAGGAGGGCAGCGCGGACCGGACCTCACCGATGTGGGAGACCGCCTGACCCGGGACCAGATCACTATTCGCATCCTGAACGGCGCGACGAACATGCCGCCGTATGCCGATATTCTCAAACCGGACGAACTGGACGCGCTCGTGCGGTTTCTCGTTAGCCGACAGGTCCATGGCAGCCTGCTCTACGATCCATCACTTCCGGCCCAAAAGTAGCAGCGTGAGGAACACCGGGAGGTAAAACATTGAAACCGCGAAGAGGCGCCGCGCGGATGAACGTCCCGGCTCCAGCAGAAACAGCCCGGAGCAGACCAGCAGCAGCGCGTTCAGGCCGATGGTGCCGATCAGGTAAACGATACCGGTGGTTGCCATCGAAACCGGAATCCACGTAATGGCGGCAAGCATTGCCGAGAAAACAAAAGCCTGGATGGCCGGGGAGCGTTGGTTTGAATACAGCAACGCGAATCCCGCCCCGGCATAATCGTCCCGGTGAATGTAAAGAATTGCGGCCAGGTGGGGGATTTGCCATGCGAAAAGGACGCCAAAGAGCACGCCGGTTTCCCATTGCAACGCGCCGTCGGAGGCCGCCGCCCATCCAATGACCGGTGGCAGCGCCCCCGCCACCGCTCCAATCGGCACACAGGCAGGAGAACGCCGCTTCATCGGGGTGTAGCCCGCCAAATAGACCGCAATGGCAAGCGTGGTGAATCCCACGGCCAGCGGCGTGGTTCCCAAAGCCAGGATCGCCAGACCGCCCGCGATCATTCCGCTGCCGAGGCTCAGGGCCGCCGCCCGGGTGATATGGCCCGCCGGTAGGGGACGGTTCCGCGTCCGGGTCATCAGCCGATCCCAGTGCAGCTCGACGACCTGGTTCAAAATCATCGATCCCGCGGCGGTGAGCCCCGTTCCGATCAATGTGCAGGCCATTCGGAATCCGTTAATGGCCCGATCGGTTGCGATGGCAAACCCGATCGCCGTGGCAAAAAGCACCAGGAGAACCAGCCGCGCCTTGATCAGGAGCAGAAAATCCGATCCGCGTCGGGCACAACCGATACCGGGTAGCTCCATGAGTGAAAAAACGGGGGAGCGGTTCCCAAAGGACGGGGAAAAAATGCCGGAACAAAAATTCAGCGGCCTGCCCAGGGGCTCGTTTCGATTTCTGACCAACAATGCGAGGAAAAAACAGCGCATGAACATGCAGGACACTTCGGTATTTGACGCGAACAGTCCCCAGGCTCGCGCCATTGCCCGTCTGTTCTATTTTGACCTCGCGATCTCCGCCGTCATTTTTTTGACCGTCGCGTCGTTGGTCGTCTATGCGGTCATCCGGTTTCGCGAGCGGCCGGGCCAGGCCAAACCGTTCCAAGACCCGGGAAATCCAAGGCTGGAGACATTGTGGACCGTCGTCCCGGCATTGATCCTGCTAACGCTTTTGGTGGGCACGGCCTATACGATGAAAATCGTCAATCCGCCGGTCGTGCATCCGGCCCCGAATGTCATCGTGAATGCACATCAATGGTGGTGGGAATACCGGTATCCGCAGTCCGGGGTCGTAACGGCCAATGAATTACACCTGCCCGTGCGGGAAAAATGGCTGCTGCAGATCGAATCGGCCGATGTCATCCACGATTTCTGGGTGCCCAACCTGGCGGCCAAGGTGGATGCCATTCCGCGCAACCAAAATTATCTCTGGCTCACCCCGTCGCGCGAAGGGATCTTCCTGGGCACTTGCGCCGAGTATTGCGGACGGCAACACGCGCTGATGGGAATCCGAGTGATCGTGGAATCGCCGGAGAAGTTCGCGGCGTGGACCCGAAGCCAGCTTCGGGTGCCGGGCAAACCGGCGGGCCCGGAGGCGGAACGCGGGGCGAAGCTATTCCAAGAGCAGACCTGCATGAACTGCCATGCGATTGCGGGAACTCAAGCCAAATCAACCGTCGGGCCGGATTTGACGCACGTCGGCAGCCGCCAGACGCTCGGGGCCGGGGCAAGCCCCAATAACCTGGAGCAACTCACCGCGTGGATCAAAGATCCGCAAGCCATCAAGCCCGGTTGCAATATGCCGAGTCTTAAACTAACCGATTCCCAAGCGCGCGACATCGCGGTTTACCTGGAGGCCTTGAAATGAGCGAAGAATCCCCGGCGCAACGCCCCATCAGTTCGCTGGCCGATATGAAGGAGTATCGCGGCATCTTTAGCTGGATTGCTTCGGTTGACCACAAGCAGATCGGGATCATGTACATCGTCTCGGCGTTTGTTTTCTTTATTGTCGGCGTCGGGCTGGCGATAGCGATGCGCATTCAGTTGATGGAGCCGCACGCTCATTTCATGTCGCCGGAGACATACAACCAACTTTTCACCATGCACGGAACGACGATGGTTTTCCTCATGGCGATGCCGCTCTTGTTCGGGGTTTCCGTCTATTTCGTGCCGCTCATGATCGGTGCCCGCGACATGGCGTTTCCCCGGCTCAATGCGCTCGGGTTCTGGCTCTATTTTTTTGGCGCCTTGATGATTTATTTCAGCTTCATGGCGGGCGGCGCGCCCAATGCCGGATGGTTCAGCTACGCCCCGCTGACGGAGAAAGCTTATTCATCCCATCCCGGCCTCGATTATTGGGCGTTGAGCCTGCTGGTGATGGGGGCCGGTTCGGTGGCGACCGGGATCAATCTCATCGTGACCGTGCTGACGATGCGCACGTCCGGGATGACATTGACCCGCGCGCCCCTGTTTGTCTGGATGACATTTTTCAACTCCTTCCTCGTTATCCTCGCCCTGCCCGCGCTCAATGCGGCGCTGGTGATGATTCTAGCCGATCGGCAGCTCAACGCCCATTTTTTCTCCCCCGCGCACGGCGGTTCGGCGCTCCTTTGGCAGAACTATTTTTGGCTGTTCGGGCACCCGGAGGTTTACATCCTGATCCTGCCTGCGTTCGGCGTGATATCGGAGGTCATCCCGGTATTTTCTCGCAAAATGATTTACGGGTATGACTTCCTGGCGGCATCGACGGTCGCCATTGTTTTCCTGAGCTACGCCGTCTGGATGCACCATATGTTTGCGACCGGCTTGAGCTATCTCGTGCTGTATGTATTTGCGGGGAGCAGTATGCTGATTGCGGTCCCGACCGGCATCAAGATTTTCAACTGGATTGCGACGATGTGGGGCGGCTCCATCCGCTTTACGACGGCAATGCTTTTTGCCACGGCGTTCCTGATCCAGTTCACTATCGGCGGCTTGAGCGGGGTGGCTTTTGCGGCCATCCCGATTGATTGGCAACTCACCGACAGCTATTTCGTCGTGGCGCATATTCACTATGTTTTGCTTGGGGGGACGCTGTTCGCCATGTTCGCGGGAATCTATTACTGGTTTCCCAAGGTGACGGGCCGACTGCTCTCGGAAAAAATCGGGCGGCTCAATTTCTGGCTCATGGTGATTGGCTTCAACGGCACGTTTTTCGGCATGCACTGGCTGGGTGCGGCCGGGATGCCCCGGCGCGCTTACACCTTTCTGGATCGTCCGCCGCTCACGACGTTGCATCTCGTCTCATCACTTTTCTCGTTTGTGCTGGCATTCGCGATCCTGGTTTTTATTTGGAACGTGGTGAGGAGCCTGCGCAACGGGGCGGTGGCGGGTAATAATCCATGGGACGCATGGACTTTGGAATGGACGACAACCTCTCCGCCCCCGGTTGAGAATTTCGAGGCCACCCCTCCCGCGCGGGGATGGCGGCCCTTTTGGGATTTCAGAAAAAAGGAGGAAACCGATCATGATTGAGCGCAACAAGCTGGGGATGATTTTGTTTCTCCTTTCGGAATCGGTGTTCTTCCTGCTGCTCATTCTCGCCTACGCTTTTTACCACACCTCCGGGGAGTTGGGGACGAAAGCGGCCCACGCGCTCAACGTGATTCAAAGCGGCATCTTTTCGGTGGCCCTTTTCAGCAGCAGCTTTACCTTGTGGCAGGCGGACCGTTGCTTGAAAGACGGGGAACGGGCCCGAGTGCGTTTCTGGCTTGCGGCAACGGTCGGGCTCGGCCTGATTTTTCTGGTCGGGCAGGGGATTGAATACGCCCGCTTGTTGCGGGACCAGATCACGATCAGCCGTAATCTTTTCGGGACGACTTTTTTCACGCTGACCGGTTTTCACGGGCTGCATGTCGCGGTCGGCCTGGCGTTGTTGATGATTTTGTTTGGTTTAAGCGCGCGGAAAAACGGCAGTGAACCCTCGCCTGTCGCCATGGGCTCGATCTCTCTGTACTGGCACTTTGTGGATGGCGTTTGGGTGGTGATTTTTTCGATAGTCTATTTGTGGGGTTTTATATGAACGGCAGGGATCTGCTTGTCTCCGGCTGGGAGTTTCATCCTTCGGTGGTGGCGGGCTGCCTCCTGCTCCTTTTCGTCTACTTGTGGGCCGTCCAATTTCGGCTCAACCGCGCAACGCTCCTTTTTGTTGCGGGCGTGGTAATCCTGTTCCTGGCGTTGGTTTCGCCGCTCGATTCTTTGGGGGATGATTACCTTTTCAGCGCGCACATGGCCCAGCATATCCTCTTGAATATCCTGGCGCCTCCGCTGCTTGTGCTCGGCATCCCGGAAGAATTGGCGGCCGCCATCTTGCGCTGGGAACCCGCGGCGAGGGTTGAACGGATTCTTCGGAAGCCGGTGACTGCCTGGATATTGGGAACGGCGACCCTTTGGATCTGGCATTTCCCGTTTCTTTACAATGCCACGCTGGTGAACGAGGGCATTCATATTTTTGAGCACCTGACGTTTCTCGTCACCGGGACCATTTTCTGGTGGCCGGTTTTTGCGCCGCTCCCCTTCTCCCGGATTTCCCCTCTCGGCTCGATGATCTATCTCTCCATTGGCGCCACGGCCAATGCGTTGCTGGGGATCATCTTTACGATTTCGGCGACCCCGTTTTATTCCGGCTATGCCCATCCCGAGGACGAGCTTGGCGCGCTCTCGCTGATCCGTGAAAAATGGGGGCTGACGCAAATTGCGGATCAGCAATTGGGCGGGGCGCTCATGTGGACATTTGGCAGCGCGATTTTTTTCTGGGCCATCATGGTGATGATTGCGCGTTGGCTTCGTGAAAGCAAAAAACTGGGAGAAATATGAACATGAATGACAAACCCGCCGGGAACTTCGAAGAGCCTGATTCAAAGCCGGGCCGCAATCACACCGCTGCTCCCGGAATATTGCCGGAGAGATTGCCCGAACCGACGCTCTGGCCTGCGGTGCTCGCGCTGGGCTCCTGTTTTCTGGCCTGGGGGATTTTGACTTCCTGGCTGATGTCCGCCGCGGGAGCTGTCTTGTTTATCATGGGATGCGCCGGTTGGGTTGGGGATTTGCGCGGCGTAAAAAACAAGTGACTACTGCATAGTATCATGAAGCTTTTCGCATGAAGACAGGGGATTTATCCGCAGATTGCGCAGATTTTCGCCGATTATTTCAGCAAAAATCTGCGTTCATCTGCGAAATCTGCGGATTCTCTTATCCCGAAAAAACCGAGATTCGCCCAGCCTCGCGGCACTTGCCGAATTCTTTTTTGGCCAACGCTCCAGTCCTCCAATAATAAAAAAAGAGCCGCTCATCCCTGAGCGACTCTCTTTCTTAAAAAATTTCGAATGCGTTACGCCGATTTCTTCATCCGGCGAAGGAAAGAGCCTCCAAAGCTCACTCCGGTAATCGCGATCAACGCAAGCACCGTGCTCGGTTCCGGAGCCACTCCAATGACCGCTCCCCCGCCATTATCGGTAAGGCTGCCCGTTCCATTGAACGTGCTGGTCGCATTTCCCACGCTATTATCCTTAAGCCAGTAATTGGAAGCGAGAGTGCTGTAGGTTCCGCTCGCAGTTTTGGTGAGCAGAGAAAGCGTCCCGTCTTTCAGGAAGTACTCCTGGTTGGTCTTGTCTGGAGCAGTAGTCGTCAAGGTTACAGAATAGTAACCCATGGTGAAAACTTCCGGAGTGATTTTGAAGACGCTCGCTCCCCCGGTATATTGCTGATTGAAGTCTGAAGCCGGTTTGGAAACCGAAGCGAGAACGGTGTTCCCTGCCACCTTTCCGCCCAGACCCGAATAGAGGGTGAAAACAATCGGTTCCGTGGTGTTTTGAAACACCTTGGCATCAAATATGGCCGTATCAAAAGTGATGCCGTTTTTCTGGAAATAAGCGGCCCCTGCTTCGGTTACTCCGAAATTCCATACCCGCGGATGAGCGGTATTCACCGGATCATTGGCGCCCGTATTGTCAATGGAGATGATGACGTTTGCGTAGCCATTGACGGCAATCCCCATCGCTAAAAAGCTGGTGACGATTTTGAGGAAATTCTTAAACATACGATTGGGTTGGTTGGGCTAACGGACGCATGGTGCGTAATTTTCCGTAGGATGTAAAGTTTATTTTGGGGATACGCTACATTGCGTATATCCTAAATCGTCCCGAAAAGCGGCCGATTACGGAAAATCTCGCAAAAGGGGGCTGTCCGGTGCTAAGCAAGCCCCCTTACGCGCTTGTCTCTTGCAATTCATGAATGCCCCAGCCCTATGGCGTAACGGTTTTACTCTGGTTGAACTGTTGATTTCCACCGCATTGATCTCACTGCTGCTGGTTGTCCTGGTCTCGATGACCAGCCAGACCAGCGATATTTGGTGCGCTGCCAATGCGAGGACCGAGCAGTTCCGCGAAGCGAGGGCTGCGTTCGAGTCGCTCACCAACCGCTTGAGCCAGGCCACGCTTAATCCGTATTGGGATTATTTTGACAGTGCGGGAATCTCGGCCTCTCAGGCGAACTATAACGGGACGCCGAAATCGTTCGGTCGCCAATCCGAACTCCGCTTCAAGTGCCAGCCAGGGTTGCAGAACACGCACGAGGTTTTTTTTCAGGCTCCTTTGGGCTACAGCAACAGCAACGCAGGGCTGGAGAACCTGCTCAACACCTGGGGTTTTTTCGTTTCCTTTGGTGAAGAGAGCCATCGCCCGGCGTTCCTCACGCTTCCGGCGCGCCACCGCTTTCGCCTGATGGAATACATGGAGCCTTCGGAAAACCTGTCCGTTTATTCCAACCCCAATGCCTGGTTACCCGCCACGCCGTCGCAGCGAGCTCTCTATTCCCATGGGCTCGCCGAAAACGTCGTTGCCTTAATCCTGCTGCCCAAGCTCTCTTCCCGCGAGGACCCCACCGGGGCAAATCTCGCCCCGTCATACGCCTACGATTCCACAAGCGACGGCCCGAACGGCCTGACGGATGAGAATTGTAGCACCAAAAACCAGCTTCCGCCGGTCATCCAAGTCACGATGGTCGCGGTGGACGAAGCCTCCTTTCGGCGTTTTCTGGGGAGCGCTACAACGATGCCGTCCCTGGGCCTGGAGGGGCTGTTTACAACCGTGGGCGATCTTCAAAATTCAGCCAATCCCGGCTATGCCCGGGATTTAAAAATGCTGGAAACCACCTTGCAAAAAAACAAACTCAACTATCGGATTTTCACCACAGACGTCGCCCTTCGCGGGGCCAAATGGAGCCGAAATTAGGATGAATCCGCCGTATCCCAACCGCAGGGGGATTGCCCTGATCATCGTATTGAGTTTTCTCGCGCTCATGACGGTGTTGATCATCGCTTTTTTCTCCAGCGTTACCGTCGAGACCACCGCCACCTTACAAAGCGATAGCGGAGCGCGCTCAAAGCAGCTTGCCGATCTTTCGGTTAACCTCGTAATGGGCCAGATCAAGCAAGCCACCTCGCGTGGCAGCGGCGAGGCCTGGGTCAGCCAGCCCGGCATGATACGCACCTACGCCAATGCCAGCGGCGCCTCGGCTCCCTTGGCCTATTACAAGCTTTATTCCTCCAGCGACATGGAGATCACGGCGAGCCAAATCAGCAGCTTCGCGGCGGCTGCCGAAGTGCCGCCGGATTGGGGTGAACAAAAAGCCCAATATACCGATCTTAATGCCCCCTGCCAGGATGCCAGCGGCATTCTTCGTTACCCCATTTTCGATCCCTCGGCGTCGGGGGTGATCGCCGGATGTGCGATTACAAGTGCGCCGGTTGCAAAGCAGAGCGATGCCAACCCGGCTCCGATGCCGGTCCGCTGGATGTACATCCTGCGCGATGGCACCCTGACCGCGTCAACCGGTGGAACCAACATAGCGATGTGGCCGGCCACCGGCAGCACGGCTTACAAATCGCCTACCCGGGATAACCCCATCGTGGGGCGCATTGCTTTTTGGACCGACGACGAGACCTGCAAGATCAACATCAACACCGCCAGCGAGGGGACTTATTGGGATATCCCGCGTGCAAAGACCACACTGGAACAAAGCCTGGGGCTCTATCAGCCCGCCCGGAACGAATGGCAGCGCTACCCCGGGCACCCCGCCACGACTTGTCTCTCCACCGTTTTCCCGGCACTCACAGCCAGTGATATTTTTCTCCTAACGCCCCGTGTTAACGGAGGCGGTTCCAATGCCGGGACCGCCATTCCAAACGCGGCAATCGCGGCGGATACGGACCGCCTTTATGCCAGCGTGGACGAATTGATGTTCAATCCGCTTCACACGGGAACCAATGCCGTCGGCCTGACCGGAACCCAAATCGAACAGGGAAAATTTTTTCTCACGGCCCACAGCTGCGCGCCGGAGTTGAATCTATTTAATCAGCCGCGCATCGCCTGCTGGCCGATCCATAGCGGACTCGCTGCCAACTACGTCACTCCCTATGACAAACTGATCGCGTTTTGTTCGACAGTTGGCGGCCAGCCGTATTATTTCCAGCGGCAGAACGGCAAAAGCCCAAGTGCCGACATCTCCATTCCGAGGAATCTGAATCTCTATAGCTATTTGCAGAGCCTCACATCCAAGGCAGTGCCAGGTTTTGGGGGGAATTTCCGCGACAAATATCCCGCAGACCGGGACCAGATTTTGACCGAGATTTTTGACTATATTCGCTCAACGAACCTCTACGACGGCAATATCACCGACGCTTCATGCCGGTTTACCGGGCCTTCTCCCAACGGAATCGGGTGGGTGATCCCGACCCAGAAAGGGGCAACCGCCGGGTTTGGCCGGGCATTGACGTTATCGGAACTGGCGATTGGTTTTATTTGCAATGCGGATGGGAGTGATCCGACGCTCGGCAGCAATACCCCGGCCAACCCGATGCTCTCGGGAACGAAATTGGCCGCCGGGCAACGCATGGTGCAGGCGGTGATTGTCCCGGATTTTTTCAGCGTCATGAAAGGGTTGACCTTTATCACCCCTGATATGCGCCTGGTGGTCTCGGGATTGACCGCTCCGGGGGCATTCCAGCTCAACGGGAAATCTCTTTTCACCTCCGATTCCGCCACGGTCGATTACACCGCGAATGCCTCCAGCATGGATCATGGAAGCGGTTACGGCGGACCCGGAGGCTGGCGATATTTTGCGGCATTTCAGAACCCTTTATCTCTGGTCTCAAAGCCGCTGCGAATCACGCTTCCGGATTCTCCGGCAGCTCCAACGATGAACTTCAGCGGCGGAGATATCACCCTTAAACTTTACTCCAAAACCACTTCCCAGCTTTACCAGACTTTTAATCTGCACCTGCCCGCCGCTCCTCTGTTGCCGGTCCCCAGGATTGCCGATCAAGGCACCCCTCTCATTGGCGGCACGCAAACCGAAAAAGAGCAATGGTGGATCTTTAACAGCATGGGATCGTCCGCCCCGTGGAACGCGGGCAGGGTTGGCAACGCACACCATGCCCCCGGAAACCCCGGAACCGACGCCATCACGGGCCTTGCAAACCGGGGGGCGGGCGCCTTCTTTCGCGAAGAATACGACATCGTGCGCAGCATTGTACTAAGACATGGGGATTACCGGTTGGTTGCGGCAAAAGCGACCGTGAACGACCGAGCCAATGAGCTTTACCTGCCGCAGCCTAATTACGGGAGCCTCGATTCCAACTCCTGCCAACTTTCCCATTTCAAGACGACCGCGGACCTTCGAAAAAACGCAACAGATCCTGCGGGGGATAGCGGTCGCCTCTATTTTTCGGACGTGACTCCCGCCCCCGGTTGTTGCCCCTATATTTACCCGAACGCGCCGGATGCCGACCGCCCCGAAGCCACGGGGGATTTCGATACCGGATTGGCGGACAGCCCGGATGGAGCCTACATCAACAAGCCTGATGAAGGGGACCGGGCCGGGCTCGATTTATCCCCGCCTCAGCCGTCCTATTTTTATCAAAACCAGACCTGCACCGCGCCGGGGCAAACCTGCTTTTCCCCCAGCCGGATGATCCCTTCCCCGGGAATGTTTGGCTCTCTGCCGACCGGGATCGGCTCCGGCACGCCTTGGAAAACGCTACTGTTCCGCCCCCAGGGGCCCGATTTCCCCACTTCGGGAACAGTCGGGCTGCGCCAGCATCCGGCGTATACCAAGACGATACCGGATCATTTGATCATGGATCTCTTTTGGATGCCGGTGGTCGAGCCGTATGCCGTTAGCGAACCGTTCTCAACCGCCGGCAAGGTCAATCTGAATTATCAACTCATGCCGTTCACATACATCGAGCGTTCCACCGCCCTGCGGGCCGTGTTCAAAGCGGAAAAACTGGGAGTGATTCCGAATGCCGCCTCCGGCAGCTACAAAAGCGGGGATGCCAGCCTCGATATCCGCCAGGAAATCGACATCAACAACGCCTCCAGCGCGGCGAAAAAGGATTCGCAGATTGAGACCCTTAGCCAATTCGCAAAAAAATTTGATGAAAAGGATCTGTTCAAATCCGCCACCGAAATCTGCGATCTGCATATCGTCCCGACCGGGAAGGCGCTTGCGGAAATGCCCGCGTTCTGGAACCAGAACCGCTTGACCGGCGACAACCTCCGGGAACGCGTTTACACGACCCTCTATCCTCGCTTGACGACCAAATCCAACACCTACGCGGTGCATTACCGGGTGCAGGTGCTCAAGCAATCCTCAGCGGGGCGCAGCACCCCCGAGCAATGGGCCACCTGGGACGAGTCAAAAGACCCGGTGCTCGCCGAGTCCCGCGGCTGCACAATCATCGAACGCTATATCGATCCCAACGATCCGGATCTCCCCGACTTTGCCACGAACACGGGAGGCAATCCAACGAGGTTTCCAAAAACCGCAAACCGGTTTAATGCCGACAGCTATTATCGATTCCGAATCGTGAGCAACCGGAAGTTTGCCCCATGAAGCCGCTTTGCTCATTCCGCCGTTCCGGGTTTACCCTCCTCGAATTGCTGGTGGTGATCTCAATGATCGCGGTGATTGCGAGCTTCACGATGCCGGGCCTGACCACTTTTCTCAAAGCAAAGCAGGTGAGCATGGGCTCTCAAATGCTGCTCAGCAACCTGTCGCTTGCGCGTCAGACGGCGCTGGCCAGTAATCGCAAAGTGGAGGTGCGCTTTTACCGATATGCCGATCCGAACCTCCCCGGTTCCGGGCGTGCCTTCCGGGCGCTCCAGTTGTTTCAGTACGACGAAGCCAACCAATCAACCAAACCGCTGGGCAAGTTGCAACGGCTGCCCGGCACGCTGGTTATGGACGAAAACGCGACCTATTCCACGCTGATTGCGGATGCGAGCCGCAACAAAATCTGGAGCTCCGCTGGCGACCCCCGGCTTGCGCTGCCGGGAATCGGGAATCACTACGATGCCTGCTATTTCTGCTTCCGGCCCGACGGCTCGACCGACCTCTCCCGCCTGGGCGCCTGGTTTCTCACCGTGCATGGGGAGACCGACACCTGGCCGGCACCCGCAAAAAACTACGCCACCCTCCAAGTCGATCCGATTAACGGCATCGCCAAAATCCATCGCCCGGATTAGGCGCTTGACCTCCTGATGGCCAGGTTCCACTTTGCTGCTCATAATTATTGCGATCTCGTTTCCCTAACCGCTCCCACTTGGCCGTTGTAAACGCTTATGCCCTCGATATCCGAGCCAACCAACTCTACAGCCCCAAAGATTAACCACATTACGCTGGTTCGCCCGCCTGTCATTTCGTCGTTGAATTCATTTAGCGCCCCGGCGACGGCCCCCTTGGCACTCGCCTATTTATCGGCATCATTGCTGGAGGCCGGGTTTGAAGTCACTCCGATCGACGGCGTTGGGGAGGCGATCGAGCAGATTCTGGTTTACGAAGATCCGGTTTGCCGGGTGAGGGGACTCAAAATCAGCGAAATTCTGGAGCGGATTCCCAAAAAAACCAGCCTCATTGCCGTTTCTTGCATGTTTAGCCAGGAATGGCTTTTTGTCCGCAAGATTATCAGCGCAATCAAAGAGGAGTTTCCGGATATCCCGGTCATTTTGGGCGGCGAACACGCGACAGCGATTCCGGTGAAGGTTCTCGAAACGACCCCGGAAATTGAGCTATGCGCGATCGGCGAAGGCGAATCGGCGATTGTGGACATCGCGCGGAATTTCTTTGCAACTCCCGAGAAGGTCGCGGGCATTGTTTATCGCGCGCCCGATGGCACGATAGTCCAGACCCCCCGTCGGCCGCGAATAGAGGATTTGGAAAGCATTCCGCGCCCCGCCTGGGATTTGCTGCCGCTGGAAGCGTATCTCGGCGGCGGTTATGGGCATGGGATCAATGACGGGCGGAGCATGCCGATCCTTGCCACGCGCGGATGCCCGTTTCAGTGCGCGTTTTGTTCCAGCAAGGAGATGTGGACGCAACGATACCATGCCCGCGATCCGAGAGATGTGGTGGACGAAATTGAAGGCTATGTCGGGAAATACAAGATTGATACCGTTGAATTTTTTGATCTGACGGCGGTTGTCAAAAAAGATTGGATCATGGAATTCGGTCGGCTTCTCAAAGAGCGAAAACTTAATATTTCCTGGTCGCTGCCATCGGGAACCCGTTCGGAAGCGTTGGACGAGGAAGTGACCAAGCTCATGGCTGAGACCAACTGCAAATATTTGGTCTACGCGGCGGAATCCGGGTCGCCAAAGATGCTGGAATACATCAAAAAGAAAATCAAACTCGACAGGATGTTGGGCTCGATGCGTTCCGCCAAGAGGAACGGTTTGTCATTGCGGTGCAATTTGATCGCGGGATTTCCAAAGGAAACACGCTGGGATACATTGCAGACGATTTGGTTTCAAATGAAGCTCGCGATCATTGGGGTGGATGACGCGCCGATCTATCTGTTTTCGCCCTACCCGGGCAGCGATTTATTCCGCTATCTTCAGGAAACCGGGAGGATTCCCGAACTGGACGACGACTACTATCGGACACTTCTTTGTCAGATGGATTTGACGAAATCGAGCACGTATTGCGAAAACATGGGGCCGCGGGAACTGGTGTTTTACCGTGTCACAGGGATGTGCCTTTTTTATGGGCTAAGTTATTTGCTTCGACCGGCCAGAATCTTTCGTAGTTTAAAAAATATTTTTGTCACCAAAAGGACGGCGACTGTTTTTGAACAGCGTTTGGTGGAGCTTTTGAAGACCGTTGGCCAGATCAGAAAAAACCAAGCCCGATGAAAACGGGGGAATGCCTCCTCGAGCTTATCGCATCTCGATCGGAATGATCCCCTGAGGCTTTAACCCGATTTCTTTGAGGTCCTCCAGGAATCGCTGAGGCTGGATCTGGCTTTTGGGGTCCGCCGTGATGAGGACGTAGCCGATTTTTTGTCCGCGCAAGGCGAGGAGCGCTTTTCGGACGGCCTCCTCGGTCAAAACGGGTGATTTGGGGATCATCAAGGCGCGGCGTTCGCTGTAATACGGCAGCATGGGGGAGATATTAAAGCCGAGGAAAATATTGATGGCATCCGGCGTCGTCGTCTCGCGGATTTTTTGAGCCAGCGGAATAAACCCGGTTGCGTTGAGCCGCTGGAGCCCCAGGTAGGTGGCTTGATGCCCGTAGCTTCCCATTGCAATCAGGATCGCAATGGCCGAGAGCCCCGCATTTTGCCAGCCGGGGGTTTCCAAAATGCCGATGACGAGGAATGCGGCCGCCGCAAGCAGGAAAATGCCGTTCGCACACATATAATAATCGTGCACAAAATGGAGGTTGGTAAAGATCACCGGGGCCAGGGCAAAGAGGAGGGTGCATGCCAGGATTTCCTTCCAGCGGCAGCGCGTCAGCGGCAAAACCAAACCCAAAGAGAGCAGGCAAAGAGTCCAGAATACGCCGTCTGTGGAAAACAAGGTGCAAACGCGCCCGGCAATTTCGATCCAGGTATCCAGGGAGAGCTTCTGGTCCAGCGTCCCATAATTCCAGGCGGTGAGGACGGAGGATGAAATGGTATAGCCCAACGGATTTTGTAACTTAACGGAATCTGCAAAGTGCGTCCAGGCAAGGGCAGCCAGGAGCGGGATGCCGAGCAGAAGCGCAAGGCGCATCCCTTGACGAACGGCGACCTGGGTTCCGGGCCATTGCAGCGGCCACTTCAAATATTCGCGCAAGCCATAGAGGGCAATGGCCGCCCCAAACGCCGGGAAGGTGGTGGCTTTGGCAAGCGCGACCAACACTCCGCACGCCACCGCAAGCGCAGTGACCCGGCGCGAGGGACGGGAGAGTGTTTGGATAGAGCATGCGAGATAACTGACGCCTAAAAACAGGGCGGTCGTCTCCATCATGAATGTGCGCGACCAGTAGGTGTAGAAAGGGCTGACGAGGAGCACCGAGAGAGCAATCCAGCGGTGCCGGGGGGCGACGTTCAATGAGCCCAGAAGGAAATATGCGGGCACCAGCGTGAGCAGGTAAAAGCAGATCCCGACAAAACGCCCGGTCTGTTCGAGAGGGGTGGAAAACAACCGGACGATTGACGCGGTCACCCATTGGTAAATTGGGAATTCCATCGGGATGGACCAGGGAAGTCCCATCACCGGCGTTTCGTAAGCGAGCTTGAACGGCTCCTTGACCATGTAATACGTCGTGATCGCGCATTGGGTTTGCCTGAAATCATGGTGCTCGGAAATGGTGTTGCCCCATCCCACGCTGACCGCCCAGAGATAATGCCCCAGCGCTATCGCAAAAAGTAAAAGGGAGAGGATCAGGAACCAACGGCCCTGGCGTGAATCCATCGGGTTTAAAGGATGAGACAATTTGGAATCACGGTTCATTTGAAAAAGTTCCATGCGCATCATTTCCTCTGGTAATCGCCCCGGCTGAAATATTTTTCCAGCCAGAGATAAAGGCAGATGAACAGATAGCGGCTGCCCATCTCTCTTAATTTTAATTTGGCTTCTCCGCTGCGTCGGTTGCGCCAGGTGATGGGGACGACGGTCCAGGTGAAACCCCGGACAATCGCTTTCAACGGGAGTTCCACCGTCAGGTTGAAATGTGGGGAAAGGAAGGGACGGCACCCGTCAATCGCGGTTTTGCGGTAAGCTTTGAATGCGTTGGTGGTATCGTTGAGCCGGATATTGAAGAGCATCCGGATGAAAAAGTTGGCAAGCCGGTTCACGGCCAGCTTGATCCGGGGATAGTCGATGACACCGCCGCCTGGCATAAAGCGGCTGCCAAAGACGCAGTCGTACCCTTCGTTGAGCTTTTTCCAGTAGACCACCACGTCGCGGCAGTCATCGGATTCATCCGCCATGGTGATGACCACGGCATCCCCCTTCATCTGGTCGATGCCGTAGACGATCGCCCGGCCAAAGCCGTGCTCTCCGGGATTTTGGAAGGGGCGCAAGACGGGCATTATCCGGGCCTGATTTTGCAAAAGATCCCAGGTGCGATCCGAACTGCCGTCGTCCACGACGATGATCTCATGCGGCACGCCCCGCAAATCCAACTCGATATGGAGATGCTGAAGACCGGAGAGGATGCATCCCTCTTCATCGCGAGCCGGGACCACGATCGAAAGCAGGGTGAGGGGGTGAGCCGGGGCGGGGGGTACGCTCGTTTTCATTGTTTCTCAGCGACGATCAGAAATTGATGCCCCAAAATCGGCCACAAAAACGGCAGTTTGAGATATAGGGCAATCATCCAGGGAGCCGCTTCTTTCTTGCCTTCCATCGTGTAGGGAAGGAATGAAGCCCGGCATTCCCGGAGGCGAAAGCCCCGGTTGGTAAGCGCCTCGCCCAGAGATTTTTCGGATAAAGGGATATGATGATCCCAAAAGTCCCAATAACGTCCGGGCACCCGGGTGATGTTGGGTCCGAGGGCAATGAAACTCCCGCCCGGCTTCAGGGCTTGTTGCGCATGGTCCAGCGTTCGGCCCAACGCATTTTTATCCGGGAGATGCTCGAAAAAATTGGAACTAAAAACGACATCCAGAGTCGCGGGAGCAAGAGGCCAAGGCTCGCTGCAATCCTGGATCACCATCTCGCACTCGGGCGGGACGCCCTCTTTGCTGTCAGGATTGAGGTCCATGGCAAATTTTTTGCCGCAATGAATGAGGCGTATGAACTCTCCATATCCGCATCCCAGGTCCAAAACGGCAGCGGTCCTGGAAACATAGCGTTCGAAGAAATCCGAAATGAGGACGTTCCAGACTGCCTCCCGATACGTCCGCTTGGACTCGAATCGTTGTTTGTAGATGCGCTGAAGGTCGCTCGGGGAGTTCATGGCGCGGAGAGTTCAAGCCAGTCGGGGTGATTTTGGGCGTGGAGCAGAATTTCGTCGAGGATATCATCGAGGCTCCGCTCCGGTTGCCAGCCCCACGTCTTGCGGGCCAGTGCGCTGTCCAGCACCATCCACGGAATATCAAAGGGACGCGGGGTGCAGTCGATCCCGATCTCATGCGGTCCCAAACGTTCCGCGCACCAATCGGAAAGGTGGGCCAGCGAAATCGATTGGCTGCGCCCCCCGGCCAGGTTGACGGTTTGAGGGATGCCGCTTTGGGAAGACCGGTGTATTTGCTTTAAAAGCAGCGGGGCGAGGTCCGCCGGGTGAAGGGCGTCGCGAACCTGCGCGCCGGTTCCGCCGAATCCGATGTATTTGAGCGGCTTGCGGCGCAGATAGGCATTGATCCAGTAGGCGAAAATCCCCTGGTCGGCCCGGCCAAATTGCCCCGCGCCTGCGAGGACGCCGCATCGGTTGATCCAGACCGGAAAGCCAAAAGTCGCGCCGTATTCGAGCGCCAGGAGTTCCGAGGCCAGCTTGCTGCTGCCGTATAACGAGAGCGGCGGCTGAACACTGAACGTCTCGCCGACTCCTTCGATGCTCAACCCCGGTGGCAGCGTTCGGGCCGGATCGGGTTCAAACGCCCGGTTGACGGTCTTGACCGGCAATTGGGCCAGCGGCGCGATGGAGTAGACGCGGCTGGTGCTCAATAAGGTGAACCCGGCTTGGTTGGCTTTGCAATATTCGAGCAGGTTGAGGGTGCCGCCGAGGTTGTGTTCGAGGAGCTGGCGGCTGCTGGTTTGGCCGTCCACTCCGGCCAGAACGCTCGGGTTGGCGGCGGCATCAATGACGTAGTCCGCCCGGGGGAGCGCATCGATGTCGCTCGCGCTGCGCAGATCGGCATGATGCACTTTGATGCCCCGCCGTTTCAGTTTGATCCGGTTGAGTTCGCTACCGGGCCGGATAAAGTTGTCGATCCCGACGATCTCGGCCGAGGGCTCGATTTCGTGAAGCGCACGAGCCAGGGTGCCGCCGACAAATCCGCAAATGCCCGTGATGAGGAGCTTCATTTTGAATGGGGCAAAGCCTGGTAAATTTCCATCAGGATCTCGCGAGTGCTGTAGTAGTAAGCCCAGTCGGGATAATGGCTTTGAAATTTTCTCACATCGCTGATCCACCAGATATGGTCGCCGATGCGGTTGTCCTCGACGTAGGTCCGCTCCAGCTTGCGCCCGGAAATTTCTTCGCAAAGGGCGATGGCTTCCAGCATGGAGCAGTTCGAGTGACGCCCGCCGCCGATGTTGTAGACTTCGCCGGGACGGGGGGCTTTAAAGAATTGCCAGAACGCTTCGATCAAGTCGTGGCTGTGGATGTTATCCCGAACCTGCTTGCCTTTGTAGCCAAACACCCGATACGGCTTGCCGGTGGCGGTGCACTTCATCAGGTAGGCGAGAAAACCGTGAAGCTCCGTCCCGGCGTGCGCGGGCCCGGTGAGGCAGCCGCAGCGGAAACACGCCGTCTTCATCCCGAAATAACGCCCGTATTCCTGAACCAACACGTCGGCGGCGACTTTGCCCGCTCCAAAAAGCGAATGTTTGGTCTGGTCGATCGACATCGTTTCGTCAATGCCGTCGCGGAAAGGATGGGAGGGGTCGATTTCCCAGCGGGTTTCCTGTTCGACCAGGGGGAGCCGGTTGGGTGTGTCCCCGTAGACTTTGTTGGTGCTTGTGAAAATGAAAACAGCTTCCGGGGCGTATTGACGGGTCGCTTCAAGGAGGTTGAGGGTGCCGTTGGCGTTGACGGTGAAATCCATCTGAGGGTCGCGAACCGCCCAATCATGGGAAGGTTGCCCCGCGGAATGGACCACGGCTTTGATCTCCGTTCCATGTGCCGCAAAGATGCTCTGAATGGATTCCCGGTCCCGAATATCGACGTGATGGTGCGAATAACGCTCGCACTCGCGTTCCAGTTTCAGCCGATTGGAAACGGTTGAGCCTTCCGTTCCGAAAAAGCAGGCACGCATGTCATTGTCGATCCCGATGACATCATATCCCTCGCGGTGAAATTTTTTTACGGTTTCGGAGCCGATCAATCCGGCCGAACCCGTAACGACGATGCTGCTCATTTAAAGGATGATCTTATCTGATTTACGTTTTGTAAATAGATCTAATTATGAACCCGTCCGTTGGTGCTGCAAGATTTTGTTGGGCGCTTGATAAGATCACCTTCCTTCGATCTGCCGGTATCTTCAATGCGGAGAGCAAATCCGTTCACCAAAGCCTGAGCCGACTTTTGGTGAGCCCGGTGAATGATGCGATCAAAAGTCTGGCGCGAGACGCCCATGCATTTTGCCGCATCTTGATGATAAAGCCCTTCACAATCCGCCAGCCGCATCGCTTCCAGTTCGTCGGCAGCCAGGGCGATCTCCTCGATCTTGCATAACGGGATGCCTGCGGGCTTGAAATAATGTGCCGGGGGGCGGTGTTCGATTCGCCTGGGGCAAGTTGGCCTTGGCATAAGTCAATATCGTTCCGAGGCCAGGCGTTACGATTTGACCTTGCACGAGGAGATGCCCCGGACGATTTCTTTGCGGTCAAGTCCGCGTCCGATGAAAATGGCCCGCGTCTGGCGCGGCGCACCGTTCCACGGCTCGCCGGTCGTCAGGCGGAACACCCCGTGGACTCCCTGGAAGATCAGCCGGTCGGGACACCCCCGGATGGCTAGGATGCCTTTGGATCGAAACAAATTGTCGGCGTGTCGCTGGATAAAGCCTTCGATCCAGGCCTGAAAAAGTTCCGCATCCATTTCCCCGTCCATCGCCACCGAGAGAGACTTGATCTCGTGTTCATGGGAATGAGGTTTTTTCTCCGCGCAAAACGCCTGGCTGGAGCATCCCGAGACGCCGTTCTCGATCCGCTTCATGTCGAACCCGCCCAGGGAGAGAATCTCCGCAACCGGCACTTGGGCTTCAACAGCGGCATATTGCTGCGCCTCCGAGTTCATGAGCTTTAATTGCTGGGTAAGCACGGCCAAATCCTGCGGCGAAACCAGATCGGTCTTGTTAAGGACCAGGGCGTCGGCATAGGCGATCTGTTCGGTCGCGTGGCCTTCATCGTTGAGGTGTTGGCGAATATGCAGGGCATCGACGATCGTGACGATCCCATCCAGGACAAAGCTTTCCTTCAGGAGCGGATCGCAAAGAATCGCGTGGGCAATCATGCCGGGGTGGGCCACGCCGGTCGTTTCGATAATCACCCGGTCGAAATTGGACTTGTTGGCCGCCAGTTCGCGCATGAGGCGGACGAATTCTTCGCGCGCCGAACAGCAGGTGCGCCCCTGGACGGTATCGATCTGCCCCAGATCGACGCGGTAAACGAGGTCGTGCTCGATGGAAGTCTCCCCCAAGTCATTTTCAATCACGGCGACCCGGGTGCGGTCCACGCTTTTAAGAATATGATTGAGCAGCGTGGTTTTGCCGGAACCAAGAAAACCGGACAATACGGTGATCGGGACGAGATCGCAGGGAGTCATCATAATGGAGCTATTCTTAATGAGCCTATGCTCTTAACGGCAACTTAAAAGTGAGACATGCGCACTTTTTTTTGGAGAAAAACGATTTCTGTTTGGCGTCGCCCCTCTTCCGGGATTGAGCTTGCGAGTCAAGCGATTTTGGAGGAATATCACCCCTCACTTACCACCCCAAAGCAGCAGTATCCCTCTTCCAATACTATGCCGAACTCCCGCCGCCATTTTCTCAAGACCGCGCTGACTCTCCCCCTTGCCCTCGCCGTCGGCCCCTCTTTGCTTCACGCCGCCGAGACTCCCGCCGCCCCCGCGTCCGCACCCTCGACCGGCGAAATTCTTCCCACCCGTCAGCTTGGCAAAAACGGGCCGCAAATTTCGATGCTTTCGATGGGCGGCATGATGGCCGCGCTGAGTCCCGAGTATCTCGATATCGCGTGGTCGATGGGCATCCGGTGTTTCGATACCTCAGATTGCTATCTCAAAGGAGAGTCCGAAAAAATTTTCGGAGCCTGGCTGGCCAAGTATCCCGAGCGGCGCAAAGAGATTTTTCTCGTGACCAAAGATCACCCCAAGAACGGACCCGAGCAGCTTTTGGAACAGATCGACCGGCGACTGGCCGCGCTGGGCACCTCGTATGTGGACGCTTTTTACATCCACGGCATCAGCCCGAAAGCTTATCAAGGCTCGCTGGAATGGCCCAAGAGCGAGGCTTTCAAGAAAGTCGTCGAAGAGCTCAAAAAATCCGGCAAATGCCGCAAAGTCGGCTTCTCCTGCCATGACGCGCAGGTGGTCGATTTTCTCAACGCGGCGGCCCAAGGCGGTTTTGTCGATGTCATCATGTTGAGCTACAGCCCTTTCTTCACCAAAGGCGATGCATTCGACGCCGCCCTGGACGCGGCTTACAAGGCAGGGATCGGGCTGATCGCCATGAAAACGATGCGGGCCTTGGGTGAAGTTCCCAAGCGCATTCCGGAGTTCGACAAACTCGGGCTGACCACTCACGAAGCTTTATTCCATGCGGTTTGGAGCGATCCGCGTATTTCAGCGGTCTGCTCGATGATCAACAATGTGGCCGAAATGGAAATGAATTCGGGAGCCGCCCGCAGTTTCAAAAAACCGCTCACCGCGGCGCAGATTGATTTGCTTAAGGGAGTCGCGCTGGCCCATCGCCGCGCCTTTTGCCCGGGGTGCCCTTCCTGTCGGGCCTTTGGAGCGGAATCGGGATTTGCCCTCCAGGATATTTCCCGGTTCGTCAGCTATTACGAGATGGATGGCCGGCTCGAATCACGCGAACTCTACCACGCGTTGCCGGCGCTGGCCCGGGATGCCTCCCGTGTGGATCTGGCCGCCCTACGGGAAGCTTGCGAATTCAAGACCGATTACCCGGAAATCGTCCGGCGGGCCGAACGTTACTTCGCGTGAGTGCCGACCGCAAACAGTGCAAGTGCCGCCGCGGTTTTGTGCGAACCGACGTGCCGATCGGGGAACGGGTTGCGAGTTTCGCGATTGTCGCCCTTCTGGTTGGCATTGGGGTGGCCATCTGGATCAAGGGTCAGCAGTTTGACCCCGGGGTTTATGCGCTCCGGGCCGGGGCTTTGAAAACAGACGATGCGGCCGCTGCGGCAACCCAAAAACCGGAGCTGCATGAAGCCACTACGGACGAAGAAGGGAGCGATCACGGCGAAGAGGCCGCCCCTTCCAAATCGTCCAAACCGGCCACGGGCGAACCGATGGAGATCGCCGGGTTCAAGCCGATGGGGGCTACCGAATTCTATTCCGCCGATAACCTTTTTGAGAAGATCGATGGCCGGGCCGGGGCATATCTCGGGTTCAATTTCCAGGCGTTGCGTTGCCGCTCGTTCGAGGTTTCGCAAGCCCCGGGGAGTTTTGTGGATGTGTACGAATTCCGCATGGATAACCCGGTGAACGCATTTGGCATTTTTGCCCTGGAGCGAGATCCCAAAGGCAAAGCGGTTTCGTTCGCCCCCGAGGGGTATTCCGGAGAACTCGGCTATTACTTCCGCCAAGGGGCATACTACATCCAGATCATTGCTTCCGATTCGCAACCCAAAACGATGGAAGCCGCCAGGATGCTGGCCGAAAACCGGGCCAAATCCATTCCCGAAGACAACACCGGGCTGGAAGCGCGGCGTCGGCTCCCGGTCGCTCATTTGATCCCGGAGAGCGTTGGGTTTGTGCTGGAGAACGCGCAGGGGCAGGGATTTTTGAAAAACGTCTTCCAGGCCCAATACGATTTTGAGGGCCAGAAATTGCCGTTTTTCCTGATGGTCACGACCCCCGAAGCTGCCGCTGCCGCCTGGAAGAAATACAACGCGTTTTGCGCCCGGTTCGGCAAAGCCGAGATGCTGCCGCCCCTCAATGGCGCACAGCTCTTCCGGGCACAGAGCTTTGGGAAATGGCGCGTGATTTATCAAAGGGAAGGGGAGATCGGAGGCGTTTTTGATGCCCAGGACGGCGAGAAAGCGCGGCATTTTGTGGAAAGCTATTTGAAAGGGGAAATCCAATGAGCGAGCCCGACTCCGAAGCCGCGATCACCCGGCGCGAGTTTTTGATCCGGGCCGGTGGAGCCGGAGCGCTCATCGCCGGGTCGGTCCTTGCCGGACGCGCCCTCTGGACCCCGGAACATTACCTCCCCGGCTTCCAGCAAGAGCGCGGGCTGCATCTCCCCAGCTACAAAATCGACGATCCCAAAACGCTCCCCACCCTGGCCATCGCGCATGGACAGACGCACGAAAAGACCATCAACGCGGCGATTGGCGCGCTCGGTGGCATGGAGCGTTTCATCGAAAAAGGGGATATCGTGGTGATCAAACCGAATGTTGCGTTTGACCGCTCGGCGGCGCTGGGAGCCACCACGCATCCCGACGCGCTGCGGGCCGTTGCCCGGCTGGTCCTCGCCGCCGGAGCCGCAAAAATTCTCGTCGCTGACAACCCGATCAACAGCCCCGCCGGGTGTTTCCTCAAAAGCGGTCTCCGCGCCGTGGCCGACGAGTTGAATCTCTCGCTGCTTTATCCGGATTCCAATTCGTTTGCACAAATCCAGATGGAAGGGGAGATCCTCAAAAACTGGGCTTTCTTCAACGAGCCATTCAAGCACGCCACGAAGGTCATCGGCCTGGCTCCGTGCAAAGATCACAACCTCTGTCACGCTTCCATGACGATGAAGAATTGGTATGGGCTCCTTGGAGGCCGCCGCAACCAGTTCCATCAGCATATCCATAGCGTTGTCTCGGATTTCCCGTTGATGATCCAGCCGACGCTGGTGATTTTGGACGGCATGAGCGTTCTGATGAAAAACGGCCCCACCGGCGGGCGGCTCTCCGATGTCAAGCCGATGGGAACCGTCGTCGCGGGCACCGATATGGTCGCCGTCGATAGTTACGGGTTTACCAATCTGCTGGAACGCAACCTGGACGATTTGACCTACATCCACAAAGCGCACGAGCGCGGCCTCGGGAACAAAAACTGGAAAGAAACGCTCTACCGCGAAGTCCAGGTCTGAGTTAGTTGCGCACCCTCGTGTTCATGAATCCAGAGTTTTTAATCCGCAGATTACGCAGAGGGACGCAGATTATGAAATGCTCCATCCCGAAAACTAAAAATCTGCGTTAATCAGCGAAATCTGCGGATCATCCTCTTTATATTCGTGAACACCCTTTCCAAATTTTGCCGATGAAAATCCGCACCGCCCGCCGCATTTCGCAGCTCTTTTTTTTCAGCCTCTTCCTTTTTTTGGTCGCCGTGGCGGATCTGCGCTACCTCAAAGGCTACCCGGCCTCTCTCTTTCTGGAACTCGATCCGCTCGTGGCCGTTGCCACCGCGCTGGCCAGCCACACCCTTTACAAAGGGATGATCTGGAGCCTCGTCCTCTTGATCCCGAGCATCCTGCTGGGGCGCATTTTTTGCAATTGGATTTGCCCCTACGGAATCTTGCACCATTTCATCGGCTGGGCCTTTGGGAAAGGGCGCAAGCCGGACGCCGTGCGCATCGAGGCCAACCGGTATCGCTCTCTTTACCAAACGAAATATGTTTTTCTCGCCGCGCTGCTCGTGGCGGCGGCATTCGGGAGCGTGCAGGTCGGGTTGCTTGATCCGATTTGCCTGCTGTATCGCTCCATCACCACGGCGATTTTGCCGACGCTTAACCTGCTTCTCCCGAACAGCGTCTACATCCGGCAAGCGTTTCACGTCGGGGGCTGGATCATCGGATTACTCCTATTTTTGCTCGTGGCGATGAACGTCGTCATCCCGAGGTTCTTCTGCCGGGTAATCTGTCCGCTGGGGGCGTTCCTTGGGAGCATGGCGACCTTCTCGCTTTGGCGGATCGACCGCGATCCCAAAAAATGCGTCCAGTGCGATGCCTGCCTGAAAAACTGCGAAGGGGCTTGCGATCCCCATACCCATTTGCGCAAAAGCGAATGCTTTGTTTGCTTTAATTGCCTTGAAGATTGCCCTTGCGACGCGCTCTCCTTCCGCTTCATGCCGTCGCTGGCGCGTGAAATGAGCACCCCTTCCGTACCGGCCCGCCGCGCCGTGCTGGGGGGGCTGCTGGGGTTCAGCTTTTTTGGCTTCGCACGCACCTCGGGTGCTTCGGACCGCAACTACAACAAAAACGTGATCCGCCCGCCCGGCGCGGTGGAAGAAAAGGAGTTCCTCGCCCGCTGCATTAAATGCGACCAGTGCATCCGCGTCTGCCCCACCAATGTGCTGCAACCGGCCCTCCTTACCGCCGGAATCGAGGGAATCTGGACGCCGATCCTCAATAACAAACTCGGTTATTGCGAACTCAACTGCACCCTCTGCGGCCAGGTCTGCCCTACCGGAGCGATCCAGCGCATCTCCATTGAAGAGAAAACCGGTGTCGGGCAATACGCGGCACAAGGCCCGGTCCGCACCGGCACCGCTTTTTACGACCACGGGCGTTGTCTGCCCTGGAGCATGGATACCCCGTGCCTCGTTTGCCAGGAAGTTTGCCCGGTATCGCCCAAGGCCATTTACTCCAAGGAAGTGACCGTCACGAAGCGCGATGGCAGCAAAATCACGCTCGGCCAGCCTTACGTCGATCCCTCCAAGTGCATCGGGTGCGGCATCTGCGAACACGAATGCCCGGTGACCGATGAACCGGCCATCCGCGTCACCGCCATTGGCGAAACCCGTTCCCGCGAACGCCGATTGCTGATGGACGGCGGACGTTCGCCGCGCAATAGTTGATGTATGGCAACCAAGCCACAACCGATCACCCGAACCCGCACCTGTCGCGCCTGCGGTCAATCTTTTGAATACCCGCTCGCGGGAAGCGCAGCCACGCGCCATCACTGCGAGCAATGCGTGGAAATTCCCGCCGCATACCGGCGAGTGGTGGAACGGTTGCTGATCCGCGTCGAGGCGCTCGAAGCAAAACTCAAGCGTATCGAAACTGAAAAACAATCGTGAAAAATCCCGCCAAGGAACTTTATAACCAACTCCGTCGCCTCCCGTGGAAACAGCTCTGGGAGACGGAGGTGCCCCGGTTTGACCGGGCCGATCCCCGGGAGCGAATGAGCAACGTCGCAGTTGTGCGGGCGGTGGGAGTTGTCTTCGCGGAATCCGGTCCGGCCGAAGAACGCGAGCAGGTCAAGCAGTGGCTCACTTCGCTGTTGCGCGATCCCAACGAAAAAGTCCGGCGTTACGCCATGACCGCGCTTCCCAAAATTGGCGCGGGGGAGGGGGAGGAAACGCAACTTCTTGATTTGCTGCGGACGACCCCCTCTGAACGTGAAAAGAAATTCCTGGGCCGCACGCTCGACAAGATCGGCGGAACCGCCACGCTCCATGTTCTGGAAACCGCGCCGGACCTGCTGCCGCAAACCGGCCAGAAAGTGAAAGCCAGCGTTGCGCGGGCTCAAAGCCCCAGTGTGATTGCGATGGATCGCCCGCTCGCGGAATTTGCCGGAGTGCGGATCCACCTGCGCGGTCGCAAAGGGCTGGAATCGATCGTTCGCGACGAGGCGGAGGAAGCGATTGCCAAAGACGGGAAATTCCGAATCGCAGAAGTGGCTCCGGGCCGGGTTGCGCTGGTTCCGGTGGCCCCCTTTTGCCTGGGGGATTTATATGCGCTCCGTTGTTTTGGTTCCATCGGTTTTGTGCTCGGCTCGGCAAATCAACCGGACGCTTTAGCCTCCATCATCGCCGCACCGCTTTCGCTGCGAATCTTAAAGACGTTCACCGAAGGAGCGATTCGCTACCGGCTTAATTTCACCTCCAAAGGGCATCAACGCGGGGCCGTTCGCACCCTGGCGGCACAGGTTTACGCTGCATGCCCCGAGATTCTCAACGACGCGCGAAATGCTCCGTGGTCGATCAACCTGTACGATACGGGCCGGGGAACCGTGGTCGAGCTGTCGCCCCGGCTCGTGCCCGATCCCCGTTTTTATTACCGGCAGGACGATGTTCCGGCGGCATCGCATCCGCCGCTGGCAGCCTGCATGGCGCGGCTCGCGGGGAAAGCTGGCGACGAGATCGTGTGGGACCCGTTTTGCGGTTCGGGGCTCGAATTGCTGGAACGGGCTCTGCGGGGTGGCGTCAAGGCGCTCTACGGGACCGACCTGAGCGGCGAGGCGATCGCGATCAGCCGGAGCAATCTCGCAGCCGCCAATGTGGGGCCGATCCATTCCAAGTTCACCATTAGCGACTTCCGCGATTTTGCTGCGATTGAGGGGTTGGGGCCAAATACCGTCACGCTGATTCTCACCAATCCACCGATGGGCCGACGCGTTCCAATCGCTGATTTGAACGGGTTAATCTCCGATTTGGTTTCGGTCGCCGCCACGGTGCTTGTTCCCGGGGGTCGACTCGTTTTTGCCAACCCGCTGCCTCACAGCTTCGTGCATCCGGGCTTGAGATTGATTTCCCGGCAGGAAATCGATTTCGGCGCCTTTTTCACCCGGCTGGAGATGTATCAAAAAACGGGAGCACCGCGTCTTTCCAATCTTTAGTCTAAATTTCACGCAAAGACGCAAAGACGCAAAGACGCCAAGGAGGAGAAACCCCTTGTGGTTCTTCTTTGCGGCTTTGCGTGAGACTAAAAAAGCTCTACTTCTTGAGGAAGTGGATTTCGCGCATCGCCTGGCGTCCGTAGATGCTTTGCTGGAAACGGCTGGCAACGTCCTGATACGTGCGGCGGGCCTCCTCTTTCTTGCCTTGGGCCGCATAGATGCGCGCCTGCGCCATCATGGCAATCGGCGTGGTGTAGGCTTCGGGATATTTGGAAATCGCCGAGGCATTGGCCTGGAGCGCGTCGTCAAGTTTGCCCTGGGTTTCGTAAGTCGCCCCGAGGCTCGTCCAGCCGCCAGCGGCCAGCGGATGGCCCGGGTATTTTTCGGCGAAATTGCGCAGTACGGCGGCGGATTCATCAAATTTCTTTTCCTCACGCAGCAGAGCGCCCAAACGGAGCGCCGCATCGCCCGCCACCGGGGTGCCCGGGTATTGCTGGATGACGGCCCGGAAATCGTCGGCGGTCTTGGCCTGTTCGTATAGACTTTGCGAGCCTTGGGCGCGCCGGTAATCGATCAACTGGATCGCGGCAAATATGATCAGGCCGGTGAGGATGATCCCAGCGTAGGTCAAGATCTTGGTTTTATAGATATACCAGATCTCGATCGGGTTGAGATGAACGGGTTCGGCAGCTGGGTCGGTCGGCATAAGGGGTAACTTTTCAGAGGTGGCACGAAAACTCAAGCGGTTTGCGCGGGTGGTAGAGTCTATTTTTGGCGCTCGACGATTTCAAAAGATTGCCGGTGCTTGACGATGCTCCCGGCCGGTGCGATCCCGCGCCATTGGCTCCCGGGATAAAGGATGGTTCCGCGTCCGATCAGCGAACCGGGACTCAGGACGGAGTTGCAACCGATTTCCGCATGATCGCCCACGATGGCCCCGAATTTCCGCCGTCCGGTGCGGATCGGCTGCCCGTCGGGCCCCATCACGCAGATTTCGCCGCGATCGAGTTTGACGTTGGAGAGGATGACCCCCGCGCCCAAGTGGGCTTTGTGGCCGAGGATCGAATCGCCCACATAGTTGAAATGGGGGATTTGCGCCTCGTCGAAAAGGATTGAGTTCTTGAACTCGCACGAGTTGCCGAGCACGCAGCCGTTGCCGACGATGACGTTTTCACGGATGTAAGCTCCGTTGCGGATTTCGCAGTTTTCGCCAATCCAGGCCGGGCCTTTGATCATCGCCCCCTGTTCAATGATCGTCCCCTGACCAATGTAGACGGCAGAACTGATGAACGGCTTGCCGATGACCCGGCCATGAATGCCCGGCTTGAGCCGAAATTGGAGATAGGTGGAGATTTGCGCCAGCGCATCCCAGACATTGGCGGTGTTTTCAAAAAGAGCCCGGTGGTCGGTGCAATTAAGATCGAGATACTCGGCGGGAGAAAAGGGCATGGCGGTTATTTCCGGGTAAGTTTCTGGCCTTCTTTGGAATCTTTCACGACCCAGCCCGCGGCGTCGATTTGGGCGCGGATTTCGTCGCTTGCGGCCCAGTTCTTGGCGGCACGGGCGGCGGCGCGAGCTTCTACCAATTCGAGCACGGTTTGCGGGATGGCGGTTTCTTCGCGCTGGAATTGCAGGACAGCGTTGACGCGGTTCCACCAATTAAGGAGCGCGCGGGCGTCGGCGGGGGTGAGCGCGTTCTGGTCCAGCGCCCGGTTGCTTTCGCGGATGATGTCGAACAAGACGCCAAGCGCGGCGGAGATGTTCAGATCGTCGTCGAGCGCTTCCTCAAAACGCATCTGGGCGGCGAGGGGATGCCCGGAAGCATTCGTTTCGCTGGCGGCTTGCGTCGTGAGCCGCTCCACCCATTCGTCGATGCGCGAAAGGGCGCTGCGGGCTCCGGCGAGGCTCTCGAAAGTGAAGTTAAGCGGCAGACGGTAGTTGACGCTTAAGAGGACATAGCGGATTTCGCGGCCCGTGTAGCCTTTGTCCAAAAGATTGCGCAGCGTGTAGAAATTGCCGGCCGATTTGGACATTTTTTGCCCCTCCACCATCAAATGAGCGCAATGCATCCAGACCCGGACGAACCGGTGCCCGGTGCAGCATTCGGATTGCGCGATCTCGGCTTCGTGATGTGGAAAAATATTGTCCACGCCACCGCAATGGATGTCGATCTCCGGTCCAAGAAGCGCGGTGGACATGGCGCTGCATTCGATGTGCCAGCCGGGGCGTCCTTTGCCCCATGGGCTATCCCAGACGACATCGCCATCGGCGGCATCCCAGGCTTTCCAGAGGGCGAAATCGCCGATGCTTTCTTTCTCATACTCGTCGTTGCTGATGCGTCCGCTGGGGCGCAGTTCGTCGAGGTTAAGATGGGCGAGCTTGCCGTAATTGGGGAATTTGTTAAGCCGGAAGTAGACCGATTTGTCCTCGGCCTGGTAAGCGTAGCCGTGTTCAACCAGATGGGCGATCATCTCGATCATCCGGGCGATGTAGACCGGGTCAGTGGCCGAAGGGAACGTCGTGGCCGGTTGGACGCGCAACGTTTTGAGATCCTCGAAAAAGGCATCTTTGAACTTCTGCGTGAATTCCGCCAACGGCAGCCCCGCCGCCTGACAGCCGCGAATCGTTTTGTCGTCCACGTCGGTCAGGTTCATCACCCGGTTGACTTCATAACCCCGCGCTTGCAAATGGCGCTGGAGAAGGTCTTCAAACAGGTAGGCGCGGAAGTTGCCAATGTGGGCGTAATTGTAAACCGTCGGGCCGCAGGTGTAGAGCTTGACCGATTTTCCGGCGGGGTCGAGCGGCCGGAATTCTTCGAGTTGGCGGGTATAAGTATTGAGAAAGCGAATCGCCATGGCAGGACGGGCAGAGTAGCGGATTTTGCCGGGCAGGAAAGAAGGAATTCTTATTCCCGTTTAGAGGGTGATTTTCCCCTCAAAGCAGAAGTCGGCCGGGCCGGTGAGGGTGACGTTCTCATATTGACCCGTGCCGCTGGTTTCAAACCCGACGCTCAAGGTGTCGCCGCCGCGCACTTGAACCGCCACGGGGGATGTGGCTCCCGTCAATTCGTGGAACACCAGCGCACTGGCCACGACACCCGTGCCGCACGCCAGCGTCTCGGCTTCTACGCCGCGTTCGTAAGTGCGAATGGCGAGGGTTTGGGAATCCAGCGCGTGAATGAAATTGGCATTCGTCCCCTTGGGCGCAAAATGGGTGTGGTAACGCAGCCCCGCCCCGTATTCGGCCACCGGGACGCTGTCCAAATCGTCCACAATCACCACGGCATGGGGAACGCCGGTGTTAACCGAGTGAACGGTCAAATTGGCGCAGGAGAGGGAAATCTTCTCATTGAGACGCATCCCTTGCGGCTCGCTCATGGACAGACGAACGTTTTCGCCGACGAGTTCGGCGGAGATCACGCCCGCCTGCGTTTCAAAACTGATCCGGTCGCAACGGCCCGCCAGTCGCGCGGCGAAGCGGGAAAAACAGCGCGCCCCGTTGCCGCACATCTCGGCTTCGCCGCCGTCGGCATTATAATAGCGCATCCGAAAATCGGCCCCGTTCTGGGCGGGTTCGACCGCCAGCAAGCCGTCGGCTCCCACGCCGCGATGCCGGTCGCAAAGATGCGCGATGGTTTCGCGGCTCAAATTTAAATCGCCCGCACGGTTGTCCACGACCACAAAGTCGTTTCCCGCGCCGTTCATCTTGGTGAAATGCAAAATCATGGCTTGGGTTTTATCACAGCGGCGCATTAAGGCCAAGCGAGGATGCGGCCCGGCGTTTTTCACCAAAGAACGAGCGGAGCAAATCGCGGCATTCATCCAGCCGAACGCCGGGGGTGATTTCGCATTGATGGTTCAAATTCGGGCTTTGGAGGATGTTGAAAAAGCCGCCCGCGCCGCCGCCTTTCGCGTCCGGACAGCCGAACACGACCCGGGCCAGCCGCGTGTGGACAATCGCTCCGGCGCACATCGGGCACGGCTCCTTCGTGACGAAAAGCTCGCACTCGCTTAAACGCCAGTTGCCGATGACGCTTTCCGCCTGCGTGATGGCGAGCATCTCGGCGTGGGCGGTGGCATCGACGAGCTGCTCGACCTGATTGAAAGCCCGTGCAATCACCCGGCCTTTGTGGGTGATCACTGCGCCAATCGGGACTTCATCCGCGGCATAGGCGCGCTGGGCCTGGCGGAGCGCCTCGCCCATGAAATAAGGGTCGCTTCGCAGGTCGATGATCGGCTCGGAGCCGGGGTTGGGTTCAAAATCCATCCCTTTTTCTACCATGGCTGGGGCCGTTTTGCGTTGTTAAAAAGGGGCTGGGCGTGTTTTTTTCGCACCCTTCGGACGATTTGTATTTGCCTTGGTGGAAAATTGGGGTAAATAACCCGGCTCTTTTCCATATTGAAGAGGCCACGACCATGAACATCATCCAGACGATCGAACAGGAACAGTTTAAATCCGAAATCACCTCCTTTAAGGTGGGCGACAGCGTGCGGGTCCACACCCGCGTGGTCGAAGGCGATAAAGAACGCATCCAGATTTTCACCGGCATTGTGATTGCCCGCAAAGGCACCGGCGTTAACGCCAGCTTCACCGTCCGCCGGATCTCCTACGGCGAAGGCGTCGAGCGCGTTTTCCCGATTCACTCGCCCCGCGTTGCCAAAATTGAAGTTGAAAAAGCCGGCGTTGCCCGCCGTGCGAAACTCAACTACCTGCGCGACCGTAAAGGCAAGCAGGCAATGGCCGTTCGCGAAAAGGCGATCTAAGATTCTTTGCCGATGCGGTGCTCCCTCCGCCACGAGCGCAAACTGCGCAAGAAGGGGGTGCGTCTCATCGCAGGGGTCGATGAAGCAGGCCGCGGTCCTCTGGCTGGTCCAGTGGTCGCGGCTGCTGTCGTTTTACCGGAGAAGTTCCGGCACAAGGTTCTCAACGATTCCAAGCAACTCAGCGCCGCTGTTCGTGAAGAACTTTATTTGGAGTTGACGCGCCCGGGGAACGGCATTGGTTGGGCGGTTTCCATCTCCGGGAGCGACGAGGTGGACCGCATCAATATTTTGAGGGCCACCCACCAGGCGATGCGCCGCGCCGTGGCTGCGCTCGCCATTGCGCCCGAGCATGTTTTGATTGACGGCTTGCCGGTGCGACCGTTCCCCATTCCGCAAACCGCTTTGGTCGGTGGGGACGCCTTGAGCCTCTCGATTGCGGCGGCCAGCGTTATTGCCAAAGTCACGCGCGACCGGATCATGGTGGAAATGGACGCGCTTTATCCCGGTTACAATTTTTCCCAACACAAAGGCTATGGAACGGCCGAACATCTTGATAAACTACGCCTCCATGGGCCTTGTCCGATCCATCGCCGAAGTTTTATGCCGGTTGCTCAAGCGCAACTCGATCTCCTCTGATCCGCGCCATGACCTTGGGCGGCGGGGGGAGGGACTTGCGGCGCAATATCTGCGCCGGATGGGCTACAAAGTGATCCACCACAACTACCGGGCTCCGAACGGGGGCGAAGTTGACCTGGTTTGCCGTGACCGGGACACGCTGGTGTTTGTGGAAGTCAAAACCAGAAGCAGCGACGCTTTCGGAACCCCGGCTGAGGCGGTCACCTCCTCCAAGCAGCAGCTCATCGCGCGGGGCGCACTGGCCTGGCTCAAGATGCTGAAAAATCCGGACATTGCATTCCGGTTCGACATCGCCGAAGTGCGGATCACCGGCAAAAAAGCCGAAATCAACGTGATCCAGAACGCCTTTGTTTTGCCGGAACCGTACCGATATTAGGGTGGGTTCTCTGAAGGTTTCTCGCAAAGCCGCAAAGCCGCAAAGGAGCGTTCTCGTTCCCAATCTCGTTCCTGTTTAGCCCGAAGGAGAGAAAAAGCTTGTACATAGAGGGATGAGGTGAAAAAGTAGGGTATTGAATTCGCTTGTCCCATTAAGCCGTGAGCAAGTAACCCTGCTTGTAAAGGAAGCGCCG
>CAIZLD010000011.1 GCA_903933715.1 uncultured Spartobacteria bacterium
AGCGTTAGCGACACCACCGGAGGAGGTGTTGGAAAGAATTCACCCCAAAGGGGTGGCAGAAAACGAGGCAACGCTCTCTGCTACCCCTTTGGGGTGAGGCGCGGTTTTGCATTGACCGGTGGTGTCGCTAACGCTCAACCACCGGCTATGGGCTTCAAACCCTCTGGGTTTGGGACTCGATCTGAATGTCGATTCAGCCTAGCGGATGGGAAGAGGCGGCCTTTTCTATTTTACCTTCGCTTTTTCCACGCGCTCCTGCTGGAAAACAGCTTGCGCCCGCTTCAGGTTGCGCAGGGCGATTTGGTATTCATAGGTTTGATTGGCGAGCAACGTACGGGAGTTATTGAGATCGCGCAAGGCGGTTTGGGCATCGAGGCTCGTCGCCGCGCCCGCCTGGTATTGAGCTTCCAGGTCGGTGTAATTTTGCGTCGAGGCTTTGACTTCAGCCGTGAGGGCTTTGAGCGCTTCGCGTCCGGTTTCGACATTGACCCAGGCGGTCTTGACGTCGGCCTCCACGGTTTTAGCCGCTTTCTCGAAATCCAATTGGGCCTGGGAAATTTTGTATCCGGCGGTTTTGAGGTCGATTTCCCGCTGGCCGCCCGTCAGGAACGGGATCGACACCGAAACCGTGGCTGCGCTACCGTGTTCGCGTCCGGCCCGATCCCCTGAGTTGCTGGTCCAGCCGGTAGACGCCTGGGCTGTGACTCTGGGTGCGTATTGGGCAATAACTTCCCCCTTTAACGCGACCTGCTGGTCGATGCCGATCGCGCTGACCCGGTAATCTTCCCGGCATTCGTAAGCCCGTTTCAAGAGTTCCTCAAACGGAATGCCCAAATCGGTTTCGTCGGCCGGTTCCACCAACACGAAATTGGTCTTTCCCCCGAGATTGAGGATGTTGCTCAACGTATCCTTGGCGACATCGAGATTGCCTTGGAATTGGATGAGCGTGTTGCGGGAACCTTCCAGAGTGGATTGAGCCCGTAACACGTCGATGCGGGCAACCGCTCCGGCATCGTAACGCGCCTGGGCTGTCGCCAATTGCTGGCGGGCGAGGTCCACCGTCTGCTGGTTCACGGCCACGAGCTGTTGCTGTTTAAGGACATTGTAATACGCCTGCGCCACCCCGTAGAGCGTCTCCCGAACGGTGAACTGGTATTGCAGCCGTGTCGCTTGCGCGGTGAGTTTGCCATACCGGTAAGCCGGGGCCACGCTGGGGTCAAAGATCGGCTGGGTGTAGGTGAACCCGGCAAAGCGGGAATCGTAATTGGTCTGAACCGGGGCCGACCCTTCCAAGTCGTTGCGGGTCCGGGTTTGGCTGGCGGTGTAGTTGGAACCGGCGCTAACCTGCGGGCCGAGCCGGGCCAACGCACTCCAGGGCAGCAGGTTAGCCTTCCGGATCTCGTAATAGGCGGTTCGGATCGTCTGATCGCTTGCCAGCGTCATATCATAGGCCTGTTCCAGAGTGATGATGCCTGCGGGAGCGGCCTTGATTTCCGTATATTTCACGGCATGGGCCGTGAGGGTGGCCCACAAAAGCAGGGCGGTTGAGAAGAGGACGGTTTTTTTATGCATGGGAAAATTTGCCGGGACACCCCCCGGAGCCGAGTTTTACAAACAGAGGACGCATCGAACGGAGGCTCTCGATCAGGCGCGCCCGGTCCGGTTCGGATAATGGGGAAAGCAGGTTCGCCAAATGGTTATGCGCAATGGCGCGGGTGGCCAGCAATTCGTTGCGCCCGACGGAGCTGATTTCCAGCAAAACCCGGCGGCGGTCCGACGGATCTCCCCGGCGCAAAAGCATCCCGGCGGAGACCATCCCGTCGATAATCTTCGAAGTGGCGGGAAGCCCGAGTTCCAGGAAATCGGCGATTTGAGAAACCGAACAGACGCCGTGCCAATTAAGAACCGAGAGAACCCGGAACTGTCCCATCGTAAGGCCCGTGGCCGGATCACGGCGCATCTCGCACTGGAGCGACCCCATGATGAGGGGGAGCAGTTCCAAAAATTCGACCGCACATTCCAGCGCGGGAAGCTTTTCGACCGTTTGATCCATGTGGAAGTAGTGAGCTTATTTAGTGTGGAGCCGTATAGTTCGCCTTTCGAAGTAATGAAGAGCCGGATGAAATGCAAGAGGAAACCGGAGTTATCGGCAGAAATCAGGATTCGGAATTGAAAAATGAAGAGAGGCAGCTAAGTTTCTCCGACTTATGGGACGCCAATGGTTACACGCCAAACGCGCCGTCGCCGGGCTTAAAAAAGGTCAGGCTAACGGCAAACTACTCAAAGAAATCATGGTTGCCGCCAAATTGGGCGGCCCTGATCCTGATGCGAACGCCCGCCTATTTGCCGCGGTGGCCAAGGCTCGGCGCGAGAGCGTGACGCGCGAAGGGATCGAACGCGCCATCAAAAAAGGGGCGGGTATCGGCGAGGAAAAGCTGGTGATGGAGCATCTGGTTTACGAAGGGTATGCGCCGCACAAAGTCCCTGTGATTGTTGAAGTTCTCACGGATAACAATAACCGCACCGCGCCGGAAATCCGGCAGCTTTTCAAACGCGGACAGCTTGGCGCGCCTGCCAGCAACAAGTTTCTATTTGACCACGTCGGGTTGGTCGAAGCCCATCGCCCCGGCACGGGGATCGACCTGGAGGAAGCCGCCATCGAAGCCGGAGCCAACGAAGTGGAGCCGCTTTCGCCCGATCAGAACGACGATATTCCCGCCGATGCCACCGGGGCGCGGTTTATTGTTGATCGCACCGCCGTTCACGCCGTCTCCCAATGGCTTTCGCAAAACGGCTGGACCGTCGTTACAAGCGAACTCGGTTACCTCGCCAAAAATTACCCGACGCTCAGCGAGCAAGAGCGCGCCGAGGCGGGCGAATTTTTGCAGCTCCTCGATGATCACGACGACGTGCATCGTGTCTGGGCGGCAATGAAATAGCCGCTTACTCGCCGAGGTATTCCCGGCTAATCGGGGTTGTTATCGGCGGGCGAGGAAACCAGCTCCGGCGCTTGCAGTTGCCTTGCCGCAATCTCGACTTGCGCGGGCGATTCCAATTCATCCCCCGGTTGTGCCGGTTCCAGTTCCCGGAATTTCCGGGCCGTCACGAGCACGCGGCTTTCGGTGGTGGCCGCCAGTTTGTTGAACTGATCCACGGCATTGTTCAGGCTGCGGCCCGTCTTCTCCAGGTGGGTGCTCATATCGGAGATGCGCTTGTACAACTCGCGCCCGAGCAGCGAAATCGCCTCGGCATTCTCCGCGATGTTTTGCTGCCGCCAGCCATAGAATACCGCTTTGAGGAGCGAAATGAGTGTTGTCGGTGTCGCCAGAATCACTTTTTTATCGGCCCCGTATTCAATTAACGCCGGATCGCGCTCCAGCGCCGCGCTAAAGAAACTTTCGCCCGGCAAAAAGAGAACCACGAACTCCGGCGCTTGCGCGAATTGTTCCCAATAGGCTTTCCGGGCCAGCGCATCAATATGGGACCGGATGTGCCCCGCGTGGAGAACCATGAGGCGCAGACGCGTCGCTTCATCATCCGAATCCATCGCCTCCAGATAAGCCGAGAGTGGCGCTTTGGCATCGACCACCACCTGCTTTGCGCCGGGGAGACGGACCAGCAAATCGGGCCGGAGCCGTCCCGATTCGGACACAACGCTCGATTGCTCCACAAAATCGCAATGGGCCAGCATCCCGGCCATCTCGACCACGCGGCGCAGTTGCACCTCGCCCCAACGCCCGCGGACCACCGGCGAATGCAACGCCTGGGCCAGATGAGTCGTTTCCGTGCGAAGCTGACCCTGCGCTTCCATCATGCCGCGCACCTGCTCTGTAAGCGCTTGGTAAGCCCCAGCCCGGGTCTTTTCGATCTCCTGAATTTTGGCATCCACTTTTTCCAGCGACTCGCGCACCGGCTTGACCAGTTCCGTGATGGCGGTCTGCCGTTTCTCCAACTCCCCCTGGGCCGACTCCTGGAAACGCGCCATCGAAAGATTGGCCAGTTCGATGAACGAGGAATTATTGCGGCGCAACGCCTCGGCTGAAAGAGCCGCGAAAGCGTCGGCAAGCTTTTGCCGGGCATCGTCCAGGAGCGCCAATTTTTCATGAGCCGCCTTGCGCTCGCAATCGAGCTCCGTCTGGAGCGAGGCGAGGGCAGCCTGTGACCGGGCCTCATTTTGGGCTATGACGAGTGCCGCGCGGGAGCGCATGAGAAGCCAGACCAACGCGCCACCGGCACAAAGACCGGCCACGAAGAACCCGAGAGGATCGAACATGCGGGTGTCATTATCGCAAAAAAGGGCGGAAAGCCAGCTTGGGGCGCGGAATTCCAACTTTCTTATTGCGAGCGGCGGCCATCCCCCTCAAATTGTGGCCCTCGGAAGCCCATGCCGATGTGGCGAAATGGCAGACGCACCGGACTTAAAATCCGTTGGGATTCACCTCCCGTGCCGGTTCGAGTCCGGCCATCGGCACTCTGTAAAACGTAAATGCCTGATTTTACAGGGGTCTGCAACGAAAATCCACCAATGGTGGACACTGCAAATAGCTCCATATCCCGACGTATGGAATCGGGTAAAAACGTATGAAATCGGGGTTGGGTGGCTCTTAGTGGCCCTATAAGGGGCACGCTGAATCAGCAGAAAAGGGCGTTGGCGGCGAAATTTGCAAGCGCGGGAGCGATAATGGGTGATTGGGGCGTGGAAATCCATGGGGTTTAACACCCAAGCGGATCGTCCCATCGGGTTCGATGATCTTCAGCAGGCGTTCGCCATCCCGGAGGAATTACTCGCCCGGTTCTCAGACCCCATTTTACTCGACCCGGCGATAACCGCAAATTAAGGAGCCAACACCGTCCGCTACGGCTCGATAGGCTTCCAGCAGCAGGGGCGTATGCGGCAGGAAAGAAAATCACGCGGTTTCACCATCCGGTGGGAGGAATTGCTGGTCGCCAACGCCACGTAATTAATGCAATCATTTCCGCATGCCTTCAGACTGCATCATCTACCACAACCCGCAGTGCTCGAAAAGCCGTCAAGCCCTTGACATTCTCCGGCAACACGGTGAAGAGCCGACCGTCATTGAATATTTGGAGACGCCACTGGATGTAGAAACGCTCCAATCCTTTGGTTTACCGGCCCGCGAGATCATTCGCGATAACGAGGACGAATACGCCGAGTTGAATCTAAACGATCCCAGCAAGACCGACGCTGAACTTTTCGCCGCCATCGCCCAACATCCGATTTTGCTCCAACGCCCCATTGTGATTGTCGGCAAATGCGCAATGGTTGCGCGCCCCCCAGAGCGCGTGAATCCATTGCTGAAGCGGGCGATCTAACACTGGGTCAAAACAACTCCGACGCTCCCATGTGGTCTGGAATTTCACTCTCGGAAAGAGCGACGCTTCCAGCACCGGCATCCGGGGTGCTGGAACCTTTGGATATCCTCCGCAGTGGCAGGCCGGGTCACGATTTACTTTGAGTCACCGTCCCTGATAGGGAGCAGAGTGCTGCCGGTGCTCCTGCCAATTTTGGACGTACTGCCCGGCCAGGGCGGAATCATCAATTACTAGCAGGTTCTCGGCATTGTGTTCCTCCGCTGCTTTCGTGAAATTAAACGAGCCCGTGATGACAATATGTCCGTCGATCACCATGATTTTGTTGTGAGCGATGGGATGGGCCGAATCGATAAACGTGGAGATGCCCGCGTGGGCAACGAAATCCGCCGATGAGTAGTCCTCAAATTTTAGCCCCAGTTTGCGGAACGGCGGATACGCCTGCCAGAACCCTTCGGCGCTCGCTGACGAGTCGAGCGGCAAAGGCATCGAACTGGAGGCGGATCAGGAATCGCCCCTTTCCGGTAAAAACACCAAAGCTCGCGACGAGGTGCTTGGAAATCTCGAAATCCGCCGGACGCTTGAATTTAGCGTTTGTAATCTGAACATGGCGCATGCGCGATAGCACAAACGTGCGGAGTTGCTGGCGATCCCGATCGAAGGCGAACAGATACCACTGGTTTTCGATGCAAGCCAAGTGGTAGGGCTGGACTTGGCGCGGTTCGTAACGGGAGCTTCCAAGCTTCTTATATTCAAAGGCGATTTCCAATGAGCGAAGCACGGCTTTGCTCAGACTCTCGAACAAAGCGATATCCGCCTCTGTTGATCCGAGGTTGCGGAAGGAAAACGATGCGTCCAGGTCCCCCCAGGGAAACGTAATACTCTCCCGCAGGCCGTCGCTGATTTTGTGGAAAGCGGCATGGAGCGGCTTCTCAAACGGGGTTCCCTTGTATTGATCGAGAACCTTCTGGGCGACGAAAAGGGCGATGATTTCCCCTTCTGTCACCTCAATGCTTGGAAAATTGGCGACGGGCCGGGAGTAGTAGAACCCAAACCGCAACGGATCGTATTCGATGGGGAGGTTGAGCTGGTCGCGCATGAAGTCGATGTCCCGTTGCACGGTTTTTGTGGAAATCTCCAGCATCTCAGCCAGCTTGCGGCAGTTGGGGAACTTGCCTTCCTTGATCTGCTGGTGGAGTTGCTGCATCCGGGGGAGGATGGGCGGGAAAAGCCGCGCGAAGATGACGGCGGAAGGGATAATGGACTTCGCGTTGCCTTGCGAGATTGGCGGCGGGGTGATGATGCGCGTGTATCCTTGGGGGTCTTGAGTGCCATGCGGCAAGCAGATACTCCTGAGTAAACCAACCAATCAAGGAAATAAATCGGGGGTAGGACAGTATTTGGCCGCCTCCTTCTGTTTGACCGTGGAAAGGAGCGCAACATGGAGATCGCCACGGTGATCCAGATGGACCTGAACAGGTGACGTAGGATCTGCGGAGCCGACCTTTCTTCAACAAAACCCATGAGCCCCTAAAAATATGAAATCTGTTTACAAAATACTCACCACCCTGGTGCGCGTCTTCGGGGGGCAACCAACACCGGTTCCCGTTCCGCTGCAAATCGAGTTCAATTTGCCGTCTCGCCGCAAACATCCCTACAGCATGTGCCGGTAATGATGGTGCTCCTGAAGGTTTCCCTCGCACAACGGAGATCGTTGTCTTATTGAATTGTTCCCGAACGGCACACTCAATATGGGATTTTTCCGATTCAGACGCAGCATCAAGCTCTTTCCAGGGGTGCGGTGGAATTTCGGGAAGAAAAGTTCATCCCTCAGCTTTGGCGTTCGCGGGGCGCATTACACGGTGGGAACTCGTGGCAGCCGCACAACCGTTGGAATCCCCGGCACGGGCCTCTCGTATACGAACATCGGTGGCACGGGCAAAAGGCAAGCCCACGCGGAAGCAACGAGCGAACTCGATGAATGGGCAAGCCATCAAAAAAAGACCGTCAACTTTACCCTGCCTGACCGAGAACCGGACGAGAAAGATGCCACGGCGCGCCAACTCGATACCATCCGCTCGCTCCCGGTCCATTCCGACGAAGCTGTTCTCGCGCGGCTTGGCCAGCACCAAGCTGCTGCTCTGATCGAGCAGATCAAGGCAGAGAGTGAAAAGTTCACGCAAGAAAAGGTTCAGGAATACCTGCGGAAAAAGAGGGGCATGGGCTGTCTCAGCTACGTTGGCATTGGGTTCATTGCGCTGTTGGTGATCTCTAATCTTACAGAGAGATCGCAAAACAGCACTCTTGGTAAGCCTGCGGAAGCAACCCCGCCCCCTCCTCGCGCAACACCGACGCCCACGCCTGCCTCGATTGCCACCCCCAGTCCAATACCCAACAAAGGATCGGTGATCACCCAGCAAAGCCCCACTCCAGCGGCTTTGGATGATGCCGCCGCTCAACGCCATGCCATCGCTCGATTCCCGTCACTTGGAACGGCAAACTCCCCGTTGAACGCCGAGTTTGTACGTAAATACCGATTGTATCGCCAGAACCGCCCGACATACTTCCAAAACCCAGAATGGCCGATGCAGTTGGCGGAGGAGAGCGCAAATACGCTGAATTCTCAGAAGCGTTGATCTGCGCCACCTCCGCGCTTATCAACGTCTCAAAATTATCGATAGGGCTGCCTTTGTGCCCCCGGGGATGCAGTGCAGGATGGGGCAATGGGCACACGAATTCAGCGAGCCGGTGGCGAACCCAACTTTTATCTTCCGGGCTCCATCGGCGGATATGGGGCGGTTTCAGGGTGGGCGTGATCTGAAAATTGGCGTTTGAGCATTGATTCCCGCATGAAAATCGTGCTTTATCAGGGCCTTTAATGGACTTCCGCCCCCAACGATCATTTTCATCCCCACTCTGCGACCCGATTGAGCGGTTCTCGCAGATCGGAGCCGGGCTTCGGGTTGGCTCTGATGGATGGCCCAGTCTCGCATTGATGATTCTGAGACGCGGTGCCCGATTTTGGGTTGGACGACCGGGGCATCGCCTTTTTTCCAAAAACAAGGGGGTAGCCCTGCCGATGGCCTACCCTGTAATGCTAACGTGATCCATTGATCTCAATGTTTCTCATGTCCAATTTTCCAGCCATGCCCTCTGTAACCTCGTTTTGGGGAACTAGTGCGTCGCTGTGCCTCGCCGGTGTGGGGCGTGCTTGCTGGCTTCGTACCTCGGGAGCCAAGAGGCTGGGGCAGCAGATCAAAATCTACCAGATGCAATGATTACACGTAAATACGACATCGTTTCGCCTGCTCCAGACGCGCTCATCGAATCATTGCGCTCCGTTGGGTATACCCTGCCTGCTGCTATAGCAGATATTGTGGACAATAGTATCGCGGCGGGTGCCAGAAATATTCAGATTGTGTTTCACTGGGCGGGAGCAGAATCTTACGTTCTCATCCTTGATGACGGTCGCGGCATGTCTGAAGATGACTTGCGGAACGCCATGCGTCCGGCCCGCCGCCCGCTCCTAAAACGCCGCCGCCGCCACGGATTCCGCGCATCTCCCGGCTTATGGCGTTGGCCATCCATTTTGACGGGCTGATCCGCTCGGGAACCGTGCGCGATTATTCGGATCTTGCTCGGCTTGGCGGCATCTCCTGCGCAAGGGTAACACAGATTATGAATTTGTTAAATCTTCCCCCATGGAGGCAGGAAGAGCTGCTGTTCCTATCAGGAGATAGCGCGGTAACGGAATGGGGGATTAGGGCGGAGTGCGAGAAGGTGATGTGGGAGGGGCGGCAGGACGGCACAAAATGCGCCTAAACCGCAGCGGCTACAGGCTGTTTTGAGCGGGACGGCGTCGTTGTTTCCGCACTCAAATTGGTCACGCTTAGTTCAAAATCCTGCTTGTTCTTCGGCATCTGCTCGTGGCATTCGGAGAGGATGCTCAGGATGTTAAAAAACGCCTCGCCAAAGAAACCTTGGATGTGAGGTTCCAGTTCGTCATGTTTCTGGGCGATTTCAGCCAGCATTTCCAGGTGCCGCTTGATACTGAAGGCGTGCATTTTCACAGCCTCCACATGGCTGATCGGTTTTCCGCATACGATATTGATGCGGCTTCCCGTGGCTTTCATGTAGTCGCGCAGGTTGCCAAGCGTCAGATCGCTGTCGCGGCTCGCTTCCATTTTGGAAATGCGGCTCTGGGTGCAGCCGATTCGCTTGGCGATTTCAGCCTGCGTCAATCCAGCGCGCACGCGCAATTGCACGAGTTGCCGCACAATGCCCGTTTCGCTGGCGAGGACGGTCACCTGTTTCCCAACTTCGTGGGCAACGCTTTCTCCTTTGATCAAGTCGGCGACGCTCTTGTAACGGCGTCCTGTCGGCGCAGCTTGTTCTTCTTTTTTTACGGATGATGCGTTCATGGCTTTAAAATTTCCCTTCTTGTAGGTTCTTCACAAATTTGCTGCAAAACTGGATGTCGGCTGGCTGGCTCTGTTTATCCCCAATCGCGATAAGGTAGAGCACGTTGCGCTCGGCATACGCGTAAGTGTAGAGGCGCGTCTGCTGGAGATTGCCGCCCCCTCCCTTCTGGTCAATCGCAACGACCCCACCCGGTTCGGGGTGTAAATACCCGCCCTGCACGACCTTGGGGTTCGGAGCCGCATTGATCTGCTCAAGGTAACGCTCCAAGTTGTGCAGCACAGCCGCAAGCTCGGAGGGCCGCTTTTTTGCATAAAATTTCTGGTCTTTCGACCATCGGGCTGTCGGTTCAACTTCCCACATGGGTTCGACAACTTATTCCTAAATGGAATATTTGCAAGCGCGAAACTCACGGAGTTCTCAAAAAACCGCTGCATCCGCCAGTCGAAACTCACGCGCACAAATAGGCCGTTTAGCTCTCTTGACGTAACCGACAGTGATCCACCAAACCCCGTCAATAAAGAGGATCGATGCCCGACCATATCCCTGTTTTCGAACATCGTTGTATATGGGCACCCAGGTCGAATTAGCCTATTCACGATTTTTTAGAGTTTTCACGAACCGGGCGGCAAAACGGAGAGGCGGGAGAGGACGCCCGGTTTTTGGGCAAAACAAGGCTCTTTTTCGAGCGGATTTTTGGCGATGCGCGTCTCCCGTAGGGAGAGGAGAGAGGCGCGGATTCTCGGGGAATCGCCCGCGGAGCCTTTTGTTTACTTGGCTTGCGACCGAAGGCTTGTGGAATTTGAGAGCGCCTGATAGTCTGCCCGTTGGCTTTTCACGAATGGAAAAGCGGTTTCGATTTTTGAGAATGGGAATGTGCGACCCTAACGGGATTCGAACCCGTGTCACCGCCGTGAAAGGGCGGTGTCCTAACCGCTGGACGATAGGGTCATCGCAAGTGGGCGGCGAATATGGGGGCTTGCCGCCCGGAGTTCAAGCGTTTTTATCCACATTTTCAATTTATAGCCTCATTCGGTGTTCCAATTCCGATTCATCTGCGTTTTTCCATTGCTGCAGGCTCGTTTTGGCGTTCAATGATTCCATGCACCCGTCTCCGATCTCCAATGCCCTCCTCCTCGATTCTTTGCGCTGGCGCTACGCTACAAAGAAATTCGATCCATCGCGCAAGATCGCTGCCGCTGATTGGCAGACGCTCGAAGAGGCGCTTGTCCTTTCTCCCTCGGCTTTTGGCCTGCAACCTTGGAAGTTCATCGTCATCACCGATCAGGCAACCAAAGAGGCGCTCGTGCCGGTCTCGTGGGGTCAGCGGCAGGTAGCCGATTGTTCGCATCTGGTTGTTTTCGCGCATAAGAAGGTGATCAATGCCGATTTCGTTGAGGAAAATTTGCGGCGGATCGCGGAGGTCCGCGGCCTGCCGATCGAGTCACTCGACAGCTACCGCAAGGTCATTGCAGGAACGCTTTTCGAAGGGCTGGCCAGTGGCCAATTGGAAGCATGGAGCCAGCGTCAGACGTTTATTGCGCTGGGCAACTTCATGACTTGCGCGGCGATGATGGGAATCGATACCTGCCCGATGGAAGGACTTATTCCGGCCAAATACGACGAGATTCTCGGGCTCGCGGAACGCGGATTGACAACTGGCGCGGCGTGCCCGGCAGGTTACCGCGCCGCGGACGATCCTTATTCCAAGCATCCCAAGGTGCGCTTCGAGAAAAAGGACGTTCTGGAATACCTTTAGGCTGAATCGACATTCAAAAGCCTCCGCAACCCGGAGGGTTGCCAGCGAATAGCCGGTGGTTGAGCGTTAGCGACACCACCGGTTCAATGCAAAACCGCGCCTCACCCCAAAGGGGTGGCAGAAAACGAGGCGATGGCTCTGCCACCCCTTTTGGGTGAATTCTTTTCAACGCCTCATCCGGTGGTGTCGCTTCGCTCAACCACCGGCTATGGGCTTCAAACCCTTTGGGTTTGGGACTCGATCTGAATGTCGATTCAGCCTAGTGGGCTGTCACGCGTTAAGCGATGAGTAAAGACACAAGCCCGGCCTCGTTCCCAATCAGGAGATTGGGAACGAGAGCAAGAGAGCAAATCTTCGCTCTACCATCTATTGCCCGCGTGACAGGCCCACTAGAGCAGTTTTTAGCCCATCGCCCACACCCAGGCGAGCGCAGGCAAGGCGCATGCGGCGGCGGCCAGGATTTTTTGAAGAGTGGGCGGGGTCCGTTCTGGCAAACGTGTCCAGGCCAGCAACCCGCCTATGAGAATGCCGGAGAGTAATCCCAATCCGTGTGCCATGATGTCGACGTTATCGGTCCCGTTGCCTACGCCCAGATAAGCGAGCAGGGCAAATCCAGCGGCGAGGGGCAGCAGGGTTTCGCGCCAACGCCTTGGACGCTTGGTGAGTCCGGGAGCCGGGAAAACGGCTTCGATGGTTTGCCAGCCGACCAGTAATCCCAAGCCTCCGAAAACCGCCGTCGACGCGCCGATGGAAATGTGTGAGCCGCCTTGGTGAAGCGCGGCGTTCAACCCATTCCCTGCAATTCCGCTTAAAACGAAACCGATCCACGTCCAGCCGCTGCCGAGCAGAGGCAACAACGCCCATGCGAAGATGAGCCCTGTGGCAATGTTGGCAAAAAGATGTCCGGCATCGGCGTGCAGGGTGAGCGCGGTGACGGTTCGCCACAGTTCGCCCCGGAGGATCGCGTCGGAATTGGCGGCTCCGAGGTCTGTCCAACGCGGGCTTTGATAAGATTGGATCGCGAAGAAAAGGCACATCGCCCATGTGAAAACGAATAGCGAGAATGGGCCGGTCTTGTCGTTGGGAGAGGGGACTGCGGGGTGCTGCATCGCCTCGCGCTGTTGATCGAGTTCGGCGGCGCGTTCGGATTCAAAGCGTTCCAGTTCGACTGTGGCGGCTTCGGCGTGGCGAGCATCGACGTAAAGACCGTAAACGCCGTCCTCGCTGAAGATCCAATTGGCAAACCCGAGCGCGAGCAGCACCAGCCCGCGTTCATCGGCTTGGTCTTGCCGCAGATGGCGGCTGACCTGGACCAGTTCGAGCGGGGATTTGGCGGGCATGCGAGCGGAGGGGGTAATCGAGTCAGGGGTAACTCGTTTTTTTAATCCCCCGCGTTTTCTTCTTCTTTTGGCTCGGGAACCGGTTCGGCCTTCGGGGCTTTGCGCTTTTTGGGCTTCTCTTCGACTTTGTAGACCTCTTTGAGTACTTGGGAGATTAGCGGGGCGGCGACGGTTCCGCCATGGGTGTTGGGCTCATTTACGTCACTCTCGTAGAGGGCCGCAAAAGCGTATTTGGGTTGATCCGCGGGAGCAAACCCGGCAAACCAGGCTGCGTTCCGCTCTTTTTTCTTTGGCCCCCATTGGGCCGTGCCGGTTTTGCCCGCCACCTGGATATTGTCAACTTCGGCTCGCCGCCCGGTGGCGTGGGCCCCGGTGACGACATCTACGAGCGCTTTTTTGAGTTCCGCGATGTTCTCTGATTTCATCTGGATCTGATCTTTAACGCGCAGGTCGTAGCCGGTGACGATTTTGTCATCGAGGCTCTGCACCTGGAGTACGAGCCGGGTCTGGTAAAATACCCCGCCATTCGCAACGGTCCCCATCGCCTGCGCCAACTGGAGCGGCGTCACCAGCAAATCGCCCTGACCGATGGAAATGTTGGCCAGATCGCCGGATGAGAGGCGGCGGCCTTCCCTCTTTTTCATGTACTCATCGGTGGGGATGAATCCTTCGGCCTCGGAGCGCAACGGAATCCCGGTCTTGCTGCCGAACCCGAACCGCTGCGACCATTCAATCATCGCTTTGGAGCCGGTCTTGATGCCGACTTGGTAGAACCATGTGTCACACGATTGTTCCATGGCTCCGGCGAAGGTCAGCATCCCGGCGTCGGTCTTTTTCCAGTTGCGCATGACGATGTTGCCGACCTGCATGGACGGCGGGCCGGAAAACTCGTCAAAAATGGAAATCGCGCCGCTTTCGAGCGCGGCAATGCCGACAAAAGTCTTGAAGGTGGAGCCGGGGGGGTAGGCGCTCCGGAACGCCCGCGGGATCATTGGCTTGTTCGGATCGTCGTTTAGCGCCTTGTATTGCTCTGGAGAGATCGCGGGGATGAAGAGGTTCGGGTCAAACGAAGGCCACGAAGCCATGGCGAGAATGTCGCCGTTGTTTGGGTCCACAAAGACGAGCGCGCCGCGTTTGGCTCCCTTTTGCAACGCTTTCTCACTGAGCTGCTGGAGATTGATGTCGAGAGTGGTTACGACGTTGTATCCAGGTTCCGGGGCGACGGTGACTTTTTCGCTCGTTTTCTTCCCCTTTGCGTCAAAGTTGATCGTGATCTGACCCGGCTTGCCGGTGAGCTGTTCATTGAAAGAGGCTTCCAGCCCGTCGCGCCCTTCCGCTTCCGGCCAGAGCATTTCGTTATTTTCAATCGGGCCATCCTGTGCGCCGCCCGCGCGTCCGGCGTAGCCGATGATATGTGCCGCCAAGGGTCCGTTGGGATAATGACGGACATACATCGGGTGGAGCGCCAACCCTTCGCCGAGCTGATCCTTCAACGCCGCCTGCTGTTCGGGCGTTACGTCTTGCAGAATATCGAGCGGGAGAACGCCCCGATTGCGGTAATGGCGTTCGATGGTTTTGTCGGCAATTGTGATGGTGCGCCCGGTGAGGCGCTCGGCCTTTTGAATCTGCGCCCGGGCAAAGGCGACCGCCTTGGCATCGGAGTAATCAAGCGGGGTGGGGAAGATGATCCCGAGATTCTGGGCGACGCGAGTGACGGCCAGCGGTTCGCCGTTGCGATCGACGATCTGCCCGCGCGGGGCGGGGATTTTGAGCACATAAGTGCGCGCAAACCGTTCGGTCAACCATGTGGGCTTGATATTATCGGTCTGGGCGAGGACGTTCCCCAGGGCGATAACGCAAAATAGGAAAGAGGTGACGATCCGGCGGGACATGTGGGAAAAGAGCCTATCGTTCCCGGCACGATTTCTCAAGAGGGAAGGCGGGCAACGCTTGCCTTCTTCTGTGGATCGGCAAGAATCGGCGCGATGGCAGCCCCCATTCCCGACTACCTCCTTATCGATATCAGCAATTCGTTCACGAAGCTGATCCCGGCAACCCGCGACGCGCTTCTGGGCGAGGCGTCCCGCATCCCGACGCCCAAGCTGACCGCCGCCGCGATCCGGCATGCCGTCGGCAAAACCGCATTTCACCGGGGAGTCATCCTCTCCAGCGTCGTGCCGGAAGCCGATGCCGCCGTTGCGGAATTCACCGAAAGCTTGCGGACCTCGGGCGATCTGAAAACGGCCAAGCCGCAAATGGTGAACGTCAGCTATAAAACCAAGCTGGGAGTGGAGATCGATTATCCCAAACCGGCGTCCATCGGCGCGGATCGGCTGGCCAACGCCGCCGGAGCCGTGGCGTTTTACGGAGCCCCGGCGATTGTGGTCGATTTTGGCACGGCGGTGACATTTGACGTCCTGGCCGCGCCCAACGGCACCCCCACCTACATCGGTGGGGTGATCGCGCCCGGCCTGGAGGTGATGACCGACTACCTTTACCAGCGCACGGCGCTGCTCCCGCGCATCCACCTGAGCGAGCCGGTCAAAGCGATCGGCAAATCGACCGAGGAAGCGATGATGGCCGGAGCGGTGTTTGGCTACCGGGGGCTCGTGCGGCAAATTTTGGAGGAGACCCGGCGCGAACTTAAAGTGGGCCGTCGGCTTCAGATTGTGGCAACGGGCGGTTATGCGGACCTCATCGCCGACCGGCTTCCCGAAGTGCAGCAAGTCCACCCCAATTTGACGCTGGAAGGGCTGCGGATTATCGGGAATCTGAATTGGAGGGAGTAGCTGCATTGTCCGGGCAGGAAACGTGCGCCGTCCCTAATCGCGCTCGGAGATCGCGATCCACCCTCGTTCCCAAGTTGAACTTGGGAACGCACCCTCCCGCGAAGTTGCACTTCGCAAGCCTAGCCCGGCAGGGAAACCCTGCGCGCCCCCGAATCGCGCTCGGAGATCGCGTTCCACCCTCGTTCCCAAGTTGAACTTGGGAACGCACCCTCCCGCGAAGTTGCACTTCGCAAGCCTAGCCCGGCAGGGGAACCCTGCACCCCCCCCGAATCGCGCTCGGAGATCGCGATCCACCTACTTTTTCTTTGCCCGCTTGGTCTTTTTCAGATTCGTGCGGTGCTCGATCTTCTCCACTTTCCCTTTTTTAAGATAAACGGTGCGGATCGCTTCGTACATCTTGTCCCGCTGATCGTAGAGCCGCTTTAATTTACGCGGAGCGGCTTTGCTCAACGCATACGCGGTGATGAGCGGCAGCGCAATGGTGGAATCGGTGTAGCAGACAACGCAATCGGGCAGCGTTTCGGGATCGATCTTGCCCCAACTAACCGCTTCGGACGGGGTCGCGCCGGAGAGACCGCCGGTATCGGGCCGGGCGTCGGTGCATTGCAGGAAATAATCGTGCCCGCGCTCCTCAATCCCCATCACCTCCTGGATTTGTGGCTCGGTCTGGAGCATGAAATTTTTGGGCGAACCGCCGCCCAGGATGAACACGCTGCTCGTATGGCCGCTCGACTTCGCCGCGTAAACAATCGAGGCGGTCTGGTTGACATCGCGGTTGCAGTCGAATTGCAACTTGGAATCGCGCAAGGACATCGCCGCGACGTTCATCCCGATGGACGAGTCGCCGGGAGAGCTGGTGAAGATCGGCACTCCAAACTGGTAGGCGGCGCTCAAGACACTCGTTTCCTTGATTCCGAGCTTCTTTTCGCGTTCGTAGACGTATTTGCCCAAAAGATAATGAAACTCGTCGGTGCCCATCGTGCGCTGGAATTCTTCTCCCTGAATGACCTGGCGCACAAAGGCGTCGGTATCGAGGAGGACATCGTAGTTGAACAGGACGTCGTAGATGCGGATTACGCCTTCTTCGCGCAGTTTCACATCGTCGAGGAATGGGGACCCGGCGTAGAGCTGCATCCCGAGCCCGTAGTGAAGATCGTGGTACAGATTGGCCCCAGTGGAGATGATCCAGTCGATGAATCCGGCTTTCATGAGCGGGATCAGCGCCGAGGCTCCGAGCCCGGCGGGAGTCAACGCCCCGGTGAGCGAAAGGCCCACGGTTCCGTTATCAGGGAGCATTTTTTCCGTCAGCAGGCGGCACCCTTCGGCCAGACGTCCCCCGTTGTAGGCTTTAAAAGCGTTGTCGATCAGATCCGACACGCGGACATTCTTCTTGATCGGGCTGGGCAAAAGGCGCGAGAATTTTTTGTTCAAACTCATGCCCCCGGACGGTAGCGTCCATTTTTTGCCGGTCAATTGCAAAGAAACCCACGCGCTCGCGGGGCGATGCACGAAATAGTGGTAGGGGAGAACCGGACCCAACCAACACTGTAAAAATAAACATCATGCAATTCGAGGAGTTTCAACATTTGGCCAGGCTGTTCAGCATCACAAAGCTCGATCCCGATGAATTGGAGCAATTTGAGGCGGGTCGCCGGGAATTTGGCACCCGGGCCGAGGCTTACATCAAAAAATGTCGGAGCCTGGGAACGGCGCTTGCCTTGAGCCTGTGCCCGTGCCAGCCGGACCCGATGACCAAAGAAAAACTTTTTGCCAAAATTCGGCAAACGGGGCCGGAGAACACGGGAAAACCGACTGATTCCGTGAGCGTACCGGCCGTGGCAATCTAAAGGCGGGTTTCTTCGGTGGATCGACCGCTCCGCGGGCGATTTCGGGGCGCGGCTTGGATTTTTGGCGGGTGCAGCCCATCGCGCCCGAAGGTCGCGATCCACCTACTCTTTAGGCGTGCGAATCACGATTTCAACCCGGCGATTGGGTGCTTGCTCTTCCCGGGTGCCGGTGAGGGGAGCGCGGGGGCGTTCGCTTCCAAAACCCTTCGCCGAAATTCCGGCCGGATCGAGCTTCATGTTCGAGAGGAGCCACGCTTTGACCGCATCCGCCCGGGCCTGACTGAGCTTTTTATTGTATTCCGGGGTGCCAAACGAGTCGGTGTAGCCTTCAATGCTGAAGGTGGCCCGCGGATTGCGCTCGATCAAGGCGCCGAGTTGGCGCAGAGCTTGGATCGCCTCCGGTTTCAGCTTGGCGCTGTCATACTCAAAGAGCGCTCCACCGGAGGCTTCCCGGTCCATGTTCAAACGGGCTCCGTCCCCCTTCAGGGGGCCGGATTGCGCCAGGAGATCGTCGAGTTTGTTGAACGCGGCGTCCGCATTACCGCTTTTCGCGCTCGAGAGCGCGCCGGTACCGGCCACAATTTTCGGCGCGTTCTTTGAGTCAATCGTTTTTTGAAGCGAGTCGAGTTCCTTTTCCAATTGCGAATTGGCTTGCGGGCTGGCGATTTTTCCGGGTTCGACGCGCGGTTTTTCCCCCGTGATCGCTTTCGTCAAGTCGCCCGTGGGCGTTGCCGTGGGCGTAAACCGCAGGTCACCCGCGCTTTTATCCAGAGACGGTTTTTCGTTTTGGATGACTTTTGCCGGAGCCTCCGGCTTTTTGGTCTCGACAGGGTCTTTTTCCGGCTTGAGCAATTCCTCGTTAATGACCACCTTCTTCACAGTAAACGGGCGCGAAACCAAGCGGGGAGCCGAGGTATTGAAGGTGAAGCGCTCGAGTTTTTTATAATTAAAGAGCGTGAAAAGTCCCGCGTGAAATGCCAAAGAAAAGATCAATGCCAAAAGAAACCATTTGCGTAATGCGCGAACTTCAGGTGCGTTGTGGGAAGAAATGGAATCCATGACGTCAATGCCCATCCTACATCAAATTTCGTTACACTCAACACAAACGCCCTTTTTCCTCGGATGAAAAAATGGGTCCGGTTTTTGAACACGCACTGGCATCACCTGGTCCAGTTGCACGATACGCCCCACTCGATTGCCGGGGGGGCGGCGATCGGCATTTTCTTTGGGTTCACCCCGTTTTTTGGACTCAAAACGCTGTTTGGGATCGGGGTTGCCTGGGGATTCCGGTGCAGCAGGGTGGCGGCGGCCATCGGGGTGACGCTCCATGATGTGATCCTTCCGCTAATGCCGGTGCTTTTGCGAATCGAATACGGGATCGGTTACTGGATTTTGAATCATCCCCACCGTTGGCCTGCAAAATTTCATATCGAGCACCTTAAAATCCACGAGTGGTTTCATAGCAAAGTGCTGATTCACGTGATCTGGCCGACATTTATTGGCTCGGTCGTGATCGGGTTGCCGTTGGCAATGCTGGCTTTTTGGCTGACCCTGCGCATCGTCAAGCGGGCGCAACACCGTCGCACGTCTGCCGATGCCGCCGCGCTTGGGCTGGATCTCGAAAAATGAGTTTTTATTGCATCCGGGCTCCGTTCGCGTTTTCATCAACGCCCAACGTCACTGGACTCCTCTTATGAAGCGTAAAAAAATCGTGGTTATGGGCTTTATGGCCGGCTGCCCCATCGCAGGGGTCATTTGGCAGCATATTCATTACATTGTGGGCCTGCAACGGCTCGGCCACGAGGTTTATTACATCGAGGATTCCGCGCGTATTCCTTACAATCCGGTGACGTGGGACGTGGGTGAGGATTACACCTACGCCGCCGAGGTGCTGCAAAAGCTCGCCGCCCAGTTTGGATTTGAGGGGCGCTGGAGCTACTGCGCCCGCTTTTTGCCCGGCGACCCCTGTGCAGGCCTGCCCAAGAGCCGGATCGTCGAACTGTATCGCGAAGCCGATGCCATCCTCAACGTCTGCGGCTCCCAGGAGTTTAATGAAGACCTGCTCCAAAGCGACCGGGTGTTGTATGTGGAGAGCGACCCTGGAGTCGAACAGATCAAGATCGATAAAGGGGTGCAGGATACGAAAGATTACCTGTCCAGGCATCGCGCACTGTTCACCTTTGGCGAGAATGTCGGCAACCCCGACTTTCCCGTGCCGATCCATGGCCAACGCTGGTTGCCAACGCGCCAGCCGGTCGTCACCGATCTCTGGAAAAGCGACGATCTGCCGTCCGCAACCGCCGTTTTCACCAGCATCGCCAACTGGAACACGAGCGGCAAAAAGGATATCGAGTGGCGAAAGGAAAATTATCTCTGGAGCAAATCGCTGGAGTTCCTCAAATTCGTTGATGCCCCACGCTGCTGCGGGGAAAATTTTGAACTGGCCACCGACATCAAAGACAAGGCGACCCGGGCGCTTTTCAACCGCAACGGCTGGAGCTTGAGCAGTCCGCACGAATTGAGCGTCGACTGGAACAATTACCTGCGTTTTATCCAGCAATCCAAGGGGGAATTCACCGTCGCCAAGGACCAATACGTGCGGCTCAACACTGGCTGGTTTAGCGATCGCTCGGCCTGCTATCTCGCGGCGGGCCGCCCGGTGATCACGCAGGAAACCGGGTTCACGAAATTTTACGGCGGCCAGGCCGGGCTCCTCTCGTTTTTGACAATGGAGGAGATCGTCGAGGCGGTGCGCGAGATCAATGCCGATTACGCGAAGCACAGCAAGGCGGCGTTTGAAGTCGCCCGGGAAGTGTTTGAGGCCGAAAAAGTGCTGGCCCAACTGCTCGATCGCGCCGGAGTTTAACTATGCCTGTCAATTTTTCCAAAGTGCTCATCGCCCCATCGGTGCTGGCGGCTGATTTTGCCAATCTTGGTGCGGAAGTTTGCGGCGCACAGGCGGCCGGAGCGGATTGGATTCACCTCGACGTGATGGATGGCCATTTCGTGGACAACCTTTCGTTCGGCCCGGCGCTTTGCGCGGCGGTTCGCAAACAGGTGGATATCCCGACCGATATTCATCTCATGATCGAGCGGCCCGACCATTACCTCGACCGCTTTCTGCCGAGCGCCAGCAATGTGACGATCCATGTGGAGTCCGACGATAACGATATCGCAGGCACTCTTTTGCGGATTCGGGAAGCCGGCTGCACGGCGGGGCTTTCGCTGCGGCCCGGCACCCCCTTTGAGGTGATTGCCCCGTATTTGGACCAGCTCGATCTGGTTTTGGTGATGACGGTGGAGCCCGGCTTCGGCGGCCAGTCGTTCATGCCGGAGATGCTCCCCAAGATCGAGAAAATCGCCGCCGAGCGGGCGCGCCTGGGTCTGATGTTCCATATTCAGGTGGACGGCGGGATCAAAGCGCCCGAAGCCAGGCTGTGCCTGGCCGCGGGAGCCAATGTGCTGGTGGCGGGTTCATCCGTGTTCGGCAAACCGGATCTGGCGGAAGCGATCCGGGTGCTGCGTTCGTAGAAATTTGCAAAATACAGGGCGGGGTGGATCGACCGCTCCGCGGGCGATCTGGGATGGCGCGTGGATTGGTAATCGTAGGCGCAACCCCATCGCGCCCGGAGCAATCCACCGGATGCAATCTCACTCTTCGCGCTTTTGACTCTTACTGCGCGCTGATTTCAGCTTTGCCGCCATCGAGCAGGGCAAGGATTTCGCCCATCAGGAAAAGGGAACCGGTGACGAGCACGGGGGCTTTTCGCGATTCGGCCAACTCCAATGCTTCAGCGGCGGAACCGGCTTCCCGGCATAAAAGCCCGGGAGCCACTTCGCGGATCGCTTCAGCCAATTCGGCCGCGGTGCAGGAGCGGACGCTATGCACCGGGGTGGCAATCATTTCGGCCGCCATCGGCGCGAGTTCACGGCAGATCGCGGCTACGTCTTTGTCACGCAAGACCCCGAGCAGGATCACGGGTCGCGTTTGCCCATAACGTTCATGCCAGGTCTGTACGAGCCGGGCGGCGGCGGCTTCGTTATGCGCGCCATCCAGGACGAGCGTTTTCCCGTCCGGGCGCTCGATCAGTTGGAACCGTCCCGGCCAGACGACTTTTTTGAGCCCTTGCTCGACGGCGGTTTGCGGGATCAGCAGCCTTGCAGCGCTCAAGGCAGCCAGGGCAAGTGCCGCGTTGAGCTTTTGATGGCTGCCGGGGAGGGCCACTTCCGATTTCACCGGCTCAGTGATCCAGGTGAGGGGAACGCCCGTTTGCCGGGCTTTTTCTTCCAAAACGCAAGCGGCCTGGGGCGGTTGCGGCGTGCTGACGACGGGGACGCCCGGCTTGAAAATCCCCGCTTTTTCGGCGGCGATTTCTTCAAGCGAATTTCCAAGGTATTGCCGGTGGTCGAGGCTCAAGGAAGTGATCACGGCAACACTGGGGGTGATCGCATTGGTCGCATCCAGGCGGCCCCCCAAGCCGGTTTCGAGCACGATGGCTTGCGCTCCGTTTTGCTTAAACCAGCGCAGCGCGAGCGCCGTGGCGATTTCGAAAAAGGTGGGGTGCCGTTCCCATCGGCTTACGATTGCCCGGATTTCGGTGAGCCCCGCAGCGGCATCCTCTTCGGAAATCATCGTGCCGTTGAGCCGGATGCGTTCGCGGAAGGTGACGAGGTGGGGGGAGGTGAAAAGCCCGGTGCGCAATCCGGCGAACCGGCAGATGGAATCGAGCAGCGCGCAGACCGAGCCTTTGCCGTTGGTTCCGGCGACATGGAAAATCGTCGGCCCGTGCTTTGCAAACGGCGTCGTCTCGATCTTCAGCTCGCAAAGCAGGCGGGTGATGTTATCAAGCCCCAGCTTAATCCCGACCGATTGAGTCGAATAAATCCATGTAATTGCTTCATCGTAAGTCATCAGGCGCGGGCGACGGTTGCGACGCGCACGGAGGCCGCTCCCGCGTCCAGCAAAACGCGGGCGCATTCATCCACCGTGGAGCCGGTGGTCAGAATGTCGTCGATCAAGAGAAGGTGGAGATGGCGCACTTCGCTATGTTGCCGCATTTTGAACGCTCCGCGCAAGTTTTCCATTCGGGCGTTGCGATCGAAATGGGTTTGGGATTCGGTGTAGCGGATGCGCTTGAGGCAGTCGGCGATCGGGATGCCGCTACTTTTTTCGAGTTCCTCGGCGAGCAGGAGCGCTTGATTGAACCCGCGCTCGCGCTGGCGCGTGGAGTGAAGCGGCACCGGCACGAGGCGGTCGCAGGGCGGGTTTTGGAGGCGTGAATCGTTGAGGGTCCCGGCGAGCCAGTCGGCCAGCGCGTGCCGCAGGTAAATGCGCTTTTTATATTTGAACTGATGGACGAGATCCCGGACCACGTCGCGGCTTAAATGCCCGCTGACTGCGCATTGAAACCGAAACTGCTGTTCCCGGCATTCGGAACAGATGAACACCCCGTCGATTTGCCCCAGGAACGGTTCGGAACAAACCTCGCAAAACGGACGGGTGATGACGCGAGCCTTTTTGCGGCAGCCCGCGCAGAGATGTTCGCCGCCTGAAGTGGGCGCGGAGCAAACCGCGCAATGGGGCGGATAGAGAAGATCAATGACGACCTCAGCCGCGCTGCGGATGGTTTTTAGAATCGGGACGAACATAGGTGAACCACGCCCAAAGGAGGAGGCCAGTCAGAAGGACCACGATGACCGAGGCGAAGCCGACGGCGAGGTTTTCGCCAAACCACGGCAGCGTGTCTTTGATGAGCCGCTTGGTTATTTTATTAAAGCTCATCAGGCCAAAAACCCAGCCGGTGTGGAGCCCGATGGCCATCCAGAGCGAACCGGTCTTGAACCGGCTGTAGCCCAGGATCCAGGCCATGCAAAAGAGGGTGGTAAAACCGCCCAGCACCAGCCACGGCTGGCTGAATTGGGCGAACGAGCCGGGGATCAATCCAAACCCGGAAAGCCAATTCACCGTTTGTGGAACGGCGTTGTCGTTGGGTTTGAGAAAATGGAGAATGGAAAAAAGGGCGGAGGTGAGAAAAAGCGCCCCATTGCGGTGCATCGAACGGGCGAGCAGGCCGAGGATCGCCCCGCGAAAGAGCCATTCCTCCAAAATCGAAACGACAACCGCCGAGGTTGCGATTTTTACAAGATCGAGCCCGTGAACATGTTGGCGCAAGCGGACGACTTCCAACCCCAGCAGCACGGCCGCGAGGGCGACCATCATCAAAAACGAGGCGGCGAATCCAACCAGCGCATCTTCCCAGCGGCGCGGATTGGGGTTGATGCCGAGTGCATGCAGACCGGGAACCTGCAACCAGCGGGCGGTGGGCCAAAGCAGGACAATGGCTGCGATGAGCAGCCCGCGATGGAAGAATTTTCGGAACGGGGTTTCGCCCAGCCAGGTCAGGATTCCGTGGTCGGCGAGCCAGTGCCCACCCCAATAAAGAGGTGGAGCAAGCAAGGCACCGAGGATCACCGTTGCCAACAAATAGAAAATGATTTTGCCAAGAGACTTCAAAGTGAGCGAAGTTTTGGCTTTAATTGGCCGGACCGCAATTTTTTTCATGCATAATCAACACGTTTGGACCGAGAGAACCGAAGAAGGCGAAAAGCGCGAAGTGCGCGCCATCAAGTTCGGGGGCAACTGGCGCATTCAGAGCAAACTGGCCAGCGCCGACGCCTGGACTTATCATGACCCGGCATTGCTTACCGATTTGATCGAGTTGCGCGATCTGCTTTTTCGCAAATACCAGCGCCGCCGCGCCGCCTACGAGGATGTGGTCTTGATTGAAAAAATGATCACCGCCAGAGGGGGCGACTGGCGGCAGGCCGAAGAGGAGGAGACGGAGGATTGATGCAGCCGACGACTCAAAAACTGATCGATTCCGACAAACGGCATTGCTGGCATCCGTTCACCCAGATGCGCGATTGGTGCGCGCCGGATCACGAACCGCTCGTCCTGGTGGAGGGGGAGGGGGTTCTCCTGCGCGACAGCGAGGGACGCGAATACATTGACGGGAATTCTTCCATCTGGACCAATATTCACGGCCACCGGCACCCGAAGATCAACGCCGCCCTTCGCGACCAGTTGGAACGGGTTGCTCATACTTCGTTCCTTGGATTCACCAACCCGCCCGCCATTCAGTTGGCCGAGGAATTGCTCGCGCTTTGGCCGCAAAATGTCAGCCAGCCGTTGACTCGCGTCTTTTTTGGAGACGACGGGAGCACGGCCATCGAGTGCGCGATCAAGATGGCGGTGCAATGCTGGCAATTCCGGGGACAGCCTCAGCGCAATCGGTTCCTCGCGTTTTCCAATGCCTATCACGGCGACACGATGGGAGCGTCGAGCCTTGGCGGGATCAATGCCTTTCACGGGCGGTTTTCGGCATTCCATTTTCCCTCGTCGCATGTCGGTTCCATCGACGAGTTGATTTCCCGCACGCAGCCGAGCGCATCCGATCCGATTGATCCGCGCGAGATCGCTGCGGTGGTGATCGAACCTCTGATGCAAGGCGCGGCGGGGATGCGGCTCTGGCCTGCGGGGATGCTGGCGCAACTCCGCGCCTGGTGCGACCGCCATGGCATCTTTCTGATCGCCGACGAGGTGATGACCGGGTTTGGGCGCACGGGCAAAATGTTTGCCAGCCATCACGAGGGTGTCGTGCCGGATTTTGTCGCCTGCGCCAAGGGGTTGAGCGGCGGTTACACGCCTTTGTCGGCAACTCTCACCACAGAGGCGGTTTATGAGTCGTTCCTGGGCGACTATACGAAGATGAAGAGCTTTTTTTACGGGCACAGCTTTACCGGGCATCAACTCGGTTGCGCCGCCGCGCTCGCCAGCTTGGCGATTTTCCGCGAGGAAGCGGTGTTGGAAAAGCTGGCGGGGAAAATTGAAATGCTCACCGGGGCACTCGCCACCTTGAAGGCACATCGCAATATTGCCGAAATCCGGCAATGCGGATTCATGTCCGGGATCGAGCTCAAGCGATCTTCCGGGGAACGCTTCGATGCCGCACGGCAGATCGGTGCGCGCGTTTGCGTGGCGGCCCGCAAGCACGGGCTCTTAACGCGCCCGGTGACGGGCGACACGGTTGTGCTCATGCCGCCTTTTTGCATCAGCGAAGCGCAAATCATGCAAAGCGTGGAAGCGATCCGGCTCGGGATCGAGGAAGTCTGCGATTAAGATTGGCCGCAAAAAGCGCAAAAACCCCCGGTGAGATTGCGATCCGGCGTCTCTGTGCCGCGGCTATTTCAACGTCGCCTCGAACGTCGGGTTGGGCTCCATCCCCAGCTCCAGCGCCTTTTTGTAATGCCTGCGGGCTTCCTCCTTTTTGGGAGGCTGCGCGTCAGCAAGGGCGACGGCCAGGTTGTAACGGGCTTCGGGGTAGTTCGGGTCGATCTGCACCGCGGTTTCCAATTCCTTGAGCGCGGCTTCCGGCCACCCTTTGGCGGCGGCGGCGATGCCCAGGAAATTGTGCGCAAGGGCGCTCTTGGGGTTGACCGCCACCGATTGCGTGAGCGCGGTGACGGATTCGTCGTATTTGCCTTGTTGGAAATAGACGATCCCCAAAGTGGAACGGGCAAAGGAATCGCCGGGCTCAAGCGCGAGCACTTTTTTGAGCGTCTCCTCGGCCAGCTTGAAATGCCCGGCGCGGTAGCGGGCAACCCCCAGGTTCGAGAGGGCGTAGATGTTGCCGGGAGCCAGGCTGACCATTTTCTCGTAAACGCGTTCGGCAGCCAGATATTTGCCTTGGTTAAATTTCTCTTTGGCTTCCTTGGCGAGCGCTTCGAGCTGCGGCGGCACGGGCGGACGGTTTTCGTGGGCGACTTTGGGTGAGGAGTCGAGATCTTTTGCCGGAGTCCCGGAAGGAGCTCCACGGGTCGGCAGATCGCCTTCCACCGATCCTGTTTTTGGGGCGGCTTTCGCGGGAGCTTCTTGTTCCGGCTTGGCCGGATCAGGCGAACCGGAGGACGGCGCTGTGATCGAGATTGCCATCGCCCCCGGCGTGTTATCGATGATCTCCATTTGCGGCGCTTTGAAGAGGGCGCGCTCCGCATCGGTGAGCTTGACGGCGGGAGCGCTCAACAGATCGATCTGGCTCGACATCGTTTGCGAACGGATTTTTAGACGATCGAGTTCACCCAGGACGAGTTTGCGGGCTTGTTCGCGGCGGGCTTGCTCCTTGAGTTCCCGCAAAACAATGCCGCGCAGAAGCTCGTTTTCCTGGGTCAGTTTTTTGCCTTCTTCCGTGGCAGGAATTTTGGCCAGAGCGGTGCTTTCGTCGAGTTGAGTTTGCAAATCGGCGATGAGAATCCGGTGGTTGATTCCTTCTTTTTTCGTCGCTTCAAGCTGATCCTGAACGCTGGAAAGCTGCGTTTTGAGGGCGGCGATTTGCTGATCTTTTTCGGAACCGGAACTGTTGCCGAGCGTGGCAATCGTTTTTTGGGCCTCATCAAGTTTGGCCATGAGCGCAGCGTTCTCGGCGAGCAGTTGATCGACTTTTCCCTTCTCTTGTCTGGCTTGGGCAAGCTGGTGGAGGGCGTCGTCCCGTTCGGCAGTCACGGCGACGATGGTTTTTTGGGATTGCGCCAATTTTTCAGTGGCTTCGGCGGCTTGCGCCTTGGCCGATTCCCGTTCCTTGGCGGCTGCGATGAGCTTTTGTTCAACGTCGGCCAGGGATTCAATTTTTTGGTTGGCCACTTGCAATTCACCGCTCAACTGGACGTTTTTGGCCTCCGTGGCGTCCCGCTCTTGGGTGACTTGCGCGAGCTTGGCTTGTGTTTCAGTCAGCGCATCGGCCTTTTTCCGGGCTTCCTCCAGCTCCGCGCCGAGTTGCTGGCTCCGGTTAACGGCGTCGGCTCGGTCCTGGGCGAGTTTGGCTGTCCGTTTGTAAATAAGTTGCCCCTGTTCTTCGGCCACTTCGCGATCGGCCTTCGCATCTTCGAGCGCGCTGCGGAGCTGCTCCATTTGCTTTTTGAGCGCCTCGGTTTCGGCGGCGGCGGCTTTAGCTTTTTCCTGGGACTTGGTTTCGAGAGCCTTGCGAGTTTCTTCAAGCTTGGTTTGCAAATCGCTTTCGCTGGCTTGAGCATGGCTCAACTGGGCTTTGGCTTTGGCGGCTTCGGCCTTGGCTTCGTCGAGCTGCGTTTGAAGGTTCTGCTGGGCATTTTGGTTTTGCTCGATCTTTGATTTCGTCGAGCTCGCCTCGGCCGTAACGCGCTGGAGTTGCGCTTTGAGGGCAGCTTCGGATTCCTGCGATTTGGCGAGTTGCTTGCGCAGGGCGGCTTCCTGGAGTTGCGCCTGTTCGGCCCCGGCTTTGGCGATTTCTTCTTTGTCGGCCTGGGCTTTTCGAATTTGTTCCGCCTGCTGTTTGGAAATCCGCGTGGCGGTATCGAGTTTTCCGGTGGCTTCCTCCAGCTTGCTGGCGATGCGCTCTTTTTCCCGCTGCGCGTTTTGAAGCTGTTCGCGGGAGGCTTCCAACTGCTGTTTGATGGCAGCCATTTGAGCGCGCATTTCGCGGGCGGCGCGGTCAAAGGCGTCCCCATCGGGAGCCGCGGCTGGGGCGGTCGCGGTCTGTGGTTCGTTGATGCCCGGCAGCAGATTGGGATCGAGCCCCGGTTGCGCGGTGGGAGCCGGAGTGGGGGCTTCGGCGGCGATCCGTTCTTCGAGTTTTTGGAGCGCTTCGGCCACTTTTTTCCGACGGAACTCGACGACCAGCGGTTGCCAGTCGGGGGTCCGCTGCTGGAGTTGGTCCAGGATGCTCCCGGCGAAACGGTATTTGGCTTGAGCCGATTTCAGATTGCCCTGGCTTTCCAGTTTTTCCGCTTCCTGGGCGCTCATGTAAGCAGTGAGAAAGATTTCACCGGGATCACGGGAGTCCGCCCGCGCCGTGGGAACGCGCGAGAAAAGGCAGAGCAACGCAGCAAGGAGAACAAGCAAGGGGAACCGCATCATAATGGAAAGCGAATGAACTTAGAGGAAAACCCGACTGCATGCAACCCCGCGAGAAATTAAATCTCTCTTCTAAAAGAGGACGCAAATGGGCGAGGGGGCCGCGATTGGCTCCCCCTGGGGCGTGAGCTTTCCGGTCAGCTCGTCGATGCGGAAGAGTTGCAGCGTGTTGACATATTGATTACTGGCAATCAACCAGCGTCCGTTGGGGCTGATCCCGAAACTGCGGGGCTCGCTGCCTCCCGTTGGGACGTGCTCAATCAAGCTCAGATGCCCGGTGGCCGGGTGCCGCCGGTAAACCGCGATACTGTCATAGCCCCGGTTGGAGGCGTAAAGAAAGTTGCCGTTGGGGTGCAGGGCGATTTCAGAAGCCTTGCTGTAATTTTTGAAATCGGGCGGGAGAGTGGAGACCGATTCCCGCGCAGTCAGTGCCCCGTTTTGAGCGTCCCAATCCAGGCGCGTCACGGTGTTGTCGAGCTCGTTGATCGAGTAGCCTTGCCGGCCATCGGGCGAGAAGCAGAAATGGCGTGGCCCGGCTCCGGGAGCGAGATGGGCGGGCTGGTTAAGAACCAGGCGCGCTTTTTCGAGATCCAGCCGGTAGACGACGATCTGGTCGATCCCGAGGTCGTTGACGAGGACAAACCGGTTGTCGGGCGAAAAGGTGACACTGTGCGTGTGCGGCCCCTTTTGGCGGCTCGCATTGGGGCCGCTCCCGGTGTGCTGGTGAAGATCGCTGCGAATCCCGACCCGGCCATCGGGCAGGATTGGGAAAACGGAAACGCTGCCGCTGCCGTAGTTGGCCGCGACGAGCACGCGCCCGGTGGCATCCATCGCCAGATGGCACGGAATATCCCCGCCGGTCGGTTGCCGGTTGAGAAGCGCGAGCGCCCCGCTTTTGAGGTCCACGGAAAACGCGCTCACCCCGCCTCCGGGTTGTCCCAGGAACTCTTCGGATTCATTCACCGCATACAGAAACTTCCCCGAAGGATGATGGGCGAGAAAAGACGGATTGCAGACTTTAACAGCCAGCGTCACGGGGGAGATCGCTCCGGTTTCGCAATTGAAAAAGAACCGGTAAATTCCTTTCGCCCCCTCCGGGGTGTCCGTGGGGGAAGCGCCGAGATAAACGGTGTCAAAGGCGAGGCTAACCATAGGGTGCTGAGCGTCGGGCGGGCGGTTTCGTCCCGGTTCATTTCGATTCCCGGGCAGAGGCGGTCGCCTATATTCATCATTTGGTAATTAAAAAAAACACTTTTTATTACTGGTCTTGCAGCACGGGGCGTCGGGGGTCATGATTTTCACGGCAAGATGGAGGGGGAGCTGCGATTTTCCATCTGATGTATCGCACACTTCTCTTATTGGCCCTTTTGGGAACCCTGAGCTTTGCGCAGGGCGAACCGTTGCGCTGGGATAGCAAAACGCTCGAACTCTTCCCCTCGTCCTCGGAAAAAACCGTCCGTGCGGATTTTGGCTTCACCAACACGGGGAGGGAACCGGTGGAGATCGATTCGGTGAAATCGAGCTGCGGATGCACCACCGTTTCCCTTGAAAAGAGAGTCTATCAACCCGGCGAAAAGGGACACATCACGGGAATCCTGACTCCCGGACGGCACAGCGGCGTGATTACCAAGGGAATCAGCGTCAAAATCAAAGGGGAATCCAAGCCGACCGTGCTGCTGATGGTGACGCATATTGGCGAGCATTAAATGCCCGCTCGGCATAAACAGGAAATTCTTGGCCTTGGCGTCGGTTGATGATTGAATCCACGGCTCTATGAAAATTGTCGTCGCGTATTCCGGCGGGCTCGATACGTCCGTCCTCCTTCAATGGCTCAAACAGACCTACAATGCCGAGATCGTCGCCTTTTGCGCCGATGTCGGCCAGGAGGAAGAACTCGATGGGCTTGAGCCCAAGGCGCTCTCCACCGGCGCATCCAAGTGTTACATCGAAGATCTCCGCGAGGAATTCGCCCGCGATTACATTTTCCCGATGATCCAGGCGGGCGCGATTTACGAGAGCCAATATTTTCTCGGCACCAGCATCGCCCGTCCGCTGATCGCCAAACGCATGGTGGAAATCGCCCGCGCCGAAGGAGCCGACGCCGTCGCCCACGGCGCGACCGGCAAAGGCAACGACCAGGTTCGCTTTGAATTGGCCGCCGCCGCGCTCGCTCCGGAAGTCGAGGTCATCGCCCCGTGGCGGCAGGAGCGGTTCCGCCAGGAATTCCCCGGCCGCGCCGAGATGATCGCCTTCGCCGAAAAACACAACATTCCCGTCCCCGTTTCCGCGAAGAAATCGTATTCGATGGACCGCAACCTCCTGCACATCAGCTTCGAGAGCGGCATCTTGGAAGATCCGTGGTTCGACGCCAGCTCGCCCGAGATGCGCGGGATGTACAAACTCTCCGTCAGCCCCGAAGAAGCACCTGACAAGGCCGAATATATCGAGCTTTCGTTTGAAAAAGGAATCTGCACCGCCGTCGGCTATGAAGGCATTGGCGAACTGCTCCAGTCGATGAACTACCCCGGCCAGCTCGCGTTCAATAACGAAGGCCATGCCATCCTCTCGCCGCTCTGGGTGATGAAAGTCCTCAACAAACTCGGCGGCAAACACGGCATCGGGCGGGTCGATCTCGTCGAAAACCGGTTTGTCGGCATGAAGAGCCGCGGCGTTTATGAGACCCCCGGCGGCGCGGTGTTGCTCTACGGGCACCGGCAAGTCGAGACCCTCACGATGGACCGGGAAGTCATGCACCTTCGCGACGGCCTGATTCCGAAATACGCAGAGCTGGTCTACAACGGCTTCTGGTTCTCGCCGGACCGCTATGCCCTGCAAGCGTTCGTCACCGAATCGCAGAAGAACGTCACCGGCGTCGTGCGGCTCAAGCTCTACAAAGGCAACCTGATCACCGCCGGCCGCAAGAGCCCGGTCAGCCTCTACAACCCGCACATCGCCACGATGGAAGCCGATCCGACCCAGGCTTACAATCAGACCGACGCCACCGGGTTCATTGCGCTGAACGCGCTGCGCCTGAAAGTCGCCGCCCGCGTTCACGGCCAGGCGTAATCGGGAGAAGAATGGGGCTTGTGGGAGTTATAGGAAGACCTATAGCTCCTCTTTTCCATCTCCCATCTCGTTCCCAAATTCTATTTGGGAACGCCCTTGCGGGCGCAATTCCATTGCGGCGATGGGGATGGGTTGTCTATTGCCGGTTGACTTCCCGGCAATAGAGTTGCCGGGACAATTGCGTTCCCAAATAGAATTTGGGTTCCTGTTTAGCCCGCAGGGCTGAGGGTAAGGAACGGAGCGAGGAATGCGGTTAAATCGGAGGATCGTTGATTACAGGTTGCGGCAAAAGAGGCGAGGGCTTGCCATGCGGCAGAACCGCGCGCCGTTTTGTTACC
>CAIZLD010000012.1 GCA_903933715.1 uncultured Spartobacteria bacterium
CCATGGTCGCGCGCAAGCGTGAACTTCCGCTCCGGGCTACGCCCTCCGCTCCAGTTCACGCTTTCCAAATCAACCCAAACCAGTAAAACACACCCCGCAGACTCTCATTCAATTCTGTCCAGTACCAGGGGCCCGATCACCGTCATTACGTCATTTTGACCGTATACACCCCTCCCCGGTAAGGAATCTTTTTCAAAACGGTGTCGATAATGTCAGTTTCAGAGTCTCGATGCATGTTTATGCTTCGCAACCCAAAAAAATTTTTGTCAATTTGACAATTGCTGTCCCCTTTGCCGAACTAATCCCGTGCGCCTGCCTCCCTTTGGTTCTCATTCCGTAGCGCGGCCCTGTTTTCCCTTTCTTCCTGGCTCATTGGTGCCAAGAGGAATGAAATTCAAGGATCATCATCAAAAAATGCGAGGCGAGCCGTTCGCTGGGCTTCTGTGGATCATAGCTGGTAGGGACAATGCCAAAGGCTTAAGGAACCACGGAGCCGCTTTGGCGTGCCGGAACCCCTAAAATTGCGAGAAAATTGCGAGTTGCGCGGAATAGAGCGCAGGGCTGCGCTTGTTGTATTTTATTCAAAACCCTTAAGCCGAGTGACTTAAGGGTGGTGGCTGGGCCCGGAATCGAACCGGGGACACGAGGATTTTCAGTCCTCTGCTCTACCAACTGAGCTACCCAGCCGCAAATTTGGATGGACAAAATGTCAGATATTCAGCGGAACGCAAGCGGTTTTCGGTGCGAACCAGACTTTTTTCTAACGCCAGCTCGCGTTTACTGATTCCGCAATCGCTCGCGCGGTTTTCTCCAGATCGGCTTCGCTGTGCGCCAGGGAGAGGAATCCGGTCTCGAATTGCGACGGCGCAAGATAGACCCCCCGCTCCAGGCATCCGTGAAAATATCGCCCAAATGCTTCGCGGTCGCTCCGCTGCGCGTCGGCCAGGTTCAACACCGGTCCGCCGGTGAAGAACAGGCAAAACATGGAGCCGACCCGCTGGAACGCCATCCCCCGGTTTTGCTGCCGAAGCAGGTCACTCATGGCCGTTTCCAAAGTCGCCCCCAGCTCTTCGAGCCGCTTCCAGCCGTTGACGCGTTCCAGTTCCTTGAGCTGCGCCAGCCCGGCTGCCATAGCAAGCGGGTTGCCCGAGAGCGTCCCGGCTTGATAGACCGGCCCGTCCGGCGAAAGGCGGTCCATGATATCGGCGCGTCCACCAAAAGCCCCCACCGGCAACCCGCCGCCAATGATTTTTCCCAGCGCGGTCAGGTCGGGCGTGATGCCGTAGAGCTCCTGCGCCCCGCCTCGCGCCACGCGGAAGCCGGTCATCACTTCGTCGAAAATCAAGAGCGCGCCGTGCTCCGTGCAGAGCCGCCGCAGTTCTTCCAAAAAGCCGGGCTGCGGAAAATAGAGCCCCGCGTTGGCCGGGATCGGTTCCAGGATGACGGCGGCGATTTCGCCCCCCTCGCGGGCAAACACATCGCGCAAAATTTGCGTATCGTTGAATGGGAGGCTGAGGGTAAGATCGCTGAACGCGCGGGGAATTCCGGCGCTGTCCGGTTCGCCGTGGGTCAATGCGCCGCTTCCGGCCCTCACGAGCAGCGAATCGACATGCCCGTGATAGCAGCCCTCAAATTTAACAACTTTGTTGCGCCCGGTAAAACCCCGAGCCAGCCGCAGCGCCGACATCGTCGCCTCGGTGCCGGAATTGACCATGCGGACTTTTTGGATGCTCGGAATCCATTGGGTGATCAGGCGCGCCATTTCGATTTCGAGCGGATTGGGGATGCCGAAGCTGACTCCCCGGGCCGCGGTTTCACGGATTGCGGTAACGACCACCTCCGGCGCATGGCCCAAAATGGCCGGCCCCCAGGTTCCCACGTAATCGATCAGTTCGTTGCCATCGATGTCCCAGATGTGGGCTCCCTCGGCGCGGTTCACAAAGAACGGTTCACCCCCGACTCCGCGAAAAGCGCGAACGGGTGAGTTGACCCCGCCGGGGATGATGCGTTTGGCCTCGGCGAAGGCGGCTGCGGAAGCGGTGCGTGGATTCATGGCCGTTTACTTTAAGGCGCAATGCCGGGAGAAAACACGCGCAAAGAACGGGGCTCGACTCTTTTACGGGAATCTGTGAAAAACGGAGGACGAAACTGTGGAAATCTCTGTATACAACCGCCAGCGGAAAATCCGTATCCCGATGAAGTGGCTGCGGACATTGGCCCAAGTGGCGCTTCCCGAATGCCTGGGCCGCCCCTCCCGTGGGGACGCTCCGTTGCCGCATTTGGCGGTGATTGAGGTCACGTTCGTCTCCGACGCGACCATTGCCCGCGTTCACCGCGATTTTATGGATATCCCGGGAGCCACCGATGTGATTACGTTCGACCACGGCGAGATTGTCATCAGCACGGAGACCGCTCGTGAAAACGCGGCCCGGTATGGGCGTCCTTTCGAGGAAGAATTGGCCCGCTACGTCGTGCATGGGTTGCTTCATCTCAACGGCTATGAAGATCAAGAGCCTGCCGATTTTTCCCGGATGCAGCGGGTCCAGGAAGAGGTGCTCGAGGTGTGTCTGGAAAAACTCCCATGAACGAAACGCAAACCCAGACGAAGGAAAAAACCGCGCTCGACGTGCCTTGGAACGTGGTGGTTCACAACGACCCGGTGAATTTGATGAGCTACGTGGCGATGGTTTTCCGGCGGGTGTTCGGCTTTTCCAAGGAAAAAGCGGAACAGCATATGTTGGAAGTCCACCACAAAGGGCGTTCGGTGGTCTGGTCGGGCGGCCGGGAACGCGCCGAGCTTTACGTCCAGCAGCTTCATGGCTTCCTGCTTTTGGCCACTCTGGAACGGTCTGAATAACGGACTTCATGAATATCGAACGAGACCAGAACGGAGGGTTTGTTTTTAGCGAGGTGGAGCAACCGATCGCCGAGATGTTCCTCTCCATCCCCTCCGCCTTGGAGCCGGACGGGAACCGGGCAGCCCACGCCCGCTTGTTTCCAGACCCGGCGGGGGGCAAGGACGAGAAAATCAGCCAGGAATGGGCCGATTATGTTGTGCCTGAACTGCGCGAAGGTTTTGAAAATGCCGCCGTGACGGTCGAGGGCGATTTGGGTTCATTGATCGCGGGAGAGGCGCTGACGATTCCGCTTGCTCACGTTGACGCGTGGCTCAATGCACTCAACCAAGCGCGGCTGGTATTGGCGGCGCGGTTCGAAGTAACCGAGGAAGACATGAACAACCCGGAGCCATTTGACTCGCAAAACGAGCGGGAAATGGCCATTTCGCAGATCCATGTCTTTGGTCTGCTCCAGGAATGCTTGATCCAGGGATTGGGTGAGGGGCTGGTTTAGGGCGTGTTAGCGAATTTTTGAATTAAGAAGCCAGGAATCCAGGAAAAGGCAGAAGAGGGAGTTAGAGGGATGGATCGCATTGAGCGTTCCAAAACAATTCACCCCTCTTTTCCTGGCTTCCTGATTAATTCTTTCAATTCGTTCACTCCGCCAGGGCAGAGATGCCAATGAGACCTATGATCCCTTCGCTGCAGGTCGCCCGCAGCTCGATACTTTCGAGCTGGCGCGACTTGTCGCAAGGCACCTCCAATGCGTCCGCATGGGAAGTGAGCATTTTGTCGTACCAGATGGGAGTGGGCTCGACTCTTCCGAGCGGAACCGGTGTGCCTTCCAACGCGAAGTGCTGAAAGGTGCAATCGATATTGTACGGCGGAACCAATGATACGACGGAGGGTTCCCCGGACTTGTACCGAAGAATGATCTCGCCGTTGGGGATATAGTTTTTCATCGGGTGAACGTAGTCGCTGGTAAGCAGCCAAACCCGTGAACAGTTGAATCCTACCGGGACAACGGCAGCCGCCGGGAACGGATAAGGTCTCCAGCTTGAAAGCGCCAGGATATTCTTGGGCTTTAAGTCGCCAGCATTCACGGGATGCCCTGCAGTAAGAAAGCGAACTCCGGAAGGGATGGTGACAACGCGCGGACTGGTAACCATGTTGGGCGCTGGATTATGCCAGAATCCCGTCACAGGATAGGCCGAACTTCCGTAGTCAAAGATGAAGCGGGCGGAATTATACATCTCCAGAAGAGAGGTGTTGTAAGCTTGGGAAAAATCGAAGAGCACGAGCTTCTTGAGATCTCCTGGGGATAGGGGCGCACTCTCTTTGGCTTTATGTTGGTCGAAAAGAATGGTCGGCTTTTTAGCTGGTTCCGGTGGCGGCAAAGCTGGCCCGCGTTTCAGCTTCACGACAGATTCCAGCTCTGCCGGGGTAATGATTTCTCGTCCGGTGAAATTGGCTTTGACCCGTTTTTTAAGCGGTTTGGCCGTGCGAATCTTAAAGGTAACGGTCTCACCGTTGCGTTGGTATTCGTAGGAGACATCCGGGGTTTTGATGGAGGCACTCGTCCAATCCGAAGGGAATGCGGGGCAGATCGAGAGCGTTTGTTCATCAATGGCAGGTTCAATCCCGAAGAGCCCACGAATCGTCGCATACATATGGGGATCATCAGAATCGATGATTTCAGGATCACCTCCGCCACATCCTGAATTGGAGATGCCCATATTGATTCCGGGAAAATTGCTCCTAAAGGCCGACATCACCACGGTTTTGAAGTACGGCCACCACAGGTCGCCATCACCGGATTTCATGCCGGCCAGAACGGTCAGGAGGGTATCCCCTGTGGGCACCCACTGGCAGCTCCATCGAATAGGCCACCAGTCACTGCAAGTAAGAAGCCGGATGCCGGGATTCGGTTCATAACCATAGTGCGCCGCGATCCAGCGGGTGGCTTTGCGCCCTTTTTCAGCATCCAGAAGCCCGGCGTTGATGGGCAAGAACTGCTCCCAAACTTGCGGGTGTGAACGCCAGAGATTGTCCTGTCCAATCGAACCCAAAATCCCGGGATTATCCCTCCATAGTTGTTGGAAAGCGGCCTGCTTTGTCTTGTCGGCGAGAGCCTGGTATTCGGCTTCGGCTTTGGCATCGCCCAGCACATGAGCAATTTTGGCTGCCCGGTCGAACATTGCCCAAGACATTCCCGTGGGAGCGGCTGCTTTGGGACCTTTTCCGTTCGAATCGCAATTCCAGTACTCATACGGATCGCTGAAGAGGCCGTCCCCGTCCGGATCGTTCTGCTTTTTCATCCATCCGACGGCATTGCGGACGTTTGGCCAGAGATCTTTGAGAAATTGGGTATTGCCGGTCCATGAATAATGGCGCCAGACATGATCCACCCAGTAGGGCGTATTGTTTTCGGCAGTCATCGGAGCAAGTGACGGCGCTATCCAACGAATGAATCCATTCTCCTGTTGCATGGCCCCATAGAGGCGCAGGCAACTTTCCATCTCCTCATGATCGCCGCCCCATTCTTTACCGTACCACCCCACGGAAATATGGGAATACATCTGCCAAATTGTGGTGCCCAACACAAATCCCGGGCCACGCCGGTGGTATTCACTCGTGCAACGGGCCCAGTTGATGAGGCCATTTACGTGCGCATCGGGGGTCCGGACCTGAAATTCAGAACGGCGTTTGTCCCAATAGGAACAGGTTTGTTGCAGTGCTGCATCGGGATTGGCAGCCAATCCCTGGAAGCGTTTTTCCGGATCCAAAGCCGCACCGATATAGCATTCTTCCCAAAGTTTTTTGAGTTGATCGCGTTCTTTAGGCCAAGAGGCCGATTCCGGACGATCAAGCCGGGCGAGGTATGATTCGATCTCTTTGCGATCTACTTGGGTAACTCCCCAAACACCATAGATATGATAAACCTTGCCACCGGCAGCAGACTGGAATTCCGCTTGGTCTCCGTAAGGCGCTTTAAGGATCTTGCTGGTTCCCTTGCCATCCCAACCAGCCATGACCAAGCCATTGGGAAGATTGGGCTCTGTGATGCTGACTTCACTCTGTGTTAGCTTTGCTTGATTCTTGTTCTTTTCACCCAAAGCCCACCAGATTCCGCCAAACTGCCAAACCAATGGCGCTTCTTTTTCAAATTCGACACGACAAACAAATCCGTGCCCGCCCATTGTGGGTGCCATGCGAATGCGGACCTCGCCCGCCGAAGTGTTGAGGATGCGATAATCGGTATAGCCCGGGCGAAATTCGGTCGTAATGTCTTTGACGTCATCGAGCCAAATTTGTCTGCCATTGGCCTCCGGGATTCCAAGGCGTAACCTGCCCATCGTAGGCGAGGTTTGACTTATCTTGCCATCCGGCCGAGGCCAGAGTGGGAACACCCGATCTGTAGCATAAACGCCGACCCCCCCCGCGCTTAACATGGAAAAGAGCGGTGCATCTCCGGTCAAAAGGCGATGCTGCCCATGGATAATGGCTCGATTCAGCTTGCGAGGGCTTCCCGAAATGCGAAATCCGCCGTCTTCAAGTGGCTCATAAAGTTTCGTAATAGGCCCGCGCTTTTCATCATCCCATCCTTGGAATGGATTGTGCCCCAAAAGAACGCTCTGATCGGTATCAGGCATCACCGTTGGCTGCAGCGGTGCCGCTATGTTTGCGATCTCGGGCTTAACCACACGGAAACCTTCCGATGCGATGCGATCCTTTTCATCCAGCGCATCTTGTTCGGCTTTTATCTTTGCCACCCGCGCTTCTTGCGCTTCGCAATTGGCTTTGAAAGTGGCTACCGGCGCCTCATTGGACGTAAGCGTAAGACCCATGGCCCGCTGTGCTGTGGAAATGGATTTCCCCAGTTCCAAGAGTTGGCCTTTTTCGGAAGCATGGGCCGCTGGAGAAGATTTCTCCGGAGCCAAAACGATTGCGGTTTTCCCGGCGGCTTCCGCGGGGACGGAAAGGTCAGCCACATTTTCCCCAATGAGAAAGGGAACACCCAATACTCGTGCATAGGTTGACTTTCCCGGAGGGCGGACTGCGAACGTGCGGTTTTGGTTCCGACCCGCAAGATACCCGATCAGGTTTCCAAAAAAGCGGTCCAGGTTGGATCGGTAAATGTCTTTTTCGTCCCGAAAATCTGGAAGACGCCAGCCAAGGAAAATCAGTTTTCCCTTTCCAATGGAATATTCCACCAAAGGACGCTCGCCAGCACCGTAGCTGCCATTGGCGAGAATTTCACCGGAAGGACCTGGAAAGACGCCCTGGAAATCACTGCTCGCAAACCCGCCATCAGCGGTCAGCGGGATGTTTTCGGAGGTGTCCAGGCCTGCAAAAACGGGGTGCTCTTTATGCTTTCCGATCATCCTGAGCGCTGCCACCCCCTTGCCTCCCGAGATTTGCCGCAACGGAAGCGGTTCCAGATCCATATCGCGCAAAAGCCGACCTGCCGCAGCGGTAACGAGGAAGCAACTTCCCTGGCCTACGGAAGCTTTGATGTCTTCCAATGCCCACGAGGGCAGTTGAATATCGGCAGGATTCGCAGCCTCGTGACACCAGACCACGTCGAACTCATCCAAAATCCGGATCTCCCCTGACGAATCCCGCCAGGAATTATCCGGTGCGGGATAAACAAGGGTCACGTCCCCTTTCGTTTTGGCAAAAGCAATTGCGCTGGAATTGGCGGGCGCCATCGTTTTCGGGATAGACCGAACGATGAAGCCGATGCGCAGTTTGGCTTCCTGCGCATTGGCCGGGAGGGCGGAGCAGAGAACCAGTGCGAAGAGAGCCAAGCACAGTCGCCGAACGCTGATTACGTTTAGAACATTATGTTTAAAACGGCTACGAGAAGTGCCGTCCAGAGCTTTGGGGAGTGTCATTGCGGCATATTCTTTCCACGCATGATGGAAAATAAAGGCCTGACTGTTGTGAAGTGGTTTCAAATGTTTGCGTTTATGTTTCATTGGGTTCCAGGAGAATCTTACAGATCGCGCTATCATCGGCCTTCAGCCAGCACAGCATCAGATTTTGCGACCATGGGGCACCCATAGGCGAGGGATGCCGCACCTACGGCATTCACATTTTGTTTTGAGGTGGTTTTCTGTGGGGGTCAGAATGGCACCCGGTTTGGGATAAGCTATTGGTTGTGTGCTGGTTGTGTTCGGATCGAAGTTTAACATTCTACCGCATCGATCAATGGCTCGAAGCACAGGACGCCAGGAAACAGAAACACAACTAGCCGAAACATCTTTATATGATAAAGGGGGTGCAAAGCGGGATCATTTACCGAAGACTAGCCGCGCAGAAAACGCTCCAAGCTGAGCCGCCTCTCTTGCAAAACATTATATGACATCAAGTATATCCACTGTCAGTTGGACGGAAAAAATCGGCTACGGCCTGAGCGGTATTGCCACCAGTTTAATGTGGGGGACAATCAGTGGATTTCTCCCTTACTTTTACACCGATGTCTTCGGATTGTCCGTGGGGGCGATGACAATGATTTTCTTCGTCAGCCGGTTCTGGGATTTGATCGCAGATTTCCTGATGGGCGGCATAGCGGACCGCACCAAGACACGTTGGGGGAAATTCCGTCCATGGTTGCTGTGGGGATGCGTACCGTTTGGGGTCGTGGCGCTGCTGACGTTTACCGTCCCGGCATTTGGCCCCACAACGAAGGTCGCCTATGCCGGGATCACCTACATTCTCCTGATGACGTGCTACACGATTTGCGTTATTCCGCAGAATGCACTCCAAGGGGTCATGTCCAGCGATCCGCAAGAGAGGACCAAGATCACCTCCATCGCCGGCGTCCTCAGCTCGGTGGGTGGACTCCTGGTGGCAGCCTGTACACTGCCGATGGTGAACTACTTGGGGGGTGGGAATGAAGCCAAAGGTTATCAATGGACCATAGGAATCTTTGCCGGTTTGATGATTATTTTATACGTATTAACCTTTTTCACCGTGCGTGAGCGGGTTGAGCCACCTAAACAGCAGCACAATTCCATGTGGATGGATGCTAAAGACTTGCTGCACAACAAGGCATGGCTGTTGTTGTTCTTTTCAGGGGTATTGATGGCTCTTGCATCCTCCTGCCGGGGGGGCGTAAGCATTCATTTCAATAAATACATTCTCAATGATAAAGACCTGACAACGGTTCTGCGAACCATCAGCGTCGCTACAGCAATGCTTGGTGCGATGGTCACCCCGCTGGTGGGTCGCTGGCTGGGAAAATCGCGGGCCTTGGGATTGTGTGTAGCGGGCGTGGCCGTGAGCTGTTTTATGATGTACTTCGCGACCACGGATCGCTTGTGGATCGCTTATATCAGCACCGGTTTGTGCGACTTTGTTGGGGGTATCGCAATCACTTTATTTTTCGCGATGCTCGGTGACACGGCGGATTTTTCGGAATGGCAGCACGGGCGCAGAGCCACAGGGATTATTTATGCCGCCGGTGCCGTATCGCTGAAATCAGGTTTCACCTTCGGAGGCTTGCTCTCCGGGGGTTTGCTGGGCCTTTTCGGCTACCAGGCCAACGTTGTCCAAACCGCCCATTCACTGCTGGGCATTAAACTTGCAGCAATTGCGGTCCCGAGTCTGCTCTTCTTATTGGCGACGATTCCGATGTGGTTCTACCCGCTCAATGCCAAAACGCTCGAAGAGATGAAACTGGAACTGGAAAGACGGCGTCGCGAAAGCGCCCCCGCACCGGAAGAATCGGTTGCATAAAAGCTTAAGGGTAATCAAAAATATCGTAATGAACGGCCAGACTCCGGTGTCTGGCCGTTCAATTTTCTGGGAAGTTCCGAGTATTTGCTGACCGGACTCATTTTTCTGGGCCAGGTGGAGGGTTAGTTCTGATGGAAGTTTTGGCAAAGCCCCAGAGTGGAGGCAAGGCTGGAATCCGGTGAAGATACGTCTCTATCATGCTTGGGTCGAGACGTACCCCGCCTCCGCGAACTTCTTGACCAACTGATCCAGCGTGGTCCTCTCCACCTCGGCGTCCACTTTGCCGAGGCTTTGCGTCCATTCGAGAAGCTGCCTCTCTGCGATTTGCCGGTCGGCGGTTCCCAAACTGTGCTCCCGATGCCTGCCATGTACCTTTTTGCATCCATAATACCGCCCGGTTTTGAAATGGCGGTAAAGGCAAGGGGCGACCTTAACGTATTCCTTCGCTTTCTGAGTGCTGATTTGAGGTGCTTCGGCGGGCATATTTTTGGGAAGAATTTGGGTTTGCGATTATAAAGACCAATTGTTTTGCCAATGCCCAAAAAGCAAGGGGAATCTTTTGTTCAAGGCTCTGTTCTACAATGACTTATGCTGTTCCTAAAGCAGACTTCCCGGGACTGATGCGGTCCAAAATGGACTTTTTGCTCTCTTTTTTGTTGCCGAAAATAATTGGGATGATACGTTCTCGGGTCCCGCGTCGATGAGCGGACTTAAGTTCCTGGACAAACCGGGACTAAGTCGGCCTGACGATTTTTGATCGGGTGGGTAAAACGGGTGGACCTGCTGGTTTTTAGACGAACCGCAACTCCACCGAAAACCCCTCCGCTCCTGAAACTTACGGGGTCTTAGCTCAGTTGGTAGAGCGCCTCAATGGCATTGAGGAGGTCAGGGGTTCGAATCCCCTAGGCTCCAGGTTTCGATTTTGCGGATTGACCCGGGTGGGGTTCGGCCTGATACTGAAACGTTTCGTTCAGGACTTCTTGCCACTCGTCGGCAAACCAAGGTCACAGCCATTGTGAGGCGCTCGAAATCACTCGATCTCGATGCCCATGGAAAAAAACCTTAATACCAAACACATTGCCTTTCTTGGCGACTATGTGCCGCGGAGGTGCGGCATTGCCACTTTTACGGCGGACATTTGCGAGGCGATAGCGGCCGAGTTTCCAGAGGCGCAGTGCATTGTGGGGTCGGTGAATGATCGCCCGGAGGGCTACGATTATCCGGCGCGGGTTCGCTTCGAGATCGCCGAGCGGGAACTCGATTCCTACCGTCGCGCGGCGGAATTCCTGAACATCAATAACGTGGAGATCGTCTCCTTGCAGCATGAGTTTGGCATTTATGGGGGCGCGGCGGGCAGCCATATCTTGGAATTCCTGCGCGAGGTGCGGATGCCTGTGGTGACGACCCTGCACACCGTGTTGCGCGACCCAAATCCCGACCAGCGCGAGGTAATGAAGCAACTCGATGCCCTTTCCCAGCGCTTCATCGTCATGGCTGAACGCGGGAGGCAGATGCTCGAGACGGTTTACGGCATCGCACCGGAAAAGATCGATCTCATTCCACACGGGGTGATCGACATACCGTTTATAGACTCAAATTTTTTTAAGGATCTGTTTCATGTAGAGGGCAAGACGGTGTTGCTCACCTTTGGCCTGCTCTCGCCGAACAAGGGCATCGAGCACGTCATCAACGCGATGCCGACGATTCTCAAACAGCATCCCGATGTCGTCTATATTGTGCTGGGGGCAACTCATCCGAATCTTATCGCGGCGGAGGGCGAGGTTTACCGGGAGAAATTGCAGCGGCTTGCCTGTGAACTCGGGGTGACTGACAATGTTATTTTCCACAACGATTTCGTGACGTTGGAGGAACTCAAGGAGTTCATCGGCGCTGCGGATATTTACATTACGCCCTATCTCAATGAAGCGCAGATTACCTCTGGGACGCTGGCATACACGTTCGGTGCGGGAAAAGCACTTATCTCAACGCCATATTGGCATGCCCAGGAGTTGCTTGCCGAGGAGCGCGGCATCCTGGTGCCTTTCGCGGATTCTGAAGCCGTCGCGAACGGGGTGAACCATTTCCTCTCGAATCCAACCCTGATGACGGCGATGCGCAAGCGCGCATGGAAGGCTGGGCGGGAAATGACCTGGCCAGTGGTGGCGCGACGCTACATGGAGAGTTTTGAACGCGCACGGGCGAGCTTGAGCGTGCCATCCGTCGAAATGGCCGCCGCTCGAAAAGTCGAGAATGCGAATTATCCGGTCCCGCCGCTGAAGCTCGATCACCTCTTCAAGATGAGCGATCACACGGGCATCTTTCAGCACGCCATCTACAACGTGCCGAACTACCACGAAGCCTACTGCACAGACGACAACGCCCGGGCGTTTATTTTCACGGTGATGATGCAGGAACTGGATTTGCCCGAACCAAAGCTGGACCGGTTGGCCAGCAGTTATCTCGCGTTCCTTTGGTATGCCTTTGACGCGAATACGTGTCGCTTTCGTAATTTTATGAGCCATGAGCGCAAATGGCTGGAACTTCACGGCTCGGAGGACAGCCACGCACGGGCATTGTGGGCGGTGGGAACGGCGCTGGGGCGTTCGCAAAACGAAGGGCACCGCAATCTCTGCGGGCTGCTGTTCCAGCGGGGGTTGCCGCCTGTGGTGCGCTTCAGTTCGCCGCGTGCCTGGGCTTTTACCCTCATCGCCATTCACGAATATCTGCGAACATTCTCCGGGGATCGCGTGGTCAGCCAGACGCGTGACGTTTTGGCGAACATGCTGGTCGATTTGTTCCGCGCAAACTCCTCACCGGACTGGCAGTGGTTCGAGCGCACTGTCACCTATGATAACGCGAAGCTTTCCCACGCGATGATTCTCAGCGGGCATTGGACAGGGCAAACCGATATCCTCGATATTGGCCTCGTCTCGCTTCGCTGGCTGCTTGAAGCGCAGACTGCCGAAGGCGGTCACTTCGCGCCAATCGGCTGCAATGGCTTTTGGGTGCGCGGCGGTGAGAAGGCGCGCTTTGATCAGCAACCCTTGGAAGCCCATGCCATGGTCTCGGCGTGCATCGAGGCTTTCGCGGTGACTCACGACGAGTTCTGGCGAAAAGCGGCCCGCCGTTGTTTCGAGTGGTTTCTTGGGCGAAACGATCTCGGCCAACCGCTTTATGATTCCACGACCGGCGGCTGCCGGGACGCGCTCCTGCAAGATCACCTCAATCAAAACCAAGGCGCCGAATCGAGTCTCGCATTTTATCTCTCCTACGCGGAACTCACACGCTCCGAAGTGGCCAAGATCATTATCTCACAGCCATGAGCAGCCTGAACCTCCAGCCGACCGACGTTCTCTTTCAGCCAGACAGTTCCCGCGTGCTCATCCGGCCTTTCATTCCCGGCGACCCGACGCGCATCGTGAATGTCATCGGGCGCGCACTTGCCCTCAGCGAATCCGAAACAGAGGAACAACTCGCCGCTGTTTCGGCAGATTTCGGTAAACGGCATTTGGACATTCGCGCCTTGTGGCGGCAGAACTTCGAGCGGGTGAAGATGCATGTTTTCAGCAGCCGACCGCTTTCCGAGGCGCGGCAACTCTACATCGGCGCTCTTTTCTCCGGCGAATACTCTCTGGAATCCGCAGCCCTCTTCAACCCCTCCTTGGTAGCACACCCGGATCAAAGCGGCCTCGCCGAGGGCGAACTGCGCTTCATCATCAGCTTGCGGGCGACCGGCGAGGGGCACATTTCGTCGATTGAGTTCCGAACAGGCGTCATTCACGCCGATCACTCGATTTCAGTAGAAGAGCCTTCGCGTTTTGTCACCGCGCCCAGGGCAAATCCGAATCCGACCTATCTCAAAACCGTCTTTCTCGACAAGCTCATGGAAATGGGGTTTGAGAACGATTGGTCGGGCTTCGTCATGGAGTCGCTTGGAACTACCTTCACGCTCAACGACCTGGAAAAATCGATGCAGCATGCCAACCAGGGAAAAGGGCATTTGCCACGGGATGAGCAGCGAACGATGGAGTGCGTGCGTTGGCTGGCCCAGTCCAACTACGAAATCGACTTCGCCCCCTCGATTGCCGTCTCCGAGCGCATCATCTTCCCCGTCTCCTCCAACGAAAGCAATGGCATGGAAGACGCCCGCTTTGTCCGGTTTGTCGAAGATGATGGCAGCGTCATGTATTACGCGACTTATACCGCCTACAACGGCCGCTCCATTCTCCCGCAGCTCCTGGAGACCGCCGACTTCCTGCACTTCCGCGCTCTCACACTCAACGGACGCGCCGTGCAAAACAAAGGCATGGCCCTTTTCCCTCGCCGCATCAATGGGCGTTACGCCATGATCTCCCGCCAGGACGATGAAAACCTTTTCCTCATGTTCTCCGACAACCCCCACTTTTGGAGCGACCCAAAGTTGCTGCAAAGGCCAGGGGAGGCGTGGGAATCCGTAAAAATCGGCAACTGCGGCTCACCCATTGAAACGGAGGCCGGCTGGCTGGTCATCACGCATGGCGTCGGCCCCATGCGCAAATACTGCATCGGTGCGATGCTCCTCGATCTCAACGACCCGTCCAAGGTGCTGAGTCACCTCCGCGAACCGCTCCTTAGTCCGAAAGAGAGCGAGCGGGAGGGATATGTGCCCAACGTGGTCTATACGTGTGGCGGGTTGGTTCATCGCGGGCGACTCATTCTGCCCTACGGTTTCAGCGACACGGGAGCTACAATAGTTACGATAGAGCTCAACCGCTTGCTGGCTGCGCTCCAGGCTGGTTGAATCGCGGGTTCGTATTCGAAGAACAAAATGGGCACGGAACAGGGTTCGTCTACTGTAAACGGCCTGTTTTTAGCGGCGCTTTTTAGCCGTTTTGAACGGGCTAGGCTCCAAGTATTTAGGGGGTCTACATCAAGAACCCCTAAAACTTGTGGTTCCACGCATCGGTTGCGTATTTTTGCTCCGCCAAACGTTGTGCCTCCGCGAGTTCTTCGGCGGCTAATCGACGCGGCATGACTGTTGCGGCTAATGCGTGCGCCAGCCGCTCCGCAAACCCCGCTGGAACCGCCAGCCCTTGAACGCTCCCCTGGTGCAACATCCCGAAACGGGAACGGCGCTGGGCCGCTCCCGCGATTTTATGCCCCCCGGCCAGCACGTCGTATTGCGCCGCATTCTCAAAACATGCCTGCGATATTTTCGGCGCGGCTTCGGGCGTCACCCCGGCTTGCACTCCCTCGGCCCGCATCGCCTCGCCAAGAACCTCATGGATCAGGCGGTAAGATTCCGCCGCGTTCACCACGGCAAAGCGGTCGGTTCGCGGCACGATCAGCGAATAGGTCCAGTCTTCCCCATGCGGCACGACTCCTCCGCCGGTCCAACGCCGAATCCATTCCCGGCCCGGGAATCCCGCCGCAACCGGCTCCCAACGCTCGAAATAACCGTAGGTCACCGCCGGGCAGGCCCAGCCGTACACGCGCAATATCGGATGTCGCGCGTGAAGCAGCAATACCTCATCCACCGCCATATTGACGGCGGCTCCGTGGGCCGGGCCGCCGAGTTCGATTAAAAGTTCCAAATTTTCCAGGAGCACCCCGCCATTGTGCCGCGATTCCTTAAAAATGCGAATCGCATTTTGCGCATTGGCATCGGCCGCAACCCGTGGCAATATAGATGCCTTATGTCCAAAGTCGCGTTAGGCAAAGGTCTTGGAGCCCTGATCCAGCCCCGAGTCGCCACCCCCCAGCCTGAACCCGGAGAGCGAGTTCAAAAAATTTGCATCAGCCAGATTGTCCCGAGCCCGTTTCAGCCTCGAACCGAGTTCCGTGGAGAACGCCTTTTGGAGTTGGTGGAATCGATCCGCGAACACGGAATTGTCCAGCCGCTTATCGTCCGCAAACGCGGCGACAATTATGAACTGATCGCCGGAGAACGCCGCTGGCGAGCCGCCGAACAGCTCGGCCTCAAGGAAGCGCCGGTGATCGTCCGCGAAGCCGGAGACCAGGAAGTGCTGGAGCTCGCCCTGATCGAAAACCTTCAGCGCGAAGACCTCAACCCAATTGAAGAGGCGCTCGCTTATCAGCGGCTTTGCAAGGAATTTGGGCTGCGGCAGGACGACATCGCCCAGAAAGTCGGCAAAAGCCGGGCCGCCATTGCCAATGGCATGCGACTGTTGGAACTGGCCCCCAGCGTTCAAAGCTGGCTCACCCAGGGGCGCATCTCCGTCGGACACGCCAAGGTACTCCTGGGCGCCAAAAGCCATGAGGAACAGACCCTTCTCGCCGATGCCATCCTGCGCGGTAATCTGACGGTCCGCGCGACTGAAAAACTGTTGGCCAGCCATCTCGCCCAGCGGAACAACCCCCGGACGCCGGGCCGCGCCGCCAATAATAGCTCCAGCCCCGCCGTGATCCACCTGCAAAACCGGCTTCGGCAGCATCTTTCCACTCATGTCACCCTTTCACACGGCGAAAAGCGCGGCAAAATCGAAATTGAGTATTATGGCAACGACGATTTGCAACGGCTTCTCACGATCCTGGGGTTGGCCAACGAATAATCAACGGCTCATCTTTGTTCTGGCGTTCGCCCTGGGGTTGACTTCCCCCGGCTGCAAGCGGCACCCGAACGCAACAGCCGCCTCGCCGACCCCGGCTGCAAATATTCCCGCGCAGATTTGGAACGAGTTCTCCGGAGATAAAGCTTTCGCCCTGGTCAAAGCCCAATGCGACATCGGTCCACGCCCCTCCGGTTCCGCCGAACTCGAAAGAGCCCGCTCTATCATTACCGCGCAACTTGAGCGCAACGGCTGGAGCGTCCAAAGGCAGAGTTTCACCGATAACACCCCGCGGGGGCCGGTCGAATTCGTCAACCTGATTGCCCGTTACGGCGGTTCGGAAAAAACCCAGCAATTTATCGTCGCTTCCCATTACGACACCAAAATTTTCGACACCATCCATTTCGTCGGAGCCAGCGATGGGGCTTCCAGCACCGGGGCATTGCTTGAACTCTCCCGCGTTCTGGCCCTGGATCCGGCCCTTGCGCGGCGGATCGAACTCGTCTTTTTCGATGGCGAGGAAGCCGTTGTGCAATACAGCCAGAGCAATGGCGTCCTTACCGACGGCCTTTATGGGAGCCGTTATTACGCCAAGGATCTCGCCGCGACCGGGCGCAACCGGCAATTCCGCGCCGGAGTACTCTGGGACATGATCGGCAATAGCAAACTCAACATCACCCTCTCGCCCGATTCCCCCGCGCAATTGATGCAGGAAATCTTCGCGGCAGCCGACCAGTTGCAATCGCGCAGCGCCTTCTCAATCTCTGACCGGATCATTCTCGACGATCACGCCCCGCTCAATGACGTCAAGGTGCCGATGATCGATTTGATCGGCTTCGACTACCCGTATTGGCACACCTCCGACGACACCCTCGACAAACTGAGCCCCCAAAGTCTCAAAACGGTGGGAGCCGTCACGCTGCGATGGTTGAAAAACGCGTCGAACCAAGCCTACGCCGGGCAGTAATTGCGGGCTGCTCCAAGCTGAATCGACATTCCAAAGCCGCCGCAACCCGGAGGGTTGCCAGCGAATAGCCGGTGGTTGAGCGTTAGCGACACCACCGGATGAGGTGTTTGAAAGAATTCACCCCAACGGGGTGGCAGAAAACGAGGCGATGGTCTCTGCCACCCCTTTGGGGTGACGGCTCGGTCTTGCATTGACCGGTGGTGTCGCTTCGCTCAACCACCGGCTATGGGCTTCAAACCCTTTGGGTTTGGTTCGACCTGAATGTCGATTCAGCTTAGTCCTAGTGGGCTGTCACACGTTAAGCGATGGGTAAAGACACAAGCCCAGCCTCGTTCCCAATCTCCGATTGGGAATGCAAGTGTCCGCGAAACTCTGTTTCGACAATCGTGGATTGCGTAAAGAATCGATCCAGAAGGCTTGATCTGTAAACTCGCGGTTTTCGAATCGGAGATTCACAGACAGG
>CAIZLD010000013.1 GCA_903933715.1 uncultured Spartobacteria bacterium
AGAACCCACCGAAAGTCAGACGTTCCCAAGTGCAACTTGGGAACGAGGGGAGGATTAGACGTTCCCAAGTGCAACTTGGGAACGAGGGGAAGTCGGGTATTTCCTTTCTTTGCGCCTTTGCGTCTTTGCGAGAGATGTTTTCCCTTCCTCAATGTATGAACAGAGTATTCGGAATCGAGACAGAATATGGAATCGCCGTTGACGGTCAGGAAATCGTCGATGTCGTGCAGGAATCGATCGAGATCGTCCGCAGCTACACCGAGCACGGGGCGGCGATGAAATGGGACTACGATCTTGAAGATCCGCACCAGGACGCACGCGGTTTCCGGGCCAAGGAGTTGCTTCAAGATACTGATGAAGCGGCGTTTTTCGAGATCGACCAGAATCGACCGTTAAGTTTTGAGGAGATCAAGGGAGACCTGGTTTTGAGCAACGGGGCGCGGCTTTACAACGATCATGCCCATCCCGAATACAGCACGCCGGAGTGTACGACGTTGCGGGAACTGGTGGCCCAGGACAAGGCCGGGGAGCGGGTGATGTGGGAATGCGTGCGCCGCCGAAATGCCCGCATCGCCGATGAACAGCCCGAGCGGACCGTTCGTCTCTACAAAAACAACACCGATTTTGTGGGCCACTCCTATGGCTGCCATGACAATTACCTCATGGCGCGGGAAACGCCCTGGAACCAGATTGTGGCCGGGACGGTCCCGTTTTTGGTAACGCGCCAGATCTTTGCCGGGGCGGGCAAGATGGGGATCGAAGGGGAAAATCACCAGTCGCAGCCCGGCATTTTCCAGATTTCCCAGCGCTCCGATTTTTTCAGCGTGCTTGTCTCCATCGACACGATGAACCGCCGCCCCATTGTCAACACGCGCGACGAACCGCATGCCGACACGAACAAATACCGGCGTTTCCATGTGATCATCGGCGATGCGAACATGAATGAGATTGCGACGGCGCTCAAAATCGGCACGACGGCGCTGGTGCTGGAATTGATTGAAAACGGGCACGCGCCCAGGCTGGAACTGGCTCACCCGGTTGAGGCGGCCAAGTCGATCAGCCGCGACCCGGCTTACGAGTGGATGGTCGAGCTTTCCGACGGGCGCAAAATCTCGGCCATCGACATCCAGCGGCTTTATCTGGAGGCCGCCCGCCGCCATTGCGATCCCGATACCGAGGAGGCGCGCTGGGTGCTCGATTCATGGGAAACGATCCTCAACGATCTCCAGCTCGACCCGTTGCGCTGCAAAGACCGGGTCGATTGGGTGGCCAAAAAATATTTGCTCTCGATGTTCCGCGAAGCCGAGCATCTCGACTGGACTGATCCGTGGCTGCAATCGATCGACATGGAATACCACAACATCGACCCGGTGGCCGGTCTCTACCCGGAAATGCAGCGGACCTGTTCGGTCCAGCGGTTTCTGGGGGAGGAGGAGATTCACGAAGCGATCTTCCAGCCGCCTACGACGACCCGCGCTTTCTTCCGGGGCCGGGCGGTGGCCAAATTCAGCGACGCGATCTCGTCGATCCAATGGGACGAGGTGGTTTTCCGAACCCCGCAGGGGCCGCGCACGGTGCCGCTGGTTTCCGCTTTTGGCGATGCCGCGCTCGACGAACTAAGCGCCCGGATCTCCCGCGCGGAGACCGTGAACGATCTATTTTAAAGCCGCTAAAAAACTTCCGCGCTAAGGCCGGTTTCTTCCCTTACGCGGCGGGCGATATGGGAAAGCTGGGCCAGCGGCAGGTGTTTGCAGCCGGTCCGGGCGGGCGGACGGGAAGCGGAATAAATTTGCACCATCGAAATTTGAGCCCCCTCTCCTTGCAGATAGGCCAGGCGCTGGATGTAGGCGGTGATTTCCTCTTCGGTTGGATCTTCCTCCTCCAGCGTGCAGAAGAGGCTTTGGATGACGACGGGGCGGCGCTGGGCGACGCTCAGGATGCCGCGCAGCGTGGTTTCCATCGATGCCTCGGGGCCATTGACGTGGCGCATGTATTCTTCAGTGCCCGCGTCGAGCTTGATCCAGATTTCGTCTTCGGGCGAAAGCCGGTCGATGCCGCGCTGGACGGTAGGCCGGTGAAGCCCGGCGCCGTTGGTGATCACGACGAGTTTGAAATGGGAGAGCAGTCGCCGGATGACGATCACTTCCTTGACGATCTCGTCGAAATTGGAAACGAGGCTCGGCTCGCCGTCGCCGCTTAACGCGACTTCCTGGAGCCCAAGGAGCTCGGGGGGCAACGAGGAGAACGGTTTGAGATCGCACAACCGTCCGCACTGGGCCAGAGCGACCACATGGATGAGTTCGCGGGCGAGGACTTTGAGATCGAGTTTCAGCTCGGATTTTTCCGGTGTCCGCACGACTTCACAATAAGGGCAGTCGTAGTTGCACGCCTGGTTGGGGTTGACGTTCACGCCGATCGAGAGTCCCCGGGCGCGGGAGCTGACGACCGCGTAAACAAAACGGTTGCCGAGAAATTCACGCGGTTGATTGCGATAAGCTCCTAAGTTCGACGTGTGCATTTCAATCCGTTTTATTCGGTTTTTTCGAGACGGTTCCATGTGCTGCTCGCGTGAATCGCAATTCGCAGGCACAGAGGTCGTTCATCGTAAAAAAACCGCATGGAGATCAATAGAACGCGCCAGTGCGTTTCTCCACACGGGATTTGTCGGCCCCACACCCTTTGTTGCAGGGGTGCGGGTATTGGCTTTTCGCATGAAAGACAGGGGAGTTATCCGCAGATTAACGCAGATTTATCCTGAAATAATCGCGAAAATCTGCGCAATCTGCGGATTCTCTTCAAGGTATTAGGCCAAACGGCGGTGCGCGTCGGCTTGCAGTTCGGTCCAGAGGCGGTCGAGCGAGGCGGACACCTCTGCCTTGATCGGGACCAGTTCTTCCCGGCTGAAACGGGTATCCTCGGCCGGTTCTTTGCGGCCAAACAGGTAAAATTTGATCTTCGGCTCGGTGCCGGAGGGCCGGACGGCCACGCGCCGGCCATCGGCCAGGGTCAGGATGAGCATCGCTTCCTTGGGGATGAGATCCCCCTCGACGTCCCGGATCTCCTGGGTTCCGAAATTGGTGAGACCCGTCACGGCGGTGCCATCGAGCGTTTGCGGCGGCTGGCTGGCGTAGGAGTCGGCGAGGCGTTTGATTTTGGCGGCCCCTTCGGCTCCTTCAAAGACGAGATTGCCATTCTTTTCCAGATAGTAACCGTATTCGCCGTAGATTTCGTCGAGCAGGACGTCCAGGGTGATCCCGCGCGATTTGGCGTAGGCGGCCAGTTCGCAAAACATCACCGTCGCGCTGTTGGCGTCTTTGTCGCGGATAAAATCCGAGCCGCTGTAGCCGTAACTCTCCTCGCCGCCAAAAACGTAGTAGCTGGAGAAATCGAGCCGCCAGGCACGGCTTTCGGCTTCGGTGAGCGTGCGGTAGCGGGCTTGGATGTCGGGGGGGAGTGCCCGTTCGTATTTGCCGAGCTTCGCCCCGATGTATTTGAACCCGGTCAACGTCTCCACGCAGCGGATCCCGAGTTTTTTGGCAATCGCCTTCTGGAGATCGGTGGTGACGAAGGTTTTGATGATGACGCAATTTTTGAGGTTGCTCTCGGTAAGAACCCCTTGGCGAATGAGAGTGGTGGCGCGGTACCACGCCATGAGGGAGCCGATCTGGTTGCCGGTGATGAGTTCCATTTCTCCGTTGGAATTGCGCAAAGCGACGCCCATGCGGTCCGCGTCCGGGTCGGTGGCGATGACGAGATCGGCGTTCTGCTCATTGGCCAGTTTGATGGCCAGGGTGAGCGCTTCCGCGTTCTCCGGGTTGGGGCTTTTGACGCTCGGGAACCGCCCGTCGAACTCGATCTGCTGCGGCACGGTAGAATATTGGAAACCGAACCGGGTGAGTATCGGGCAACTAATCTGTGCGCCGGTGCCGTGGATCGGCGTGAAAACGATTTTCAGGTCGCGCGCTTTTTCGATCAGCGAAGGGTCGAGCACCAGCGTTTCGAGCCGGGCCATGTAAGCGTTGTCGATCTCTTCGCAGACATTGGCGATGATTCCCCGCGATTCCGGGGGAAGCGGTTCATAAATATCGCTTTCGGTGGCGTTGACTTTTTCGATAATGGCGCTGGCGTGCGGCTCGATCACCTGGCCGCCGTCGTTGAAGTAAACTTTGTAGCCGTTGTCGTGGGACGGGTTATGGCTGGCGGTGAGGACGACTCCCGCGGTCGCGTTGGTGTAACGGACGGCAAAGGAGAGTTCCGGGGTGGACCGGGGGAGGGTAAAGAGGCAGACGTCCACGCCGTTTTCGCTGGCCACCTTGGCGGTGAGTTCAGAAAACTCGCGGGAAAAATGGCGGCTGTCGTAGGCGATGGCGATTTTGGGCCGCCCGGGGAGTTCCTGCTTGGCAAACCATTCTTTTAAATAAGCGACGAGCCCCTGGGTGGCGCGCGAGATATTAAAATAGTTCATCGCGTTGGTCCCCACGCACGGGAACTCGGGGCGGTCAAGCGGTTGCAGGGTGCCGCGCTCGGCGGCGGTGACGATTTTGCCGATGGTCCGCCCGCGCAAACCGCCGGTCCCGAAGGCCAGGGTGCGGAAGAAACGGTCGTTGAGTTCGCTCCAGGCCTGCGCGTCCACAAGCTCCTCGATGCTTTTTTGATCCACCGCCGAGCTGCTGCGGGCGAGCCATTGGCAGATGTTCTGGGCGCTGGATTCGGGGAGTTGGCCTGCGGAAACCGCGGCGTGAATGCGATCGGTAAGCTTGTTCATACGGCTAATGGGAACCGAGTGTATGGGGCCGCAAAGAAAATGGCAACGCGACGTTACGGGGGAGTTGGCGGATGGGAGGGCCGGGGTTTGCTCCACCTCACGCGGCCGTAACGGGCGGGAGCGGGCTTGGACGCTCGGGCCGGATCTCGCTCACGGCCGGTTCTTTCGGGTAGGCCACCCGGCTGTGAAGCATGCTCAAAAGCGTCGATTTGAGGCTCGCCGCGATGGTTTTGAGTTCGCGCAGGCTCAGGCCGCATTCGTCGAGTTGCCCGTCGTCGATGCGTTGTTCAAAGATGTCGTGGATCATCTGGTCAACCCGTTGCGGGGTGATTTTTTCCAGGCTGCGGGAGGCGCTTTCGACCGCATCGGCGAGGGAAATGATGGCGCACTCTTTGCTTTGGGGCAGGGGACCGGGGTAGCGGAAGCTCGCCTCGGAAACCTCGGGGATATCCTCCTCCCGCATGTTCATGATTTTGCCGCCCTGCCGCGCGTCCTCCTGTTGCTGGAGCGCTCGCCGGTAGAAATACCAGACCAGCGAATTGCCGTGGTGCTGGGCGATGGCGTCGATGATCTGCTTCTTGAGCTTGTGCTTGAGCGCGAGATCGACCCCCTCTTTGACGTGGGCGATGATGATCAGGGCGCTCATCGTGGGGGCCAGTTCGTTGTGGGGGTTGCGCGCGGGATCGACGTTTTCGCTGAAATAATCGGGCTTGATCAGTTTGCCGATGTCGTGGAAGTAGGCGCACACCCGGGCCCGGGTCGGGTTGGCTCCAATGGCTTCGGCGGCGGCTTCGGCGAGGTTGGCGACGACGAGGCTGTGGTGGTAGGTGCCGGGAGCCTCGATGGTCATCCGCTTGAGGAGCGGGTGATTCAGGTCGGCCGCTTCGAGCCAGGAAATATCCGTGGTGATCTGAAAGAGGCTTTCCAGGATCGGGAGAATGCCGCTGACGAGGATCGCGGTGAACACGCCGCTGGCGACGGTGGCCAGGCTTTCCATGGCAATCAAAGTCCAGTTGATATTGCCAAAAACGCCCCAAACGATCGGGCCAATGACGCCGAACATCAGCGCGAGCGCCCAAGTGGCAAGCCCGACGAAAATCCCGGCGCGGATCAAGCGGCTGCGCCTGCGAACTTCCAGGGTGACAAAAACGGCGATGAAGCCGCAAATCAAGCTCATCACCATGAAGATGGCCGGGGTGAAGTAGGCGGGGGTGATCCCGCTCAGAACCACCGATCCCCAGAGGCTGACGAAAATGGCGGCGAAAATGCCGAGATTGCGCCCGAGCAGCACCGATAAGACCAGCGGCGCGAAGGCAAACGGGATGAGCAACGGGGCAAACTCCCGGTCAATCGCCCCGCTTTTGGCCATGGCAAAGACCCCTTTGAGGAAAGTGAGGTGGATCAGGCAGACGCCAAAGACGAGCAGCAACCGGGAGTTGCGGGCAAAGGTGCGCGGGTGGTTGATCCAGAGTTGAGCCAGCGCGGTAAGGGAAATGAGGAGCCCGGTAAGGAATTTTTCCGCCTCCTGCGTTTGGGTTTGCCCGGCCAAAATGAGAACTGTCAACCCGGCAATGAATGCGGCAAAGACGATGACCTTGCCCCAGACGCTCCGGTCGAGCGCCTCAAGGATGTCGTTGGTGCTGCGGCGGCGGCGTTGTTTGGGAGAGGCCAGCCCTTTTTTGATCAGCCGCTGGCGTTCGAGAAATTTAATCATACATGTATCTGCGCTTCCCTGCCTTCCGGATCAGGACCGGACGTCCCCCGAGCGGTGGCGTTTATAGGCTCGGACGATTTGCCGGACCAGTTCGTGCCGGACCACATCCCGTTCCTCAAAAGTGCAGAAGTCGATCCCTTCAACATCTTTGAGGGCTTGAAGGCTTTCGAGGAGTCCTGACCGTTTGTTGGAGGGAAGATCGATCTGAGTGGTGTCGCCGGTGATGACGCACTTCGAGTCGGCCCCCAGGCGGGTTAAAAACATGAGCATCTGTTCGGTGGTCGTGTTTTGCGCTTCGTCGAGAATGATGAAGGCGTGGTTGAGGGTGCGCCCGCGCATGAAGGCCAGCGGTGCGATCTCGATGATGTTTCGCTCAATGAACCGTTCCCGTTCCTCGTCCTCAAGCATATCTTGAAGGGCGTCGTAAAGGGGGCGCAAGTAAGGGGCGATCTTGTCTTTCAAATCGCCGGGCAGGAATCCCAGCGCTTCCCCGGCTTCCACGGCGGGTCGGGTCAAAATGATCCGGTTGACGACCTCTTTTCTCAAGGCGACGAGCGCCATGGCCATGGCCAGATAGGTTTTGCCGGTGCCAGCCGGACCGATGCCGAAAACCAGGTCGTGCTGCTGGATGGCGTGGACGTAAGCGCGCTGGGTGGCCGTCTTGGGAACGATCGCCGCGCGGCGGGGCGAGGTGGTCAGCTTGGTATCGAGAAGTTCGTGTAGTTTGCCGTTGGCCTCCGGCTCGGTGACGGAGCGCAGGGCATAGCCGAACTCGTGCCGGTGGATCGGCATCCCGCTGCGGCGGGCGCGTTCGAGTTGCTCAAAGACTTGCCGGGCGCGATCGACATTTTCAATGGGACCGTCAATACGCACCCAACCGTCTCTTGTCGTGAGTTTCACGGCAAGCTCTTCCTCAAGGGTTTTCAGCAGCTTTAAATCTCCAACGTATAAAGCCTGAAGAGCCCGGGCGTTTTCAAACTGCAAAGTCTGACTTTCTGACATCGAGTAGGTGTAAACCTGTTAAGAAAGTTTACAGGAACGGCGCGGGGTGTCAAACCTTGTTCGGAAGATGGACGTGCCGCCAGCCAGCGCATTGCCGGGGAAATTCCGTGAAAGCTGAAGCGAAACGCCCGTTTTGCGAAGCCCTAGTGGGTTGTCACGCGGGAAATAGATGGTAGAGCGAAGATTTGCTCTCTTGCTCTCGTTCCCAATCTCCTGATTGGGAACGCCCCTGTCTGTGAATCTCCGATTCGAAAACCGCGAGTTTACAGATCAAGCCTTCTGGATCAATTTTTTTACGCATCCGCGATTGTCGAAACAGAGTTTCGCGGACACTTGCGTTCCCAATCGGAGATTAGGAACGAGGCTGGGCTTGTGTCTTTACCCATGCTTAACGTGTGACAGCCCACTAGGCTGAATCGACATTCAGATCGAGCCAAACCCGAAGGGTTTGAAGCCCATAGCCGGTGGTTGAGCGTTAG
>CAIZLD010000014.1 GCA_903933715.1 uncultured Spartobacteria bacterium
AGGGGTAGCAGAGAGCGTTGCCTCGTTTTCTGCCACCCCTTTGGGGTGAATTCTTTCCAACACCTCATCCGGTGGTGTCGCTAACGCTCAACCACCGGCTATTCGCTGGCAACCCTCCGGGTTGCGGCGGCTTTTGAATGTCGATTCAGCCTAAGGATTGCAGATGGTTTTTTAGTCTCTCGCAAAGGCGCAAAGGGGCAAAGGAATAGAAATGCTCTTCTTTGCGCCTTTGCGTCTTTGCGAGAGATGATGTTTTTCGCGTTTGCCCCGGTTCGCTTCGTCCTTGCCGCAACTCTGGAGTTCTTATAAATTTCGCCTCCCGTCCATTTAACCCATGTATCTCAAATCGCTCGAAATCCTCGGCTTCAAATCGTTTGCCTCGAAGACCGTTCTTAATTTCGACCGGGGGGTGACGGTGATTGTCGGCCCCAACGGATGCGGCAAATCCAATGTCCTCGACGCGGTGCGCTGGGTACTTGGGGAACAGTCGGCCAAGGCGTTGCGCGGGGGCGAGATGGCCGATGTCATTTTCTCCGGGACCGATTCCCGGGCGGCGCTCGGGATGGCGGAGGTCTCGATGATTTTTGCCGATTGCGAAAAAGACCTCGGCGTCGCCTGGAACGAAGTTACGATCACTCGTCGGGTTTATCGGGACGGTCAGGGGGAATATTTTCTTAATAAGACCCCGTGCCGCCTTCGCGATATCCATCAATTGTTCATGGACACGGGCGTGGGCCGCAGCGCTTACTCCATCATGGAGCAGGGCAAGATCGACCAGATCCTCTCCTCCCGGCCCGAAGATCGGCGGGCCATTTTTGAAGAAGCCGCCGGGATCACGAAATTCAAGGCGCAACGGCGCGAAGCGCTCCGCAAACTGGAGGCCACCGAGGCCAATTTGCTGCGGCTCACCGATGTCATCCGGGAAGTGAAGCGGCAAATCGGCTCGCTCCAGCGGCAGGCGGCCAAGGCCCGGCGTTATCAAGCATTGGTCTCCGATCTGCGCATCCTCGACACGCATTTCAGCCAGCATCTTTACAAAGACCTCGAAGCCCAGCGCGAAGAGGTCGGCGAAAAGAGCCGGATGCTCCATTCCAACCAGGAATTGCGCGAGCGCGAGGTGCAGGAACAGGAAGCCGGCGTGGCCGAACAACGCCGCGAGCTGGAGTTGCTGGAGGAAAAGCTGGTCGTCGCCCGGCAAGGCGTTAACGAGTTGCACAACCGGATTACCCAGGGGGAAAGCCGGATCGGGTTCAATAACGAGCGGTTGGCCGAGTTCCAGGCGTTAATGGAACGCCACGAGCAGGAGATCACCGCTTCCGAAGCGCGGCTGGCTCTACAGCAGGAGCAGATCGAGCAAGCCGACCACGAACTCGGAGCCATTCAGGAAGGGATCGGAGCCCAGGAAGCGCAGTTGCAGGAACGGCTTTCCACGGCGGGCGACCTGACCGCCCAACGGATGGAAACCGAGCGCCAGCAACAAGCGGTTTTTGCGAAAATCAGCCAGCTCGAAACCCGGCTCAGCGCGTTGCGCTCGGAGATCGCCGCTTGCATCAACACCCGGGACGGCTCGCAGGCGCGCCTGGCCATCATGGGGGAGGAGATCGAGAAACTCCGCGGAGCGGGAGAAGCCCTGGAAATCCAGCAAAGCGAGGTTGAAGCCCAGACCGAAGCGACGCTTGCCTCCATCGAAACCCGCAAAATGGAGGTCGCCGAAGCCGAAACGGTCGTCCGCACCACGCAGGCGGAGCTTTCGTTGCTGGATAAAGATTTGCACACCGAGAGCCGCCGGATGTCGGAGCGGGAATCCAAGCTCGACGTGCTTCGCCAGCTCAACGCCGATGGCGAAGGGTTCTCGCAAGGAGCGCAAGCGGTCTTGAAGGGGCTTGATAACGCCGGGTTCTACAAACCGGCCGTGCTCGGGGCGCTCGCCCAATTCATTGAAGTCGGCAGCGCCTACATCGTCCCGATCGAAGCCGCGCTGGGGCAGAATTTGCAGGCGATCGTGATGAAAGATACGCTCGTCGCCGAGGCGGTGGTCAAAACGCTCACCGAAAAGAAAATGGGCCGGGCGTCGCTCGCCTTGCGCCCGCTCTGGAACAGTCTGGCCGCAGCGGAAACCGCTCCCCTCCCCGCCGGATCGCTCGGATGGGCGGCAGACCGGGTCAAATGCCAGCCGGAGGTGGAGCCGCTCTTGCGCCAACTGCTCGCCGGGGTTGTCCTTGTGGAAGATCTGGCCGCCGCCTTGCGTCTCGCCGCCGAGCCGTCCGGTTCCCGGTATCAATTTGTGGCGTTGTCGGGCGAGATCGTCACCCGCGAAGGCATCGTCGTGGGCGGCCAAAACAAGGAAGCGGGCGGAACCTCCATCCTCCAGCGCAAAGCCCAAATCACGGAACTCGAAGCCGAAACGAATCTCATCCGGACCACGCTCGCCGAGTTGACAGGGCGCCGACAAGACGCCGCCGACCGGCTCGAAATTTCGCAATCCCGGCTCCAGGAAGCACGGGACGAATCGCAAACCCTCAACCTCACTCTGGCCCATCTGCGGAGCCGCACCGAAAATCTCGCCCGCGAAGTTGGCGAGACCCGGCGCAAGCAGGAGACCTTCGGTGCGGAACGGGATGCGATCGAGCAACGCAGCGAGGCGGCCAATGCGCAGTTGGCCCGGCTTGAAGAAGAGGAGGCGGTGATCGGAGCCGACATTGCCGCCCTTCAAGCCCAGCAATCCGAGATGCAAAATTGCCTGGCCGGATTGCGTGAAAACGAGTCGATGTTCACCAGTGAACTTAACGAGTTGCGGGTGCGCGTGGCCACCGAGAAACAGCGCATTGCATCGCTCGAAAACCAGCGTGGCCCGATGACCTCGCGCATCTCGGAGTTGCGGGAATTAATCGAGCAGCGCCGCCGCGAAATCGAATCTTACACCGCCCGCACGGCCCAGCTTTCCGAGGAATCCGAGAATATCGCCGCCGGAATCACGCAAGCGCAAGGCCGCTTGGGCGAAGCCACGGAGTCGGTCCAGATGCTGCTCAACGAGCGCACCGCTATTGCCGTCCAGGTCGAGACGCTGGAGAACACTTTGCGGCAGGCCCGGTTTGACCTGACCCATTGTCACGAAACGCATACCCAGTTGGAAGTCCGCGCTTCGCAACTCGCCCTCCGCATCGAGGCGCTCTGCGAACGGGTGTTGCACCGTTATCAACTCGATATCCGGGATTTCCAGAGCGACAGCTACACTTTTTTCACCACCGTCCGGGGGCTCCAAAAACGGCAGAAATCAAGCACCGCCAGCGAAGACGAATCGGAACCGGTTCCTCAACCAACCGAGGCGGAGGAAGAGACCACTCCGGCTACTGCCGACGGCCCCGACTGGGCATTGGTCGAAAGCTTCATCAAGGAGTTCGACGCAAAAATCGAGTCCATGGGGCCGGTCAACGTCGAGGCGATCCAGGAATACGACGAACTCGAAGAACGCTACAAATTCCTGGAGCAGCAGAATAGTGATCTCGAAATCTCCAAAGCCGAGCTTTTGGAGGTGATCGCCAAGATCAATCACACAACGAAAACGCTGTTCGCCGACACGTTTGAGCAGGTTCGCATCAATTTCCAGGAGATGTTCCGCGAACTGTTCGGCGGCGGCAAAGCCAACCTCGTGCTATTGGACGAGAGCGACCCGCTCGAAAGCGGCATCGACATCATCGCCAAGCCGCCCGGGAAACAGCTCACCTCCATCACGCTCCTCTCCGGCGGCGAGAAAACGATGACGGCGGTCGCCCTGCTCTTTTCCATCTACATGGTCAAGCCGTCGCCGTTCTGTATTTTGGACGAAATGGACGCGCCGCTGGATGAATCGAACATTAATCGGTTCATCAAAATCCTCGATCGGTTCGTGTCGCAGAGCCAGTTTGTCGTCATCTCGCACAACAAGCGGACCATCGCCAAGGCAGATATTATTTACGGCGTGACGATGGAAGAACACGGCGTCTCGAAGCTGGTGGGGGTCAAATTCACCCAGCGCGAAGCCTCCGGCGAGAGCAACGACATTATGGGAACGGCGAATGCCAACCCGGTCCCGAGCGTCGCCGAGAGCTTCGGCAAAAGCGGCGATCTGCACAGCGAGCAGCTCGAAGCGTCAGAAGCCGAATCCGCCACCTGATATGCGCAAATTATTTGGGAAAGCGAGCCAGACGAGCTATCGGATCGGCGCGGCATTGGGATTGGCTCATCTGGCGATTTCGTGGTGGATACTGATCGACTTGGCAAGGCAAGAGCCGGATGCTCAATGGCAATTGGTCTGGGTTCTCTTTTTGCCGTTTGATCTTCCTTTTTCTTTACTCGTGCTTTTCGGGGGATTGTTGTTCCCCCATTGGATTGTGGAAGGCGTTCCTTATCCAATGAGTGATTTTCGAGGTTTTATCCTGCCCGCCATCATTCACGGCATAGTTGGACCGCTATGGTATTTCATATTTCCAGTAGCGATCAGTGCTTTTCTGAACCGCCGCGGGTGAAGTAGCCGCCCTCCGCAGGGTCAAACGCGCTTTTTCCAATGACGGTCGTGCCGTGCGGCGTGCAACACGCAAGCGACCACCACAGTACATTCCGGTTCGACCACCCGATAGGGAAAGCGCTCGGGGTAACGCCAACGTATATTTTTTCGAGAATGCCGCCGTGAATTCATGATGGGGTTCTCCCCCAATGCGTCAAAAACCCGAAGCACCTCGTCAACAAATTCCAAGCCCAAGCCGGATTGTTGATCTTCATACCATTGCGCCGCAGAGGTAATATCCCCCTCCACTTCGGCCGCAAAACCACCCTGTAAATCATCGGGCGAAACGAGTGTGAAGCCTGGATTTGATCTCGTCGAGGCCCACCGATGAAGAGGGATCAAGCCGATGCCCAGCAAGGCGTGTGTCGATAAGCGATTCCTCGGCCATGTTAAACGGCCCATCCTCTATCTCCAGCACGCGACGCATCAACCGCTGCCGCTCTTCCGGGCTAAGGCGCGGAATTTCCGCAAGAACCTGATCGAAGCTCATACCCGGACTTTACCTTGATCCCCGCCTCCCCGCAAGGCCGATCCATCAGGCTACACCCGGTCATGAAGGCCCGTCACCCCGGCGTGTTCGGCGCAATGGGCGCAGCAGTAGACCTCGTCCCCGGATTGCACCCCGTGCCCGATCACCTTGCAGCCACACCCGGCACATTCAGGGGCCAGTTCGTGAATGGCGCATTCGAAGCTATCAAAGAAGTGGGATTGCCCTTCCTGAATCACTTCGATCGCCTTGTCGTATTCATTGCCGCAAACTTCGCATTTCATAACCCCAAATCGCTCCAACCGTTCATGCCGGGCGCATCGGAACGGCCATGAGGCAATACCTCAGGGAAAAACACCGTATTTGTTCGAAATCCGCCTTGTGAAATTTTTCACAAATACGCTTGCCTCTATTTCACCCCCGACCTTAAATTCATCCTCTCTTTTTCTTTACCCATGGCCATCTCCAAGCACGAGTTTGAATCGCCCGACGTTGCCGGACGCGCCCAACAACATTTTGCCGCCGCTTCGCGTAGCGATGAAGTCACTGATATGCTCGGCGAAAAAATGGTTCTCAATATGGGGCCGTCCCATCCCGCCACCCACGGCGTGTTGCGGATCGTGTTGGAACTCGACGGCGAGAACATCACCAAGGCCATCCCGGACATCGGCTACCTGCACCGCGGCAGCGAGAAAATCGCCGAGGCGATGCATTACAACCAATATGTTCCTTATACCGACCGGCTCGATTACCTGGCGCCAATGGCGAACAATGTCGCCTACGCGTTGACGATCGAGAAACTGATGGGTTGGGAAATTCCGCCGCGCGGCAAGACGGTCCGGGTGATCTGCTGCGAACTGGCCCGCATCTCTTCTCATTTGCTGGGCGTCGGCACCTACGCGATGGATACCGGTGCGATGACCGTTTTCCTCTACACGATGGCGGAACGTGAGAAGGTCTACAATCTATGCGAACTGCTCACCGGAGCGCGCCTGACAACCAGCTATACCCGCGTTGGAGGTCAAATCCGCGATCTGCCGGACGGGTTCATCCCTCAGGCGAAGAAGTTCCTCGACGAAGTCGCCCCCGTGGTGGACGAAATCGAGGCGCTGCTCTCGCGCAACCGGATTTTTGTGGACCGCACCCGGGATGTCGGCGTGATCACGCGCGAAATGGCCATTGATTACGGCCTGACCGGGCCGAACCTGCGCGGCTCTGGGGTCGATCACGACTTGCGCAAGCGGCAGCCTTACCTCGATTACGACCGGTATGATTTCGATATCCCGATTGGCACGGCCGGGGACTGCTACGACCGCTACCTGGTCCGCATCGAGGAAATTCGCCAAAGCATCAAGATTCTCCGCCAGGCGCTCTCCAGCCTCCCGAGCGGTCCGGTCAATGTGAGCGATGCGAAGGGGTTCCGCAACGCCAAGCCGGAAGTGCTCACCAAAATGGAAGAGCTGATCAACCATTTCATTCTCTATACCGAAGGGGTCAACGTCCCTCCCGGAGAGGTTTATTTCGCGGCGGAAAATCCGAAAGGGGAACTTGGATTCTACTTGAACAGCCTCGGCGGGGGCAGCCCGCACCGCCTCAAAGTCCGCGCCCCCTCTTTCAGCAGCTTGAGCATCCTGCCCGAGGTTTTAAAGGGGCTGCTCATCAGCGATATTCCCGCCGTGCTGGGAAGCCTGGACTTTGTGATGGGAGAGTGCGACCGCTAAACCATGCGTATTTCTCTTCTACTTCTCGGTGCGGTTTTGCTGACCTTCAGCGCGTGCGAACGCAAGATCGTCAAAGCGAACCTGGATGCCGTCAAGCCGGACATGACGAGCAAAGAGGTCGAGTCGATCCTCGGCGCCCCCACCCACGTCGAGACCGGCCCGGAACTGGTCTCCAGCGAACCCAAAACCTTGCTCGTCACCCGGCATATCTATCAGCAGGGAAACAGAAAAATTGAACTCCGCTTTGTCGGCGACCGGCTGGCCACCGGCTCGGTAAACGGCGTTCCCGCCGTCACGGGAAGCTTGGGAAGATAACCACCTATGCAGATTCCAACTGAACTTTTGGCAAAAATCGACGAGGCGATCTCGCATTACCCCGTTTCCAAACGGAGCGCCTCGCTACCTTTGCTGCACCTCTTCCAGGAACAGTTCGGGTATATCTCCGACGAGTCAATCGCCTGGATCGCCGATAAACTGGGGCTCGAACAGATCAATATTCTCGAACTCGTGACCTTCTACCCGATGTTCCGGCGCGAACCGGCGGGGAAAGTCCACATTCGCGTCTGCCGCACCCTATCCTGCGCGCTTGCCGGAGCCGACGACCTTAAAACGAAGCTCTCCGAGGCGACCGGCATCCATTGTTCAAAACACCACGAAGGGTTCTCGCATCCGCCGGAAGTCAGCCCCGACGGCCAGTTTTCCATTGAATCGGTCGAATGCCTGGCAAGCTGCGGCTCCGGCCCGGTCATGATGATCAACGACGACTTCTACGAAGCCGTCGCGCCCGAAACAATCCAAGAAATTCTTTCCAAATACAAGTAACCATGCCAGCGCCCCGCATCCCACACCCGCGCGAAAAGCGGATCGTTTTTGCGAATATCGACCGCGAAGGCTACACGCCCGACATCGCTTGTTACCTGCGCAACGGCGGTTACGAGGACTTAAAAAAAGCCGTCAAAATGGCTCCCGCCGAGATCGTCGCCGAAGTGAAGACATCCTCTTTGCGCGGACGCGGCGGGGCGGGATTCCCTTGTGGCGTCAAATGGGGGTTCATCCGGCCCGGCGAAACCAAACCGATTTATTTAATCTGCAACGCCGACGAATCCGAGCCCGGCACGTTTAAAGACCGCTACATCATTCATCAAGATCCGCATCAGTTGATGGAGGGGATGATCATCTCTGCCTTCGCGCTCAACGTCCACCTCGCCTACCTTTACATCCGGGGCGAATTCCCCCAAGGTGCGCAAATTCTCGAACAGGCTATTGCGGAGGCCAAAGAAAAAGGATTCCTCGGCAAAAACATTCTGGGCACCGGGTTCGACCTGGAAATCTACGTCCATCGCGGCGCAGGCGCTTACATCTGCGGTGAGGAAACCGGCTTGATCGAATCGCTCGAAGGCAAACGGGCTTATCCGCGCATCAAGCCTCCCTATTTTCCGGCGGTATTGGGGCTTTATCAGTGCCCCACTATCGTCAACAACGTCGAGACCCTCTGCCACGTCAAGCACATCGTCCGCATGGGCGGCGCGGAGTATGCCAAAATCGGCAAACCGAATAACACCGGGACGCGCATCGTCGGCGTCAGCGGAGACGTCGTGAAGCCGGGCTACTTTGAAATCGAAGTCGGCTCCATGACGTTGGGCGAACTCATCAACGACCTCTGTGGCGGCTTGAAACCAGGGCGCACGCTCAAGGCGATCATCCCTGGCGGCTCTTCAGCGAAGGTTTTCCGCGCCGGTGAGAAGTTCAAAATCAAATCGAAAGCGGCCGACGGCTCGATGGTCGAAACCGAGATCGGCGTGCTCGATATTCCGCTCGATTTCGATACCATGGCTGCGTGCGGAAGCATGGCCGGTTCCGGCGGCGTGATCGTGATGGACGACACGCGCGATATGGTCGAAGCGCTTAACAACCTGAACCATTTCTACGCCCACGAAAGCTGCGGTCAATGCACCCCTTGCCGCGAAGGATCGCTCTGGATGCAGAAGATCACCGATCGCCTGCTCGCGGGCGGAGGTGTGGAAAGCGACCCCGGATTGCTGGAGAGCGTCTCCAACAACATCGCAGGCAAAACCATCTGCGCCTTTGGCGAAGCCTGTTCGTGGCCGACCATGAGCTTCGTGGCGAAATTCCCCGAAGAATTTGCAGCCCGCGCCAAAAAACAAGTTCCGCCGCCCACCCCGCCGGAATTTCTGAGCGAAACCTTAATCGGAGCAGGACACTAATGAATGCCATTGATTGGATTGGAGTAATGATCGGCCTGCTTGTCGTAGCTACTGCAGGGCTGGGAATTACGGCAAAAGCGATCTGGAAAACACTTCAAGCGTCGACCAAAGCGCAACAAGACATTGCACTGGCACTCCAGGCATTGGCTGAGAAGTCCAAAGAGGAGAAACAATCTTGAGCACCGAAGCCACCACTCCCAAACCCGTCGAACTCGTCAACGTGCAGATTGACGGCGTCTGGTATCAATTTCCCAAAGGCACGAAGGTCATCGAAGCCTGTTCCCAGGCGGGCAAATTCATCCCGCGCTACTGCTATCACCCGCGGCTCTCCACGCCCGGCAACTGCCGCATGTGCATGGTAGAGCTTGGAATGCCCAAGATGGGACCGGATCGCAAACCGGAACTCGGACCCGACGGCAAACCGATTCACAACTGGATTCCTCGTCCGCAGATCTCCTGCGCACAGGAGGTCAGCGAAGGGTTGGGCGTCCGCACCGATTCGAAAATGGTTCAAGATGCCCGCAAAGGCGTTCTCGAATTTTTGCTCATCAATCATCCGCTTGACTGCCCGATCTGCGATCAGGCGGGCGAGTGCCGTCTGCAAGAATTCTCTTACGATTTTGGCCCGGCCAAAACCCGCTTTCTTGAGCACAAGGTCAAGAAGCCAAAGCGCATACAAATCGGGCCACGCATCACGCTCGACGACGAACGCTGCATTCTTTGCTCCCGTTGCGTGCGGTTCATGCGCGAGGTCGCCAAGGATGACGTCATTGGTATTGTCAATCGCGGCAGCTATAGCACGATCACCTGCCATCCCAACAAGACGCTCGACAGCAATTACTCGCTCAACACGGTCGATATCTGCCCTGTCGGCGCGCTCACTTCCACCGATTTCCGCTTCAAGATGCGGGTCTGGTTTTTGAAGGAAACCAAGAGCTTCTGCACGAGTTGCGCGACCGGCTGCAACACCGTAATTGGCGCGCGAGAAAACCTCATGTATCGCCAGACCCCGCGCGAAAACAACGACGTCAATGAGTCGTGGATGTGCGATTACGGGCGGCTTAATTTCCATTACTTGAACAGCCCGGACCGCCTCCTCGCTCCCGTCGCCAAAGGAGTCAACGAGCCGGACTGGACCGCCGCACTCACTGCAACCGCCTCCGCGCTCAAGTCGCTTCCGCCGAGCGAGGTTGCCCTGATCGCTTCCGGCAAAATGACCAACGAGGAATTATTCCTTGCGGCCGGATTGACCCAAGCTCTCGGGATCATGCTTCACGATATCGTTCCGCACACCGATGCGGGCGACGACATTCTTCTGAGCACCGACCGCAACCCGAACACCGCCGGAGCCAAACTCCTCGGTTTATGTGATGCGAATGCAGGATCGAAGCTCCCGGCCATCGCCGACGGAATCCGTGGAGGAACGATTAAAGGGCTTGTCATTCTCGGGGAGGACGCAACGGCATTGGGACTCGCGGAATCCGAGTTGCGCAAACTGGAAGTTCTGGTCACCACGGCCATGCTGCCAAACCTCACGACCGCCTCGGCCGGATACGTCCTGCCGGGTTCCGGTTTTGCCGAAAAACGGGGCTCAATGGTCAACAAATCGGGACGGCTCCAGCGGCTCAATCGCGCGATCCAAGCTCCCGGCCTCGCCCGCGATGATTGGGAAATCCTCACTGGCCTCACCGAAGCGATCACCGGGACCAGCCTTGGGTTGGCCACTATTGAAGACGTTTTCAAAGCCATGAGCGCCGCGACCCCCGCGCTGACCGGACTCTCATTAAGCAAAATCGGCGACCTCGGCGTGCAGCTTCCAATCGCCTAATCCTCACGCAAAGACACTTTAAAGAATGAACTCTCGCAAAGACGCAAAGACGCAAAGAATGAAGAGCCGGAAAGCGCTGTCTTTCCTTTGCGCCTTTGCGGGAGACCTATTAATCCTTTTTTAATGAACGCCATCCTTCAATTCCTATCCGACCCGCTGCCATTCCTGGTCTGGACCACGCTGGCCAAATCCGCCGGGCTGCTCGGCGTCGTGCTCGTCATGGTTTCCTACACCGTCTATGCCGAGCGCCGCGTCAGTTCGCTCATGCAAGACCGGCTCGGGCCCAACCGCACCGGCTTCCCGACGAGCCTCCTCGGGTTCGGGATTAAAGATTGGTCGCCGTTCCTCGGCGGCCTGGGACAGCCGATCGCCGATGCGCTCAAACTTCTCCTGAAAGAGGATTTCACCCCGGCTTACGTCAACAAGTTCTATTACTGGATTGCGCCCGGTTTGGGAATCGGTGCCGCAATCATTTCGCTGGCGGTCATCCCGTTCGGCAGCAGCATCGCGGGCGTTGACATGGTCATTGCCAATGTCGATATCGGCCCGCTCTTCGTCTTCGCCATTTCGTCTCTGGGCGTTTATGGGATCGTGCTTGCAGGCTGGTCGTCCAATTCCAAATATCCGTTTTTGGGGGCGGTCCGTTCGACCAACCAGCTTATCTCGTATGAACTGGCGCTTGGCCTCTCGATTGTCCCGCTAATCCTGATTATCGGAAAACTGAACCTTGTCGAAATCGTCAGCTACCAGGTGCAAAACGGTTGGATGCTGCTCCCGGGCATCACCGCCAAAGCGCCCCATCTTCCGACGCTCGAACAGTTCCTCACCTGGATTCCCGTGTTCATCGCGTTCCTGGTTTTCACTATCTCCATGTTCGCCGAGACCAACCGGCTTCCGTTCGATCTGCCGGAAGCCGAGACCGAACTGGTGAGCGGCTATCACACAGAATATTCTTCCCTCAAATTCGCCCTCTTTTTCCTGGGCGAATACACGGCGATGATCACCGGTTCCGCATTGATCGTCACCCTGTTCCTGGGCGGCTGGCATTTCCCGGGGATCCCCGACGGCTCGGCTGCGGGATGGCTCGGCGTCATGTGGGGGCTCGTCAACATCGGGGTCTTTTTGGCCAAAGTCGTCGCCTTCCTGATTTTCTTCATCTTCATCCGGTGGACCCTTCCGCGATTCCGCTACGACCAGCTCATGAAACTGGGCTGGATCTGGTTCTTCGAAATCGCGCTTGTGAACATCTTCATTACCGCCCTCATCGTCACCTACGTGCACTAACGTCATGGCTTACAAAGTTCCACGTCCCAATCTGACCTTCGCCGAAAAGATTTACCTTCCCTCGGTGCTCGCGGGATTGAAGATCACCCTCGGCCACCTCTGGAGAATGCTCCGGGGCAAGACCCACGTCTGCATGCAATACCCGGAGGAGAAATGGGACTCCCATCTCCCGGATCATTATCGCGGCGCGCCGACGCTCGTTTCCGACGAGTTTGGACGGACCCGCTGCGTCGCCTGCCAGCTTTGCGAATTCATCTGCCCGCCTCGCGCGATCCGGATCACGCCCGGCGAAATCCCCACCGACGACACCTTCGCGAAAGTGGAGAAATACCCGGAGCAATTCCAAATCGACATGATCCGCTGTATCTACTGCGGGCTTTGCGAGGAAGTCTGCCCCGAACAGGCCATTTTCCTCAAAAAAGAATACGCCATCGCCCGGACCAGCCGGGCCGAAATGATGCACAACAAAGCCAAGCTCATTGAAATGGGTGGCTTGCAGCCCGGCGTCGTCAACAAGTGGAACGAGAAGAAATAACCCTATGTCACCCATTCTTTTCTGGATATTCTCCGCGCTGATGCTCGGCTTCGGCGCGGCCACCATTCTCAATCGCAACCCGGTCGCCAGCGCCCTGAGCCTCGTGGTCTCGTTCCTCGGTCTCGCGGCCCTCTTTTTCGGCTTGGACGCCAACTTCATCGGCGTCATCCAGATCCTCGTTTACGCGGGCGCGGTGATGGTGCTCTTCATCTTCATCATCATGCTCCTCGATTTGAAGGCCGAGCAGCGGCGGCAGATCAACATCCCGGCGTTGCTGGGGGGCGTGGCCATCGTGGTCGCGTTTACTGCGCAACTGGTAACCGTTATTCGCAGTTACAAGGCCGGCAACGAACCGTTCGCTGCAATCACGCCAAACCTGCCGGATGCCCACAACATCGGGATGACCCTTTTTGCCAATTACAACCTCCCGTTCCAGGTCATCGGCGTGCTGATCCTGGTTGCCAGCATCGGGGTCGTGGTTTTAAGCCAACGCGAACTGAAATAAACGCTATGATCACACTCAACGATTATCTCCTGGTGAGCGGCCTTCTCTTTGCCCTCGGTTTCGCGGGGGTGCTGCTGCGGCGCAACATCATCATCATCTTCATGGGGCTGGAATTGATGCTCAATGCCGCCAATCTCTCGCTGGTCGCCTTTTCCCGGTTTGGCATTGTCAACGGCCTGCCCAACTACAACGGCCAGATGCTCGTGTTTTTCATTATCACCGTCGCGGCGGCGGAAGTGGCCGTGGGATTGGCGATCATCGTCGCCCTCTACCGCGCCCGGCAAACGACTAATGTTGAAGATTTGAACACGTTGAAGTTTTAAGGAGTTATCCGCAGATCACAGATTAACGCAGATTTTTAAAAACATGCCATTACCTTGGATCATCCTTTTCGCTCCGCTCCTTAGCGCGGCGCTCATCATTCTCTTCACCCAGCGGTACAAGAATTTGAGCGCGCTGATTTCCATCGCCGCTGTGCTTGTTTCGCTGGCCGCAAGCGTTGGCGTCTTTCTCGCGCCTGAAATGCAACCCGCCACCGCGCAGCTTCCGTGGCTTGATTTCAGCTCGCTGGGCGTCAATTTTCGCATCCCGATCGGCTTCACCCTCGACGGCATGAGCAAGGCGATGCTGATCGTCGTCACCGCCATCGGCGCGCTGATCCATATTTATTCGTGGGGTTACATGGCCGACGACGAAGGGAAATCGCGTTATTTCGCGGGGCTGTCGCTGTTCATGTTCTCGATGCTCGGCATCGTGTTCGCCAACAATTTTCTGATGATGTTCATCTTCTGGGAATTGGTCGGCGTCAGTTCGTATATCCTCATCGGCCACTGGTTCTATCGGAAAGCCCCTTCCTTCGCCGCAAACAAGGCATTCATCTGCAACCGGATCGGCGATTTCGGGTTCATGCTCGGCATTCTGCTCGTCTGGGTGGCGACGAAGTCGGTCGATTTCGAGACGATCAAGACCACGTTGCCCACACTGACCGCCAACCCGGCGTTCCTCCCGTTCGCAACCGTAGCGGTTGTTTGCATTTTCTGCGGCACGATCGGCAAATCGGCGCAATTCCCGCTCCACGTCTGGTTGCCGGACGCAATGGAAGGCCCGACCCCGGTTTCCGCTCTGATCCATGCTGCGACGATGGTTGCCGCCGGCGTCTACATGCTGGCCCGGGTCTATTTCATCGTGGAAACCTCGGCAGCCGCGATGGAAGTAATCGCCGTGATTGGCACCATCACCGCTCTCGGGGCCGCGCTCATGGCCACCCAGCAAAACGACATCAAGCGCGTGCTGGCTTATTCCACCCTTTCGCAACTCGGCTACATGGTCATGGCCGTCGGCGTCGCCTCCCCCAATGGTGCGATGTTCCACCTGTTCACCCACGCCTTTTTCAAAGCACTCCTCTTCCTCGGAGCCGGTTCGGTCATCATGGCCTGCCATCACGAACAAGATATTTGGCGCATGGGCGGCCTTTGGAAAAAGCAGCCGATCACGCTGATTACTTTCCTCGCCGGAACTTTGGCGCTGATGGGCATCTACGGTTTCAGCGGCTTCTATAGCAAAGATGCGATCCTCATCGCTGCGAGCGAGCATCATCCCGTTCTCTATTACTGTGGGCTCGCCGCCGCGTTCCTGACAGCCTTCTACATGACGCGCCTCTTCGTCGTGGTATTCTTTGGCAAAGCCCGCACTGAAGCCGCCGGGCACGCCCACGAAGTCTCGATCGTGATGTGGCTCCCGCTCGTCTTGCTCGCCATTCCCGCCGTGGTTGCCGGGTATCCTGAAATCATCCATCGTTTCCTGCCCACCCCGGCTCACGAACATTCGATGGTGCCTTACATCGCCAGCGGAATGGGATTGGCAGGCATCCTGTTCGGCGTAGTCCTCTACTGGGGCCGGGCCAAAGACCCAATCTACATTCCGCTTCTCGCGAACAAATTCTACTTCGACGAAATCTACGCCCTCATCGTCTGGAACACGCAAGACCTTCTTGCGCGCATCAGCGGTTTTGTGGATCGCTGGATCATCGATACCGCCATTGTCCGTTGCCTCGCCAGCGGAACTTACGGGGCCGGGTTCATCCTGCGCTTCCTCCAGTTCGGCAACCTGCAACTCTACGCGTTGCTGTTCGGAGGCGGAGTCGTCGCCCTCTTTTACTTCATCCTTTTCTTTAAATAGCCGTGCTCAATCTCCTCATCGCCATCCCGCTCGTCGCCGCGATCGCCATCCTTCTTGGGGCTTGCGCCAAGAAAACCGCGCTGCTCGCGACCGCCCTCAACCTCATTCTCACACTTTTCCTGGTTTTCCAATACGACCAGGCCAAAGCCGGGTATCAGTTCACCTCCTCGGTGTCGCTCATCCCGGAGCTAAAACTCGCCTACTTCGTGGGCGTTGACGGCTTGAGCCTTTTGATGCTGTTGTTGACCTCCATTGTTGCCTTGGCCGCCATTTGGGTCGCGCCGCAGGTTGAAAAACTGGAGCGTTACCCGAATCTCTACTACGCCAGTCTGCTTTTCATCGTCGCGGGAGTCACGGGCGCATTCGCCTCGCTGGATCTCTTCTTCTTTTACGCCTTCCATGAACTGGCGCTCATCCCGACTTTCCTCTTGATCGGCATCTGGGGTTCCGGCGACCGGCTCGGGGCCGCCTGGAAAATCACAATCTACCTCGCGCTCGGCAGCTTTGTGTTGCTGGTCGGTTTGCTCGCTCTCTACCTGAGTTTGCCACAAGCCGTCCGCACTTTTAGCATCCCGGATCTCCAACTCCTGGCCCTCAAAGGCGGCATCCCGCAGACCCCGTGGATTTACCTGACCCTTCTCGTCGGGTTTGGGACACTCATTTCGCTTTTCCCGTTTCACACCTGGGCTCCCTCAGCCTACGCCAGCGCCCCGGCTCCCGCCGCGATGCTTCACGCGGGTGTGCTCAAGAAATTCGGCCTCTACGGACTGCTCCGCGTGGCGCTCCCGCTGATGCCCCAAGCCGCCCATCACTGGACAAACCTGCTGCTGTTCCTGCTCGCTGGCAATATCCTCTACGTTGGCTTGGTGACGATTGCCCAAAAGCGGCTCGACACCATGCTCGGGTATTCCAGCGTGATGCACATGGGGTATATTTTCCTCGGCATTGCGGCGTTCAATCCGCTCGGGTTGACCGGCGCGGCCCTGCTGATGTTTGCCCACGGCCTCTCCATTGCCGCACTTTTCGCCTTGGCCGGAGCCGTACGCGAGCGCACCGGCAGCCTCGAATTTTCCAAACTCGGCGGACTCGCCAAACCGCTTCCATTCCTGGGCTTCACCTTCGGGTTGGCCGCTTTCGCCGCCATTGGATTGCCCGGTTTTGGCAACTTCCCCGCCGAACTCCCGATCTTCTTCAGCGCGTTCAGCCATGCGGGCAACGGGCTCGCGTTCTCGAATTTCCAGATTGTCGGCGTCATCGCCTTGTGGGGCGTCGTGATCTCCTCGGTTTACATGCTGCGCGGCTACCGGGCATCGTTTTTGGGTGAACCGAACCCGCGCTGGGCTGGTATTGCGGATCTCTGCCGCTGCACCCGGCCTGCTATCATCCTGCTTATCGGCGTTCTCATGATCGCCGGTTTCCGTCCGCAACTTTTTGTCAATCTGGTCACGCCCACCGTCAAGACCATCCTAGCCGCCCCTGCAAAATGAATCTCAATCCCATTGTCCTCGACCTCGCCGTCCTCGCCCTCGGGCTGGTCCTCCTGTTGTTGGAAGCCTTTAACGAAGAAAAAGAGAAACCGTTTTTCGGATGGTTGAGCATCGGGGGCATCGCCATCGTGTTTGTCCTCTCGTTTTTTGCCAGTCAGCAAATCTTTGTTGGCAGCAGCCAGTTGGCTCAATTCTACAAAGCCGACGCCCTGGCGATCTTCTACAAGCGGCTGGCTTTGGGAACCACCTTGCTGGTTCTCATTATGGCGCTGGAATTCCGGCCCATCCTGAGCAGCTATCTTCCCGCCGCCCGCAAAAATGCCGGGCTGGGCGAATTTTTTGCCCTGCCGGTGTTCACCTGCCTGGGGTTGATGTGGATGGCTTCCGCTGCCGATTTTGTGATGATCTTCGTCTCGCTCGAACTCGTCACTATTTCTTTTTATGTGCTCGTGAGTTACATGCGCCGCAGCAGCGCCTCGCTGGAAGCGGGAGTTAAATACTTGATCCTGGGGGCACTCTCCACCGGCTTTTTTGTTTACGGGATCACCTGGATTTTCGGCATCACCGGACAAACCAATCTCCTGGCCATCAGCGATGCGTTGCGCGTTCTGGCTCCCGCCAGTCACACCGCCGCCCTGTTCGGGTTGGGGCTGCTTTTGATTGGGCTCGGATTCAAAATCGCCGCCGCCCCGTTCCAGTTATGGGTGCCCGACGTCTACCAAGGCGCTCCCACCCCGATCACCGCCCTGCTCTCGGTCGGCTCCAAAGCGGCGGGATTTGTTGTCCTGTGGCGCGTGATTGAACCGTTCCTTCAAACTCCGGCATTCGCGCCCAAATTACAGCTTATCCTGGTCGGGTTGGCCGTACTGAGTTTGATTTACGGCAACATCGCCGCGCTGCCGCAAAGCAATATGAAACGGCTGCTGGCCTACTCCAGCATCGCCCATGCCGGTTACCTGCTCGTCGCGATCGCAAGCTGGAAGAGTGGACAGGCGCCGGTCACTTTCTCGTTCTACCTGGCCGGTTACTTTTTGATGACGCTGCTCGCCTTCCTGGTTCTCATCGTGGTGAACCAATCGACTGGCGGCGACGACATCGCCAACTTCAACGGCCTCGGCCAGCGTTCGCCCGTCCTCGCCCTTGGCATGACCATTTCCATGCTCTCACTGGCGGGCGTCCCGTTTACCGTCGGGTTCCTTGGTAAATTCTTCATCTTCTTTGATGCCGTGAAAACCGGTCAATGGCTGCTCGTCGGCGTCGGCATCGTCACCGTTGCCGCAGGGTTCTATTACTATCTGAAAGTGCTGCGCGCGATGTATTGGAACGTCGCTAAAAATCCGAGCCCCATAGTCGTGAGTCCCCTCACCCGGGCCACCATTGGCGTGCTGATCGCCTTGATCTTCGTATTGGGCGTTTATCCCGCGCCGGTGCTGGAAATGCTCAAGTAAACAGGGTGGATCGACCGCTCCGCGGGGCGATTCGGGACAGCACATGGATGAGTGACATTGCAAGCTCACTCCATCGCGCCCGGAGCAAGGTCGCGATCAACCGGAAACGCAAGCAGAACACTTCAACTTTTTATTCCGCGCTGGACGTTTGGGCGCGAGGCGCTCATAGAAAGCTCATGTCCCGCGCTTTCGCCGCAGTCGTCGGATTGATCGCCGTCTTGTTCTTCGGCTGTTTTCTCCTTTGGCCGATGATGCAGACCGTCCGGGGTGCGTTTGTCGATGCCGCCGGGAACTGGACGCTCGATTACCTCCTGGAGATCGGGCGCAACCCAATCTACCGGGACGGGCTCCAAAACGCCTTCCTGCTCGCCCTGACCAGCACCGCATTGACGATCGCGCTCGCCGTGCCGCTTGCGTGGCTGTCCGAGCGGTTCGACTTCCCCGCCAAGCGCCTGTTGCTCGCCCTGTTGCTGGTCCCGATGGTCCTGCCGCCGTTCGTGGGGGCGATTGGCCTCAAGCAAATCCTGGGGCAATACGGGGCATTGAACGCCATGCTCGTGCAGTTGGGATGGCTTAACCCCGCCGCGCCAATCGACTGGCTGGGCGGCAGTCACAACGGACGCTTCTGGGGGGTCGTATTACTTAACACTCTCCACCTTTACCCGATTCTCTATCTAAACGTCGCCGCCGCGCTCGCCAATATCGACCCGGCCATGGGCGAAGCCGCCGAGAATCTTGGCTGCACCGGGTGGCGCAAATTCCGGCGGATCACCGTTCCCCTGATGATGCCGGGCCTCTTTGCGGGTGGAGCGATCGTTTTCATCTGGGCGTTTACCGAGCTGGGCGTGCCGCTCATGTTCGACTTCAACCGCGTCACGCCGGTCCAGATTTTCAAGGGACTCAAGGAACTTTCCGGCAATCCGCTCCCATATGCGCTGGTGGTCGTGACCCTTTTGGCTTCCATTGCGGCGTACACCGCCGGAAAATGGGCCATCGGCGGCAAAGCGTTCGCCATGATGCCCAAGGCCACGCGAGCCGCGGAAACGCGCTCTCTGGGGGTCTGGCCCGGCTCGCTTTGCAGCTTGGTCTTTGGAGCCGTGATCGCTCTCGCCCTTCTGCCGCATCTGGGGGTGGTGCTCGTCTCGTTCGCCCAGGAATGGTATCGCACCGTTCTGCCCGCCCAATGGACGCTGGCCCATTACCAAGCCGCGCTGGGGCACGACCTCACGGTTCCCGCGATCCTCAACAGCCTTAAATACGCGGGCCTCGCCACGGTGGCCGATATTTTCCTGGGGATCGGCATCGCCTATGTGGTCGTGCGGACCACGTTCCCGGGCCGCGGTTTACTGGATAGCTTTGCCATGTTGCCGTTGGCGGTGCCGGGGCTGGTGCTGGCGTTTGGCTACTTGGCCATGACGCAAGAAGGGCGCGTCTTTGCATTCCTTAACCCGTCGAAAGACCCGACCGCCCTCCTCATCATCGCCTATTCCGTGCGACGGCTTCCTTACGTGGTTCGCTCCGTTGCCGCCGGGCTTCAGCAAACCAGCGTGGCGCTTGAGGAAGCAGCGCAAAATCTCGGGGCTCCGCCGCTGCGGGCGTTGCGGCTCATCACACTGCCGCTCATCTCGGCCAACCTGCTGGCGGGCGGGCTGCTCGCATTTGCCTTTGCCATGCTGGAAGTATCCGATTCACTTATTTTGGCCCAGCGTCAAAGCGATTTCCCAATCACCAAGGCCATTTACGAACTGTTTAACCTCTTGGGCGAAGGGCGGTATCTCTCCTCCGCGTTGGGGGTCTGGGCCATGGTGTTCCTCGGGATCGCTCTCTACGGGGCGAGCCGGATTCTCGGCAAAAAACTCGGCGCACTCTTCCGGGGTGTTTGATTTTCGTTGCGGCTCGTGTTGCGGTTTTCCGCCGGTTCCGCTATGGGTCTACGTCCCAACCATGGCTCAACCCGGCTCCGCCAGTCTTCTCACCGCTCAAGATCTTTGCGTTCAATACAACGACCAGGTCGTGCTTAACCGCGCCGCTCTGTCCATTCACGAGGCCGACCGCATCGGGCTCGTCGGGCGCAACGGCTCGGGAAAATCAACGTTCCTGCGGATTCTCGCCGGGCAGTTGGAGCCGGACTCCGGCAGCGTGGCGCGTCGGCGCGGATTGGTCGTCGGGTATCTGCCGCAGGAATTCGCGCTCGATGCGGAAAAGAACGTCGGTGAAAACATCCGGGAAGGAGCGCGCCATGTGCTCGATCTCATTGCCGAGTTTGAATCGCTTTCCGGCGATTCCGGACGGCATCATGAACTGGAGGAACGGATCAATATTCTGGACGGCTGGACGCTGGATCGCCGGATCGACACCGCCATTTCGAAGCTCTCGTGTCCGCCTGCCGAGGCTTCGATTGCGAACCTCTCCGGCGGCGAAAAGCGGCGCGTGGCCCTCTGCCGGGCGGTCGTATCGCAGCCCGATTTGCTGATTCTCGATGAGCCGACCAATCACCTCGATGCCGAGTCGATCGAATGGCTTGTCGGCTATCTGGAAAACTACCGGGGCGCGTTCCTGGTCGTCACCCACGACCGCTATTTCCTCGACCGCGTGACCAATCAAATCACCGAGTTGGCCAATGGCGATTTCTTTTCCTACGAAGGCAACTACACCGATTACCTCGTCTCGCGGGCCGAACGGATGGCCGCCGCGGAGCTGGGCGAACACAAACGCCAAATGTTCCTCAAACGGGAACTCGAATGGGTGCGCCGCGCTCCCGAAGCCCGCCGGACCAAATCCCGGAGCCGTCTGGACGCCTACTTCGAAGTCGCCGGACAATCCGCGCCCGAAATCGAAAAAGAGATGGACCTCGTCATCCCGCCCGCGCCGCAACTGGGAAACCGCGTGGTCGAGCTCACGAATGTCGGCATTTCGATGGGCGAACGCCGCCTTTTTAGCCGGTTCGATTTCAAGTTTGAGGCGGGCCAGAGGATCGGAATTACCGGGCGCAACGGCTTGGGAAAAACGACTTTGCTAAAAATCATTCTGGGCGAACTCGCCCCGGATACCGGCGAAGTGCGGATCGGGCAACTCACGCGGTTCAATTACGTCGATCAAGCTCGACTGCTGCTCAATGATGAAGACACCGTGCTGGATGCCGTGAGCGGCGGGGCCGATTTCGTCATGTATGGCGGCAGCAAAATCCCCGTGCGCGCCTATTTGAAACGGTTCCTTTTCACGGACGACCGGATCATCACGAAAGTGCGGTTCCTGAGCGGCGGAGAGCGAAGCCGACTCCTGCTGGCAAGCATTCTCAAAAACGGCGGCAATTTTTTAATCCTGGACGAGCCAACCAACGATCTCGATCTCGCGACCCTGCGGGTGCTTGAAGAAGCACTCCTCGCGTTTGAAGGCGTCGTGCTCGCGGTCAGCCACGACCGCTATTTTCTGAATCGCGTTTGCACGGGGATTCTCGCGTTCGAAGGTGAAGGCCAGTTGAATTATAGCGTCGGCAATTACGATTACTATTGGGAGAAACGGCAACGCCTTCTTAAAGCCTGGGGCAGCGATCCCGGCGCGGAAAAGGAAAAAGCGACGGTTCGCCGCTCGGAAAAACTCCGGAAGCTGACCTACAAGGAAGGCAAAGAACTTGAGGGCATGGAGGAAACCATCCTGGGGGTGGAGGAACGGATCGAGCAAATCGAGGCGATGTTTGGCGACCCGGAATTTCACCAAAAGCACGGCGATCAAGCTGTGAAGCTGCACGAAGAGATCGAAGCGGCCCGCAAACGGCTCGAATCCCTATATGCCCGGTGGGAAGAACTGGAAGCGATCCGGCTCGCGGCAGAGGGATAGACTTGCAATCCGGCCCGCTCCCCTGACAAACTTGCGCCATCATGCAAGTGCCTCTTCTCGACCTCAAATTGCAATACCAGACCCTCCGCGAACAAGTTCGCGTGGAAGTGGATCAAATCATGGATTCCCAGGTTTTCATCGGGGGACCCAAGGTGGAGGCGTTTGAACGGGCCGTTTGCGAATACACCGGGGCGGCCCATGCGATCGGCGTTACCAGCGGTTCCGACGCGCTCTTGATTGCGCTCATGGCGCTGGGGATCAAGGCGGGCGACGCGGTCATCACCACGCCTTACACGTTTTTTGCCACCGCCGGGAGCATCGCCCGTGTTGGAGCAGCGTCGGTCTTCATCGACATCGATCCGCAGAGTTACAATATTTCCACCTCCGCCCTGCGCTCTTATCTGGAGAGCTGCAAAAAGAACGCGCAAGGGCAAGTCGTGAGCCATGCCGGTCAGGTCATCCGCGCCATTATGCCAGTCCATCTCTACGGGCTCTGCTGCGCGATGGATGAGATCCTCGAACTCGCCGGGCAGTATGGCCTGCCGGTGATTGAAGATTCCGCCCAGGCTTTGGGCTCCCAGTATCCGTCCAAAAACGGCGCGGTCAGCGCCGGGGCAATGGGTGATTTCGGCTGCTACAGCTTTTTCCCGTCGAAAAATCTCGGCGCGTTCGGTGATGCCGGGATGGTCGTTTGCAAAGACGCGAAGATGGCGGAAAAGCTCCGGGCGTTGCGCAACCACGGCGGCGAACAGCGCTATTACCACAAGATGATCGGCGGGAACTTCCGGCTCGATGCATTGCAGGCGGCGGTGCTCGCCATCAAACTGCCGCACCTCGATTCGTGGTCGGCCAAGCGCCGGGTCAATGCCGAGCTTTACCGCAAAGGTTTTGCAGCAGCCGGGCTGTGCAGCACATTGACGCTCCCCACACAGCCTTACGCCGCGAGCGGATTGCCGAACCACCATATCTTTAACCAGTTCGTCGTGCGCGCGCCGCGCCGGGATGAGCTGTGCGCCTATTTATCGGAATCGCAAATCGGGAACGCCATTTACTATCCGCTTCCGTTGCATTTGCAGGAATGCTTCGCCTGTCTCGGCTACAAGCAAGGCGATTTCCCCGAGGCCGAACGGGCCGCAAAAGAGACGATTGCCCTGCCGATCTTCCCCGAACTGACGCCGGAACAGATCCAGGCCGTGGTGGACGCGATTGCGGCTTTTTACCGGTAAAACCGGAAAATTGCTCACCCAATTCGGTTTGGGATCGCGGTTGCAAAGCTGATGGCTGCCGCTGTCCAGATCGCGCTCGGAGATCGCGATCCACCCCGCTTTTTTCGTGCCTTCGTGTGAATCCTTTCAAGCCCCGCCGCGAACTTGTGCTCCCAAATCAAACCCAGCGCCCCTCCTTTGCGGCTTTGCGTGAGAACAAAAAAGAGGCGAGCCGCGCTTGGCCCGCCCTTTTTAACCTTTCGCGTGAGGCCGCTTATCGCGGCAACGGATAGTGCCGGGTCAACTCCCGCACTTGTCCGCGGATTTTGCTGAGCACGGCGTCGTCGTCCTTGTTGCTCAACGCTTCGTGGATGAAGTCGGCGATTTGCATCATCTGCTCTTCCTTCATCCCGCGCGTGGTGACGGCGGGCGTGCCGATGCGGATGCCGCCGGTAAGCGTAATCTTCTCCGTGTCGAACGGGATGCCGTTTTTGTTGACGGTGATCCCGGCTTTGTCGAGCGTTTCACTGGCGACTTTGCCATTGAGACCGATCGGGCGAAGATCCACCAGCATAAGGTGGTTATCGGTGCCGCCGGAAACGAGACGGTAGCCGTGCCGGATCAACTGCGCGGCAAGGGCTTTGGCGTTGCTGACGATCTGCTGCGCGTAACTCTTGAAGCCCGGTTGCAGCGCTTCGTAAAGACAAACGGCTTTGCCTGCGACGACGTGCATCAGCGGTCCTCCCTGAATACCGGGGAAAACTTGCGAGTCGATGGCTTTGGCGTGCTGCGCTTTGCACAAAATGATGCCGCCACGCGGCCCACGCAGGCTCTTATGCGTGGTCGTGGTGACGAAATCGGCGTAAGGAACGGGGCTTTCGTGCTGCCCGCCCGCAACGAGTCCGGCGATGTGGGCCATGTCCACGAAAAGCATCGCGCCAACGGAATCGGCGATTTCGCGCAGTCGCTTGAAATCAAGGGCGCGCGGATAAGCCGACGCGCCCGCGACGAGCATCTTGGGCTTGAATTCGAGGGCTTGGACGGCCAGGGCGTCGTAATCGATCGTCTCGGTCTCGGGGTTAACCCCATAGGCGGCGACTTCAAAGAATTTGCCGGAGAAATTGGCTTTGTGGCCGTGGGTGAGATGGCCTCCGTGGGCGAGATTCATCGCCAGGATGCGGTCGCCGGGGGTCAGGACGGAGAAATAGACGGCCATGTTCGCCTGGCTGCCGGAATGCGGCTGAACATTGGCGTGGTCGGCTCCAAAGAGAGCTTTGGCCCGGTCGATGGCGAGTTGCTCGACCACATCGACGTGTTCGCAGCCGCCATACCACCGCTTGCCGGGATAACCCTCGGCGTATTTGTTGGTAAGGCAGGAGCCTTGCGCTTCCATGACGGCGCGGGAGGTGAAGTTCTCGGAAGCAATCAACTCGATATTCTCAAATTGACGTTCGCCTTCCTCGGCAATGGCTTTGGCCAGTTCGGGATCGACTTTGGCAATGCTGCCGCCTGCCTGGAATTCCTCGCCGACGTGCCCCAGTTTGCAGACGCGCCGTTCGTGACGGTTATTGTCTTCAAAAACGGTGGATAGGAACGTGTCGACGATTTCTTTGACGTTCTCGGTCGAGGCGCCTTTGGCCCCGAGGCAAAGGACGTTCGCGTTATTGTGAAGGCGGGTGATGGCGGCGTCTTCCGGGGTTGCAACGAGCGCGGCGCGGATTTGCGGGAACCGGTTTGCGGCGATGCTCATGCCGATGCCGCTGGTGCAGATCAGGATGCCAAATTCGGCGTTTCCGGCGATCACTTCGTTGCAGACGAGCGCGGCGTAATCGGGATAATCGACCGATTCCGGGGTGAACACCCCAAAATCTGCCACGACGTGTCCTTTGCCGGTGAGATAATTGTGAACGGATTTTTTCAAATCCACCCCGCCGTGATCGGCGGCGATGGCGATTCGGAGAGGCTTTTGGGTAGTGGTCATGGGCTTGGACTGAGGCTTGTTTTGGTTGATAAAATTCAGCAAACTCGGCAGGGCATTTTTAATTCGTTCGCGGCATTTGATATAGCTTTCCAACCCCTGTCCGATCGGGTCGGGAATATCGCTCCCCCGCTCTGGACCGGTCTGGAACTCGGTGAGCAGGAATGTTTTTTCCGCCGCTTCAGGGAAAAAAGTCAAGATAACCTCCAGGTGCCCGCGCGTCATCGCAAAAATGTAATCCGCTTTTCGAACGAGCGCTTCGGTGAGCGGCTGGCTGCGAAAACGCCCCAGATCGATCCCCAATTGCCGCAACGCGACGACCGAGTTGGCGCTTGCGGGATACCGGGCGGCGGCGCTGATCCCGGCGGAAGCCACTTCAAAGTCGCTCCGGCCTTTAACCAAACGCCGAAACAGCGCTTCCGCCATTGGGCTGCGGCAGATATTCCCGGTGCAAACGAATAGGATATGTTGGACAGGTTTCACAATGATGGACCCCCGAACTCCATGGAACGAGGTGAAGGGGACAGAATTTCATGGATTTTTTGGCATGTCGAGGGTCAACAATCTGTTGCTTATTATAGTATGAGCGCACTACGCTTGAGAACCGTGGATCGCCCCCTCCCTATTCCGCCTTCGCTGCCTCCGGCCCATCTCTCCGGATTCAGGTTTGCGTTGCTGCTGACGGGGGATGCGCGGGCAGCTTGCGAGATTTTGAAGTCCGTGTTTGCCCTGGCTTCTCATGAAATCGCCCAATACCGGAACAAAGATCGGCGGCAAGCCTGGATTTTCCGCCAAATCCGCGCCCACGCGCTCCAATGGCCTCAGGGAACTCCGGGCGATGCCGCTTCGCTCCCGGTGCGCGTTTGCACCTTGCCGGAGCCAGCCCGAAGCGCGTTCGCCCTTTTTCATTCCCTGGACGAAAACATCGAAGCTATTGCAGACATCCTGCGGCTTCCGGTCCCGGCTTTTGCACGGGAACTCGCCAAAGCCCGGCAACAGCTTGCTCCGGGAACTGCTTTCCCCGAGAACTCCAGATTGGCGCTCCATCGCCCTTGGGCAGAAGACCGCAAACCGATCGCCAAAGCTGTGCGCGCAGCCCGTGAGAACCCGGAATTGCTCGCCCAGATCAAGGCGGACGGGCAATGGCACCAGGCGATTGAAAACCTTCCTCTTCCCGAAGCATTGGCGGAATTGAATCTCGTGGAACCGCCCAAACCGGGCCTGCGTGCGGTCGCCCGGCACCCGGCAATGTTATCGATCGCACTGGCGTTGCTGGTGGTGGTCGGTTCCGTCAGCCATCTCATGATCAATCGAATGAGTGACTTCACCGGAAAAGAGACGATCGAAAACCTCGTGGATGAGGCCGCGACACTCACCGGTTCGGAGTTCGAGCCGATCAGCCCGACCAAAGCCGGGGAATTGGACGACTGGTTTGTGATGAAAGGGTTTGAGGGGTTCAGCGTTCCCTCTCAGTTCCAAAAAGCCAAAGCCGTGGGATGCCGTATCCTGAAACATGACGGCGCGGCAGTGGCCCAGGTGGCCTTGGATCAACGCAACGCCATGCTCTTCGTCTTCCGTGTGGCCGATATGAAGATCCAGGCCGAGGGGGCAAATTGGCGCATTTTCCAGGAAGACGACTGGGCGGTGGCGGTCCATACCGACCAGCGCAACGGCACGGTGGTCATGTTCCAGGGCGATGACTCCGAAATGCCCGGATTCCTGCAAACAGTGGGTCAATAGAACCCGGCTCCCGCGTTTTGCGGTTCAGGTTTCCCTCTAGCCCGGAAACCGAGGTTACCCGATTTTCAGGCCAAGCGCGATCGGATACGTTGTCACCGTGAATCTGACCCAGTGTAACCCAAACACCCAAGGAGATGAAAGGATCTCAATCCGAGGGAGCGGGAGAACGGGGCGATTCATTTCACTCAAAAGGATTGGAGTGAAGCAGCGAACCAATATGCAAGGATGTGGCGTTTTTGGGGTCCCGGCCTTCACGGGTACCGGGCCCCTTGGTTTTTTCCTAGCCTGGACGGAAGGGAGGACTCCAGTTTTCCGAGGTTGTTGGCTGGAGTCCTTCCACTCGTCCTTACGGTGCGTGGATTACTGAGATCAAATTTTCACTACGCTCCGCTCCCCTTCGGGGCATAGTTCAAGAGAACACCGGCGATTTCATCCCCCTTGGGTCGCCGTGTGTTCTCATTTTTTTGCTTGCGCGAGGGCTTCGTTTTCCAAAGATGAATCTATGCCCCTCATTCATAGGCCTCTCGCCGAATTGTATGTGCGCTAATTCTATGGACGCCCCGTTTGATCCCGAAATGGATGCGCTCCGAGCCCGTGCCGCAGCCGATTTACAGGAAATTGTCCAGACGGTGATGCCTTTCGGGCGTTGCGCCGGGCGACCGCTCCACGAGCTTCCGGCCGAGTATTTGCAATGGTTTGCGGGCAAAGGGTGGCCCAAGGGCCGATTGGGCGTGCTGATGCAAATGGTGTATCAAATGAAGGCCGACGGCTCGGACGTGGCGTTCGACCCGTACCGCTCGCCCGAAGCGCGATTGCGGCGCGCAGATCGGTAATTGCCTCAAAGAGGCGCAAGGTGGATCGCGACCTCCGGGCGCGATCGAGAATACGCCTGCCACGTTGGACCCTCTTGCGCCTTTTTGCGGCTCATCCTCTCTGCCTAGCGGATCCCGGTGAGCGTCCGGTTTTCCAACCGAAACACGCGCTCGATCTCTGTTTGCGCCCAATCGAGATGCGTGGTGGTAATGATCTGCTGAGCGCCTTTGGGAAGATGCGCCAGCAAAGCATTGCGGCGCGCCGGGTCGAGTTCGCCAAAAATATCGTCGAGCAGCAACAGCGGAAGCGTCCCGGTTTGCGCCGCGATAAGCCGGGTCTGCGCCAGCCGAAGCGCCAGGGCGAGCGTTCGCTGCTGCCCCTCGCTGGCAAGCTCCGAACCGAGGCCGTTGAGCTTGAGGATCAATTCGTCGCGGTGCGGTCCCACCCGGGTTTGCCGCAGCCGCAGGTCTTCCTTGCGACTTGCTTCCAGATTCGCCGCAAAATCTTCGCCGCACCCCGGCTGATATTGAAGCCCAAGCGTCTCGCCAACCGCCCCGCCGATGGCCAACTGCGATTCCATCGCGTGTGGCTCAAGCGCCGCAATCAACACCCGCCGGGCCTGGGTCAACGCCATGCCGGAGTCGAGAAGCGGCTCGTCGAACGCCGCGATTTCCCGCCAGCGCGGATGGGGCATTTTGAGGAGCCGGTTGCGGGAGCGCAGCGCCGTCTCGTAGTTGCGCAAATTCCGCCGGTAGCCGGGATCGAGTTGTGCCGCGACAAAATCGAGGTAGCGCCGCCGTTCTTCCGCCGCGCCCCGCACGAGCGCGATATCGCCATTGGAAAACCAGACGACCCGCCCGATTTTAAGGTATTCCGCCGCCGTGCGTTGCTCCACCGAATCGAGCGCGAGTTTCTTGCGCCGGGGCGAGAAGTAGAATTGCAGGTGATTGCCGCTATAAAAACCGTCCACCACAAATCCGGCGGCATCAATGCGCACCAGTGGCGCGAGCGAACCGGAGCGCGGCGATTGCAACCGCAGCAGCACGCAAGCCGCCTCAAGGAGCGATGTCTTGCCCTGCGCATTCGGCCCGACGATCACATTGGTTCCCGACGCAAACTCCGTCTCCAGCGCCGCGAAGCATCGAAAATCACGAAGTTTGAAGGTGGTGAGCACGGGAGAAAAAAGAGGAGTTTATCCGCAGATTGCGCAGATTTTCGCAGATTTTTGAACCAAGTGGCTCTTTTATTCTTTCGTATAAACCTCCGCCCCTTTTTCGACGAACTCGCGGGCCTTTTCTTCCATCCCTTTGGCGAGGGCTGCCGTTTCGTCGAGCCCCTGCTCTGCCGCGAATTTGCGCACGTCGTCGCTGATCTTCATGGAGCAGAAATGCGGGCCGCACATGGAACAAAAGTGGGCGGTTTTCGCGCCTTCCTGAGGCAACGTTTCGTCGTGGAATGCGAGCGCGGTTTCCGAATCGAGTGAGAGGGCGAATTGATCGTCCCAACGGAACTCAAACCGGGCTTTGGAAAGAGCGTTGTCGCGGTATTGCGCGCCGGGATGCCCTTTCGCCAGGTCGGCGGCGTGGGCGGCCAGTTTATAGGTGATGACGCCGTCTTTGACGTCTTTTTTGTTGGGCAACCCCAGGTGTTCCTTGGGCGTCACGTAGCAAAGCATGGCCGTGCCATACCAGCCGATCATCGCCGCGCCAATCGCGCTCGTGATATGGTCGTAACCGGGCGCGATGTCGGTGACGAGCGGCCCGAGCGTATAGAATGGCGCTTCGTGACACCATTCGAGCTGCGCCATCATGTTCTCGTGGATCATGTGCATCGGCACGTGCCCCGGGCCTTCGTTGATGACCTGCACGCCGCGATCCCAGGCGCGCCGGGTCAGTTCACCCTGCGTTTGCAGTTCGCCAAATTGCGCTTCGTCATTGGCATCAGCGATGGAGCCGGGCCGCAGGCCATCGCCGATGGAGAAGGCGACATCATAGAGCGCGAGAATATCGCAAATATCGTCCCAATGTGTGTAGAGAAAGTTTTCTTTGTGATGAGCCAGGCACCATTTGGCCAGGATGCTCCCTCCCCGGCTGACGATACCGGTGGCGCGCCCGGCAGTCATCGGGATGAACCGCAACAAAACACCCGCGTGAATTGTGAAATAATCGACCCCCTGCTCGCATTGCTCGATCAGCGTGTCGCGGAAGATTTCCCACGTCAGGTCTTCGGCTCGGCCATTGACTTTTTCGAGCGCCTGATAGATCGGCACGGTGCCGATCGGCACGGGCGAGTTGCGCAAAATCCATTCGCGCGTGGCGTGGATATTCTTGCCGGTGGAAAGATCCATGACGGTATCCGCGCCCCATTTGGTGGACCACCGCATCTTTTCCACTTCTTCCTCGATGCTGGATGCGACGGCGGAGTTGCCGATGTTCGCGTTGATTTTGACCAGGAAATTGCGCCCGATGATCATCGGTTCGACTTCCGGGTGATTGATGTTCCCCGGGATGATCGCCCGACCGCGCGCCACTTCGTCGCGGACAAACTCGGGCGTGATGTATTTTGGCATCGCCTGCGGGAATTTGGCGAAGACGCCGGGGGCATCGGCGCGGCCCGAGGTTCCCGGATGCTGATGAAGCATGGAGCGGCGGGAAGCCTTTTCGGAAAGTTGATCGCGCAGGCGTTCGAGCCCCTGGTTTTCGCGGATGGCGATGTATTCCATTTCCGGAGTGATGATCCCCCGGCGCGCATACCACATCTGCGTCACGGGATGGCCTTTGGCGGCGCGCAACGGCTTCGAGCGCCTTCCGGGGAACTCAACCAAGCGGTTCTTTTCGCTTTGGCTGGCATACTCGGCGTGCTGGGCGGAGAGGTAGCCGTTGTCGATGGGCGCCACGGCGCGGCCTTCGTATTCCTCCACATCGGCGCGGGCGCGAATCCACGCTTCGCGGGGGCGCGGCAGCCCCTGGGTAATATCGCCGCAAAATACCGGATCGCCCCACGCTCCCGAGCAATCGTAGACGCGCACCGGTTCGTTCGCTTCGCTGGCGCCGTCCACTTTTTGGGTCGGAGCCAGCGTGATCTCGCGCATCGGGACGCGGATCTCGGGATAAAGCGTGCCGGGGATATAGACGCGGCGGCTGTTGGCGAGAGGTTCGCTGCGATGCGGCAATTTTTCGGGTGCGGTCATAAAAATAAAAAAGCCATGCCTGGAATCGGCACGGCTGAGAAAAAGTTTCTTTGCTCCCTGCGGCGGCATAACCCGCATCAGGTTCAAAGGGTCTGCCCTGGCGTCATCTTTCAATGACCCAAGACACTCTCAGCCTCGCGGCTCCCCTGCATTGGAAGATAACGATAGGGGAAAGACCCCCGCGCGTCCAGCTTCGAAGAATTTCCCCTTTCCAGGCTGGAAGATCCTACCGAGATGATATCTCGCCCGCTTCATGTGCTACGGCAACCTGCCGCGAGACAAAATATCTTTTTACGAGCCACTTACCAAGATCAATAAAAGGAATCTCCACCAAGTAATAACTAAGGATAGAGACAAAAAACGAGGAAATAAGAGCAATAACAAATATCAGCCACAATGGCATTAAGGCATGAAGCAATGTAATTGTCACCATGAGGCATATGAGATGGTAAAGATATAGACTATAGGAGATTGCCCCCAGAAATCTGAGTGGTTTCGCCGTCAGAAAACTGGATAGTTTTCTAGCGGAAAGCGAAGCTAAAATAAAAATACATATACCCGCTGTGGAGATAGTCTCCCATAAAACCCTCTGGGATAACAAAACTGCAGCACCTGGATTGACCATACTCACAAGGGGAGGAAGCCAAAATACGTAAGTGTAAAGCATAACAGCGACTCCAAATAAGAGCCACTTCATCATTCGTGAAAGCCTAGAAAAGCTTTGTAAAAGGATATTGCGGTGCTTAGCCAGGAGAGCCCCAACGATAAAAATTCCGATATATCCAAATGTCTGCAACAGTTGAGGCGGAAAATGAATCATGTTCCAGTCATTAACATAAGACAACACCAAGCTTAATGCAGTAACAACGACCATCAGCACAAGACTTATTTTTTCCTTGTATCGTACTAAATACGCAAGTGCCGGAAAAATAAGTGATATCCGCATTTCATGTGTCAGCGACCAGATAACAGGATTAAAATCAGGAGGGCCATTCCGGAAACTTCCAATGAGAATAATGTGACTTTTGATCGCCCCCCATGTGACAGGATTTGTCCATAAGCCGTTAATTCCATTAGTCAGACCTGGCAGTGGCCCTGTGTATAATATTTCCCTAAAAAACATTGCTATTGCCACAGCAAAAAAATAGGCAGGATAGACGCGCAAAATACGTTTTGCTGCATAAATAGGATATGGAAGAGGTGATTTATTTTCCAGAAATGGCAACGAGAGCACGAAGCCACTCAGGATGAAAAAAAAGACCACAGCCTGCTGCCCAGCCCAAAAAATACGCAAAGGACCGTAACAAAACGGCGCAAACCACCACGCGGTCTCTGGAAACATCCCTATGAAATGAAAAAAGAGCACAGAAAGAGCAGCCAAGCCACGCAGTGAATCCAGTTCATCGAGCCGTTTGTTCTGAGGTGCGTTTAACAAAGAAGCATCATATTTTTTACACATTTAAAATTGGAAAAAATAATTAAGATACTCTCGTTTATCAACAAAAAACCGTTAAGGACACACTGAATAAAGAACGATGGAGCAGAATGCACGTCAGTTTTGGCGGATGCCGCAGCCGCAAGCGGTGGCCTTGCCTGAAGACAAGGACGCCGAGCGCGGCAATGGCAGACGCTAAAAATCACGCGCAGGCTGCCCGTCGGGATTTGTTCAGCGTGTCCATTAAACTTAGAATTTTTACAAAGAAAAGGCTGTTTGAGTCAGCTTTTGATTCCATCAAATAGGCTGCTCCGGAAGATTCCCAGCCTCGCGGCTTCCATTTATTGGGAAGTTCACGATAGGGAAAAAGCCTCCCCGCATCCAGCTTGGAAGAATAACTCACGCAAAGAGAGGACGCCCATTGTTTCGTTTTTTTCTTTGCGGCTTTGCCTCTTTGCGTGAGACTTTTTCCGTGTCCACTTTTTCCCATCCCAAGCGCAAACCCGAACTCATGGCCCCAGCGGGGAACTGGGCTTGCCTCCGCGCGGCGCTCAAAGCCGGAGCGGACGCGATCTATTTTGGACTGCGCGGAATGAACATGCGCGCCAATTATCGCAACTTCGTCCCTTCGCAATTACCGCGCATCGCCTCCGAGTGCCATCAGGCGGGGGCCCGTGCCTACCTCGCCCTTAATACGATTGTCTACGAACACGAATTGCCGAAAGTGGATCGCATTCTGAAAGCGTCGCTGGATGCCGGAATCGACGCCGTCATCTGCTGGGATTTGGCGGTGGTTCAAAAAGCAAACGCGCTCGGCTTGCCGGTATTTCTTTCCACCCAGGCGTCGGTTTCCAATTCTCAGAGTCTCGCGCTTTTTTACCGCAATTTTGGCATTCGGCGCTTTGTGCTCGCCCGCGAATGCTCGCTGGAACAGATCAGGGCCATTCGGCGCAAGCTCGCCAAAGAATTGGGTCGGGAAGCGACGGATATCGAACTGGAAGTCTTTGCCCACGGCGCGATGTGCGTCTCGTTGAGCGGCCGCTGTTTTCTATCGGAGGACCGGTTTGGAAAATCGGCCAATCGCGGCGAATGCATCCAGCCGTGCCGCCGCGAATACAACATCGTGGATGCCGAGGGGGAGATCGCCTATCGCTTGGGCAATAACCACCTCTTAAGCCCGGAAGACCTCTGCACCATGCCGTTCCTCGATCAACTGCTGGCGGCGGGGGTTGCCAGCCTCAAGATTGAGGGGCGCGCACGCACACCGGAATACGTCAGCACGGTGACGAGCGCCTATCGCCGGGCAGTTGATTTCTATTTTGAAAACCGGCGCAAGCGCGGGTTCCCGGCCGAGTTCGAGGCGCTTAAAACCCAACTCACCCAAGAACTCGACGGGGCTTATCATCGCGGGCTTTCCAGCGGATTTTTTATGGGAAAACCGGTGGGGCAATGGACAAATACGCGAGGCAGCCGGGCGTCCAAGAGCAAGCGGTTTTTGGGCGAAGTGAACAACTACTATCGCAAAGTCGGCGTGGCGGAAATCCAGGTGCGCAGCACCCCGTTTGCGGTCGGAGACGAGTTGCTCATCCAAGGCCCGACAACCGGGCTTGTCCGCTTCAAAGTGGAGTCGATCCAGATCGAGCATGAAGCCAAGGAAAGGGCGCAGCGCGGCGAGCGGGTGGCCGTGGCCGTCCCTGAGCCGGTCCGGCCCCGCGACCGGGTGTTTTTGGTAACGGGCCGGGAGTAAGAAACCTTACTTCCGCTCGTAACGCCCCATCCATTGCGCTTCGGCAATGATGTGTCCTTGCAACGCCTTATCCACAGCCTTGCGGTCGGAACCGGCGGGAAGACTTAGCATCGTATCGAGCGCGTAGAGCTTGAAGAAATAACGATGCGTTCCCGAGGGCGGCATCGGGCCGTTGTAGCGGGCAGCCGGAAAATCGTTGGTGCCCTGCACCGCTCCTTCGGGCACGCTGTTTTCAGGAATCTGAGTCGTCGTGGGCTGCACGTTCCATAACAACCAATGGGTCCACGTTCCGCGCGGAGCATCGGGATCGTCCACAATGAGCGCGAGGCTCCTGGCTTCGGTTGGGACATCGCTGATCTCCAAGGTCGGGTTGACATCCTCGCCGTCACCGGTGAACCGGGACGGAATCATTCCACTATCGGTAAAATCGGGCGTTGCTATTTTCATCCGGGTCGTTGGGTTTGCCCATCCCATCCAGGCGCTCGCGATGATCAATATCCCGAGCGCATGAATTTTCATGGACTTGAACAAAGATACGGCTGCCGGAACCGTTCCGGTTCTCAGGATCGCAAAACCCGAGAACCGTTTACCGGCACGATTTACGCCTTGGCCAGCTCCTCCAGGAGGAGTTGATTGAGCCGCATCCCGGCTTCGAAGTTGGCCAACGGAAAATTTTCGTTGGGAGCGTGAGCCGCACAATCGGGCAAAGCCAGCCCGAGAAGGAGAATTTCGGCTCCGAGAACTCCTCTCAACGTGTGCAGGATCGGAATGGACCCCCCTTCCCGAATCAAAGCCGGTTCCGTGCCCCATGCCTTTGCCAACGCCCGCCTTGCCGCAAGTGCATAGCAGCTATGCGGATCGCAAAGCAACGGATCCCCTCCGTGCCCGATGGTGATCTCCATTTGGACTTCCGGCGGGCAGATTTTTTCAAAGAAAGCGCGAACGAGCCGCTCAACGGCTTCCGGCTTTTGGTCGGGCACCAACCGGAAGCTAAGTTTTGCGAACGCTTCGCGAGGGATCACCGTTTTATCCCCCTGCCCCTGGTAACCGCCGCCAATCCCGTTGACCTCGGCAGTCGGCCGCGCCCAGGCGCGTTCCAAGGCGCTGTAGCCGGCTTCCCCCATCAAGGCGTGAGCACGGATGGCCATCTTGAAAAAGTCGTCATTAACCGGGAGTTGCGCCCATCCGCTGCGCTCCCAATCCTGGAGCGGCATCACAGCATCGTAAAACCCGGGAACGGCCACGCGGAAGGCGTCGTCGTGCAAGGCCGCAAGCAGCCGGGCCAAAACGGTGGCGGGATTGGGGGCCACCCCTCCGTAGATGCCAGAGTGAAGATCGCTCTCGGCTCCTTTAAGCCTGATCTCCATCGAAAAAATACCGCGCAATCCATACGTCAATGCCGGAAGCTCCGGGGAGATCATCCCGGTATCGGAAATGGCGATCAGATCGCATTTCAACTCCTGGCGGTGCGCCTCCAAAAATGCGGCGAGGTTTTGACTCCCGCTCTCCTCCTCCCCTTCAACCAAAAAAATCAAATTGACAGGAAGCTCCCCTTTTTCCCTCAAGGTTTTCTCGACGCCCAAAATATGGGCCAGAATCTGTCCCTTGTTGTCAGTCGCCCCCCGGGCAAAGACAACCCCGTTTTCGAGTCGCGGTTCAAACGGGGGGGTGGTCCATTCCTCAACCGGATCGACCGGCTGCACGTCGTAATGGCCGTAAATGAGCACCGTCCGCCGCCCCGGCTTCGGTTCATTGCGGGCGATCACCACCGGATGCCCGCCCGTGGGGCAAACCTGGGCTGAAAGGCCCATCCGCTGGAATTTGGAAACCAGCCAATCGGCACAGGCATTGACCTGCGGCGCATAAGCCGGGTCGGTCGAAATACTTTGAAACCGGAGAAACTCGAAATATTCGGGCAAAAAAGGGGCGTTCGATGAATCCATGAGAATAAAAGATTGAATCAGGTTGCCCACAGAATCGCAATCCAAGCCACAGCCATCCGCAACAATGCCCCATTTAATGCGCGAACTGGTATTCCCCTATTTCCTACCGCGCATTGACATCGGGCTCCGGCAAGTGTAGCGGAAAGGTGGCATGTATCGCTCTGTTTTGGCTCTGATTTCACTGGTCTTTTGTTTTGCGGCGTTCTCATCGTCGCAAGCACAGGAGGCCATCACGCCTCCCTTTGGTTTGCAATGGGGAATGACAAAACCCCGCCTGGAAGAACTGCTCAAGGGGGCCAAAGCCCGGATTTCTGAACGTCGAACTGTCGCCGGACGCGAGCGGTGGACGGTGGAAGGGCTGATTCAGACCAACCTGCGCCAGACGGTCTTTTATTTCCGCAACGATGGTCTCGTCGAGGTGGAGCTTCAGTACCAAAACAACGACTGGATTGATTCCGACTACAGCAATTTCATGGGGCAACTCCGGGTCAATCTGGAGCGCAAATACGGCTCTTCCAAACTGATCGCTCGCTCCAAAAACCCCCAGGGGAATGTGGTTTCAACCCTGACGGGCTACGAGTGGGTGCAAAGCGGCAGCGCCATCCAACTGGTGTTTTTCAGCGCCGAAAGCGCGTCGCAAATCTTCCGGATGGTCAGTGTGCATTACAAGGCGATTTAAGAGGAACACCCCTATTCCGGGTGCTGGCCTGTTTCATGCTTAATAATAGGGCATGAAATCCGTTCTTAGACTCCTTTTGTTAACGGGGATGCTATGGACAGCCTACCAAACGAGCCTGCTTTATGCGTTCAATTTCGAGGATGGCTATCCGATTTATCCGGTAATTGTTCTGGGGGTCTGCTTTAGCGCTTTCGTCCGGCTCCGTCCTCCGGGTGCGCCGCGTCCGGTGGTCTACACCTCCCGGGATGTCGATCCGTTCATGATTTTTGTGCTTGCGGTAATGAGTTGCGCCTTTCTGCTCGATCACCGGGGCGAAAAGCCGTTCACGCTGACCTGGTTTGTGCATATGAGCGTGCTGACTTACTTCGCCATGCTCATCCCGTTCATCACCGGATACGCTTCTGGAAAAGGCAAAAAGGTGGTCGCGACACTCACCGCATTGGCTTTGGCGACGATGTTCTGGAAAGGGACGACTCAAAGCCATCACCGGCAACTGGAGACAAACCAGGAGATCCCAACCCTCCGGCAAACAGGGAACCCCTCTCATCCCGGAGCCGGTTTATAACGACTGGAGGACGATGCTGCCAAAAAGAAGCGCGGTCTGGGCGTCGCACTGCTCCGCGCTCATTCGGAAAGCGTCGTAGAGTAAAATCCAGACCGTTCGCGGAGGACAAATAAACAACGCTTGAAACCGGTGTTCGGCGCTGGGTGCTTCTCCTTGGTATTCAGCCACGGGGACCCCGAACCGGTGGCCATATTGCGGTTCGCTCATCGACAAGTCCGGCACCCGGCCAAAACCCAGTTCCATGGCTCGGCGATGCCGCGCCACCACCCGCCGCAAAGCTGATTCTTCCTGACCCGCGCCCCCCTCCATCTCTTCCCGGCTCAAAACCAGATGTTCCCGGTGCTTGTCCGCGCTGCGGTACAACCATTTGTAGGGGGAATCGGAAGGGCGCAATTGCCACCGTCCCGCCAAAATCATGGCAAGTTCATACTCGCCAAAAACAATCTCGCGTTGTTTCCAATGAGCCATTCGGCGTGAAAAATGAAAGGAGTCAACCTAACACTCCGCGCAGATATGGCACGCGCTAATTTTCAACCGGGAGCAGCTTTTCGGCTGCCGCCCCACTGCCATGATACCATTCCCAGAATCGCGCTACCCCTTCCTCCAGCGTCACTTTCGGTTCGAAATTGAGCAACTGTCGCGCTTTCCCGATATCGGCGAAGGCGCAAGGGACATCGATGTCGGGCAAGAGCGCCGGGATGAGGTAAGCCCTGGAATCGGCATGGCGCTCAATCAGCTCAACAAAATCGGCGACCAATACCGGCTCGCCACATCCAAGATTGATGATTTCGTACCCGAGCGGCCGATCCGCCGCAGCCACGAGGGCATCGATCAGATCGCTGATGTAGATCCAGTCCCGTTGCATCTGTCCCTTGCGATAGAGCCGGACCTTTTTTTTGCCAGCGATCCCCTCGGCCAATTGGAATGCCATGCTGTCGGGGCGATTGCGTGGTCCGTAGACCGTAAAAAAGCGGACGGCAGTAAAGTTCAGGCTATAGAGATGGTGGTAGGAATACCCAAGCATCTCTGCGGCCCGTTTACTCGCCGGATAGGGGGCCAACGGATGATCGCACGGATCGGTTTCCATAAAAGGAAGCACCCGCGTGTTTCCATATACCGAGGCACTGGAACCAAAAACAAAATTTTCCACCAAATGTTGCTTTGCAATATTGAGGAGATTGAGGGTGCCCAGCACATTGATATCATAATGGCGCAGAGGATCTTCTATGGAACTCGCAAAACCGTTCATCGCGGCCAGATGGACCACGGCATCGAACGCATTTTCATCAAAGAGACGATCCACGGCAGCCACCTCCCGGATGTCACCCAAAACAAACTTCCATTGATTCGGGGAAGTCGCCGCGCGGCTCACCTCGTCCAGGTTGGCCCGCTTGCGTTCGGGATCATAGGAACAATCCAGATTGTCCAGGCCGACGACGCGATCGCCACGGCGCAAAAATGCTTCGGCCAAATGGCTGCCGATAAAACCAGCGGCTCCGGTTACAAGAATCGTCTTCTTCATGGGGATTGAGCGCTGGGAAAGGAGCGCAACAGCAATTCGATTCCGGGCGCAAAACCGGTTTTGCGGATTAGGACGTGTTTACGACTTTTCGAATTCACTTCGTTAAACAGCTCCTAGTGTAGCGGGATCAGCGGAAATTATTTTGCTTTCGGAACGGGGATGCGGTGGTCTAATCCCCCCAATGAAATTCCAACTCACCCTGGCGCTCACCGGCGCGCTTCTTAGCTCTGGTTGCGTCCTTGCCCCATCTCCCTATCCTTATGCGGAAGAGACCGTTTACGCCCCCGGAAGAACCGTTATCGCGCCCGAACCGGTAGAAATTTATGAACCCAGGGTCATCATTGTGGAAAATGGCATTCGGCACGACCGCTACTACTATCAATGTCATCCCGAGTTTTACCATCGCGACAGAATCCGGTATCCGGAGCGTTTCCGCCACGATCCGTATGGTTCCCCCCGGTTTCGCCCTGCCCTGCCCGCAAGCCACGGCTCCTACGGAGACCGCCGCCATAAATACGCCTTGCCAGGAGATGCCAACCAACAGTTTCAGCAAGAACTGCTGAAGAAATATGAGAGAAAGGTGAACAAGAAAAAGCATCATGATCATGACGACCGGGATTAACCCGGGGGGCAGGCCTTTTCAGACTCGCCAAGTTTTATCATCCTGAATACTTTTCAAGTATGTCCGATACCTCCGGTTCTTGTGAATTATCGATCGTTATGCCTTGCCTCAATGAGGCAGAAACGCTTGCCGCCTGCATCCTCAAAGCCCAAGCCGGCCTCAGAAAAGCCGGCGTAAAAGGCGAAATCCTCATCGCCGACAACGGCAGCACGGATGGCTCAGTACAGATCGCCGAGAATCTTGGCGCACGCGTAGTCCATGTGGCCGCTAAGGGGTATGGATGCGCCCTGCGCGGAGGATTCGAAGCAGCCCAAGGCCGTTGGATCATCATGGGAGATGCGGACGATTCTTACGACTTTTCCGAAATCGAAGGGTTTGTCCAGAGATTGCGCGACGGCGACGATCTGGTCATGGGATGCAGACTGCCAAGCGGAGGCGGCACCATTATGCCCGGGGCCATGCCGTGGAAAAATCGTTGGATTGGCAACCCCATCCTGTCGAGGATCGGACGGATCTTCTACCAAACACCGATCCGTGATTTTCATTGCGGGATGAGAGGCTTCAGCAAATCGGCCTATGAACGAATGGAAGTGAAAACCACGGGGATGGAATTCGCCTCCGAGATGGTCATGTCCGCGACGCTCAAGAAAATGCGGATCTCGGAAGTGCCGATCACGCTTCATCCCGACGGGCGCTCTCGCCCGCCACACCTTAAACCGTGGCGCGACGGTTGGCGCCATCTCCGGTTCATGCTGATTTACTCCCCCCGTTGGTTATTCCTTATTCCCGGGCTGCTATTGGCAGTTGCCGGGGTTGTGACGGGGGCGTTCCTTTTAATGACGCCCATGGTTTTTTCCAACGTCGTCTTTGATGTGGGAACGCTTCTGGTCGCTTGCATGAGTGTGATCGTCGGGAGTCAACTCATGTCGTTCGGCTTTTTTACCAAAGTCTTCGCCATCGCCGACGGGCTGCTCCCCAACGATCCTCGTTTTGCACGAGTATTTCGTTATTTTTCGCTGGAAAAAGGTATCCTGGCCGGGGTGGCTTTGCTGCTTCTGGGTCTGGGTTTCTTAACTTACGCGCTCTGGATTTGGAAAGAGAACTCTTTCGGCAATCTTGCCTACTCCGACAATTTGCGCCGGATCATTCCCGCGACGACCTGTATCGTCCTGGGGATGCAAACCGTCTTCTCCAGCTTTTTTCTGAGCGTTCTGGGACTCAAAACGGTTGCGAGCACACCTCCCGAGTGCCCCGAAGAATCGGATTAGGAGCCCAAAGCGCGGCTCCGCTTTTTCTGAATTGCTCCTGCCAGCAGCCAGATCCCCAAAACCAACAGCATGCCCCCCAAAGGCATAATCGCAAAGAGGTAACGCGGTTCGTCCCCCGGCCATGCGGAGGCATCCAGAATCGTAAAAAGACCGACCCTTGCCCCAACCGCCGTAGCCAGCAAAGCCACAACCGGAAACTCTGGCGTTTTGCGTCCAAACATTGAAGAAACGAGCGCCACAACAAGCCCAATCAGGGCTGGCCATTGAAGCCAGCGAACCAACGCGAAATAACGGCACGCCCACCGGAATTGCCGGTTCCATCCTTCCGACGGAACGGGAGCTTTGAGCTGTTCGAAAGCAATTTCAACCCATTGGGCATTGGATTCGCGATGCTCCGTCTTTCCAGGGTTCACTTGCTGAATCGGAAATTCAATCTCGCCCCCGTTTTTAAGCCAGACCACCAAACTGATCGCTTTCCAGTTCTTCTTCATCTCCTCAGGCACACTAAAATGGAAGCCCAAAGTGGACGGCCCCACGTCCGGGCGAGGTTTGGTGGTCAGCAAAGCGTCAACCGGCGAGCCATCAGCACATCGCAATCCAAAAGAGGCAACGCTATCTGAAGGCGACTGAATCCAACCCGTCACTCTGCCCGGTCCCAAATCAATAAGGTAAGCTCTGCGATTGGCCAAACTGTTGTATAAATCTGCGTATTTCTGAGGCAGAAAAGGATCATTAACACTCTCCCGCTGTCCCTGCTTTTGAGTAACACAAGCCTCATAAACGGCGCGTAAACTCGCGCCCAAGCGCGGCGCCCACCGAGAAATATCCGGATCAACCATGGTAATCGGAACGAATCGGCTCGGGAGCCGCCCATCGGCAATCGCCGCATTAATTTCTTTGGCGATGGTTGCAAAATACTCGTCCATCTCGGCCGGAGATGATCCCCGCCGTGCTGCAACGGCTGCTTCGTACAACGCCCAATAAAACCAGCCCGCCGCGATCTCATGCGGGTCCAGTTTCCCCATCCCCTTGCTGTCAGTCCATTGCTTTGAAACCTTTGTCCAGCCTTCCCCCGTAACCGTATCCAAATGGGGCTGCAGCTTTTTGAACGCGGGGCTGATTTCATAAGCCCGTTGTCGCGCTTCAGCAGTCACCAACATGTAATCAACCGGATGAGTGGGCCGAATCTTTTGCAAGGCTTTGAACATCGCTTTGAATCCCGGAGCCGTGATCGCAGTGCTCGCGTACAATCCCCATCGATGATAATTCTCCACCTTGATCGCCGTGGCCAAAACTACACAGGCCAACAATGGCAGACCGATTCCCATCATCACTCGGGAATATAGGTTTTTCCAGCCCTCCGCACGGTCCGTAAACCACAGGCAGAGCCCCAATGTCGCGAAAATCGGCACAAGAACTATCGATTCCGACCTGATATTCCAGGATAACGACCAAAAAAACGCGGCGACGCAGGCCCACTTCCATGAATCGTTCCGGCCTCGAAGAACCCACCATTCCAGAGTGCCTGCCAACGAGGCCATCAGCAAAGGCGCCAGCAAAATCTCTGCGCAAAATCGATTGGGAACCTGAAAAGACGCCGGATGCAAAATAGCCGCAGCCGCCGCGAGCGCCGCAACCGCGCCGGGGATCCCAACGCGCCACAGCGCCAAGGCCAGGAAGGATGCTCCAGCGCAGTATGCCAGTTCCAATACAATACGGAAGGGAATCCCCGTTGAGGAAACCCATTTGATAAACAAAGGGTAGATCGGGAGGCGGTAAAGATGATTGGGGCCGTAAGCTCCCTCCCAATAGGTTCTTGCAGCCGCTGAGACCTGCCAAAAATCGTCATGAGGGGCCAGGAGCCCCCTCATTTCCTCGTGAGAGGAAAGGATCAACTTGAGAATGGCCAATAGGAACAACAAAACAAACAGCGTCCGTGGAGTCGCCATATTTGATCGATCTGTCAAACGCGATTGAACCTCAGCACCCGCTTGTTTCTGCTCGATATTTTGAACCATAAAGTAAATATTGCCTATCTTGTCACCTCCTTTACATCGGTTGCAAGTCTCCTATAGCCCAACGGTTCCGCAATAAAAGGCAGCATACGCGGTATCGCGTGAAAGATTTGGGCCGTTAACGGGAACCGGTTCAGGCGGGTAATCCTCCTGCCTCTTCAAAGCCTAATTTGCTTTCTCCCCAGCGAAGGCAATCAGGCTTCGCTGAAAAATCAGCCCAGCAAAGCCTGGGGTATCGGCGGGAACCATTCCCGTCCGGTTCGCGCAAGAAGTTCGTCGGCTGCTTTGGGTCCCCAGCTTCCGGCGGGATAATCAGGAAAGTCTCCGGGAAAGGTCGAGCCCCATTCTTGCAATACCGGCATGACAGCCGTCCAAGCCGCATCGACCTCGTCCGCTCGCTTGAACTGGGTCGGGTCATTCAATAAAATATCCCGCAGCAAAGTTTCATAAGCTTTCGGCGACGGGTCATCGAAAGTTTCGCGGTAAGCAAAACGCATATCCACAGAGCGCAGGTGCATGTTGGTCCCGGGCTGCTTGGCGTGGAATTTCAGCACGATTCCCTCAAAGGGCTGGATGGACAGGATGAGCCGCACCGGCTGAAAATCGACCGCCGCTTCGGGCGGAAATGCTCGATGTGGCACGCCGCAAAACCGGATCACGATCTCCGATGCCCTCACCGGAAGCCGCTTGCCGGTCCGCAAATAGAAAGGCACGTCGTGCCAGCGCCAATTATCCAAAGAGAGCTGGAGCGCCGCGAAAGTCTCCGTGCCGGATTCGGCCGCCACCGCCGGTTCTTCCCGATAACCGCAAACGCGCTCCCCCTTGACCTCACCCGCCCCGTACTGGCCACGCACGGCAAACTTTGAAACATCCTCCCGAGCAATCGGCCGTATCGAGCGCAGGGCATCGACTTTTTTATTGCGGATTTCATCGGCTGCGAACGAGACGGGGGGCTCCATCGCGATGAGACTTAGCAACTGCATCAAATGATTTTGGATCATGTCCCGGAGTGCCCCGGCTTTTTCATAATAGCGCCCGCGATGCTCGACTCCCACCTGTTCCGCCACGGTAATCGCCACATGGTCGATATAGTTCCGATTCCAGAGCGGCTCGAAAATCGGATTGGCGAACCGGAACGCGAGGATGTTCTGCACGGTCTCCTTGCCGAGATAATGGTCGATGCGAAAAATCTGCGATTCATCAAAAGAGCGGGTCAGGATGCGATTCAAGTCCCTGGCCGATTCGAGATCGCAGCCAAACGGTTTTTCCACGACAAGCCGGGTCCGCTCGTGGTCCACCAGCCCGGCTTCTGAAAGCTTTTGAGGAATCTCTCCAAACATTGAAGGAGGCACAGCGAGATAGAAAATCCGTTGTGCTTGGGCGTTCCATTCCCGGTCCAGATCGGAAAGCGCCATTCCAAGGCGTTCATAGGTTTTAATGTCCATTAAATCGCCGCGTTGATATTTGATGCGGAGAACGAACGCCGTCCAATCGTCCAAACTGGCGGGGCGTGCGAATTGCTTTACCCCCTCATAAAGATGTTCCCGCAGGGTCCCCTCGTCCGCTTGCGAACTGCCCAGCGCAAAGATCACCGTCCGGTCATGCAAAATCCCGGCCCGATGCAGATTAAATAAAGCAGGTATCAGCTTGCGCCACGCAAGGTCTCCTGTGCCGCCAAAAATAATGAATACACTCGGCTGGATGAGCTCGATCATTGGGCCCGCTCTCTGCGGTTCTCCCAAACGTATCGGATTTCGGGAAAAGTTCGGTGCAAATCCGGCCAAAATCAATCAAAAGACCGGATCCCCATCGAATTTTAGTATCACAATCGCACCAGCGCCGAAACCCAGGCGCAGAAGGTCAGCGGCTAGAGGGTGAGAAACACTGGTAGTTTCCCGTTTATGATATATTAACGGTATTGTTTCTATATTTTTACGCTTGCAATGAATGGGGAATGGTGAGAGATTTCAACCATGAACTTTGAGTTCGACCCCGCCAAGAGCGACAGCAACAAAATCAAGCATGGACTTGATTTTGTCGAAGCGCAGGCGCTCTGGGATGGCGAGGTTTTCAAATCTCCGGCAATCTCATTTGCCGAGCCGCGCCAATTGGTTGTCGGCAAAATTGAGGGGAAACATTGGACGGCGGTGATTACCGAGCGCGGAGTAAAAATCCGCATTATCTCGGTTCGCCGCAGCCGCGACAAAGAAATTGAAATCTATGAAAACCGCTAAAGCTGAAAAAAAGGCGGGGATGGTCACGAGCCTTGACGGGAAGCGCTCAATCACCGTCGAAGAGTTCGATCGTCTCTTTGATGAGGGGAGCGACGAAATTGATCAGTTTGTTGATTGGAGCAAGGGCAAGACCGTAACCCCCAAGCTCTTGGAGCCCGCCAAGGTGAACGTAGACTTTCCGAAGTGGGTTGTTGCCGCCCTTGACCGGGAGGCAGACCGTATCGGCGTTGCTCGCCAAGCCTTAATCAAGCTCTGGATCGTCGAACGCCTGGAGAAGACAACGGCGGCGTAATCTCGCGTCGCCGACCATCGGCAACCTTGCGGAATCGAAAAAAGATGCGCGAAATGATCTCAGCGCATGGCGTTTTTTTTGAAAACGCTTCGGGCCAGGAATCTTTTTGTTTTTGGAACTTCTTGGAACTTTTTGGGGGCGCGTGCCCGCAAACCCTGATAGATAAAGATACCGGCGATAGGGGTCGAACCTACACG
>CAIZLD010000015.1 GCA_903933715.1 uncultured Spartobacteria bacterium
GCCCAGGGTGGTTGTGATCCGCTCGGAAGGGACTTTGCCTGAAATCTCCACTCGATGGGATTTCTCGCTTGCTCCCTTTCCAAGCTCAATGCTGTCCTGAAAGGCGGTTGCGTGGCCCCGTACGGGAACCAGCCCACACAAGACCCCCAAGCAAAATACCAGGGTTGATCGGGAAAAATGGCGGGCGTGGGAAATAAATGAGTTCATTGTAATTAATTTGCTGCTGACGACTTTGGATTATTCACCAGAAAATGCACGATCCGTACGGCTGTTCCCTTGCTCTTCGGATTGGATTTGCCAGAGACCCGGAGCACCATTTCATGCTTGCCAGGGGCTAAATCGGCGTTGAGCATATAAGCGATTGGCAAGTGGATGGATGCGCTCCATCCCGACCAAAGATCTTTCTCCACAAAGAGTCCTCCATCTATGCTGTACTCGACGATGCCGATGTCAGGACCGGCTGGCACAAAAATGCCCACGCCGGTCCCCTCAAAGCTGAGGCGCAATGTCGCCCCGGGGGTCTCGGCAACCAAGGTGGGCACATGCACAAACCCTTTGTAACTGCCGATTTTCTTTTCGGGCGGATCGATTGGCGTCCAATCTGGATCAATCTTCCACCCTTCCCCCAAGGTCGCACTCTCTACTGGAACCAGTTTTCCCCCAAAATAGCTTTTCTCGTCCAAAGGTTTCTCGGGCAGCTTGCAGGTTTTGATTTTGGCATCGGCCGCCAGCGGTTTGTTCCAAATGGCATCAAAAAGTCGAGTGATCGCTCTGGAATAGATCGCATGGCCAAAAGCGGAAGGATGAGTGCCCTTGAAATCATCAGCCCAGCTAAACTGTCCCGCCTGAATTCGATCCGTCACTTCTCTTGCCAGATCGATCGACGGCACTCCGTAGTAGTCCGCCACGGATTCATGGCGCTGAATGACAACCGGCACCTTGCCCTCAATGATATCCTTCATTAATCCGCCATCGATGAAGTGCAGCATGACAATATCCATCTCGGGATTTGCGAGACGAGCCTGGCGCACCACACCCTCCATCCCCCGGAGCGTCTCGACCGGCGTCATGCCATTTACAAAATCGTTGACCGCCGCCTCGATGAACAGCAGATCGGCAGGCCCGTTCTTCATAGCGTCTCTCTGGAAACGGAACGAGTGTGGCGTCGATCCGAGCGAAGGGATGCCGACATTGATAAATTCAAATGTCGTCTCGGGGAAACGGGATTTGAGATCTGCTTGCACGCCGAGGCACCAGCCGTTCATGGCGGTGATGGAGCCGCCCATGAAGACGACGCGGGCTTTCTTTTCGCGCATGAACTTGATCCGGCAGTTCTCCAGCCCGTCCCGCACCAGATAGTAGTCCGTCCCTTTCGGAAGCGGTTGAGGCGGATCGGATGGGGTGACCGCATAGGCTATTGCAGTTAAGGCCGCGAACAGGCCTGCAAAGAACGTTCCGAATCTCAAATACCGCATTCGTGTTGTTAGAGTCAAATAGAGATTATTATGTAATATGGTCATAGTAAAATTTTTGTTTAATCAGCTTTCTTATTTCTGCTCTGCCACAGGTTGCAGTGTGATGCCGCGCAAGTTCATCACCGCGCCCCCTGTTTTCTTCAGGCATTTGATTCGCACTTCCACTTTCCCCGGCGCGGAGAGGGTAACGGTCCCCAAATCGTTGCTTTCGTACTGCTGCCATCCGCCGGTTGGCGCCACCGTTCCAAATACCTTCTGATTCCCTATGGATATTTCAAGTTGGCTGCCGTGGGAATCCAGGGAGCATGCGTAGTTTATTGAAACTCTGTACTCTCCGGGATGGTCCACCATGAATCCCCAGAGGACGGAATCCTTTTCATCCGTCCACCGGCCGATATTCCCGTCTTTTTCCATCCGGGCTGTTACCCCGGCAATCCAGCCCTCTTCCGCTCCAAGGGAAATGCAACCGGATGCATCGGGTTTTACAAAAGTCTCAGCTTCTTTATTCATTTCCGGGGCTCCGGAAAGCTCGACGGCAATAACGGTTGCCGTGGCATCCCAAGGCGCGTCTTTCGGCAAGGCAATGGTAACTCCCGCTTTGCCAGGCTTGGCCGCCAGCTTCTTTTTCCCCGCATCCGCCAGAAAATAAGCCCTGCTCACCTCTGTCTTTAATCCGGGAATCAGCAATTTTCCATCTTTCGGAATGTCGAACACCATCAAATATAATGTGGCATCTTTTCTGGTGACCCGGCCCCAGCTTACGCCTTTCAAAAGGGGCGTGGCGGAGGTTCCATAGATGGCTTCTCCATTGACGCCCATCCATTTCCCGACAACCGCCATGCGGTCCAGGCTGGCGCGAGGGAAATCGCCCTGGGCTGTGGGGCCAATGTTGAGCAGGTAATTCCCCCCCTTGCTGGCGATGTCGCACAACATGCGAATCATCATTGCCGGGGATTTCCAATTTTGATCATCATTTTTAAAGCCCCACGTGTCATTCATGGTCATGCACGTTTCCCAGTCGCGGTCGGGATAACCAGAAACGGGGATATTCTGCTCGGGGTTTGAAGTGTCGCCTTGGTAGCCTCCTCCAAGGCGGCTGTTCATGATGATGTTTGGGCTCAGTTCCGTCACCATCTTGTAAATGCGGTCCGCCCGGGCCTTATCGATGGCGCCGCCGGGTATGTCCCACCAGATCACCGCGACGTCGCCATAGTTGCTCAGAAGCTCGCGAACCTGCGGAATCACAATCGCGTCTACATATTTGTCAGGGTCTCCTTGGGCCGCAGGATCCCAGGAGTTGCCCCCCCCGCCGGGGTGATGCCAATCCAGATTTTGGGAGTAATAGATGCCCAGCTTCATCCCATGTTTGCGGCAGGCCTCGGCCAGGTCCTTCAACGGATCACGCTTGAATGGCGTGGCGTCCACGATGTTGAAAGGGCTTGCCGCCGTCTTGAACATGGCGAACCCCTCATGGTGCTTGGCCGTGATGACCATGTACTTCATCCCGGCATTCTTGGCAGCGAGCACCCATTTTTCTGCATCGTACTTGGTGGGGTTGAATTTCTCCGCCAGTTTCGCGTAGTCCGCCATGGGGGCGCGACTCTGATGCATGATCCACTCGCCGTACCAGGGGAACTGCTTTTTGTTCCATTCCCCCGCGGCAACCGAGTAGAGACCCCAGTGAATAAACATCCCGAACTTGGCCTCGTGAAACCACTGCATGCGTGCGTTGCGTTGTTCCTGCGTTTCTTTTCGTTCAGCAAGAACGGCTGGATGAGTTGCATGCATGCGATTTGGCCAGGACATGACAAATAACAAACAGCACAGCAGAAGGCTGCATGAGGAGGTTTTCCTCTGAAAAAGGCCTGTTTTCAATGGAACTATTGAGCCTGGTTTCATGAACATTTTCGTTTCAAAATCGAGGATAATTCGCGTGATTCTTATTTTGGCTCACCGAGAGCGGTGACTCCGTTTAACGCTTGAGCGGGCCGTCGATCTGAGAGACTGCAAACCACAACAGAAACGGGGAATTGGAGCATTTTTGGAATGCGTGGATTCACGATAAATTTTGGGGGGATTGGAATTGAGGGGGGATTAGCCATGCCGACCCAAGCATTTTGCGGGCGGATGCCGCAGGCGGGGTGAACATGCGCCGGGTATCTTTGCGGCGAGCGGCCAAAAATAAAGCACCGATACTTATAAATTCGTTTCCTTGTATTGGAATTATGTTTCAGATGGGCTTGATAAGTAGAAGAATGATAGACATGCGTTCATTTTCTAGAATAGGTGGATAAAACAGCCATCCTGAGCAACGCGGAACGATATGAATCCGCAAACAAAAATTTCTCCTCTTAAAAAATCCATGACACACGAATCTGCCCTATCGGAAATCGAAAAATGCCGGGAACTCCTCCGTAAACCCGGAACCATGGAGGAAGCCGATCAGCAAGCCCAACGTATTCTGGAGTTGATGACGAGTGAGGAGCGCTTGCATCTTGTCTGTGGCAGAGGCGATAATATGGGGATCAACGCAGTGGCACGTTTGGGTATTCCTGTGTTGAATATGGCCGATGCTTCGGCTGGCATACGCATTGTCGGGCCGGTATGCACCGCCAACTACGAGCGGACGACCGCTTTCCCATGCCCGGTGCTGCTCTCGGCAACATGGAATCCGGGTCTCGCGGCCTCGATGGGAACGGCTATCGGAGAGGAATGCCGGGCTGGCGGCATCCATTTTTTACTGGGGCCGGGAATGAATATTTATCGAATATCTCGGTGCGGGCGCAACTTCGAGTATTTCGGAGAGGACCCCTATCTGGCCGGCCACATGGCTTCAGAGTATGTCAAGGGGCTTCAGTCCACCGGGGTTTCAGCCACAATCAAACACTTCGCCTGCAATCAGCAGGAACTCAACCGCAGGGGCAGCAATTCGATCGTTTCCGACCGGGCTTTGCGGGAAATCTATTTTCCCGCATTTCATGCGGCAATCAAGGCCGGAGCCTGGGCAGCGATGAGCGCCTACAACCAGCTTAACGGCACATGGTGCGGCGAAGACAAACACCTTATAACCGACATTCTGAGGGGGGAACTCGGGTTCGACGGGTTGTGCATGACTGATTGGTGTGCCACATGGTTCGGGGTGGATGTCAGCCGTTCCGGCATTGATATCGAAATGCCCTCGGGATGGGCTCTCCAGTTCGACAAAGAGCAGGTGCTTGGTTCGCCCGAGGTGGATGGCATGGCCAGGAGACTTCTCCGCACGCTGATTAACGCCGGCATCTATGAAGCCGAATGCAACGGCACCCATTGGCAGAAAGAATGGACCGAGCGTTTCCCTGATCACGTTGCCACGGCTGCTGAAATCAACAGCGAGGGGATTGTGCTTCTTCAAAACAACGGAATCCTTCCGTTGAGCCCGCAATTCCAGGGAAGTATTCTTGTGACTGGCAACATGGCCGAACGTGAAACGCTCGCTGGCGGCGGTTCCGCCCGCGTCAAAGGCTATGATCTGAAGAGCTATCTGGCGGCAGTGCGCGAACGGTTCCCTGCCGCTGCGGTGCAGATGGAAGCGCAGCCCTCTGAGGAGACCCTTGCCGCCGCTGACCTGGTCCTGGTCTTCACAGGGTTCAGCCCCGAGTACAGCGACGGCCCGGATGCACACGAAGGCGAATGCTACGACCGGCCATTTATCCTGCTGGAGGACGCCCTTGTGGCTCGTTGTGTCGAGCAAAACCCCCGCACGGTCGTTTGCGTTGCCACCGGCGGAGGTGTCCGGATGGAATGGGCCGGCAATGCCGCCGCGATTGTGCAGCCGTTCTTTGGGGGGCAGACCGGCGCGCCCGTGCTGGTCGATTTGCTCCTGGGGCGGATCAATTCCTCGGGCAAACTTCCTTTTACCATCGAAAATCGCTTCGAAGATTCACCGGGCTACGGCTATGACCAGAACCCCCCGATGCGCGACATTCCCGGCCTGCGGGCTCGCCTCAGCACGAACATCCTGGAAGAGAATTGCTTTTTCATGAACCCCGATGGAACCGAGGCGCGTGTCTTTGATATCAATTACAGTGAGGACATCTTCGTCGGCTATCGGGGTTATGATCAACGCCAGCAGGAAGTGCGTTTCCCCTTTGGCCATGGCCTCAGCTATACCCGTTTTGCTTACAGCGACCTGGTATTGACCCCCACCGGCCCGGCCCAGTGCCGCGCGGAATTTACGGTCTGCAACACCGGAGCCCTTAAAGGCAAAGAAGTCGTGCAACTTTATGTGCATGACTGCTCCAGCAGCATTGAGCGCCCGCCGCAGGAGCTCAAGGCCTTTGCCAAAGTCGCCCTGGAGCCAGGCCAATCCCAGCGTGTATGCCTCGAACTCGGTCCGGAATCGTTCGCATTCTGGCATCCCGATTCACGCCAATGGACGGTGGAACCGGGAGCATTTGAAATCCGCGTGGGAGCCTCCTCTCGCGACATCCGGCTGCGGGCGAATGTGGAGATTTCGCAGCCATAGCTCACCCGATCACCCCGGTGTTTGTTGATCTGCTTGAGACCAAGCCCCGGCCGCCTGCATCGCCATAAATTCAGTGTCGACTCCCGATCAGAGCCCCGTGCGCGGGGACCGTCGGGAGCCCCGTGCTGGGGTCCATTGCCGAACTCTGCGGCACGGGTCTTGCTGTAAATGATTGGCCAGGGTGAGCCCGGGCATCGGAGCATAGGCAGCCGATGCTCCGATTTTTACGACTTCAGTTGCAGGGGCGAACCCCCGAATTGGCAACATTTCCCCAACTCCCTGAAACAACTTCGCAAATTTCAATTCTGTCATGCAGAGGTTTGTCGATTAAAAATACCAATCCGAGTGAAAACACCCCACGCTTTCACACTTGTAGAACTGTTGGTCGTGATTGCCATCATGCTGGCAATGGCGGCCTTGCTGCTCCCTGCATTCAACGGGATGACACGCGCGGGGGATCTCACCAAAGCCGCGTATGAAATTGCGGCCACCCTGGATCAGGCTCGCGCCTATGCCATTGCCAACAACACGTATGTGTTTGTCGGAATTACCGAAGTGGATGCTTCCGTGAACTCCTCCGCCTCTCCACAGATCTCCGGGAACGGCAAAAACGGCAGAGTTGCCATTGCGATGGCCGCCTCCAGAGACGGCACGCGCGGCTATGATGTGACCAGCCTCAATTTGGCAACCCCCCCTTTCTCCGCGGCTTCAAACCCCGCAATCGTTAAAAACGGCTCAACTCTTGTCGCAATCAGCAAGCTGAAATATTTCGACAATCTTCATCTTGCGGCTCCCGGCACCCTAAACGGGGAGGGTGTGAGCCCGAACGGCGATGGATCGGTCGGGTCTGGCGGAATCAAAAGGCCTTACATCGACTCCAATGATTTTGTGTTGGCCGCGGGATCTGCCCGAAGCACCAACTGTGTCACCCAATTTTCCTGGCCATTGGGCCATGCCTTGGGAACAGGCCAATACCAATTTGCCACGGTCATCAACTTTGACCCCCAAGGATTGGCACGCATCCAATACAGTGACAAACAAGATGCGATCGGAAAATATTTGGAAATCGGGCTCATTCCCACGCGCGGAAATGTTGCTCCGCAACCGGTGCCCGCCAATATTGCCGTGGTCCAAATTGAAGGCGTAACGGGCGCAACCTGCGTTTACAGGCCATGAATTTCCAGCCTGTACATTTGCCCATACGCCCCCCGGTGAAAGGTTTCACTTTGACCGAGCTGATGTTTGCGCTGGCGATCTTGACGTTTACCCTGGTCAGCATCTTTGGTCTGCTGCCCATTGGCATCAAAAGCAACCAGAACAGCAGCGAACAAACGGCTGCCGCCAGCCTGGCCCGTTCTATTGTGGCTGACTTGAGGGCAACCTCAAAGCAAGCCAGCGCCTCTCCCCAATACGCGATTGCCTTCCCCTCCTCTGCCGCCATTCTCTATTTTGGCGAGGATTGCTCCTTACAGAACAGCCCATCCACGGCCAGGTATAGGGTTACGGCCACGATCCAGTCCGCCTCGCCCATGGATCTCCTAAACGTAAGGATCACATGGCCGGCAATGGCATCTTCGAACTCCGCGGCGGGCATGTACGAAGTCACCACCGCGATCCTCCGCAAATAGCATGGAAAGCGCATTCATCCCCCCAAAAAACCGCCCTGGAAAAATCAGCGGCTTTACCTTGCTCGAAATCCTGGTGGCGGTCAGCGTTTTGGCACTGCTGGTCTTGTTTGTTACGCAACTCACCAACAGCACCAGCATCGTAGTGACCAACAGCTCCAAGCACCTGGACGCGGACAGCCAGGCCCGGATGGTGTTCGACCGCATGGGTTATGACTTTGCCAAGATGTTCTGCAACAGCAACGTCGATTGCATCTTTTCCAAAAACGCACAGAACGATGCGATGTTTTTTTACAGCGAAGCGCCGGCGTACTACAGCGAGGCTGAACGTTCAGCCAAATGCGGCCTCTCTCTAGTCGGCTACCGGATCAACACGAATAACACATTTCACCCGGGAAACGCTGTTCTTGAGCGGCTGAGCAAAGGCCTCACCTGGGATGGAAACGCAAGCGCCAACGGCCGGGGCGGCCCCATGTTTCTATCCTATCGTGCCGGTTCCGCTCCCGACCCGGCCAGCACAATCGCGGGAAACTGGAGCTCAACCGTCGGCACTGCCGAAAACGGTTTTAGCGACGGCTCCGATACCGACTACACCGTTCTGAGCGCGGATGTTTACCGGATGGAAATCGTTTTCTATCTCACGGACGGCAGCTTTTCCACCAAACCGGTCGCCAATCCATCGGCAACCCTAAACAAGCTTGATGCCACCGGGCCGCCCTCTGTTACAGATGATCTTGGCAGGGGATATGCCCCGGGCTCCCGGTGGTTCGATAGTACCAACGGTGCGGCGTATTACTGTGTCACCCCCACCACGGGCGCAGCCGTCTGGCGGCGACTCGGGCTCCGGGACGTTTCTGCCATTGGGGTCGGGCTCGCCATTCTCGACAGCACTAGCCGCAAAATCGTGTCTGACGGCAGCCGGATGGTGGGTGCGCTGGCCGACCCGGCTCCAGACGATCTTCTGCAAAACCCGCCCAAGCTTATGGCCAAGACATGGCTGGAAGCTGTAACATCCTTTCAAACCGGCGCGATCCCCGAAGCTGCTGCCCGGCAAATTCGTATTTACCAGCGTTTATTTTACCTCCCAAAATAAGTGAAAAGTCCTATGCAGCCCATTCCCAAGCTTCCGGATCAGGGCCAGCCCTCCCGGTTCTCCCCGTTTCCGGCTCCCGACGGCAACATCCAAAAAGGGAGCGCCCTCATTATCATCCTTGCCTTTGTTGTGTTGATGACGGGGCTGGTCATGGCGTTTTTTTCCCGGGCCATGGGCGACCGGCAAGTAGCCAACAGCAGCGCAAACCAGACAAAAACGGAATTATTTGCGGAAGGCGCGCTGGACACCATCGTCGGAGATCTTGAGCAGGAAATTGCGGCTCTGTCGGGCACTACCGTGATCCAAACAGGGGCGGTCACGACAACCCTTTATACCCCGAACGCCAGCGCGAATGCCGTGCCCGCCCTGGTGGGCTCCACCGGCACCAGCGGCTTGGAAAACCTCGTCAAAATCAGCCAATCCAACTCCCCTTTCTATACCACCGGCACCAGCCGGGCCGCCGCCTTGTCAACAAACAGCATTTCTTTGAATGGGCGTTCCATCTCTCGCGACCGCTGGAACAAGCCTCTGCTGCTTGCGAAGAAAACCCCAAGCGGAACAGCCGTTACTCCCGTCGATGCATTTCCTACCCCGGACTGGATTCTTGTTTCCCGCAACGGAACAAACCCCACCACCAGCGGCACCAGCACCCTCTCGGACACATTGAAATGGTCTCAAACGGCAGACACTGCGGTGGTTGGCCGGTACGCCTATGCAATCTACAACGAAGGCGGGCTCCTGGACGTGAACGTCGCCGGATACCCCTCGGGAATGACCGCATCCCAAGCCGGTTATAAGGAAGCAGTAGCCTTTGCCGACATGACCCAACTGGGATTGATTCAGTCGGACATCGACGCCCTTGTCGGCTGGCGCAACTACGCCACAACCCAAGTTTCCGGAACGTTCCCCGGCTTCAGCTTCACAGCTGTTTCGGGCACCAACTATCAAAATTACATTCGCTCCAACACCACCGGGTTCCTTTCCAGCGGAAACCCCCTCCTCCACAATGGCCAAAGCGACCGAATGTTTTCCAGCCGCCAGCAACTCATTTCCTTTTGCACGGCGTTGGGCCAGACCAACGCAAGGCAGGCCGATTTGCAGAACGCCCTCCAGTATCTGACGACTTTCAGCCGCTCGCTCAACCAGCCCTCCTATAGCCCCGATCCAAACCGCCCAAAAATCATCGGCCCCGCCTACGATGCCTCTCCTGCCAATTACAATTCATATAGCGGCGGAAATGACGCTTACAGCGCGGGGGGAAACACGCAAGATCTGGTCAATCCCGCGTTCCAGTCGATCCGGGTGAGCGGGACATTCCAGCGAAACGATGGGTCCACAGCGGCCATTGGCGAGCCATTGGTGAAAAAACGTTTCGCCCTCAACCGCCTCTGCTGGCTTACCTGCAAGGGCCCCAGCGCGAATCTCGCCTCCTCCGATGTTTTGTATCAACAATACATTGCCAATGGCATTTCCCCCCAACTGCTCAGCGAAGGCTCTGTGCAAAATATCCAAAAGTATTTTGGCCTGAGCTGGACTTCCGGCCCCGGCCAAGACGGGATTGGCGGATATTGGACCTACGAGCACGGTTTTTCCAAAGCCATCGCCACCCTCAATGCGCTACCCGGCGCAAAGAGAGAGCCGGATTTCTTTGAACTTCTCAAGGGAGGCGTCTGCGCCGGGTCATTGGCAAAAGGGGCGTTTTCATCCGGGATGTATTTGAATTATCCGGTACAGCAATTTTACCTGGCCCAAAACACCCTGGTGGACAACCAGATCATGCAAATCGGCGCCAATATTATCGACCAAGCCTCGCCGGACGGTTACCCAACCCGGATTTTATTTGATAACGGAACCGGGATCCAGAGTTTCTACGGGGTGGATGATCTCCCCTACCTTTACAGCGTATGTGACCTGAACATCCTGGTTCGTAAAGCCAGCCCGGCGGTTACTTCCGGAACGGCTGTTATCACGGTTCCCGGCAGCAACACCGCATTTATTCCCCCGGAAGACCCCGGCCTGGTGGCCTCCATTCAGGTGCCTACGATCTGGAATCCACACAGCCAAAGCCAGGTGCAGGTGGACCCCGCGTTGAGGCCGGCACAACTGCGGATTTGCACCTCCATCTATTCGATTTCCTCCCCTTTCACCCTCGCTACAAGCCCGGGAAGCTTCACTTACAAAACAACACCCAAGGCAGTGCTTCCCGCAGTAGTAAGTAATACCAGCAGCATTCTCACGGCGCCGTGGGGTATTGGTTCTTATGACTCAACCAAAGGCTGCATTCAGATGCCTGGATCCCAAGCAACCGGAAATACCGCCCTCCTGTTCGGCTATGATTCGACTCTCTACCGGGAACCGACCCCTTTGGTGCGTCCGGGGATGCCGGTCGGGAGTGGCCTGGCGTTGGATACCGGGAACGCGATGATGACCTCGGGTTCCAACACCTGGAGCAATGGAATTCCTGAATTCGGTACGGGCTTTAACTATATCGGTTTTTATGTGGGGAATTTTCCCCAACAATGGAAGGTGTTCAGTTCCGGGACCACCACCACATACACAGCTAATTGCACAGCGAGTGCTGAAAGCAGTTACTTCGGCCAAACCATTTCTCTCGAATACTTGGCTGGCAACACTTGGATTCCGTACGTGCAAACACTGGTCCCTCACGGAAGCAGATCCCCACAGGTTGTGCCTTATGATTATGTGGCAAATTCAGCCATCAATGAGTTGCGCTCGGCTCTTGAAGCTCTCGGCGGGAATTCAAAAGGACCTACGCCGTACCAAGGGGTGGTTCTTTGGGATCCCAGGTCACGGCGGTGGGCACCCACCAACAATGTGTTGAACGGGATCTTCCTTGATAGTTCCCAAACCGTGGTTCAAACCTTCCGCCCATCCAATGGTCCGAGCACTGGCTCAAGTTCATTTCGCCTAGGAGGAGCCAGCCAAGATATGTACATCGACCGGGTTTGGAATGGCACCGCGAATCCCAAAATGGTCTTTACCGATGGTAACAAGTTCATCATCGACCCTGATGGCGGGATTCGTCGCGCCATGGGAGGGCACGCCCCTTCCACGTCCCCCGGCACGGCGACGACAAGCGTGGGCCTGCCGTTGGCCCCAGTGGCGGGTAATTCCACCAACACTAGCAACCGCCCCATGATGCTGCATCGGCCTTTCCGTAGCGTTTCCGAGTTGGCTTACGTCTTTTCAGATACTCCGTGGAGAAATCTCAGTTTCTCGACACCGGAAAGCGGGTTCGCTCCTTTGCTGGACATCTTTTGCATCAGCAACAGCGTTGACCCAAGCCCGTTAGTGGCAGGGAAAGTCGATCTCAACACCCGCCAGGCGCCTGTGCTCAAAGCGATCCTGGCGGGGGTCTGTCGGGATGAACTCAATAGTGTTTTGTTAACCGGTAGCGAGGCTGGAGCCATTGCCGACGCTTTGATTGCCCGCACCGAAGACACCAGCAGCACTACTGGCAAAGGACCCCTGCTGAACATCTCGACGCTGGTTGGGCGTTACGGCGCCGGGTTCAGCAATGGAGCGGCTGCGACTGCGGCTTCCCAGCCGTATGATGGGTTTTCAAAAGATTTGGGAGGACTCTACAGCGGCGGCTCCACCTCGGCCAACAACATCGTTGGCCGGTTCCGGGAATCCGCCATGCGGGCGCTCTCGGATACAGGGCAAGTGGGCACATGGAATTTCCTGATCGATTTGGTGGCCCAAGTCGGGCGTTACCCGACATCGGCCAGAACCCCTCAGGAGTTCCTGGTCGAAGGCGAAAAGCGCTATTGGCTGCACCTGGCGATCGACAGGCAAACTGGTGAAGTCATTGACAGGCAGATTGAACTGGTGAACGAATGAAACGATTACTAATTATTGCTCTTTTGCTTTTGGCAGGAATCCCGGTTGGAACAGCCGAGGAAATCCAAAACCAGTCGATCCCGGCTGGGCCCCTGTTGAAAAAGGGAGGCGAATTTTGCGCTTGGCAGATCCTCTATTCCTACGCCGGCTCCCCGGCGCCGGAGTCCAGCAATCCCTTGCTCTCTGCTGCACCCCGCAAAGTGACCTTCATGCGTTGCAAAACGCTCTGGCACGCGGTCACGCAAGATTTGGCTGGCAATGTGCTCGAGCAATGTTTCGATGGAATCACTGAATACATCATCGGGACCAAGCAGCAAGCCCCGGTATTTTGTCCAACGGACGACACCGGAGGGCGAACGAAGACCTTGTTTGATTTTGGAAGCGGGAATTATCCCGATATGGACTGGATCTCGGTGGCCACTTTCATCAAGATTCAATCTTTGGAAGGACGCGACTGCCTGCTCTTTCAAAAAGGAGACATGATGGCGTGGGTGGACGAGCAAACTCGTTTTCCGGTTCTCTGGCGACGCGGAGGAGAAACCCGGGTATTTCAGCAACTGCCTGCGCCCACGTCGATACAGTTCCCGCCCAAGGTTGCGAATTTTTCCGAAGCCCTCAGGAAAGATAGCGAAATGCTGGGGCGCCGTGCCCGACGCGGCGCGGCGATTGGCGTGCCTGAGCGCAACTGATGGCTAAAAAAACAAACGGGCTCTTGGGAGTGGCCTGTAAAATGAATGCATTCCCCCCCGTGAATTGATTGGCTTATGAAAGAACCTCACAGCGAATTTATTTTAAACGACGATGATTGGGCTTTTGAGCGAATTGCCCGCTGGCTTGCGGGGCTGGAAGCTTCGATTTATGCAGCACGGCAGCCGCTTGCAGTAGAGTTTTCGCCCGTTCAATCGCAGGCCGGGATGACCTTTGCAGACGAGAAGCGCTATAAGCCGCTCGAAATTGCAAGTGTCTGGGGAAATGCGTGGGATTACGGCTGGTTCCGGTTTCATGGAGAGGTGCCGACGGAATGGAAGGGAATGCCGGTGGATGCCGTGATCAACCTTGAAGGAGAGGTGAGCCTCTTCGGCCCCGAAGGGAACATCACCCGGCGGCTCACTTGGGGCAGCGCCTTTGGTGTCCCGTGCCAGGTCGAAGATGTGCCCCTTTTTGAGGCCTGTAATGGCGGAGAAAAAGTGACCCTCCTCGCCCAGGCTTGGGCAAGCAGCATCGTGGGACTGGATCAACCGCAGGACCCGGCGCCAGACGATCCATTCAAAGGCGGAACCCACCAGGCAACGGTCAAGCGCGCGCACCTCTGCATTCTCCGCCCGGAAGTCAAACGGCTGTTGTGGGATGTGGAAATCCTTCTTGGCGTGGCAAGGGAATCAGCGCCCTACAGTGTGAGGCGCGCCAAAGCGCTCCGTGCCCTGCTGGATGGATGCATTGCGTGGCAGGATAATCCGGAGAATTCAGCGATTGCGCGGGAGAAATTGCAACCGGAACTGGCACGCCCCGCAACCTCTTCCAGTCTGGAAGCCATCGCGATCGGGCATGCGCACATTGATACCGGATGGCTCTGGCGCGTCGGGGATACCATCGGAAAATGCGCGCGGACCTTTGCCAGCCAGGCGGAGTTGATTGAGAAATATCCGGCCTACCGCTTTGGCGCATCTTCGGCGCAGCATTACGCTTTTATCAAAGAATACCACCCGGAGTTGCACCAGCGGATTCAAAAACTGGTCAAAGCAGGCCGCTGGGAACTCCAGGGCGGAATGTGGGTTGAGCCGGACACGAATCTTCCTTCGGGCGAATCCCTGATCCGCCAAGTTCTTTACGCGCAACAATTTTTCCGCCAAGAATTTGGGGTTGACTGTGCTGTAGCCTGGCTGCCGGATGTCTTCGGACTTACCGCGGCACTACCGCAGATTCTCAGCAAATCGGGAATCAAATTCCTGCTGACCAAGAAACCCCATTGGGGCCGGACCAACCGTTATCCCAATACGGCGTTCCGGTGGGCCGGGCACGACGGTTCCGAGATTCTGGTGCATGTGCTTCCACAGGCACGGGACTACAACGGATTGATGCGGGTGCAGGATATGACCGCGGCCGAGCGAGGTTTTTCCGAGAAGGGCCATTTCGAGAAGTTTGTCTACACCATGGGCATCGGCGATGGCGGCGGGGGTCCGTCGGAAGTTCACATTGAACGTGCTTTGCGCATGGCATCGCTGGAAGGGGTTCCACGCGTAAGGTTTGGTGATTCGCGGGAAGTCTTTCAAGCGTTTGAAGCCGGCCGGGATAAATTGAAAAAATGGCGGGGCGATCTTTACGTGGAAGGCCACCGCGGCACCTACACAACACAGGCACGCCTCAAGGCCGACAATCGAAAGTTGGAGATTCTTCTCGGCCAAATGGAACATCTCTATTGCTGCCTTCCGGCCAAGGAATACCCCAAAGAGTCATTCCTGCGCATGTGGAAGACGGTTCTCCTGCACCAGTTCCATGACATCCTGCCGGGCTCCGGCATCCGGGAGATGGTGGAGGAATCCGAGCAAAGTAACGCGCTGGTGTTTGAGGAGCTCGCCCGGCTGCGGGAGTCATTTGCGACCAAGCTGCGGCCGCAACCAAAGTCAGTGGCCCTCTTTAACGCCCTAAACCAGATATGGAAAGGGACGATCAGCGCGGCAGAGGCGCTCCAAGCCCCGGGAAATGCGACCGCCTGGCCCTCCCAGACAGAACCCGACGGGCGCGTCGTCACGCAATTGGAAGTGCAGCCCACGTCCTTCTCATCGCTGGTGAAATCCGGCGTTCCCGCCGCCGCGTCCGCCTTAAGCGATCCGATCCTCGAAAACGAGTGGCTGCGGTGCGTTTTCAACGAGAACGGCGAGTTGCTGTCGGTCGTGGACAAGGAGAACGGGCGTGAATTCGCCACGCAAGAACGCCCGGCCAACCGGCTGGCCTTGTATGTGGATCGTCCGATCGATTGGGATGCGTGGGACATCGACCGGTTCTATCGCGACGAGCGGGTGGAAACCGCAAAATCGTCCGGTGCGTGGCAGGGTTGGTCGGGCCCGGCTCGCAGCGTGCTGGTATTCACGTTGCAAATCGGCTCCTCAACCATTAGCCAGCGATGCATTCTTGCGGCTGGCTCCCGGCGCATTGATTTTGAAACCGAAGTGCGCTGGTCGGAGCGCCACCGGATGTTGCGCGTGGGATTCCCGATAAACCAGCCGGGCACCATCGGCCGTTGCGAGATCCAGCACGGTTTCCTCGACAGACCCACGCACCAAAACACCCCGTATGAAGAAGCCCGCTTCGAAGTGCCGTGCCACCGGTATGCCTGCCTGCTGGGCAGCGAAGGGGGAGCTGCGCTCCTCAATGACTGCAAATATGGCGTTCGTATTGAGGAAGATCTTCTGGAACTGGCTCTGCTGCGCTCAACGACCTACCCGGACCACTCCGCCGATCAAGGAAACCATCGGTTCACCTATTCCTTCCTGCCGCTCTCATCCGAGTCCAATTTCACGGAAGTTCCCGCAGAAGCCGCGAATCTGAACGTCACGCCGATCGCTTTTGATGGATGCGATTCCGCAGAGCTTCGGTCGCCATTGGAAATCGATGGCGACCCCGTCTCCCTTGAAGCCGTCAAGCAAACGGAATCGGGGCAAGAGATCGTGGTCCGCCTTGCAGAAGTGAGGGGGCAGACTGCCGGGGTCCGCATTTCCGGCAAAGACACCTGGCGCCGTGCCGACCTGATGGAAAGGCCGGAAGCTGCCTTGGAACCGGGAGAAAAAATCCATCTTCGCCCGTTCGAAGTGGTGACGTTAATCGGCGCCCCTCAACGCGGTTAAAAACCGAAGAACCGGAGCATGGCGCAGTTACTGGGAATTGATACGGCGACACTGGCCGTACTGGCGGGCATGGCTCTGCTGACACCGTCGGCGACCCAGGCTGGCGAGTGCGCTGACGTGCCGCACCTGGTGAGCCGCAGCCAAGGCTTCGGTCGGACTTGGGTGGAATATGAACAACCTAGTGACCCGGCATGGGGATACCCCGTGCCGCAGACCGATCATTTCTGGCTGTCGCTGCCGGAGAAGCCCTCGGCCTCACCGCCGCTGTGCGTTGTCTTGCATTCTGCTGGTGGCAACGGGCGGGAACCGTTTCAACCGATCTGTGCCCCACACCACGAGCGCGGAACCTATGGGGACGCGAGCTTCTACGTGCTATGCCTTGACTGCGCCCGCAACCGCAGCCAGGACTGGTGGTGGGGACTGGAGGAGCTTAAGCGTCGGCCCCAGCCGTATTCAGCCGAGCTTGTTCCCACGGAGAAACGGGTTTTGGCAACGATCGCGTGGGCAGTGCGGGAGTTTAAGATCGATCCCAACCGCATTTACCTGAGCGGCATTTCGATGGGTGGCAGCGGCACGCTGGGTATCGGCCTGAATCACGGGGATATCTTTGCCGCAATTTCCGTGGTGGTGCCGGCTGGGATCGAACATATGCAAGCGCGCCTGCATCCGCCGTTGAGATATGATCCCCCGCCGCTGGTGAATGTTTCCTCCCACCTGGATAGTTATGCCCGTGGGCAGGAGCAACTCCTGGAGATCTTCGCGGCCAACCGGTATGCGCTGGTATTTGCTTGGGAACCGTTCGGCCATGCGGCCGTGCGCATCGCCGAATGCCACCCGTCGGTTTATGACACCCCATGGCTGACGATCCGCCGCAACGAGGCTTATCCGGTTTTTACGCGGGCGACAACGGACCAAAATTATCCGGGTTGGAACGATGGCGCGCGGGCCGATCAACGCGGACAGATAAACGGCTGGTTCCGCTGGAAAACTCTTGAAGACAGTCCAAACTCCCTGGCAATGGAACTTCGCTTGGTCAACAAAAAGGAGTTGCGGCATTCCTGTGATCCGCCCGGCGAGGCGATCACGGCTGTAACGTTTCGACGCCTGCAACGGTTTGCGCTCACGCCAGGGCAGACCTATCAATGGTCGATCTCGGCCGAGGGCGAGCCAATGAAGGCCGGTTCGAACAAGGTGGACGTCGATGGCCTGGCCCATCTGGACGCGGTCCATGTGACGGAACGCCCTGTGGTCGTAAGGCTCACACGATGAGCATCCAAACATGCTTCACAGGCGGCACCGAGCCTCACTCAGAACACATTATTTTAAAAAAACAGATATGAAACAAAGCATCGTCTTGACGCTGTTAGCCATCGTCCTGCAAAGCTGCGGCTTTGCACAGGAGACCGCCGGGCAACTCCAGATACCCCGTAGCGGCGCGCTGGCCGAGGTGAATCTAGCCTCGGAAACAGAATGGTCCCTGGCGATTGACGGCGGGGCGGCGCGTCCGATCAAGGTGCCTGCCGGTGGCTATGCCTCGGAGTTGCAAGAACCGCGCATTGCGGCCCGTGACGTGCAAGATTCCGTCACCTATGAGCGGCGCATTACCATCCCTGACCGGCAGCCGGGGCAGGCCACTTACCTGGAGTTCGGCGCGGTCAATTACGCCTATGATCTCTTCCTGGACGGGACTCTGGTCGGCTCCACCACGAACACCCCCTCGTTGATGTTGCCGTCCCGGATGGATCTCACGGCCCACGTCAGGCCGGGGCAGAGCTACCGGTTGGGCGTAAAGGTCTATAACAAACAGCACTTCGGCCCTGCCGCGACGCCCATGTCTTTCGACATGCAAAAGCCGACCTTGGGGTGGACAGAGAAAGATTGGCATTGGTGGATTCCCCGTGAAGGGCACTTCAACGAACAGGGGATCACCCGCTGGATCAAGCTGGCGATCTACCCGCCTGTATTCATTGAGCAGCTTTTCATTAAACCATCGGTCAAGACCGATACCCTCTCCTTTGATGTTTGGATCAAGAACCACACGGATAGCCCGCAAACAATCGCGGTGCAGGCGGGGTTAAGCCCTTGGAAGCGCCAGAACTGGCCTTATCCCGTCTTGCCAGCGGTCAAGGCGGAACTGCCGGCGCAGGCGACGGTGAAAGTTTCGGTTGGGCCGATCAAGTGGGGGCTGGGCGAGGCGAGCTATTGGTGGCCCAACATCCCGTTCCGCGAGGACTATACGGCGCAATTGCACTATTTGAATGTGCAGCTTCTCGAGAAAGGCAAGATGCTCGCCCGCCGGACGCAGCGGTTCGGGTTTGTCGAACACGCCGAGGGGCCGGCCCACCCGGTGTCGAAATCGCCCTGGTACTACAGTGTAAACGGGGTGCGCGTTACCGGAATCGGGGACGGCACGCCGGAAAACGTGATGGCCAACGGGGCGTATTCGTTGAAAGAAGGGTTCCTGTCCGGTTGCGCGGAGACCTGGAAACGGTACATGCGCCTGGGGATCAACATCCTGCGCCCCCAGAACTCCATTGTGACGGAGCATATGCTCGACACGGCGGATGAACTCGGCTTCATGTTTGAGGCGGAGAGCACTTTTGACGGCCAGGTGTCTTGCACCAAAAATATAACCAGCGCCACTTACGAGAACACCATGCGGGCGATGGCTGAACATTACCGGAACCATCCGAGCGTCGCCCGGTACAGTCTCTATAACGAGTGGTTTCCCCCCCAGGGCACAGGGGCGCTGATCTTGGATACGCTTTTGGAGCATGACGCGACCCGCCCGGTCATGACGGAAGGTTACGCCGGGGTCCAGACCGCCAAGGGTCATGCGACCTGTGGCGTCCATTATCCGCGCTGCCCCGCTGAGCCATGCACCAATCTTTACGTGATCGGCGAACACCATTACGATTTCAATCGGGCGAACGCCGCCACCTTCTGTGCCCTGTGGGATAAATGGTATCGCTACTACGATGTCGCGCACACGGCCGGCTGGTGCTGGATCAATTTCTGGCCGAACCTGATCCAGGGGGCGCGCCTGAGCGACCACAATTGCAGGGTTTTGGTCGACGCAAGGAAGGCCAAAGCGCTCCCCGACAAGGTTGACGGGGTTGACGGCTGGAATTCACCCGTCGCCGCCTTCATCCAGCGGTGCCATGCCCCATACCTGGTGATGGAACTCCAGACAGAGTTTGTCAACTGGCATGACGAACCCGTCTGGCCGCGCACCGTCATGCAGGCTGCGCCGGGAGAGGCGCTCACGCGCGAGATCGAGCTGTTCAACGGGGGGCTGTCTGGCGATCGCATGTCGCTGCGGTGGACCCTGCGCTGGGATTCGGCTGCCGGGCAGGTGGTCCAGTCGGAGACGGTGAACGATATCCGCATCGCGCCTGGATTTCATGCAATGCAGCCGATCCGCTTCACCGTGCCCGAACCGGGGCAGGACGGCCGCAAGCTCTATCTGATATTGGAATCGCTCAAGGATGGAACGGTGGTCTATACGGAAGACCGCGTCCATCTTCTCGTCAACCGCTCCGCCGTGGCATCCTCGGCTCAATTCCTGGGTATCGATACGGCGACGCAAGGCGACTGGCCGGGCAAGTACGGCTCCGAAGGCTGCGAACTGGTCGGCCAGGCGGCGGCGAAGCCACCGACTTACGCCACGGTGCAGTGGCACGCCGGTATCTCGATGATGAAAGAGTCCATGACAGACCGGAACGCGCTGCTCGCGGGCGAATCAATGACAAACCGGCTGGCGGCCGCCCGTCCTTTGCATCTGACCGTGGACGTCGGCGACGGATACCATGAAATAGCCCTCTACGTGCGGGTCTGGAGCAAATACAGGAAGCTGGGCGCGCTCGTGCTGCGCCGGCCGGGCGGCCCGGTACTCGACACCCAGTTGCTCGGCGAGTGTACGGAAGGGCAATATCTGCGTTGGCGGGTGCGCGGCAAGGTGCAATTCGACCTTGCACCGGAAGAGACTGCTCCGGTAGTCGGCGGTCTGTTTTTCGATTCCCCTGTCCAGGCGAACGCCGATAATCGCGATCCTACCAAATCGGAGATTCTTGGTAATGCCCTTGATCGGAAAGCGCAATTAAACTTTACCCACAACCCAGAATAGCTAATAAATGAACTTTATCCGCAATTTACCCACAACCCAGAATAAAAAACAAAAATGAAACAGCTTATCGTCTCAACGCTTTTAGCCGTGGTCCTGCAAAGCTGCGGCTTTGCACAGGAAACCGTCGAAAAAGTCCAAATACCGCCTGAAATTTCCAAACAGGCAGAGAAACTAAAAAGCCTCCGCTGGGGGATGTTCATCTGCTGGAGCTTTAGCACCTTTTCCGGGAAGGAATGGTCTCCCGGCATTAAGGACGTCAATTTCTTTTCCGCCAAGGAGATGGACACCGACCAGTGGGCGCGAACGGCCAAGGAAGCGGAAATGGGATATATTTTATTCCTCGCAAAACACCACGACGGCTTCTGTCTCTGGGACACAAAAACCACCGATCGCAAAGTAACAAACGCCCCGCTCGGCAAAGACGTCTTGGCCGCGCTCAAGAAGAGTTGCGACAAATACGGAATCAAGCTGGCCCTCTACTTTTCCGAAGGGGACTGGAGCTGGCCTGGGGCGGTTGACGGCAGATCGTCCGGTCAAGATGCGGAGAAAGAGCGTGCCCAGTTGACCGAACTGCTCACCCAATATGGCCCAATCGAATTCATGTGGGTTGACCACGCGGCATCGACGGGCGGGCTCTCACACCAGGAGTTTTTGGATCACTGCCGCAAACTGCAGCCAAACTGCCTGATCGGCTTCAACCACGGCGATCAAAACAACTCCTATATCCGCGTTGCAGAGTGCGGACGCCCTGGGTCGCTCGCCAATGGAGCCGGAGCTGGCTTCAACAAAGGCGGCAGTAAACATTACGTTATTGGCGAGTTCACTTTCCCCGTCCAGCCACGCCGTCCCAAGGGCGCTATGTGGTTCTATTCCCATCCCGACAACGAAGATGCCTGTATGAGTTTTGAGGAGCTTTACGGCTACTACTGCGGCGCCGCGAAATTCGAAAACATCTTTTCCATCAATATCGGGCCCGATTACAATGGCAAGTTGCGCAAGATCGACGTGGAAACCTTGCGCCGGGTCGGACAGGAAATCCGCGATTTCCCGCGTCCACTGCCGCTCTCGCTTGCTCAAGGAAAACCAATCACCGCTTCGAGTGAATGGCAATGGGGCAAAGACAACGTCCCCGGCAAAGCAACCGATGGGGATATTGCCACCCGCTGGAGCGCTCTTTTAAAAGACCAGAGCGCGGGATGGCTGGAAGTTGATCTTCAGGAGGAGCAGACAATTGGTTCGGCGTTGATCATGGAGAAAGCCTTCCCCCGCACCGAATCGTTTGCGATTGAGATCAAGCAAGGCAACGACTGGGTTAAAATCGTGGAAGGAACCAAGATCGGCCCCGAAAAGCGCATCACATTCAACCCCGTGAAAGCGCGCTTTGTTCGCCTCAATCTTCTGAAAACCACTGGCACTCCATCCATTGAGGAGTTTCAGGTTTACAAGGCAAAGTAAAAGAATCATCGAAACCGCCCGGCCTCTGCATGAGGCCGGGCGGCGCTCCCCCTAAAACAAAAGTCACATATGCGCCTACGAATTGGCATCGCATTGGCAATCATGATGGCCGGAGGACTCTTGGTGGTCGGCTCTGCACGAGCGGAACAGCAAGACATCAAGGCATACTCCATCGATTTTAACTGGGGAAGCGGCGAGTTCGATGCTGGCCGGAAGATCAATAGCTGGGCAAAGCCGGGAGACTGGGCAGAGGCCGATCCCGCACAGCACGTCGCATGGTACAAGGCGCTTGGTGCGAACGTCATCCAGACCTTCGTGGTCTCCTGCAACGGCTATGCCTGGTATAAGAATGGCGTTGTGCCGGAGCAGCCCGGCTTGAAGCACGATTTTTTGCCGGAAATGGTCCGCCTGGGGCATAAAGAAGGGCTGCGCGTTTTCGGGTATTTTTGTGCCGGAGCCAATTCACGCTGGGCGCAGCAAAACCCGGAGCTGAGTTACGGGCGCGGCAGCACACAACACATCCCTTACACCGACGAATATCTCGCCTATCTCGACCGAGTCATCCGGGACTCCGTGCAGAAAACGGGAATGGACGGTTTTATGGTCGATTGGTTTTTCCAGCCCAATCGGGGAGCTACCAAAGGGGTATGGCTCGATTGCGAGAAGCGCCTTTATACGCAGCTCATGGGAGAACCTTTTCCGGGCGAAAAGGAACTCACCAGTAATCAGGAAATCGAATATGGCCGGCGCGCCATTGCACGCGCTTGGCAGACCATCCACAAAGCGGCCAAGGAGACCAACCCAAAGTGTCTGATCTGGCTTACAACCCATAAGGCGCTTAATCCACATACGGTCAACTCGCAGATGTACAAGGAGGTCGACTGGCTCATGAACGAAGCGGGCGACATCGAGGGGGTCAAAGCCATGAAGCCGATGGCCGGGGAACAGACCCGCATGATCACCTGCCTGGCAGCGTGGAATAAGAGGGATCCCTCTGTGGTGGTACCGGCTGCCTTAAAAGAAGGTATCGGCCTGTATGGCTTTGGAAAACCCGGTCCCAATTCGCTGCTGGAACTGCCCGACCTGACGCACCCGGTGCAGACGCTTCAAGGCGATGTCAAAAACCTGGCCGTCTTGTCACGCGCTTATCTGGGGGTGCCTGTTGACTCAGTCCGTAATGCAAAAGGCGAGTTCGTGATTCCTTAGATAGTGTTCACGAATTAGGACGTGTTAACGAATTGAAAAAGTAATTAGGAAGCCAGGAAAAAGAGGGGCGGAATGGGGGTTCCGTTTTTGGAATGCTCCGTGGCAATCCATCCCTCTCATATCACCCCCTCTTCTGCCTTTTCCTGGATTTTGGCTTCTTAATTCAAAAATTCGGTAACAGCTCCAACAGCTCTTAGTGCATTTTCCCCCTCGTTCCCAAGTTGCACTTGGGAATGTCTAACTTTTGGTCGGTTCTTCGGGTGGGACATTAGGAAGCATCGAATTCAAAAACGAGAAGCCAAACAATATTGGATCCGTCGGCGAAAACGAATCCCAGTGCGTTTCAGGCCGATAACCGATGGTGAGGTGTGTTCGCGCGCCGATACCACCGGACTCTTTGCCACCACGGATCACCCCGAAGGGGTGGCAAATAGCTCGGCTCTACCACCCCTTCGGGGTGAATGATCGGTTCCATTATCCGGGGGTATCGCTTCGCTCAACCGCCCGGCTAATCGCTATGAATCCTTCGGATTCATGTGAGCCACTCAACGGGTTGAATGTAAGCGTCCGGTAGTGCGCCACTATGCAGAGGAGTCGTAGGTGTGAGAGCGTGGTTGGGTATGACAACTACGACATGTGTGCAGTTGGTGAAGCAGGATTCACGAGGGCGGGTTCGATACGGCAGGGAGCGACGGGAGGA
>CAIZLD010000016.1 GCA_903933715.1 uncultured Spartobacteria bacterium
CCTCCGAGCAATGGGTGGATAATCTTTACTCCCACACCAACGCACCGCCGCTAAACGTACTCCGAGATCGTAGCTGGGGTGGCTGGCAGAACGGGGTGACTCACGAGACGTGGAGCTCCGGAGAATTCGGGAAGGGTGAAACCTTGGATGAGCGGCTACGGGACGATTATATCCGCTCACGCGGCAAACTGGCGATCGTCAACCGGGAGCGGCATTCCCTGATGGAAGACTTCTCCTATTGCAAAAACCTCTACCAGCAGGGCTATGTTTTGCAGTCATTTTATGATGCGCATCCGAACGACCCCGAACTGTTCAAAGCGGTCGATCGGATTGAAAATGAAACTGCCATGCCGCCGGTGCATTGCGAGCCCAACTGCTTGGACCTCGACATGGCGCGCGATCAGTCCTTGGGCAGCCCGGAGCAGATCGCCGGGATTGAAAACTTGTGGGTTCGCCGCACCTCTTGCGGCCATCATACCGATAAAATGGTGGTTCGCGATACCGCCAAAACGGGCAGCATCGTTTATCGGCTCACCAACCGCGGCGAAGCCTTCCCTTCCGGCTTGAGCCTGACCGTTATGGGGCGCATTGCCCCCGGTGACGGCCATTGGATCGAGGTGGCGTCCGGCCCGACGCCCGAAGCAATGACGGTCGTCAAAAAGATGCGGAGCGAGGATCTCCCTTATCCCACTGATTGGCGGGTCCACCAGACTTCATTGGCCACGATCCAACTAGGGGACGGCGCCAAAGGAAAGAAGGAATACTTTTTACGGCTGACCTTCTCTTCGCAGAAAGCTTTCGACGCGACGTTCCTGCATCAGCTGCGCGTGGGCATGACTTGGCAGAAGAAAACCGGCCTGCTCGCCGGTCCCCCCTTCACCTGCCAACAAAGCCGGATTGCCAACCTCTGGATACAAGACCGCGCGGTCGCCGAGCGTTTGCTCAAAGAGTATTCCGAATTGGGCGGCGAGGATGCCGTATGGAAAAAAGCCAAGGCGATTTACGATGAAGGATATTACCGCTCGGCCTATGCGGCGCTGGTCGGCGAATATTCCCAACTGCTGCCGGCACGCTATGCCATTCGTGGCAGCGGCCCATTGGGGCGTTATCCCCTGGCCGTTCAACTGCCCGATCAAAATGCAACGGCCCTCATCGACCTGAAAAAGGTGACAAAAGCCGGTGCAGAATTTGCAGTCAAAGTCCATGCCCCGGAAACAATGCAGGTGGCTTTTTCCGCGGCGAAAAATGGCAGCGCTTACCGGCTCACCACATTGGGTGAGAACCAGTTCTCCATTGCCGAGGCTTCAGATGCCAAAGATGGGGCAATCAAAGCCGCCAATGGGAGTGTCAGCTTCACCGTTCAGGTTGCGCCGACGCAGCAAAAGTCGGCCCCCCCCAAGGAACTGACAGGCAAGTACATCAGCGGGAACCGGCAGAAGATCCGCGTCGAACTGGGCGACTTGAAAATGACCCAATATCAAGGTTATTTGGACATTCCGCTCGCCAGCAATGTGGTCTTTAGCCGGAATCCGGATCGCTTGAGCGCACCGCCGGATCAAGCGCCAAACAACAATCCGCAGCCCAACGATAAGGTGGAGGTTGTCTTGGATTCGCAAGGAAAAGCAGTGCAGGTCCGAGCCGTTTACGGGTTGGACAAAGGCCGGATCAAATCGTTTGAACCGCCGAGTTTTTCGAAAAAGACCAATGGGATCATCGAATTGGAAGGCGGGCGGCGTTACGAACTCAACGTCGGCACCATGGCGGATACCCTGCACATGCACCGCCCGGTGAGC